>OMXL01000010.1 GCA_900314985.1 uncultured Prevotellaceae bacterium | reverse complement strand
ACCAGCCTAGTTACTATCTGTTACCAGCTTAGTTACAGCGAGTTACCAGCCTAGTTACAATGAGTTACCAGCCTGGTAATTATCAGTAACCAGTCTGATGACATCCTAAAAACGGCCAAAATCGCCATTTTATGTACCCTTTATGTAGGCTCAAAAGGCAAGCCTACATACATTAAATACCTATCTATCAATAACTTAACATATATCATGTAGGCTTAAGCCACTTTTTATTAACTTTGAGCGCAAAAAATTGCAATCAGAGTTACAGGTTTTTGATTGAACCATTCTTTTGGAATCACGGGGTGGACTTATCCATTTGATTCTCCGAGAACAATACAAAACAAAATAAGCTTGTTTTTTAGACCTTAAAGTGCGAAGTGTAGCGTTGAAAAAAATTGGTGTCTCTAACTTTCCAATTCTAAAATTTGGAAGTATCAGAAAAAGTCATTATATTTGCAACGAAAACAAAACAACGAAATTATGAGTTACTCAGAAATGGCACAACTTGAGCTGATGAATGCTGCAGCAAATGTTACTTCGCAAGACGATCTGGACGCTTTGCGAATGACATTGTCACTTTTCTTTGCTGAACGTGCTCAGCGAGCTATCGACAAGATGTGGGACGAAGGTACTTTCGACCAGTCGAAGTTGGATGAATTGCGTGGTCAACATCTGCGCACTCCGTATAATGTTCGCTAATCTATGAGATACTATCAGAGTATGAAGAAATCCTTGCTATTCATACTTCGCCTCAGGTTGCTCATAATGTGGTAGAAGCGATTGCGCATCATCCCAAAATCTGCTACCGCGAATCATATTTCCACTTCCATCTGTTGTCAGATATAGACAAGGATGATGACAAGTTCGTTGATTGTGCAATTACTACAAGTGCTGATTATATCGTTACGGAAGATAATCACTTCAATCATTTGAAGCAGATTCCATTTCCGCAACTTAACACTGCAGATCAGGGGACTCTAATGTCAGTCTCTATCACAAAATTTTCGGACCTCGAAACAAAAACTGCGGACTGAAGCATTGTCACTTCAGCCCGCAAGGGTTAATTATTAGAATGGATCAGGGAATCCCCGTGGTCTAAGAAGAAAGAACTCAAATGGGAGCCTTGGTCACCTTGAGTTATTCCCAACTTAATCTTGGGCATGAGACATTTGTCTGACTATCGCCAACTTTACCCGACCATGTCCATGTGTTACTGTAGTCCCAATATTTATCGTAATCAGATTGATAGCACTCTTTTAGGAAGGTAGTAATGTTATTACATTCACCTTTGTTTGTTTCTGCAAAACGTGTTTTTACTACTGATGCGCAATATTTACTTCTTCCGTTCTGATAATATGTACCTGCAATGCCATCAAAATTTGCTATCGAAGATGTTATAGTAGAGTAACTCATGACAGAACAGAAATATGTATTGCCATGACTACACCCATATAAACCGCCAAATGTGTTTTCAGATGAAGTACTGACCATAGTTCCTGTGGCATAGCAAGCGAAAATGCCATCAGCAGAACTATTATAATAATATGTCATTCCAACAATACCGCCAGCACATCCAATAGACGCAGTCAGTTGTACATCAGCCTTCGAGGCTATAATCTTACCATCGCTATTATAGTATCCCATTATTCCGCCTACTGCTTTTTCTCCACTGATGACACCTCTATAGCCACATGCTTCAACATTAATTGCATAAACTCCTTCAGCAGTACCAACAATGCCTCCAACATAATTTGCGCCCTTCACATTTACTAATGCTTGACAATAACTTATAGTGCATGATTCATGCTTGCCGACATACCCAATTACACCGCCAACGCTTTCATTTCCTTTTATCACATCTGTTGATGTACCTGAGTACTCAACTGTACAATTCGATACATTTCCACGCGACAAATTGCCTATCAAACCTGCAATTTTATCACCACCTTTAATCTGAGAATTCTCATTTAGAATAATATGACAATTTGAAATAGAGCCATTGTAATTATCTGCATAGCCAGCCAAAGCGCCAATCTCAGAATAGGATGGTGCATTAATATTGACATTCTTGATAGTCAAGTTCTCCACAACACCATTGGTTATCTTTGAGAACAATCCTTGTTCATCTGTTGTACGTTCAATTTTCAGATTGGAAACAATACAGCCTTTTCCATTTAAAGAGCCCTTGAACTCAAAAGGCTGCCAATTATGATTATTCAAGTCAATATTATTTGCCAATTCGAAGTATTTGTCGCTATAATCCTTCATCAGCAACAGTTGTCCGCCAGTCTCGATAATATAAGGATCTGCACTTGTACCACTGCCTCCAGCAAACGACTGGGCTATATTGCCGTCCCACTTGTTGCTGGCAACATCTTGTGTTGTGACTGCAATCTGTTGACTATAAGCTGTACCATATTGGTTGGTAGCATATGCACGAACATAATAAGTAGTACCTGGTGTCAACTCTTTCACGATACTCTTGAAAGGACCTATATTTGTAGTTGATCCATTATCGATCTTGCTATTCTCAACTGTCGGATTCTGAGTTAGGCTCCAGCAATGGCCATAGCTCGTTACCACAGCACCACCAGTTGCGGTCAGCTCACCTTGAATGGTGAATCCATTCTGCGTAATATCTTCTGCAGCGACATTAATCGTTACTGTCGGAGCAGATAATTTCACCTTTTGCATCTGGATAGTCAACGATAGTGTTCCGCTCGTCTTGCCTTTATAGACAACACTTACTATTTGCGTATGCGTTCCATAGTCAACTGCGTCTCTATTTACAGAAACGCTCAGAGATATATTTCCGCCAGCAGAAACAGTGCCAGAAGTCTGGCTAAAAGATGCCCACGAAGGAATATTACTCATACTGAAAGAAGCTGTCTCATCACTATTGTTGTAGAAATAAAGCTCCTGAGTACTACTCAAATCACCAAAGTCAAGTTTATTGCTAGATACTGCAAAGGCAGATTTGGCTTTCAAGGTAATATTGATAGAAGACGTTTCACCAGAAGTTACAGATACTGTTTTTGAAGCTTCTTCGTATCCTGCTTTGGAGAAAGAGACGGTATATGTACCAGGTTCCAATTCACCAAATTCAAATACACCATCCGACCCTGTGACAGACGATTTTCCACCAGGTGCAAGAGAGACTTGACAGTTTGCTATCAATGCACCAGTGTTGAAATCTTTTATAACGCCATGTATAGAGCCATTGACATCGACAATATCCTTAGCACACGAGATGAAGAAAAAAGCAATAAGAACAGCTGACGTTCCACAAAGGATTGTCTTCGCAAATAATGTTTTAAGATATTTATTCATGTCATTTGATTTTAGAAATTAAACGATAAAGCAAGACCCATATCAAAGCCCTTTCCCGTAATATTGGGAGTTGCAAACGGCTGGAAAGAAAGACTGCTATTCTGACTGGTGACAATCTTGCGTTTTGCACTCTTAGTGGTAAAAGCATCTATGATGTTCCAAACCCATATTGCTCCTCCTACACCGATACAAATATTACGGGCAGTCTCCCAATTGTCAGCTTTGGTGCTATAGTCTTTTGTGTATTTAGGCTGTTCAATGGCTTTATTAGCATATGATGAACGTGTGCTTTCGCAAACGATTACTCCAGCTACTGCTGCTGCAGTAAGTCCTAAGAACATAGTTCCTTTCGTAGTACTTCCTTTATAGAATTGTCCCATACCAGGAATGATAGACAAGACACCAGCAACTCCGTTCTTTGCTGCAGTTTGTGATATCACCAGAAAATAAGCAAAAACATTTTGTCCATCAGAACCATCCATCTTGAACAGTGGCTGCATCGATTTTACTTGTGCCATAGAATACTGGACTATCTTCTCCGACAACGACTCCTTACTGCTGTTTGATGAAGACTCTGAGTCATAAATTGTCCTAGAGCTATTAGTGGCTCCGCTCAAATATTCCGATGCAAGACGGGTTGCTTTCGTCTGTCCCTCTCTGTTCTGGTCTTCAATGCTTTTGGCAGAAGATACTGAAACGACTGTTACCAACACCTGATAACCCGACTTTGTCTTGTAGAGCGATGCTCCGTCTATTTGTGTCAAGCTGTAATTACTCTTCACACTATTAATCAAGTCTGTTTTCTCTTTCTGAGACAACTGGGCCATTGCAGAAACACACGACATCATAAAGATGGCCACAAATAATATTTTTTTCATATAATTATCTCTTTTTCTTTGCACTTTGTTTTGATATCACCATATAATAGACATAAACGACACCTTCGTCACCCTTGTGTCTGAACAAGGGTTGAAGACCGTCGATGCTTTTAATTGACTGCTGGACTATCTTATCTGACATCGTCTCCTTCTCTACCGACTGAGAATTTTCATTGATGTTTGAAGTGGTATTTGAAGAAATCTCTTGGTCTTCCTGAGATATCCCACTACCCTTGTTCTCTGTTAGGGTTTCACTTTTGTCAGAATAAGCATCATACACACTAGTAGCTTTATTCTTTGCACCCTTCAGAAATTCAATGGCATTCCTAGAAGCCATGATTTGGGCTTGACGATTCTGTTGAGAAGGTTTGAATCCTGAGGATACTGTCGCAAAGGATACCAGAGTCCAGTGTTTAGACGTTTGGTAGACTCTTGCACCGTCGCCTATTTCATCCATCTCAATATCTGTCATTACCTTATTCTTCAAGGATGCCAACTCTTTGTCAGAAAGTTGAGCATTGACATTGACCACTACAAGTAGGGTCATTGCCAATGTTATCGTTCTAATTATTCCCATACACACAAAAGAGAATAAGACATTAATAATTTTCTTCAATCACTGTACGCTTAGTCGGTTTGTTGCGTACTTTCTCAAGCTCCACGGCATTCTTTCCTTTAGCATTTTCAAGGTCAATGGCACGTTTGTTCTCACGGTCCAAATTACCTTGCTGCATTTCATTGACGCGGGCCTCCTGTTCAGCTCGTTTTTCTGCAGGCGTCTTGCGACCATTACGAGCATCCAGTTCGTCCCAAGCCTCTTGCATATCTTTCTCAAAGCGTTCCCTGTTCTTCAAGATTCTTTCACTTTGAGCCTCCATAGCACTAATGATACCTGCACGGTCATATTTCATACATACTTCATACATGTACTTCCGTTTACTCTTGCTATACAGTTTTCTGCTTTTTAAAACTGTTGCGCCCTCAATGACTCCCTTGGCAGCTGTAACAACATCATTCCTTGTTTTTTCGTCCAAAGATGATCTATCACCAACTGTTGTTTCATCCATATACTGATTCAGTCCATATCTGACATATTGTTCTATCTTTACCTGCAAATCAGCAGTAGCCTGTGCCTTTGCTGTATTCAATGCCAACTGAGCATTGGCAGAAATAGCCTGACCGAATCCTCGAATTTCACCAGTTCCTTCTTCATAAGCAAGTTCTTCAATAGGAGAAAGCAGGATTTCTTCATAGTCATCTTGTGCAAAAGCAACATTACTGAACAATGGCGTGAATGCCATCAACAGAAGCATTCCAAAACTTTTGGTTTTCATAATAATATAATGTTTAAGTTAATATAATATCTTTCCTGCAAATATGAGTTCCACCTTGACAGAAACGCGACCTTAGGATATTCATCTTCTTATTGCCGACAATCTGCCCCTTGCAATAGGGCACACTATCATCCTTCATGATGTTTCCCTTTAGGAATACAGCATTACCGTTTCTTGTTATTCTACTGACTATGTAATGATAATACATACTATGTTTTAGGTTCCACTTATACACAAAGAGTGTGAGCCTACTTGCCATTCTCAGCCTGTAGGTTCTGCAATACCCGTGATAATAAGAATGAAATCAGCTCACACCTGCAGGTATATATGTGAGCTGACTCCATAGCGGAGAAAGCAGTATATATGCTACTGCAGGAAGAACAGCTTTCAACTTTTCCCTTATCACTTGAATTTTGCAGATTCACAGACGGGTCAAAGCTTAATCGCTCTCCTCAAAGTAGTTGTCAATTTATCCAAAAGACGAGGCAAAGATAAAAAGAAAAAATGAATCAACAAAGAAAATGGCAAGATTTTTGGTCTTGTCTGTACATTATTATAATTGGTGGTATTTAAAACATAGCAGTACAGCTAGCCATCTCAAACCAGACCTAACAACCTAACATGATGGGCTGGAATGCCTTTATAGAAAGGGGTTGAGCTATGTTAGGTCTAATTTCCAGACCTAACATAGAGGTAACATGGAACCTAATATCAATTAATTATACAAATTTGCGTAATGCTTTTTTGTATAATTATGTTTTTCGCCTTTTATGTTAGGTCTGACGTTAGGTCTATGTTAGGTCTACGGAATAGACCTAACATAGTAGGCATATTGATAATCAGTGGTTTAGACATTGTATGTTAGGGATGTTACCTCTCTGTGAAAAATACAACTGATACAGACGCGGGAACAGCTAAGCCAGCGCTGTATCAGTTGTATACGGAGTGCTAGTACAGCTGTCTCGCACGTGGCTACAGCTGTCTTGCAATGGGGTTATAGATTAACCACCACCTGATTGCCCTTGTAGTTGACGACAGGAACGTTCTGTGGTTCGAAGTCGAGGGCGCGGGGCTGGTCGGCTGTGACATAGACGATGCGGAAATTGCGCTCCTTGAGCATACCGTTGAACGAGCCATTGCGCTTGCCAAAGGTCAGTGTCTTGGCGGCATCGTCGTAGGTAATATCGATGGTAGCGAACTTACCTTTCTCATAATTATAGTTGGTGCCCTCGTCCTCATAGAGCTGGAACTCGCCATTGCGGCCGGCATAGACATACAGCGTGATGTTATCAGCTGGACGCTCGTCGCTATACTGCATCTCAGGACCATAAGGAATGATGCTGCCTTCACGGACATAGACGGGGATGCGCTCGTAGGGAGCGTCGACGACGAGTCGCTGACCACCAGCGATGTGCTCACCCGTGTACAGGTCGTACCAACCTGACTGCTTGGGGAAATAGACAGAGCGGTTGCGGGCCTTATAGTAGCCTACAGGACAAGCCATCAGGGCTGGACCGAACATCCACTGGTCCTTGATGTTGTATATCTCACTGTCACCATTGAAGTCCATCACCAAGCCACGCATCATGGTATAGTCCTTGGTATGTACCCAGCCAGCCATCGAATAGAGATAAGGCATGAGGCGATAGCGCAGCTTGTCGTAGTAGACAAACGACTTGTAGGCGGGATGGTTGTCGGGGGCAATGTTCCATATTTCGCGCAAGGGCCACTGGCCATGTACGCGGAACAGGGGGATGAAGGTGCCGAACTGGCTCCAGCGAGCCTGCAACTCACGCCACTCCTTCAGGTCTTCGTTCTCGACACCTTGACGGTCGAAGAGCTGCTGAGCAGCGACATAGCGGTTCTCTACGCAGAAGCCACCCTGGTCCATACCCCAGAAGGGCAGTCCCGACATGGAGTAGTTAAGACCTGCCGTCATCTGAGCGCGCATATCTTCCCAACGAGTACCGATATCGCCACTCCAAGTAGCTGTGCTGTAACGCTGTTCGCCAGCAAAACCGCTACGGGTCAGCAGGAAGACACGCTGGTTAGGATTGACAGAGCGCTGACCATTATAGATAGCGTCGGCATTGACAATGCTATAGGCGTTGAAATACTCCGTGGTGGTACCCAGGGCAGTAGGTCCGCTGAGCGCCTTACGATACCACATCGGGGTGCAGTCGCGCACGTTGGGCTCTGAGGCATCCATCCACCAGGCATCGATGCCATACTTATACTTAGAGTAGAGGTTCTCGTCCATCTGGCGCCAGAACATCTTGCGGGCACCAGCATCGTAGGCATCGTAGAACGAACCCACATAGCCAGGACCTACCCAGTCGCGGATTTCGTCCTTGACAGCCTGATGATACATCCAGCCTTTCTTATCGAGTTCCTTATAATTATCGGTGTTGCAGTAGAACTTGGGCCATACAGAAATCATGAAGCGGCCACCCATCTGGTGTACACTGTCGAGCATAGCCTGCGGATTGGGGAAACGCGACTGCTCAAACTGGTGCGAGCCCCACTGGTCTTCTACCCAGTAGTTCCAGTCCTGCACGATGTTGTCACAAGGAATCTGACGCTTGCGGAACTCACTGAGTGTGCCCACAATTTCATCGGAGGTCTTATAGCGCTCACGGCTCTGCCAGAAGCCCAGCACCCACTTAGGATAGACGGGAGCCTTACCTGTCAGCGTACGATAGCCGGCAATGATCTCGTCAGCATTCTGGCCAGCAATGAAGTAGTAGTCCATATCCTTGGCCATCTCGTTCCAGATGCTCAAGCGGTCTTGCTGGCGACCCTTTACAGAAGCACGCAAGCCACAGTAGCTGACGCCACCATCCGGTTTCCACTCGATGCGCAACTGGTAGCGGCGGCCCTTGAACAGCATCTTCTGGAACTTATAAGAGTTGGGGTTCCATGCCGTACGCCAACGTTCCGGGACGACCTCTTCGCCACCGATATATACCTTGATATAGCCAGCATAGTAGAGGATGAAATTGAAGGACGAGGTGGCTGTCGGTTCTATGAAACCCTCATAAACCACTTGCGCACCGTTGAGGTTGAAACCCTTGGGCAGGTTCTTGATGCCACCGCGCTCCGTCTGCTGTGCTAATATCGACTTCTCGGGGGTATCAAACTCATAATACAGCGAGTCCTCCTGGCGCACCAGCGTCTTACCATTCTGATCGGTATAGGTTCCCGTAAGATGGCCCTCAGCACCTTTCTTGTCGTAGAGCTTGAAGATGCGGTTCAACTGCTGGTAGTCGTCGGGATTACCAAAGCGGCCATAGGAATAAGAGTCCCACAGCACGCCATAGTTCCTGCTGGACAGGACAAACGGTACGCTGACCTTCGTATTATACTGGAAGAGGTCTTCGTTCTTGCCATACATGTTCAACTCCTCCGACTGGTGCTGGCCCAAACCATAGAGATTGCCAGGATTACCATCGAACAAGAGATGCCACGACAGTCCGTTGCGCTGTTCCTCAGGAACCTTTGCGATATCCACGCCTATCTCACGGTCAGGAACGCGGAAGGGTTTGAAGGTCTTGCCATTCTCTGCCTCACGGATAATTAGCTTACCAGCAGCATCGTAGAACATGACCTGTCCGGTCTGCTTGTCGACACGCGCCTCGATATTGGCAGCCTTGACACGTACCAGCTGGCCGTCAGTTACTTCGAACTTTGGTTTCGCCGTCTGTTTGACGATGATCAAGCTTTGCTTCTCGGGCAACTGATTCGCTGACGTGGCCTGTACACGGATAATGTTGTCCGTCACCACCTGCAGGCGCACCACCTTGGCACCGTCAGCCTGCGGCTGTTGCACGGGGATGGTAATAAACTGACCACTCACGGTGTAATCGGCAGCCAGCAACGCTGTAGCTACCATCGACAGCACACTGGCTGTCACTGCTCTCAAAAATTTCATCTGTTTTCTATGTTTGTTTTGGTTGTTGTCAATCGTCTAATAATACGGCCTCCTCAATCTCCTCAGCAGGAGGAAGGACAATGATGAAGATAGTGCCACCACCAGGATTATCTTGGATGCGGATGGTACCCTCATGGGCATCGACCACGGCCTTTACACGGTCCAGACCAATACCCTCATTATTGATCATGGGGTCGAAGGCATGCTCCTTGAACTCGTCCTTGATACCAATACCATTATCGGCCACCTGTATCTGGATGTGGCCATCCTGCTGACGTACCACACCGACACTAATCTGACAGTCTTCATGGGCAAAGAGTACCGAGTTGTTGAACAGCGTCAGCAAAGCCTCAGACAGCAAGATACCATCATATTCGGCCTCCAACTCTTCTACGGGCGAGATGAAGTTGACCTTGACAGACTTGCGTTTGTCGGGTGACCGATAGTCGTTACAGAACTGGCGCAGGAAGTGTACGAGATCTCCCAAATGGCGACGAGCCACCACATGATAAACGTCAGTAGCCTCACCAGGATGGTCGGTAGCATTCTTCTCAGCATATTCTTTCTTCAGCTGCATACGGGTCTCATTCATCCACTGCTTCTTCTCCAATTCGCGACGAATAGTCTCCGTTTCCATGCGACGTCCCAGACGTTTCACGAACCAGCGGCGCCACAGCAGTGCGATGGCAGCGATGACAATCATGTAGAGCAGGATAGCCCAGCGTGTACGCCAGATGGCAGGAAGGATGGTGATTTCCATGCGAGCCTCTTCGTCACCGATAGAGCCATCGTCGTTCAGCATGCGAACACACAGTGTGTAGGAGCCGGCACGCAGAGAATTATAGGTGATATTGGGGTTCAACTCAGAGGTCTTCACCCAGTTATCATTGAAGCCTTCCAACTTATAGACAAAGCGTTTCTCGTTACCAACGACACCCGCATCACTGGCCAACTGAATGGTGAACTGGTCACTGAAACGCAGTGTGATGTCACGACAGACATTCAGTGCCTCGTCAAGGATGACACGACCGTCAATCTCCCTGCCAACAGGGACATCGACATCAAACAGCCGTAAACCACTGAAGATAGGATGTTCCTTACTGCGAGCGCTCGACAGTTTCTTGGTATTGATAACGTCAAGACCACCCTGACCACCTACCAGCAACAAACCGCCACGCGTCAGGAAAGCAGAACGCTGGTTGTAGGTGCCTTTCTGCAAACCGTCGCTGCTGGTATAGCTACGCACGGTGAACTGCCACGTGCCATCCTCCTGCTGTTCAGGAATAACCTTGGAGACACCATGATCGGTGACAACCCACATCATGTGACCCTGATCCTCCACAATAGAGCAGACACTGGAGCCCATCAGGCCTGTGGTCATATCCAACAGGAAGACGCGCTTGGTATGAGGGTCGTACACTGCAGCACCAGAGGTCGATCCCTGCCAGATAAGACCACGGCTATCCTCCATCACACAGACACTTGTACCTGTATTGGCCGCCACGTTGGGGTCGTCGGGGATAATACGGTTGGCCAACTTTCCCGTAACAGGATTCACGAGACAGTAGTACCAGCTGGAACCCACCATCAGCCAACCTTTCTTAATCCAGTATACGGAGGAGAGGTAGTTGCTGGGTAATTTCGCATTCTCAGCAGTCCACGAGCGGAACTTACCAGTCTTCAGGTCGAGCATCTGAATACCGCCACCCAACGTAGCAATCCAGATACGATGCCAGCGGTCTTCCGTCACACTCCACACATTATTGATAGCCAGACCAGAGCCTGTTTCAGAGCGATAGTTGACGATAGTGGCTTCGGCAGGATTGCTCTTTGAGGGAATGCAACGCACCAAACCACCATTATAGGAGCCAAACCAGATGGAGCCGTCGCTGGCACAATGAGAGCCTACCATGATGTTAGAACTCAGGGAACTACTCTGCGTGGTATACTGACGCAACACTTCGTTGCTCTTGGGATTATACACCAGAATGCCTCGGTCGTTGGTACCTATCCAATAGTTTCCATAACGGTCTTCACTGACCGTATTAATGTCGCCCAACTCCAGACTCTTCATACTGGCGGTACCTTCCAGATACTGGTTGACACCATTCTTATAAGTACCAATCCATACACGACCAACACGGTCTACACAGATATGCTTGGCGGTATTCTCGGAGATGGTAGACTGGTCAAACTTATTGTTCAGGAACTGACGATACTCGTGACCATTCAGATTAATCACGAAAACGCCATCATGGTCGGTGGCTACCCACAGCCAACCACGACGGTCGGCCTTGACATCCCATATCTCCAGATTCTGGGGAGGATTGTCAATATGACGAGCCTTCATGAGATCCATCAGAGACGGATACCAACGCTGCTCACGGGCAATATATACATAGGTATTGCCAAGACAGGTGGTCCAGACATTATGCTGCTGATCGATAAACACCCTATATTCTTGGTTACGAGGGCCTCCGTGGTCGCGAATCCACGTACTCTCCCACTCTATCACACCTTTTTCACCATCCAGCATCACCAGCACGCCCTGATAGGTGCTCAGCACAACCTTGTTGCCATAGCTGGAGAAAGTAGATATACCATAGGTAGGATTGAACTGGCCCTTCTCATAACCTCGCTGAATATGCGAGAGTTTCTTCGTCTTCGGGTTATAGCAATAAACACCATCATCATAGCATTTTACCCAAAAGCGCTGCTTACAGTCGATATAGAGACGTTCCACACCACCTGTAATACCATATTCAGAGAGTTCACGACTCACATTACGCTCAAAGCGCTCCGTAACAGGGTCGTAGATGCAGTAGTTCATACCCTGCTTCAACCAGAGCTTACCATCATAAGCCTCCATGATCTCGTCCGTGAAGTTGTCACGCATGGAGGTGGTGTCACGCTTATTCGAATAGAATGTCTTAAAGCGATAACCATCATAACGGTTGAGTCCATAGGCCGTACCAAACCACACAAAACCGCGTGAGTCGCGATAGACATAATTCACCTGAGAGTTAGAAAGACCGTCGCGAGTATCGAGACGACGGAACTTGATGTCAGGCAATATGGCTTGCACACCTAATGGCAGCAGGATGAGCAGTAAAAAAGAACATAGGACTTTTCTCATGGCAACACAGTATTATTTAATCTTTTTGGCAGAGGTATCACGGATAACCAACTGCTGAGGAACAATTTTCTTATAGACCTTCATATCACCTTGGATATTCTTCAGCAACAACTGACAGGCAGTGACACCCATCTCGTGCGCCTGATCAACAATTGCCGACATCTGAGGGGTGACATAGGCTGCATGGATATCATCCGTAAAGCCTATCAGCGCCACATCGTCAGGAATGCGCAACTTACAATTCTTGATGGCTGTAAAAGCAGCAAAAGTGATAATATCATTGAATGCAACAATAGCGTCTGGACGATCAGGACGGCGAAGCAGCTCCTCAGCATTCTTCAACGCGACCTCATAATCAATCTTGTCACAGACCACCATCTCACGGTCGATAGGCAAGCGGTTTTCGCGCAGGGCCTCTAAGTAGCCATGTTTGCGACGACGTACCATATCCAAATGGTTAGGACCTCCTAAAAAGGCAATGCGCTGACTGCCGGTATCAATCAGATGCTGGGTAGCCATCTGTGCAGCCTCGTCACCATTGGCCGTCACCGACGAGAACTTATCTGTCAGACAGGTACGTCCGAAGAAGACCAAAGGAATGCCCATATCAGCAATTTCCTCGAAATGATGATAATCGGTGGTGCCCTGTGCCAGACAGGCTATGATACCCTCTACATGAAGACTGATAAAGTTATCAATGGCATGAGCCTCATCTTCATAGCTCTCATGACTATTCGCACTAATCACGCTATATCCAGCGCGACGCGCCTCATCCTCTATGCCATCAAGGACAGAAGCATAATAATGAGTTACCAGATTGGGAACGACAACACCGATGACTTTCGGAGCTTCTTTTCGCAGACTCTGAGCAAAAGGATTCGGTCTGTAATTAAGCCTCTTAGCTAAATCTTTTACACGTTGCTGCATCTCTGCGCCAATCTCTGGAGAGTTGCGTAGCGCACGACTGACGGTAGCGATGCTAACGCCCAATTCCTTGGCCAGATCCTTCAACGAAATACGATGTTGCCGGTTATTGTTCATATACTTTTAGTCCTTAGTCTCCGCAAAGGTAATAAATAATGTGCAAAGTCGCAAACGTTTACGTCGTTTTTTTCTGTTTTTCCGCTACATTTTACATATTATCTCCGTACCTTTGCACCAGAAAACAGAACACAAGGCCACGCATAGGCCAATAGGAAAAGAATGAGTAATGAATAGTTGATAATAAGTTAGTTAGAAGTAAGGACTAAGGATGTCGGGAGATATTCTTAGTCTTTTTTGTTTTCAGAACATCAACGTAAAGCCCAAGCGAACACTATTCTTCGGTCCGATGCGGTTGTCATTATAATTCATACGACGCACATACTCCACCTGGAAGAAACGGAAGATACTACGGATGCCCAGCGAAATCTCCCAATAAGGAATATCTGGATTCATCAGTCGCGTCTGTTCAGGGAAGGCTATCAGCACCTTACTATCACTATTTTGCTGCAGATAGGGATTATTCTTGTCAGACAATGCGCCCCACAGCATCTTCGCACCGATATATTCGCGCCAGTGCAGACGGCGGATAAGCGGAATGCGGTTAAAGATTTTTCCTTGCATGTCCCAGTTAAAGTCAACACTGACAAAGCGGTCGTTCATAAACTCCATGTTGTTGATCAGGTTGAACATGTGCTTATGACTGAAATAGGACAGATTGGATGCTGGCATGCACAGCAATGGAAAAGGTACTTGATTCCACTGTACACCAGCACGGGTATAAAGGTCGATACGTCCCCAGGATCCAAACCAGAAGCGCTTGAAGACACTCGCTTCCGTATAATGATAGGTGTAGTCGCCACCTAACAGCCCCTCGATGCCGTATGTATGGCTAAGGGTGATTATGGGGGCTTCACGGTTCACCTTATGACGCCTCATCTTAGAGTTGACATACAAGGCACCGGGACTGTACTCTATCTCAGCACGCAACTCCGTGGTACGGAACTTAAAATACTGCATATTTCCAGCAGACTCGTTCTCCTCAGTCTTGGCACTGAACAAGGTGCGCAGTCCCCAGGGTTCTTCACGTTCGAAAGTCAGCTTTTGGCGCTTGTAGAACATCATCTTGTCAACCTTGGCCCACTTCCAGGAAGAAAAGACATTATCCTTATCGCTACTGAGGAACTTATCAGAGGGAGACATCACGTCGTAAGTACTCAGAATAGAGATATTTCGTTTGGGGAACTCGTCAGGCGTATATTTCTTCCTATTGAGCGACCACGTCATCTCTCCGCTATAATAGGTATTCTTGCTTTTCCAACCACGAGCAATATAGCCTTTCCAGAACAGGTGGCGACTCAGGTTAGCAGTGGTCTGTCCACCAAAACGGGTACGCAGGCCATCAATAAAGTTATTGCTGAGCATAGAGGTGACAGGGCCAATATCCACCTTACTCTTCTGGCCCGTCTCAATATAGTTTTCAGCGAGTAATTTCAAGGCCGTCAGCACGTATTTGAAACCACCCATACTCTGCATCCCATTGAGGAAATCGCCCATTGACTCTTCACTCTTGGTCAGTTGCACCTTACGATGCTGTTGCCAGAAAGTGTCATCCTGCATCTCTGCATCAGGATCAATGGCCGATTTAGCCTTACCTCGAAACAGCTGTTTGGGAATCTCATCGAAGGCATAGTCAGAGAGGCGGGTCGTCTTGATAGCCACACCCTTCTGAAAGAAGTCGAAGAGCACCATCTCGACAATCATATCATCGACAGACAACACCCACTCGCCAGTAGGCAGCTGGGTAAACTCCTGCACCAACTTCATATTCTCGACAAAGTTCACATCTGTCTGATTGGGGAGAATCAACTCACAGCGCTTTACCTGACATGACGAGTCTTTCAACACATACAAATCGCCACGGAATCCGAAGTCTTGCTGGTTATTGGGCAGAAAATGCAAATGGATACAGCTATCGCGCTCAACGACCAGCGTATCCTCAATATAGTAGCGATAGAACGAGATGGCACCATCAGCGATAGGCGACAGGAATGGATGCTGCAGGATGCGTACCTGATCATCATAGATATTAATATCGGTAAAGATATCCTTGGTCATGGTATTCAGGATCTCGCCAGTCTGGAAGAAATCGTTGATACCAGAGGAACGCATACCCTTCACAATGCTTTTCTCGTCATGAGGACTGCGTCTGTACACTTTCTGCGTTACCGTCTCATCCACGCTGAGGGGTAAGATGAGCTTATTGGTCAACTGGCTGACTTCCACCTGTTCCAAGAGCCACGGCATCTTACTAAACCGTGGATTCTCAAGCATCTCCGGATTTACATCATTGAGAGCCAGCGTCAGTTTCTGATACTTTGTATATTGGTAATAATCGCGCAAGGCCAGATTGGTGCGTTTTTTGTTGGCAACAACACGCTTCATCAGCTCTACAGCAGGGTTATTCTTGCGACTGTAGCGTGTACGTTTCTTATTGACGGTCACCTCCTTCAGTGCTTTGGCATCCTGTCGCAACGAGACAAAGAGTTTCTCGCTATCACTATCGACATCAACAGTACGCGTCTTATAGCCCAACACGCTAACTGTCAGTCGTTTGCCTTTCAGAAGACGAATCGTAAAATAGCCTTGTGGATCGGTAATGGCAACAAGATTAAGTCCTTTATACTGTACACTGGCAAAGCCAATACCTTCGCCCGTTGCCTCATCAACAACATGTCCTCTGATAATCTCCTGTGCATGCAAAGGCTGCAAGAGCATCAGCATCAAAAAAAGTCCTATAATTCTAATCTTACTCATTTGTAGGGCACATCAACCCAGAACAGTGAGCCTACTCCCACCTCAGATTCCATACCGACCTTACCACCCAGCGTAAGTGCCAGACTACGGCAGATACTCAATCCGAGGCCTGTTCCCTGTTCAAATTCATCTATTTTCACAAAACGTTCAAAGAGTTTGTCACCACAATACTCTGCATCAATTCCCTTTCCAGTGTCACGAACCCACACACGCATATTGCCAACCTCCAGATTACAACCTAGTGTAATGCCACCCTCCGTAGTGAATTTCAGCGCATTATCAACATAATGGCCAAGTATCTGCATCAAGCGGTCACGGTCGGTATAAGGTTCCAGCATCTCTGAATGTTTGTCGATGAACAATGTCAATTGCTTCTCAGCTGCTCGTACAGCATACTTCTCCTGCAGTTCCTGCAACAGGTCGGCAATCAGGAAGTGAGTCTTATGCACAGACTCATCACCAGCCTCCAGCTTAGACAGGTTGACCATGTCTTCAAAAAGCTGCAACAGACGAGCATTATTCTGACGAATCAGCGTTGCCAGCTGGGAACGTTCCTCTGTAGAAGAGCTATCAACCAGCACCTCACTAAAGCCGACAATAGCATTCAACGGTGTACGCACTTCATGACTGATATTAGCCAGGAAGGCTGCCTTCAGCCGATCACTCTCCTCTGCATGATTACGGGCTTTGATGAGTGCCATCTCTATCTCTTTCTGCTTATCGATACGCATGGATGTACCAACAATCGTCTTCGCGCGTCCATTGGCGTCGCGCTTGTCTACCACTGCATAGGTCTCGCCCCAAATAGTACCATCACCTAATGGGGAATGGGCCTCATACTGCTCGTGTACTAGTTCGGTACGGCCTTGTGCCAAATCAATCATGCTTGTAGCAATACGTTCCTTGTATTCTGGCAACAGGTTATTACAGAACATTTCCACATCAGAGCCTGGCGGTACAGAGGCGACATCCAACGCATCGCGATAGTCGCTATCATAAGTAATGGTACGCTCCTGCACATCAATATGCCATACAGCTAACTTCATGGCTTTCAGCACCAAATCGTACTCTATCGTACGACCTTTTACCGTATTCAGCATGGTCAGTTCCGTCTCAAGCGCCTTATAATGATGTTGCTGCCATATCAGATAAACGACCAACAGTACAACCATAGGAATTGCCAACAGCCAGAACAGAATGTCTATCTGCATCAGGTCGGCAAGACTAATGAGGGGAATTAATCCTATTGCGTTCATCCAGTTGAGTATATATGATTGCGCAAAGTTACGAATTCTTTTTGTAAAAACCAAAATAATGTGGAGTTTATTTGTTTTTTTGCTCGCTTATTCGTACCTTTGACTTCATCGAAGGTACTCTTGCTCGACAATATAAAAACAAAAAAAAAGCGTTTTTTGTTTTGTATTGTGCTCGCTTATTCGTACCTTTGCACCATAATTACACCTATTTACATAATGGCACAGCAATTTGAAATCATCGCCAAGACCTTTATGGGCTTAGAGCCCGTCTTAGCGAAGGAGTTAGCGCAACTGGGCGCAAACGACGTACAGATAGGACGTCGAATGGTATCTTTCAAGGGCGACAAAGAGCTCTTGTATCGTGCTAATTTCCAATTACACACCGCAATTCGCATTCTAAAACCCATCAAGCACTTCCGTGCGCTGTCTGCTGACGACGTCTACGAAGGTGTGAAAGATATCGACTGGAGCGAGTATATTGCCCTCGACAAGACGTTTTCTGTCGACTCCGTAGTATTCTCCGAAGAATTCCGCCACTCCAAGTTCGTCGCATATAAGGTAAAGGACGCCATCGTTGACCAGTTCCGTGAGCGTACTGGCAAGCGTCCCAATATCAGCATTACCAATCCAGACATCCGTCTGCACATCCATATTGCAGAAGACCAGTGCACACTGTGTCTTGACTCCAGTGGCGAGTCACTACATCGTCGTGGCTACCGTCAGGAGTCTGTCGAGGCTCCACTCAACGAAGTGTTGGCAGCCGGCATGATTATGATGACTGGCTGGCAGGGCGAGACCGACTTCATCGACCCTATGTGTGGCTCAGGAACCTTACTGATTGAGGCTGCCTTGATTGCACGTAACATGGCGCCAGGTCTGTTCCGCAAGGAATTTGCTTTCGAGAAGTGGCCTGACTTCGATGCAGACCTCTTCGACAAAATTTACAATGACGACTCTCAGGAGCGTGAGTTCAACCACCACATCTATGGCTACGACGTGGATATCAAAGCCGTCAACACAGCACGCCTCAACGCCAAGGCCGCAGGTCTGACCAGCGACATCACTGTTACTGAGCAGGACTTCAAGAACTTCACCAAGCCCCAGAACAAGAGTATCATCGTCACCAATCCGCCTTATGGTGAGCGTATTTCTACTCCCGACCTGCTGGGTACATACAAGATGATTGGTGAACGTCTGAAGCATGAGTTTACTGGTAACGACGCATGGATTCTCTCTTACCGTGAGGAGTGTTTCGACCAGATTGGCTTAAAGCCCTCACTCAAAATCCCTGTATACAACGGCTCATTGGAGTGTGAATTCCGCAAATACCAGATGTTTGACGGCAAGATGAGCGTATTCCGTGAAGAAGGCGGCGTCGTCAAGACTGAGGAAGAGAAGCGTCAGATGGCCGAAAAGCGCCGTTTCAAACAGAACCGCGAGTTTAAGAAGCGCCTTGACGAAGAACAGGAGAATGCCGAAGCCGACATTCGCAACTTCAAGTTCCGCTCGTTGGAACGCAGAGAGGCCAAAGAGTCTAGGGAATCTAGAGAGCCTAGAAGTTCTAGATATTCTAGAGACTCTAGAGACAGCAGAGACTCTAGAAAATTCAACAAGGGTGGCCGTGGTTTTGACAAGAAAAAGAAGAACAACCGTCGTTTCCAGAATGATGAGGAAGATTAAGATATTGTTCTTGCTGATGACTGCGACCTTAGCAATGAGTGCTCAAGAGAAGCTCTTCACCCTTGAAGACCTCAACTTCGGCGGCAACAACTACCGTAACTTGCAGCCAGAGAACATGTGGCTCACATGGTGGGGCGACCTATTGGTGCAGACGGATGTCGAGGAGTGTAACCTCATTGACATCAAAACGGGAAAGAAAAAACTACTATTCACTCTTGATGACATCAACAAATGGGCTGATAGCAACGAAGAGGAGAACAGCTATGTGCGCCATCTGATGAATGCCACCTTCCCCTATGCCGATAAGCCACTGGTACTGGTAGGCAACAAAAAAGCAGTTCTTTTGGTTGATTTCAAGAAACATGTAATAGTTTGGCAGGATAGCATCTCAAAAAAGCAAGCTAACGACTGGAACAAAGTATCAAAGGCGACGGCCTACGTAGAAGACTATCAGCTCTTTGTGGTTGATGCCAATGGAAAGAAGCACCAGCTCTCTACCGACGGCAGTCGTAGTGTGGTGTATGGTTCTGCCGTACACAGAAACGAGTTCGGCATCAACAAAGGAACCTTCTGGAGTCCTGACGGTCAGCGTCTGGCATTCTACCGTATGGACCAGTCAATGGTGACTGACTACCCACAGGTCGACATCTTCCCTCGTGAAGCCACTTACGAGCCAGACAAATATCCCATGGCAGGTATGACCAGCCATCAAGTAACTGTAGGTGTGTATGACCTAAAGACAGAGAATACCGTCTATCTGCAAGCAGGAGACCCCACAGACCGATATTTCACCAATATTGCTTGGAGTCCTGATGGCAAGGTCGTTTACTTGTTTGAATTGAACCGCGACCAAAACGACTGCCGACTCGTCAGCTACAATGCCACAACTGGCGAGCGTATGGCTGAGTTGTATCGTGAGACCAGCGAGAAATATGTAGAGCCTCAACACCCCATCGTTTTCTTGCCTTGGGATGCCACGAAGTTTATCATGCAAAGCCAGCGCGACGGCTACAACCATCTCTACCTTTATAATAATAAAGGTGAGCTACTGAAACAGTTGACAAAGGGACAGTGGGTGGTTGAAGACGTACTTGGCTTCAACAAGAAAATCAAGAGCATCATCATTGCTTCGAACGAGAAGAATGCCATTCAGCGTAACATCTATTGTGTAGACATCAAGACTGGCAAGCGCACACCACTTGACAACGCCCGTGGTTCTCACCGTGGCGAGTTGTCAGAGAGTGGACAATATCTCGTTGACCGCTATACAGAACCCGACGTACCTCGCAACATCGATGTTATCAGTGTGTCCAGCGATCTTGTCGCTAGCAAAGTCACTCGCCTACTCACTTCCAAAGATCCTTGGGAAGGTTATCAACAGCCCATCTTTGAGAGTGGAACCATCAAAGCTGCTGATGGCAAGACAGACTTGTACTATCGCATGGTGAAGCCTCACGACTTTGATGCGACAAAGAAATATCCTACCGTTGTTTATGTCTATGGTGGTCCTCATGCTCACAATGTAGAGGCAGCATGGCACTGGTACAGTCGTACGTGGGAGACCTACATGGCACAGAAAGGCTATGTACTGTTCATTCTCGACAATCGCGGATCAGAGAATCGCGGTTTGGAGTTCGAACAGGCTACCTTCCACCAGTTGGGACAGATAGAGATGCAAGACCAGATGAAAGGTGTGGAATACTTGAAGAGCCTGCCTTTTGTAGACGCCAAGAGACTCGGTGTACACGGCTGGTCATTCGGTGGCTTTATGACCATCTCACTCATGCTCAACTATCCCGACGTATTCAAGGTAGGCGTTGCAGGTGGTCCTGTCATCGATTGGAAATGGTATGAAGTGATGTATGGCGAACGCTATATGGGTACGCCCCAGAACAATCCTGAGGGTTACGCCAAGAGCAGTCTCATCGACAAGGCAAAGAATCTGAAGGGTAAGCTACAGATTATCACCGGTTACAACGACAATACTGTTGTTCCCCAGCACTGTCTGTCATTTCTCGATGCCTGCATCAAGGCCGGCACCCAGCCAGACTTCTTTGCATATCCTGGTGAAGAACACAACATGCGCGGCCATGCCAGTGTGCATCTACATGAGCGCATCACACAATATTTTGAAGATTACTTAAAATAACCTAGGAAAGCCTAGGACATCCTAGGATATCCTAAAAAATAAAGACTATGAAAGAGGAGCAGATTTTAATTCGCATCACAGGACAAGATCGTCCAGGACTGACAGCAGCCGTAATGGGCATCCTCGCCAAATACAATGCTCAGATTCTCGATATCGGTCAGGCCGACATTCATAGCACCCTGTCATTAGGAATTCTGATGCGCATCGACGAGATGAAGTCTGGATTGGCCATGAAAGAACTACTGTTCAAGGCCACTGAACTGGGTGTCAACATCGGTTTTTCACCTATCAGCGATGACGAGTACGAAGACTGGGTAGGTCATCAAGGTAAGAACCGCTATATTCTCATGGTACTTGGTCGTCAGTTGGAAGCACGCCAGATAGAGGGTGCCACCCGCATTCTTGCCGATCAGGGACTCAACATCGATAGCATCCTGCGCCTCACTGGTCGCAAAAGTATCAAGCAACTCGACAAGCACACCCGTGCCTGCATCCAATTCTCACTACGCGGTGAGCCTATCAATCGCAAGGAAATGCAGCGCAAACTGATGAAGTTATCGAGTGAGATGGATATCGACTTCTCCTTCCAAAAGGATGACATGTTCCGTCGCATGCGCCGACTCATCTGCTTCGATATGGACTCCACGCTGATTCAGACAGAGTGCATTGATGAGTTGGCTGAACGTAACGGCGTCGGTGAGCAAGTGCGTGCCATCACCGAGAGTGCTATGCGTGGCGAGATAGACTTCAAGGAGAGCTTTACTCGTCGAGTAGCACTGCTGAAGGGCCTGGATGTCAGCGTCATGCAAGACATTGCCGAGCATCTGCCCATCACAGAAGGCGTTGACCGACTGATGAATATCCTCAAGACCTGCGGATACAAAATAGCCATTCTCTCCGGTGGTTTTACCTATTTTGGCGAATACCTACAGCGTCGCTATGGCATCGACTATGTCTATGCTAACGAATTGGAGGTCGGCGAAGACGGCAAATTAACTGGTCGCTATGTCGGTGAGATAGTTGACGGTCATCGTAAGGCCGAACTGCTGAAACTCATCGCACAGGTAGAGAAGGTGAATCTGGCACAAACCATTGCTGTAGGTGATGGTGCCAACGACTTGCCCATGATTAGTGAAGCAGGACTTGGTATAGCCTTCCACGCCAAACCCCGAGTGGTGGCTAATGCCAAGCAGAGCATCAACACGATGGGGCTGGACGGTGTGCTCTACTTCCTGGGCTTCAAGGACTCTTATTTAGGAGAACAGGGTAAACTTTAACGAGTCTTCGAAATATCGAAACATCGAAATATCAAAATAACAACAAACATGAAAATCTTATTATTAGGCAGTGGCGGACGCGAGCATGCTCTCGCATGGAAAATCGCTCAGAGTGAGAAGTGTGAGAAGCTATATATTGCACCAGGTAATGCAGGAACAAGCGACTGTGGTATCAATATCCCCATGAAGGCGGATGATTTTGAAGTCATCAAGCAATTCGTCGTAGCTGAAGAAATCGACATGGTGGTAGTTGGTCCGGAAGATCCATTGGTAAAAGGCATCTATGATGACCTGAAGGCTGACGAGCGCACTAAGAATGTACCCGTCATCGGTCCTTCAAAGGCTGGTGCCGTACTGGAAGGTTCCAAGGATTTTGCCAAGGCATTCATGGTACGTCACAATATCCCTACTGCCCGTTATGAGACATTCGATGGAGAGCACGTGCAAGAAGGTTTAGCCTTCTTGGAAACACTCCAGCCACCTTATGTATTAAAGGCTGATGGTCTCTGTGCAGGCAAGGGAGTACTTATCCTCCCAACCCTCGAAGAGGCTAAGAAGGAGTTGCAGGAAATGCTGGGTGGCATGTTTGGAAACGCCTCTAGCCGTGTAGTTATCGAGGAGTTTATGAGTGGTATCGAGTGTAGCATCTTTGTTCTGACTGATGGCGACCACTATCAGATACTGCCTGAAGCCAAGGACTACAAGCGCATTGGCGAGCACGATACGGGTCTGAACACAGGCGGTATGGGTTCTGTTTCTCCTGTACCTTTTGCCACCAAGGAGTGGATGCAGAAAGTGGAAGACCGCATCATACGTCCAACCGTAGAAGGTCTGAAAGCCGATGGCATTGACTATAAAGGCTTTATCTTCTTCGGACTTATCAATCGCACTAATACCGCTACCGGTCAGCCCGAGCCTTATGTCATCGAGTACAACTGTCGTATGGGCGACCCAGAGACAGAAAGCGTTATGTTACGCCTGAAGAGTGACATCGTAGACCTCTTCGAAGGTGTTGCTGCAGGTAACCTCGACCAGCATCCTGTGGAGTTCGACGAGCGCGCAGCGGTCTGTGTGATGCTTGTCAGTGGCGGTTATCCCCAAGAATACAAGAAGGGCTATCCCATCAGCGGCATCGACCAGGTAGAAGGCTCTGTTGTATTCCATGCCGGTACCAGCACAAAAGACGGACAAGTTGTCACCAATGGTGGACGCGTCATTGCCGTATCATCGTATGGCAAGGATAAGGCAGAAGCCCTGCAGAAGTCGTTCACAGAGGCTCAGAAGATACAGTTTACGGACAAGTATTTCCGTCGCGATATCGGTGCAGACCTGTGAGCGGGCTTCGCCCTAGTGAAGAGTGAAGAGTGAATAGTGAATAGTGAAGGCTGCGATTGAGCGAGAGCATTGTCATGCTTGCATGAACAATGCCGAGCGTGAGCAGGCTCGACCGCAGGTCAATAGAGAAAGGTGAGAGGTGAGAAAACTGCTACAAAATAGGATTGCAGAGAGCAAGTTAACGATGCCAATTACCACGGCATATGCCTTGATAGTATGGCTCTTGAGTGGTGTGCTGACCAACCACTGGTGGTGGCAGTTCGCATGCTTTGCCATTACCTGCTATCTGATGGTGGAGTTAAACAACATCAATGCACTGATACGTATCTTCTCACGCATGGTGAGCAGTGCGTTTCTGGTCTTAACCTGTTGCGCTTGCTTCCTCTTTCCAGCTCTCCATGAAGCCGTCATGCTAACGTGTCTGACGGCCTTTGTCACCATGCTGTTCCTGACCTACCAGAACAAAGGAGCTGCTGGCATTACCTATTATGCCTTCCTCTTATTCGGTGTGGCGTCGGTGGCGTATGTTCATATCCTGTTCTTCCTGCCCCTCATCTGGCTACTGATGATTACCAATACCATGTCACTATCGTGGCGTACTTGGATTGCATCGTTATTAGGACTGCTGACACCCTACTGGTTTGGTGCCGTATGGGTAATCTATCAGTATGACTACGCGCTGATTATCGACCACTTCACGGCACTGACAGACTTTGAAGAACCCTTCAATCTCTATGGTATCACAGGCTATCAGAAAGCCACACTAGGACTCATCATCCTGATGGCTGTTATCAGTACCATCCACTTCATTCGCAAGAACTATCTGGACAAGATTCGCACCCGCATGTTCTATGGTTTCTTTATCTGGATGGATTTGGCAGCATTGGTCTTCCTGTTGCTACAACCTCAGCACTTCAATGCCATGTTGCTCATCATGATACTGAGCACCTCACCACTGATAGCCCATTTCGTAGCACTGACATCCACCAAGCTAACCAACATCACGTTTCTGGTACTTAGCACGGCCACATTGCTCCTCACCGCTTACAACTTATGGATTTCATAGTCTCTCTACTGATTAGCTACGGCTATTGGGGTATGCTGATTACAGCCTTCATTGCCGGTTCCTTCTTCCCGTTCTCAAGCGAGGCGGTGATGACAGGACTGCTGGCCGCTGGGTTAGACCCATGGGGACTCATCATCTATGGTACTATCGGCAATGTGGCTGGCGGTATGTTCAACTACTTTGTAGGTCGCCAAGGAAAGATAGAGTGGATAGAGAAATATCTGCACGTCAAACAGCAAGACCTTGACAAGGCCACCCGTTTCATGGGAGGTCGTGGTGCATGGATGGGATTTTTTGCCTTCGTACCTTTGCTAGGATCGGCCATTACCATTGTTCTAGGACTGATGCGTGCCAACATCCCCATCTCATTGACCAGCATTGCATTGGGTAAATTCCTACGTTATGTCGTACTAATATATGGTGCCCAATTGTTAATATAACATAGCGGAAGCAAATTTTTCACTCTTCGCTCTTCGCTTTTCACTTTTTTTATTACCTTTGCAGGTTAGAACGAAAAATCAATCAACATTCAGATAATGAAACAATTCAGAATCGTGGACAACATCCTGGGCTGGCTGGCCTTTGCCATTGCCGCCTTCGTGTATTGTTCCACCATTGAACCGACAGCATCATTCTGGGACTGTCCCGAATTTATCTCTACAGGCTACAAACTGGAAATCGGTCACCCACCCGGTGCGCCATTCTTTATGCTGACAGCCAATCTATTCTCACAATTTGCCTCTGATGCCACACAGGTGGCTCGCATGGTTAATACGATGAGTGCATTGTTGTCTGCAGCAACGATATTGTTCCTGTTTTGGACTATCTCGCACTTGGTGCGCCGTCTGCTCATCAAACAGGAGGACTTCCGTAACGCTGTAACGCTGAAGGACATACCTTTATATAAATGGATAGCTATTGAGGCTTCTGCCATGGTAGGAGCACTCATCTACACCTTCAGCGATACTTTCTGGTTCTCAGCAGTAGAGGGCGAGGTGTATGCCTACTCATCAGCTTTCACCGCTGTCGTTTTCTGGCTGATTCTGAAATGGGAAGACCAAGCTGACCAGCCCCATGCCGACCGTTGGTTGGTATTAATTATGTATATGACAGGCCTCTCCATTGGTGTTCACCTGCTGAACCTACTGTGTCTGCCTGCCATCGTGCTGGTCTACTACTATCGCAAATTCCCCATCGACGATCCCAAGCGCGACTTGAAGGGTTCGCTCATTGCCCTGTTTATCTCTGTCGTTATTCTGGCAGCCGTACTCTATGGCGTTGTACCAGGTATCGTACAGGTTGGCGGCTGGTTTGAACTGTTCTTTGTCAATGTACTGGGTTGTCCGTTCAA
Source organism: uncultured Prevotellaceae bacterium (assembly GCA_900314985.1). Lineage (GTDB taxonomy): Bacteria > Bacteroidota > Bacteroidia > Bacteroidales > Bacteroidaceae > Prevotella. The sequence continues at coordinate 33,425 of OMXL01000010.1, read as the reverse complement.
TACAGGCGAGATCGTCTATATCTTCTTGCTCGTAGCAGCCATCATCTGGGCTATCTACGAGACCTACAACGACAAGGCTCCCAAGCGCCAGAATGCAGCATTCCTCTTGGCTGTTGCCATGCTGGGTATTCCGTTCTATGGTCACGGTTGGTTGTCTGTCGTCATCGGTATCGTGGTGTTGGCCATCATGTGGTTTGTACTGGATTACAAGAAGCTTGAAGCAGGAAGCAAGAAGAAAGTGGCCCTTGTCAGTGCCCGCATCAAGAACACCTCGCTGCTCTGTATGCTGATGCTGATGATTGGCTACTCATCATACGCTCTGATTGTTATCCGTTCATCAGCCAACCCGCCCATGGATCAGAACTCTCCAGAGGACATCTTTACCCTTGGCGAATATCTGGGACGTGAGCAGTATGGTCAGCGTCCGCTATTCTATGGACCAGCCTATACCTCACAGGTTGCTTTGGAGAAAGACGGCGAGTATTGCAAGCCCGTCATGAAGAAGGGAGACCCCGTTTGGCAGCGTAAGGAGAAGGCCTCACCCGACGAGAAAGATGAGTACTTCGTAGTACGTACCAAGGACGAGTACCAATATGCACAGAACATGTTCTTCCCCCGCATGTACAGCTCTGCCCACCGCAGCAACTATGAGAGTTGGATGGGCGAAATCAGTGGTCATGAGGAGATGTACGACCGCTGTGGCGAGATGATCAGCGTGAAGATTCCTTCGCAAATGGAGAATATCCGCTTCTTCATCAGCTACCAGTGCAACTGGATGTACTGGCGCTACTTCATGTGGAACTTTGCTGGTCGACAGAACGACCTGCAGGGCAATGGAGAGTTGGAGCATGGCAACTGGATTACAGGTTTCGACTGGTTCGACAACTGGCGTCTGGGCGACCAGAGCAAGCTGCCTGATGAGCTAAAAGAGAATAAGGGACATAACGTCTTCTACTGCTTGCCACTGCTGCTGGGTCTCATTGGTCTCTTCTGGCAGTCGCTGGCCAAACACCACGGCAACGCTAAAGACCAGACGGGCATCCGCCAGTTCTGGGTGGTATTCTTCCTATTCTTTATGACTGGTCTGGCCATCGTTATCTACCTGAACCAGACACCTTCGCAGCCTCGTGAGCGCGACTACGCCTACGCTGGTTCATTCTATGCTTATGCCATCTGGTGTGGTATTGGTGTAGCAGGTATCATCGAGCTGATAAGGGAAAAGTTGAAAGTGAATAGTGAACAATTTGCTACCGCCTTAGCTTCTGTTGTTGCAGTCATCTGCCTGTTGGTTCCTATCCAGATGGCTTCACAGACGTGGGACGATCACGACCGTTCAGGTCGCTATACCTGTCGCGACTTCGGACAGAATTACCTGAACACCTGTCAGCAAGGCAACTACCCCATCATCTTTACCAACGGTGATAACGACACCTTCCCCCTCTGGTATAATCAGGATGTAGAGGGTGTACGTACCGATGCTCGTGTCTGCAACCTGTCATACTTGCAGACAGACTGGTACATCGACCAGATGCGACGTCCTGCCTACGACTCACCCAGCGTGCCTATCTCATGGGAGCGCATTGAGTACTGCGCAGGTACCAATGAATATGTATCTATTGAGCCAGAGATGAAGGAGGCTGTCTTGGATCACTATCGTCAGCATCCTGACGAAGCTCGTCAGCAGTTTGGCGACGATCCTTTCGAGCTAAAGAATATTCTGAAGTACTGGGTACGTTCTAAGAATGCCGACCTGCACTTGATACCTACCGACACGCTCTATATGACCATCGACAAGGAGGCCGTACGCCGTAGCGGCATGCTCATGGCTACCGACTCTATCCCTGACAAGATGGTAATCTCGCTGAAAGGCAAGCGTGCGCTGTACAAGGGCGACCTCATGATTCTTGAGATGCTGGCACAGTGCAATTGGGAGCGTCCTATCTATGTGGCTGTTTCTGTGGGCGATGACAACTACATCAATCTGGGTGACAACGTGATCACCGAGGGTCTAGCCTACCGCATCACGCCGTTCACAACGACACACGAAGGCAAGCCCATCCCTGGCGTCAAGAACTTCGATACAGAGAAGACTTACGACAATGTGATGCACCGCTTTAAGTTTGGTGGCATTGACAAGCCAGGCATCTACCTTGACGAGACTGTGATGCGCATGTGCTACACTCATCGTCGCACGATGGCCAAGCTGGCACTGGAGCTGATGTATGAAGGTCAGGACAAGAAAGCAGAAGAAGTGCTGCGCTATACAGAAAAGATGATACCTTCATTTAATGTTGCCCACAACTTCAGTTCAGGCTCACTCGATATGGCACGCACATGGGCTTCACTGGGTCACAAGAAGGAGGCGCTGAATATCATCAACCAGATGTGGAAGACCTCTGTGCAGTATATGAAGTGGTTCTGCTCATTGGAGTCCTACCGTTTCGATGCTGCCAAGCACGACTGCATGGTTAATTTCTATATCCTGGAGCAGCTGGCATCACTCACAGAAATTGTCGACGAGAAGACCTATAATCAGCAGATGAAGGAACTCACCCTCCTCGGCAACATCTTCGAGCAGCGTGGTGGTAAAATCTATGAAGATTAACTATGTTTATTGAGCAACCATCCAAATGGCTTCGCTGGATGTACCCTAAGGCACTCTGGCGCATGAATCCCAACGAGAAGGCCGTCTATCTTACTTTTGATGACGGTCCTATCCCTGAGGCTACGCCATTTATCCTTGACACGCTGAAGCGCTATGGCATCAAGGCCACCTTCTTCATGGTGGGCGACAACGTCAGGAAATATCCGGAGTTGCATAAGCGTGTCGTCGAAGAGGGCCATCGCATTGGTAATCATACTCACAACCACATGGGAGGTCTGCGCCACTCCGTCCACGAGTACAGCTACAATGTGGAGAAGGCCAACGCCTACCTGCATACCAATCTGGTGCGTCCGCCTCACGGCTGGATGCGCCACGACCAGTATGCCTGGCTCTCGCGTAAGTTCAAGATTGTCATGTGGGACCTCGTCACGCGCGACTACTCCAAATGGCTCACTGCTGCCGATGTGCTCAACAATGTGAAGCGCTATGCCCGCAATGGCAGTATCATCACTTTCCACGATTCACTGAAAAGCATTGAGAAGTTGCGCATTGCCCTTCCTGCTGCTATCGAGTGGCTGCTGGCTGAGGGCTACGTCTTCAAAATCTTCGAATAGTAACAACCTGCTATATATAATAATAGGTGGAACCCTCAGGCTCCACCTATTATTTTTGCAATAATTAACAGCCACAGGCACAATCTTTTACCCAATTTGAGCGTATATATAAATAATGATTCTACAACTTAGATAAACCAAATATGAAGAAAACCATTACAACCATTCTGCTGGCCGTTGTCGCCATGACGGGCTGGTCACAAGAACAAGTTTTTAAACCATTTGTTACAGATTCTGTTGACTTTGTGATTGAAGGCATTGTGAGTGAGGGCTCAGACTCTGTCTGTTTAAGGCCAAGACCATATATAAGACATGAAATGTATCCTGCACACAATGGGCGTTTCCACATCGTCACTCGTCAGCCGCTATACAAGTTCCTACAATTGGAAGATGCAAAGAATGGATTAACTACTATTATTGTTGACAAGCAACCTGCTCGTGTTGTGGTAGATTTTCGTACAGACACTATCGTAGAAGGCTCAGCACTTAACAAACGCTTTAACCGTTATATGCTTGTTGAAGACCAATTAGAGTACGAGATGGAACTGCATGAGAAGGATGCAGACCGCAGCATCTATGACTCATTGGAGGTGGAACTGAATAAGGCCGAATGGAAGAGCATAGTAGAGAATTTCGACAACGTAATTCCTGTCTATAACTTAGCTCTGAATGGTCAGTATCCCATGATTACTCCCGACCAACTCAAAGAGTGTCTGAAGGAAGAACATGCTTTTGTCCATCACCCAGACATGGAGGTTGTTTGGAAGTTCTATTGGGCTATGCAGAAGCGCTTGCCTGGAAAAGACTATTACGACCTTGAACTACCAGATACCACAGGTACGATGCATAGCCTTTCCGAATACGTTGGGAAAGGTCATTATGTCTTGCTTGACTTCTGGGCATCGTGGTGTGGTCCTTGTATCGGTTCTATGCCTATGATGAAGACGTTCCACGAAACCTACGGTCCTCGTGGGTTGCGGATTATCGGTATCTCGTTAGACTCTAAGCGCGATGCGTGGGTTTCAGCAATAAAGCGCTTTAATCTGCCTTGGGCCCATCTCTCCGACTTGAAAGGCTGGAAATCTATTGCATCTGACACCTATGGTGTTCGTGCCATTCCAGAAACAGTTATCATAGACCCCAACGGAAAGATTGTATCCACAGGACTGCGCGACAAGGACTTGAAGGCGAAGCTTGCAGAGATATTTCCGTGAAATATCACGGAAATACAACTAAGCCAGCGCTGAGACAGCTGTAGCCAGACACAGGCACAACTAATAGAGTCTATCAAAAAATAGGTGGAACCCTCAGGCTCCACCTATTATTATTTTATAAGATACGAAGATTACTTCTGCAGCATCTTTTTGCCATCTTTAATGACGATACCCTTGAAGTCGTTACCAACTTTCTGGCCAGCGAGGTTATACATCACGCCATCAGCAGTCTGAACCTTCACGTTCTCAATAGCGGTAGCACCACGAGTAACAGTCAGCAAGGTTATACATGTTCCTGTGTTACCAGAACGGCCAAAGTAAAGTATATCAGCATCAGCTGTCAGCGTATAGGTCTGTGTTACAGGATTATCAGCAGATGTTTTACCATTTATAAAGTTCTCTGTCACCCAAAGAGGTTCTTCGCTGGTAGGATCAGAACGGAAAGCGATAGCAGCATTCTTCTCGTCAGCATTGTTATAGGCACCAGCAATGGTGATGACATCACCAGTCTTGAAACCACCATCTACAGTCAGCTTAGCATAATAGTACTCTGTATCCTCAGCGTATTTGTAAGACTTACCGAACTTGATGCAGTTGACAGCATCAGCGTTCTCATGAATCTTCACTGTAGCATAAGACACTTGACTGTTATCGGTAGTCATCAGCGTGATACCATCCTGAGAGGTAGGATAATTAATGGCACTTGTGGGCTCTGGAGGAGTCACACCACCACCTTCGCCATCAGCGATAGTGATAGAAGCAAGATGGAAACCTGCGTTGTTCTCTACAATCGTAATGTCACCATCGGCAGTAGCGATGAATTTGTAGCTGGTAAATTTCGTTACATCATTCTCTTTGCTAACTGCTGCTGTGGGGTTTCCTTCATCTGCAGTACAATTGTCAGCGGCAACAAACACACAGCCATCAGCATTCTTACCAGCAGCGAGCAGAGTCACTACCTGACCAGCAGTAAGACCAGTCACCTTAATGCGAGAACCTTTACCATTAGCATACAAGAAGTTAGGGAACAGTCTGTAGAACTGTTTCTTCTCGCCACTATTCTTATACTGAAAAGCAATGGGTTTACCTGCCAGTGCGAGGTCAGACCAGTTGTTCTTGTCACCCTTTGAATAGGTGATACAAGTAAATTCTGTTCCAGCAGCACCAAATTCCCCACTCTCATCTGTCCAAGTACCCCCATCAGTAAAGCCATCACCAAGGTCGAAATCACTGATGGTCAGTCCGCCCAGATTATAAGTCTGTGCATTAATACCTAAAGCCATTACGGCCATTGCGATAAGTGTAAAAAATTTCTTCATAAGCATTTTGTTTTTAGTTTAATATCTGTAGTTCAATTTTCATTTGCAAAGATAAACAAATTATCTGAATAAGCAAAAAATTATACGAGAATAATCGGCGCAAAGGTTTACGTAACAGCCACTGCAAAAACAATTTAACACATATTTTCTTGTATAATTGCCTGAAAAACTGTACCTTTGCATCCACAAATGAAGAAATACGTATTCTTAATAATAGCAGTAAGCTGTCTGATGGCGTGTGGCCATGGACGTCAGCAGGAAATAGAACGATTCAGGATGAAGGTGCGTTCGCAGTATCTGGAGGAGAAACTGGCAAAAGCCCAAGAAGACCTGGCACGAACTGACAGTATCATGCAGAAGCGTAGCGGTGAGGTCGACACCACACCAGGCTACATGGACTCTTTAGAACTGGCAGCTGACGTACAAGGAGCGCAGATTCGCTATATCCACAAGAAGCAGAAAGACATACAATAATTTGGTCAGTTCAGCAAAAATTCTTAATTTTGTACCGAATTATGGCTAATCAAGAAGCAAAGACTAATGAAGAGTTCGAGCAGACGCTGAAAGAATGTCGCACTCTGTTCGAGAAGAAGCTCCACGACTATGGGGCTTCATGGCGCATTCTGCGTCCACAGTCACTGACAGACCAGTTGTTTATCAAGGCCAAGCGCATCCGTTCGCTGGAAATCAAGAAGGAGTCGCTGGTGGGTGAGGGCATTCGTCCGGAATTCATCGCCCTTATCAACTACGGCATCGTGGGACTGATACAGATCTACCACGGTTTCAGTGACACCGTCGATATGGACAATGTCGCAGCGATGGCGCTTTACGACAAGTATGCCAACGAGGCCCTGGCACTGATGAAGCGCAAGAACCACGACTACGACGAGGCGTGGCGCGGCATGCGTGTTAGCTCATACACCGACTTTATTCTGACCAAGATAGAGCGTATCAAGGAAATAGAGAACATCGGTGGTGAGACGCTGGTCAGCGAAGGCATCGACTCCAACTACATGGACATCATTAATTACGCCGTATTCGGAGCAATTAAGCTAAGAGAGAAAGAGTAAGGAGATGAGGAAGGTAGTTGTAAATATTGCGCGAATGGTATTGGCGATAGTCCTGATTTTCTCAGGATTCGTCAAGGCTGTCGACCCGATGGGCACGCAGTATAAGCTCTACGACTACCTGACAGCCCTGCATCTGCAGATGCTGACGCCCGACTTCCTACTGTTGGGAGCATCCGTCATTTTGTCGGCCATCGAGTTTGGGCTGGGTATCTGCCTGTTCTTTGGCATCCGCAAGACCATGTCGACGACGCTGACACTTATCATGATGCTCATCATGACGCCCCTGACGCTATGGGTAGCATGGGCCGACCCAGTGAGCGACTGCGGCTGTTTTGGCGATGCCATTGTACTCACTAACTGGGAGTCGTTCGGTAAGAATGTTATTCTGCTACTCATGGCCATAATCGTCAGAAGATGGCCACACGATATCGTGCGCTTCATCTCTACGTCGAGCCAGTGGATTGCCACCAACTATTCGGCAATATTCATCATTGCCATCTCTGGATGGTCACTCTATGACCTACCCTACCTTGATTTCCGTCCCTACCACATCGGTACAGACCTCAAGACAGGATGGCAGGAGATGATGGAGGGTAAGGAGTCGCCTTACGCTGAATTCTTCATCCAGCGCACAGATGACGGAGAAGACATTACCGACTCGCTACTGAGTAACAAGGGTTACCTTTTCCTGCTCGTGGCGCCACATGTAGAAAAGGCTGATGACAGCCAGTTGGATCTCATCAACCAGATGTACGAATATGCAGAAGACCATGAGTATCCATTCTATGCGCTAACGGCTAGTGGAGAGAAAGGTATTGAGCGCTGGCGCGACATGACGGGAGCAGAATACCCCTTCTGTCAGACTGACGAGACAACGCTGAAGACCATCATCCGCAGCAATCCCGGGCTGTTGCTCCTTAAGGATGGTGTCATCATCCGCAAGTGGAGCCACAACAATCTGCCTGACGAATATGAATTGACCGACCGTCTGGAGAAGCTAAAGATAGGCAAGATGCCCCAAGAGTCGATCACAGAAAAGATACTGATTATTGCACTATGGTACTTGCTGCCGCTATTGTTGCTCACCATTGCCGATCGTCTGTGGGCATGGACCAAGTGGGTAAGAAGAAAAGAACAGTCAAACAAGATATATCAACTTTTTAAAAAGAAAACAGAAAATGAGAAAGAAAATCGTAGCAGGCAACTGGAAGATGAACCTGAACCTGCAAGAGGGAGTGGCTCTGGCCAAGGAACTGAATGAGGCTCTCGCAGCCGACAAACCCAACTGTGACGTTGTTATCTGCACACCGTTCATCCACCTGGCATCTGTTGCCAAGGAGCTGAATCAGGACGTAATCGGCCTCGGTGCTGAGAACTGCGCTGACAAGGAGAAGGGTGCTTTCACTGGTGAGGTAAGCGCTGAGATGGTAAAGAGCACTGGTGCTCAGTATGTAATCCTCGGTCACTCAGAGCGTCGCGAGTACTACAAGGAGACCCCAGAGATTCTGAAGGAGAAGGTGCTGCTGGCTCTGAAGAACGGTCTGAAGGTTATCTTCTGCATCGGTGAGTCACTCGCTGAGCGTGAGGCCAACAAGCAGAACGAGGTAGTAAAGGCTGAGCTCGAGGGTTCTGTCTTCAACCTCTCTGAGGAGGATTTCCGCAAGATCATCATCGCCTACGAGCCAATCTGGGCTATCGGTACTGGTAAGACCGCTACCGCTGAGCAGGCTGAGGAGATTCACGCCTACATCCGTTCTATCGTTGCTGAGAAGTATGGTCAGGCTGTTGCTGAGGACACCAGCATCCTGTATGGTGGCTCTTGCAAGGCCTCTAACGCTCCTGAGCTGTTCGCTAAGGCTGACATCGACGGTGGCCTCATCGGCGGTGCTTCACTGAAGTGCGCAGACTTCAAGGGCATCATCGACGCTTGGAAGAAGTAAATGAAACATTTCATCCAGATATTAGTACTGTGTATCGGCATCCCCATGGGTGCCGGTGCACAGACTTTTACCCAGCGACTGCAGAAACAGCCCGCTGCGGGACAAGGCTCTGTAACCATTCACCAAAGCGATACTATCGACCAGCTGGTGAACAGCGCCGTGTTGGGCACAAAGGGAACATCTAGTGCCTCTAGTACATCTAGCGCTTCTAGTTCATCTAGCACATCTAGTACATCTAGACCCTCTAGTGCATCTAGTTCCTCTAAATCTACTATCGTCACCGCCCCACAGGCGGTAGAACAGCCAGATACCACCACCCTATCACAGAAGATGATTCGTGGTGGACATAAAATAACGGGCTATCGCGTGCAGGCCTTTGCAGGTGGCAATTCGCGCAAAGACCGCCAGAAAGCAGAGCAGACGCGCAATAGCATCAAGAGCCACTATCCCAACGTACCCGTGTACGTACATTTTTATTCTCCACGCTGGATTTGCCGCGTTGGCAACTACCGCACCTATGAGGAAGCTCATCAGATGCTGGTCAGCCTGCGCAACTTGGGCTTCGACCAGGCAACCATTGTCAAGGGGAAAATCACTGTCAGAGAATAGTTTGAAAAACAAGATATAAAAGGTGTATCCAGAGAACGAAATATTCAGAGAGGGACTCGACAAGCTGGCCGAGCACTACAAAGAGATACTCACCCTATTGGGTGAAGACCCCAGTCGTGAGGGACTGCTGAAGACCCCTATGCGTGTGGCTAAAGCCATGCAAGTGCTGACACGTGGCTATGAGATGGATGCCCATCAAGTGTTGCGCGACGCCCTTTTCAAGGAAGACTACTCGCAGATGGTCATCGTCAAGGACATTGACTTCTTCTCTCTCTGCGAACACCACATGCTGCCTTTCTATGGCAAGGTACATGTGGCCTATATCCCTAACGGCTACATCACGGGACTTTCAAAGATAGCCCGCGTAGTCGACATCTATAGTCATCGCCTGCAGGTGCAGGAGCGCATGACACTACAAATCAAGGAGTGCATCGAACAGACACTCCACCCGCTGGGAGTGATGGTCGTCGTAGAGGCCCGTCACATGTGCATGCAGATGCGAGGTGTGGAGAAGCAGAACAGCGTCACCACGACCAGTGATTTCAGCGGAGCCTTTAACCAAGCCAAGACACGTCAGGAATTTATGAACCTGATCAATAACCGATAATACAAACCTATAAATACTACTATTATGGACCAGTTTAACAGCGTCAACAGCGACTCGTACAAAAAGAAGAACATCCTACAAGAGTTCTTTCACAGTTGCCTTGGTAAAATCGTTATCTTTTTAGGTGTACTCTTAGTACTTTACATCTTTGCAATCATCACCGTTCCTACCAAGAAGATGATGTTGGAAGAAGCTTTTGACAACATCCAGGAATGTCTGCAGGACAACGACAGCATCAAAGCTGACGAGATTGATGAGTTCATCAACAACATCTCACGCACTATATCAGTCGCAGACACCACCAAGACGAATAAAGAAGTACTCAACACCTTCCTGAAATACAATACGCTGATAGTTTACAGTCACTTAGGTTTCAAAACCGTCCACATCGTCAACGGCATCTATCCGCAAGGCGAGCGTATCGGCATTGGTCTCTTCCAGACCGTCATCTCCACCGTTAACTACAACGACTTGGTGGTTACCACAGGAGCCGTTCGCGGCGACTATAACAAGCAGCTCAACGCTCCCGTTGAAGTTCCCGACAGTCTGTATACTGGAGAAAATCCCAACGTTCAACCCTACCACTATCAGGGAGATACAGAGAACTAACTCTTATTTATAACAAAGTACGCAGAATAGAAAGGTCGATTTTCTTGTTGAGTCGACTCTTGGTACTACGGATGGCTTGTTCTGAGCAGCAGAAAGAATGAGCCTTTTGGCGGTCGTTCTTGCCATAGTACTCCATAATGCAGAAATAGGTTTCCTTGGGTGTCAGAGGCGAGGAGGCTTGGGCTAATAGCGTGGCAAGGGTAGCATCCAGAAGCGGGAGTGCCTTGATAACTGCTTGTTCCTCTTCTTTACCCATTTGGCTGATGTTCTGGTCATTGATGATGGCAAAGAGTACATCAATGCCCCGTTTGGCCTCATCAATAGATAGCGTGGCCGACTGGGGCAGGTTTGACTCTTTGTTAAGCAACTCCTGACGTACCTTGTCAATTCGCTGTTGATACATAAGAGCCTGAGCTCGCATCCGATGGATATACCAATAGCAGACAATGCCCGAAATCAGCAGTAGCAGAATGATGGCGATGGCATATAGCTGGCGCTCATGGTTTGTCTTTGCCTGCTCCACCTGCCATTGAACGTCCATCACATCTGCATAGTTTTCTGGCGAGATGGTCTGCATCAGCATTTGCAGTTGCTCCTGTTTCCCTTGCCGATAGTAGATGTAACAGAGTAATATCATGGAGCTGTTTTCCATCGTGGAATCTCTGCTCAACATGACAGACCGATAGGCATATTCCTCTGCTTGGTTTAGCGCATTGTCAAACATCTCCCGATAGGCCCAGTCCTGATAAATGGCAGCACTATCCACACCGTTTCCTTGCGTGGTCGCAGGTGACGGTGTTTCTGCTGTTTGACAGGCACTAAGCAGACAGATGGCAACAGATATGAGAGCCAGTAGTTTTCTCATAGGGTGCAAAGGTACAAATAAAACTGTGAAAAATGCTTGGAAGATCAGGAAAAAGTAGTTATCTTTGCAGAAAATATTACTATAATCCTTATTGATTTGATGATGAGCAGTCGTATCATGAAATTGGTCGCTATGCTGCTGTGCCTCTGCATAGGAGGCATGGCGTCTGCACAAACATACGAGACCCAATACCGTCGTCCTGTGAGCGAGGTGATGAAGATGGTGGGTCAGCGCTTTGGTGTGAAGTTTAAGTTCGACAGCAATGTAGACACGGCAGGCGTGATGCTGACCTACGCCGACTTTCGCATTCGTCCCTATTCGCTGGAGCAGACCCTCGACAATATCTGTAAGCACTTCGACTGGAACTGGTGGAAGCAGAGCGGCAACACCTATCGGATAAAGCTATATGAATACCCTCGTCGTCATGTGGACGAGGGGCGGCAGATGTTGGAGTATCTGTCAGGCCTATATAATAATAAGGTAGAGTGGGAAGCCCGTCGTGACACACTAAGAAAAGAGGTGCGACAGCGTCTAGAGCTTGATGCGTTTCTTGATTCGTGTACGCTGAAGCCCATGCTCTCCAAGATTCGCAGACACGACGGCTATACCACGCAGAACATCTGCATAGAGTTGACTCCTGGCCAGCATCTGTTTGGTACCATCTATGCCTCGCTGAAGAAGGGGAAGCACGCCCTGATTATTTGTCCCGATGGCCATTGGCCCATGCGCTACCGTGAGGACGAGCAACAGCGGTTAGGGACATTGGCACGTATGGGAGCTGTCTGTGTGGACTTCGACCTGTATGGTTGGGGCGAGTCGGAGAAGGAGGTGGGCGCTGAAGCGCATTGTACCAGTAGGGCTCACGTCTATCAGGCAGCCTGTGGCTATATCCTCTTAGACTATATGCTAAAGAATCGCAAAGACATCGACCCAGAGCGGATCGGCGTGATGGGTGGCTCTGGTGGAGGAACGCATACCATTCTGCTCTCCCTGCTTGACGAGCGCGTGACGGCATCAGCGCCTGTGGTTCATCTGGCATCACACTTCGATGGCGGCTGTCCCTGCGAGAGCGGTAAACCCGTACAGCTGGCTGCCGGTGGTACTTGTGAACCAGAGTTAGCTGCCGTGATGGCGCCTAAACCCATGCTCATTGTCAGTGACGGAGGCGATTGGACATCATCTGTGCCCACGCTGGAATTCCCTTATCTACAGCGCATCTATGGTTTCTATGGCGCACAAGAGCAGGTGCGCAACATCCACCTGCCTAACGAGCGCCATGACTTCAAAGAGAACAAGCGGCAGGCTGTTTACGACTTCTTCATCGACGTCTTCCACCTGGACCGCTCGATGCTTGACGAGAGCAAGATTACGATAGAGCCTGAAGAGGCCCTGAAATCACTTTATCATCAATAAGACGGTTGTTGTGCAATCGTTTTTGCACTGATTTGACAGAATTGTATAGAACGGTGGTACATGGTAAAGGAAAAAACAGTATATTTGCATACCGAAAGTACTAACAAAGAAACAATGCTATGCAAAGATTTATCTTATTCACTACTATTTTATTGGCTAACATTTTGACAATGCATGCTGCAAAACAGACTATTGAACGTATTGATCCGACAGACTGGTTTGTCGGCATGAAGAACCCTGAAGTACAGCTGATGGTGTATGGTAAGGGCATTCGCGATGCACAGAGCGTCACCACCGATTATCCTGGTGTGGTGATTGACAGTCTGGTGCGCCTCGACTCACCCAACTACCTGTTGGTATATCTGAACCTGAAAGCTGCCAAGCCAGGCACCATGAAACTCACATTCCAAGTGAAGAATGAGAAAGGAAAAGTGAAAAGTGAGGTGGTGAACTACCAGCTAAAGGCACGTGAGATGAGTGGCGACAAGCGCAAAGGCTTTGATATCAGCGATGTACTCTACCTGCTAATGCCCGACCGCTTTGCACAAGGTTCTAACCATCAGTCACAGATGAAAGGGTTGCGTAACTATAAGGAAGACCGTAACGCACCATCGCTGCGCCATGGTGGTGACTTGGAGGGTTTGCAGCAGCACCTGGACTACTTTAACGAACTGGGTGTCACAGCACTGTGGTTTACACCTATTCTGGAGAACGACTCTCCTGATCAGGGACAATGGTCAACCTACCATGGCTACGCCTGCACCGACTACTACCGTGTTGATCCTCGCTTTGGTACCAACGAACAATATCGCCAACTGATTGATGCTTGCCATCAGAAAGGGCTGAAGGTGGTGATGGATATGATCTTCAACCACTGTGGTTTTGAGCATCCCTGGGTGGCCGACCTACCCTCGAAGGACTGGTTGAACCTGCCAGGGTGGCTGGAACAGTCGGGAGGAACCAGTGACTCGCGTGGTACTGACTTCCTGCAGACCAGCTATAAGCTTACGCCTGTACTCGACCCCTACGCCTCTGAGGTGGATATGAAAGAGACAACGGAGGGCTGGTTTGTCAGCACGATGCCAGACCTCAACCAGAATAATCCGCACCTGATGCGCTACCTGATACAGAATAGTAAGTGGTGGATAGAGACTGCCGGCATCGACGGCATCCGCATGGACACCTATCCCTATGCTTTCCGCAAACCCATGGCAGCGTGGATGAAGGAGTTGGACGAGGAGTATCCTAACTTCAATACCGTTGGTGAGACGTGGGTGACAGAGCCCGCCTATACTGCTGCATGGCAGAAGGATAGCAAGCTGTCTGAAGAGAATAGCTATCTGAAGACGGTCATGGACTTCTCATTCCAGGAGAAACTCGACTCTGCCAAGCATGAGATTACTGATAGTTGGTGGCGTGGCATGAACCGTCTGTACAACTCCTTCTGCTACGACTATCTGTATCCCAACCCCTCCAGCGTGATGGCATTCCTCGACAATCATGATACCGACCGTTTCTTAGGTGACGGACAGGATATTACGGCACTGAAACAGGGCTTGGCGCTACTGCTCACCGTACGCCGCATCCCACAGCTGTACTATGGTACGGAGATTATGATGAACGGTACGAAGGCTGTCACCGATGGCCATGTGCGTAAAGACTTCCCTGGCGGATTCCCTGGCGACGAGCATTCTGCCTTCACCCGTGAGGGACGCAGCAAGATAGAGAACGAGATGTTCGACTGGCTCAGCAAGGTGCTGCACTGGCGTCAGGGTAACGAGACGATTATCCGTGGTTATCAGACGCAGTTCATCCCCTACAAGGGTGTCTATGTCATTGCTCGTCGTTGGCACCGTCATGGTGTGCTCACGATTATTAATGGTACGCGTCGCAATGCTACCATGGAGATGAAACGCTATGCCGAGCTCTTCGACCCAGACCAGACGGTGGGCGAAGATATCGTGACAGGACGCAAATACAGCTTGCGCGAAAACCTCTCATTGTCTCCGCGTCAGGCATTGATTCTGGAATACTAAGGAGTTATGCCGTGAGGTGGTCTAACAACCCCTCACAGGCATCTTCTAACAACTCGATAACCAGTTCAAAGTCGCGCTCCGTACCGTAGTAAGGGTCGGGAATAGTCGACTGGTTAGGATGACGATGCAGATAGTCGGCCATAAGGCGTATCTTCCGACTGTCTGCATCGTTTCGTGCTTTGGCACGTATGGCCTTTATATTCTCATGGTCCATGCCGATGATGAGGTCGAAATGGTCGAAATAGCTGCTGTCCAACTGTTGCGCACGGCTATGGAAGTCATAGCCGTGACGAGCACCACATTGGCGCATTCTGCGGTCGGGTAAGTCGCCGATATGCCAAGGGCCGATGGCTGCCGACTCAATATGGAACTGATCGCTTAATCCACGCTCGTCAACCAGATACTGCATGATACCCTCAGCGGCTGGTGAGCGACAAATATTTCCCAAGCAAACAAATAGTAGTCTCTGCTTCATAACGCCTGCAAAAGTATAAAAAAACGAGTAGATAGGCAAAAATATCGCAGTTTATTTGCTTTTTACGAAAATTATCCCTAACTTTGCCTTGTTAATGATAATGCTAACTAAATCTATACTGCTCATGAAAACAAAAATACTTCTATTATCGCTATTTATTGCCATGATAGGCAACGTATGGGCGCAAGGGCCAAACAATTCTGGCACCTATTACCAGAGTGCTAATGGCAAGAAAGGCGCAGATTTGAAGACTGCACTCTTTAATATTATCAAGAGTCCCAGCGTAGTATCATATAGTGGACTATATAATGCTTACACCAAGACGGATACTCGTCCTGACGGCTATGTCCGTGACTGGTATTCGAATGCGACGAACTATCAACATAACGTAGACAACAAGGGTAGTTACTCGAAAGAGGGTGACATGTATAACCGTGAGCACTCCATTCCGCAGAGTTGGTTCAGCGAGGCTTCTCCGATGAAATCGGATATTGTTCATGTGCTTCCTACCGATGGTTATGTAAACAATCGCCGTTCGAGTTATCCTTTGGCGGATGTTAACAATGTTACTTATTCCTCTAAGAACAACTATTCGAAGTTAGGTAGTTGCAAGACAGAAGGCTATAGTGGTACTGTGTTTGAGCCCAACGACGAAATCAAGGGCGACATGGCACGTATCTACTTCTATATGGCCACCTGTTATCAAGACAGGATAGCTAATTGGACGAAGGGAGAAAGTCAAAAAGTATTTGGCAATTCTGCATATCCAGGACTGAGAGATTGGGTTCTTGCTATGTTTATGCGCTGGTCCAAGGAAGACCCTGTTGATGCTCGCGAGATTGCCCGTAATAATGCAGTAAAAGAGGTTCAGGGCAACCGCAACCCGTTTGTAGACTATCCTGGCTTGGAGGACTATATCTGGGGAACCCTGAAAGACAAGGCTTTCAGCTACGACAACTACGAAGGTGGCAGTGGTGGCACCGTTGTGCCTACGATTGCCATGCCCGTATTCTCTCCTGATGCAGGTACCTATTATAATAGTGTCGATGTGACGTTGACTTGTGCCACAGAGGGTGCTTCTATTTATTACACCACTAATGGTGCAGATGCTTCTGAGCAGAGCATTCTCTATGAAGGACCGTTTACACTGACAGAGACCTCTACTATCAAGGCTGTTGCTGTCAAGGATGGTCAGACAAGTAGCCAGGCTTCTGCAACCTATACCATCACTGACCAGCAAGGTGGTGGAGGCGAGACTCCTGTTAACTGCGAGATTGCACTGAATAATACATTGTTCGGAACCAACTATAGCGGAACAATGAATAATGTTGACGAAGACCTAACAGGTACGAAGGATGGTGTTACAGTAATCTATGCTAAAGGTACTGGTAGCAATCGCTATTGTAACGACTCACAAATCCGTATTTATCCAGGTAATGCACTTACACTAAGTGTTGGACAGGGTACAATAACAGGGTTGGAGTTCACTATGCCTGAGTCGACAACAAAGGTGCTGAAAGCTTCCACAGGTAGCGTTTCTGTGGATGGAACCATTATGAAATGGACAGGTAATACTAGCGGTGTGGATTTCTCATACGATGCATCAAGCGGACATATTAAGCTTTCCAGTGTGAAGGTTACTGTCAATGTTCCTTCTGGTCCGTCAGCTATTAACCAGATTCCTACACAGGATCTCTCTGGTCGTCGCGTCATCTATAATCTGCGTGGCCAACGCGTCGCTAATCCTACTCGTGGCATCTATATCGTTGATGGCCGTAAGGTGGTAATCAGCGAATAGTTAATTATTTGTAATTAAGGGCTGCAAATTTGGTAGATATCGAAAGAATTTCTACCTTTGCAGCCCTTTTGGTCTCTTGATTTAAATCAAGCAAAAGAGGGGAAATTGCATATTTGATGCATATTGTATATTAATTTATTATAAAACGAAGAATGAAGAAGTTTTACTTAACACTGTTGTTAATGGTTGTCACCGTGACGATGATGGCTATTCCCGCCAAGCGCGGACAATGGAAAACACTGACACTCCAAGATGGCACTGAAGTTCGTGCCACTCTCGTGGGTGATGAGCATGGTCACTTCTGGAAGGCCGAGAATGGTCAGGCATATATCCAGCAAGGTGATGTCTATGTCGCTATTGACGCCCAGAAGGCTATTGCAAAGGCTAAGGCTCGTCGTGCCAAGGTAAATGCTAAGCGCGTTCAAAGACGTACTTTCGGTCATCCTACTACTATCTTAGGAGATAAGAAAGCAATTATCCTGTTGGTAAACTTCAAGGATAAGCAGTTTAATACAGCCCACAATAATGACTTGTATCAGCGTATTGCCAATGAGGAGGGTTTCTCTGAGGGTGACTTCAAAGGCTCTATGGCAGACTACTTCAAGGCTCAGAGCCGTGATAAGTTCACGTTGAACTTCGATGTTATTGGTCCGCTGACTGTCAGCAAGAATGCCAGTTACTATGGATCAAATGATTCAGAGGGTAATGATAAGTTTCCTGGTGAAATGATTTGCGAGGCAGTAGAATTAGCTAAGCAAGAGGTGTCTGACTGGAAACAATACGACTGGGATGACGACGGTTATGTAGATCAGGTCTATGTGGTATATGCAGGCAAGGGAGAAGCTGATGGCGGTGCATCAAATACCATCTGGCCACATGCATACGACCTCACTTCTGCCCAAGCATATGGTGACGGTACTGGTCCTGTTGCTGTTGGTGAGAATCTTTATGTCAATAGCTATGCCTGTGGTCCAGAGTTGGAGGGCAGAAATGGTAGCATCAATGGTATTGGTACCATGTGCCATGAGTATAGCCACTGCTTAGGCTATCCCGACTTCTACGACATCGACTATAGCGGTGGTCAGGGAATGGGTTCTTGGGATTTGATGGATGGCGGTTCCTACAATGGTAACGGTTTCCAGCCTGCCGGTTATACCAGTTACGAGCGTTGGTTTGCTGGTTGGGAACAGCCCATTGAGCTGAAGGATGAAGATGTAGAGGTTCGTAACCTGAAGTCGCTGCAGAACGATGGCGAGTTCTACATTATTTATAATGACAAAAACGAAAACGAGTACTACCTGCTGGAGAACCGTCAGAAGGAAGGCTGGGATGCTTCGCTGCCCAGTGCTGGTCTGCTGATTCTTCACTGCGACTTTGATCAGGCTGTGTGGGAACAGAATGCTCCAAACGATGACCCCAACCACCAGCGTCTGACTGTGGTTCCCGCTGATGGTGAGTATCAGACGGATTCGTGGATGGGTGAAACGTATTTCACAGATGAGGGTATCTTGACCGATCCATTCCCACAGGGTTCAAAGAACTTCTTCAACAAGAACTTCAAGACCAAAGGTACTGTTGCCAAGAATGCTGCCCAGTTCTTTACCAAGACCAGCAATGGTACCAAGTGGATGAATGGCTCTGTAGAGGAGATTACTCAGAATAGCGACAAGAC
The DNA here is from genome assembly GCA_900314985.1 of uncultured Prevotellaceae bacterium. Lineage (GTDB taxonomy): Bacteria > Bacteroidota > Bacteroidia > Bacteroidales > Bacteroidaceae > Prevotella. Next base: position 14,579 of record OMXL01000010.1, on the reverse strand, counting down.
CATATCGTTCAACTATGTTGCTAACATAGGCGGTGTTGGCCCTGTAGATCCTACAGACGACTACCTGTTCTATGAGTCATTTGACCAGTGCGAAGGTACTGGTGGTAACGATGGTCAGTGGAGCGGTACTATCGCATCTGCTGAATTCGTTCCTGATAACGACGACTGGGTAGCCGAGAAGTCTTTTGGCGCTAATAAGTGTGCTAAGTTTGGTACTAGCAAGGTCGCAGGTTCTGCCACAACTCCTGCATTCGCCCTCAATGGTACTACCACAATGACCTTTAAGGCAGGTGCATGGAATACAACTTCTGATTTGACAACGTTGACGCTTTCTGCCATTGGCGGCACTATCGAGCCTGCAACAGTTGAGATGGAGCGTGGTGCATTCACAGACTACACAGTTACTGTCACGGGTACTGGCAATGTAAAGGTTACCTTCGAAGTGGAAGCTGCAAGCAACCAAAAGGGTCGCTTCTTCCTTGACGAGGTTCTCGTTGCTAAACCTAATGCGACTGGCATTCACACAGTAAATACGAATACTTATAAGACCACTCGTATCTACACACTCGATGGTCGCTATGTAGGAACTGATCCTAACCTGTTGCCACGTGGATTATACATCATCAATGGCAAGAAAATTGTTAAGTAATTAAATACGAATACTATGAAACATAAACCGGCTGATAGCAGTGATGCTCTCAGCCGGTTTCCTTATTAACTTCCTTAACTTCTTTAACTTCCTTAACTCCTTCTCTCCTTAACTTAAAAGTTCACACCAACATTGATGAAGAACGAACGGGTGTGGACACCGTCGAAGTCGCTGTCGCCGATATTGGCAATACCGAAGTCAAAGCCAGCCTCAGCATACAGCATCTGGTATTCCAAACCACAGCCGAGACGCAGACCACCATCGAAACGATCGACAGCGTCGTAGGAGCTGGTAGATCTCTGCTCACCATAATACTTCATCTTACCACCCAGTCCCAGTGCCATATAACCGCCCAAGAATGGCTGGATGTAGAGGTCGTCAATCAGGTCGAGTGAATACTTCACCACCACAGGCACCTGCAAGTAGCTCAGACGGCACTTTACCTTCTGGAAACCTACCTTGTTTTCTGGCATCTGGAAAGGAACGCTCTCCATGGTACCACCCTTCTCAGAATAGAAGGCGCCCAGTTCCAACCATACCGGTGTAGAGTTAGCCAGCTGGAAGCCATAAACCGCTCCGAAAGCCAAGCCTGCACGGCTGTCCATATCCAAATCAGCATTGTCGCTGCTGAGTGATGCTATGTTCATACCAAGACGAAGACCATAGTAACTCTCGGTATCGTTATGGTTGTAACGGCTGCGGCTACGGCTGGTGCTAAACTGTGCGAATGATGGTGCTGCCATCATTCCTGCAAGTATCAGAATAAATAGTTTTTTCATGTCTTTGTTTCAATTTATTTGTAAAATCGCGGACAAAGGTACGAAATAAAGTGAAAAGTGAAAAGTGAAAAATGATAATTTTTCTTATTTACCAAGAAATTTAGTGTCAAGATATTGCTGGAAAGCGTCTTTATACATATCGCCAATAGGCAGATAGGTGTCCTTGTCCATGATGATACGGTTTTTGTTGACCTCCTGAATCATCTTGAGATTCACAATATAAGAACGGTGAATGCGCATGAAGTAGTCGGGCAGTCGTTCTTCCATCTTCTTCATCGACAACAGGGTAATAATGGGTTTGCTATCTCCCTCAATATGTACCTTCAGATATTCGCTCATGGCCTCGACATAACGGATATCGCTGATGCTGACCTTTACGATGCGATACTCTGTCTTCAGGAAGATGGTATCGTCTTCTAAGCCCCCTAAGTTAGGGGGTTGGGGGTCTGAAGAACTGCTAATGTTTCCCTTGTTCAGACCCCTGTCGTCCCCTAACTTAGGGGACAGACGGTCTTTTAGCCTGTTTGCCGCCCTTTGGAAGTCCTGCAAGCCGAACGGCTTTAACAGATAGTCGACAGCATTCACCTTAAAACCTTCTACAGCATATTCTGCATAGGCAGTGGTGAAGACGATGAGTGGTGGCGTCGTCAGTGATTTGACAAAGTCCATGCCGTTCAAGTCAGGCATGTTAATGTCGCAGAAAATGGCATCAACAGTGTCTTGTTCCAGGAATTGTCGCGCTTCCAGTGCACTCTGACATTGGGTTGCCAGTTCCAGGAAGGGTACCTTATTAATATAGGTGACGATTTGCTGGAGTGCCAGCGGTTCATCGTCAATAGCCATGCATCGTATCATGTCAGTGGAATGGTTAGTTCAACATTATAGCTGTCAGGCTGATTTTGTATTTTCAGCGTATAGTTATTGTCGTAAAGCAGATGCAGACGCTGTTTCACATTCGTCAGACCTACCCCACCCTTCTCTTGGTTGGGAATTTCTGCCTTCGAGTTGCGACAGGTAAAGTGCAGATGGTCATCGATAACCTCCACCTTGATATGTACAAACGACTGGTGCTGGTAGCTGATGCCATGTTTGAAAGCATTCTCGATAAAGCTGATTAGCATCAGGGGGGGCACTGTCTTATCGGGAGCCTCATCGGGCAGGTCTGTACGGATGTCCACCTTGTCGGTATAGCGTAGCTGCATCAGTGTTACATAGTGGCGGATGAAGTCGAACTCACGAGTGAGGGGCACACCGCTCTTATCGCCTTCATAGAGGATGAAGCGCATCATCTTCGACAACTCCAAGATGGTGTCTTTGGCCTTCTCTGGGTCAATATCCACCAGTGCATGGATGTTGTTCAGCGTGTTCATGAAGAAGTGCGGGTTGATCTGGTATTTCAGATACTCCAATTGTTGCTCCAAGTTCTTCTTCTGCAGAGCTTCCAGCTTCTTCTGGTCGTTGCGATTCTTGAAGAATAGCTTGATACCGATGTTCATACCAAACATCAATACCAGAATGACTACAGCTACGATGTCATGCTGACCAATGAATACTGCTGGCACATGTTCAGGCATCTTGAAGTCTCTTGGTGGACGATGATCACCGTATGGATTGTGGGAACGTGGACCGTCCCCGCGATCTATCCTCCTCTCCATGGGTGGGGGTCCGAACCTCCTCATTTTAGGACGATGTGTGCACTGATAGGTGATGAAGCAGGCAAAGATGGCTACTATCATCGTGGTGTAGAGCGCGCGCTTCCTTCCATAGATCAGCATAGGAGCCAGCAGGAAGTTGTGGATAAGGAAGATGACCAGATAGACGGCAAACATCTTCCAGATCATCAGTATCTCTGGCCAGTTAAAGACAAGCATACTGTTGTTCACCGTACGGATATACATGCTTAGCACTGGGGCTGCAAAGAGCAAGCCCCAGAGTGCCAAGTATATGGCGTTCTCTTGTCGTGATTGTATCTTCATCCAATTCATATAACGCACAGTCTTAGGTTTTTATTGTGTCCGCCTACCATCTTCCTCCAGGACCGCCGCCACCAGGCATGCCACCTGATGCCGTATAGGACGAGAGACTGACTGACGAACCGTCGTTGATGGTGCCACCGATGTTGCCCATACCATTGAAATAGGTGGTTCCATCAGTAACTGTTACGCCCGACTTCAGCGATGCCGTACCAGCGGTAGAGACTACCAGTGTGCTACCTCCACTCGATGGTGTTTTGAAAGCCAGTGCCAACTCGTCACCATTGTAGAGTGCATACCAAGTGCTCTTGCTCCATGACGAGGTAGCATAGCACGACTGCGACAGCTGAGCACCACCCTCCAGTCCACCAATGGCTACGATGGTGCCACCCTGAACGTAGAGCTTATAGCCTCCCTCGGTATTGGCGTCGATGCCAACCTCTGGCGTCGTGGTACCGATGGCATAGACCACACCACCTTTTATATAACAGTTGCCGTTAGCGTCCAGTCCGTCGTTGCCCGTCGAGTGTGCCATCACGTAGCCACCGCTGATGGTCATGTGACTCTTGCTATTGATGGCATCGTCACTACCATAGGCATAGACGTGACCTCCAGTGATGTCGATGGTACTCTTCGACTCGATAGCCTCGTTGTTGGCACTGACCAGTATGTTGCCACCGCTGATGGTGATGGCACCGTCTGTCTTGATGCCTTTAGGCGATGTCGAGTCGTTGTTGGCCGAATATTTCGAACCTAATGTGATGACAAAGATGTCACCACCAGTCACATTCAGCGTACCGTCGGCACTGAGGCCCTTACCACCATTGCCAGTACTCTTCATATACAGCTGACCACCATTCACCGTGATGTTACCATCGGCCTTCATACCGGCCGACCCTTTGGTCTCATTGTCGTCAGTGTCCCAGGCACCAGCACCAGTGGTGATACAGGTGGTACGACCGCCATTGACGATGATGTCGCTCTCACAGCTGATGCCCTTTGCCGCTGCTGCCGACACCTCTACATTCAGGATGCCACCATTGACGAAGATGCCGTCGTTGGCCTTGATGCCGTGATTGGCTGTTGACTTGGCATAGATATTGTTGCCAGTAGAGAAGATGATATAGTCGGCACAGGCAATCGCATTCTTGGTATTGCCATAGACGTTGAGCACACCGCTACCACTGAAGAGCATTTTGCCCTTACAGTAGAAGGCTGCCTTCTGGTCACTGTCTTTCGACGAGCTGCCGTCTGTCAGCGTGTTGGAGCCCGCCAAGACGATATAGGCACGCTTCTTCGAGAGCAGGTTGATAGCCGTAGAGTCCGGATTGGTGATGCTGACATCGTTCAGGCACAACTTGTATTTCTTCTCGCCCACAATGGTCAACGAACCAGCACTGGTCGTACCGCTGACGTTATAAACCACCTTCGAGCTGCTGCCGTGGTCGATGGTCAGATGCGCTCCATCAGTATTGACAGTCATCGTCGAGGGTGCGTCACAACTGACACTGCCATCGTTAAATACGATGTTGACCGTTGTGGCTGAGCCAAAGGACTCGTTATCGATGTTGTCCTCTTCCTCAGGATAGTAGGCTGTGGCCGATGTGGTGGGCTCAGCCGTCGTCTTGTCTATGGTGATGTCTGCCAGACTCACCGTGTATGTTCCATTACTGCCCCCAGAGCCTCCAGAACCTTCATTCCAACTGAAACCGCCCCCATTTAGATAATCTGAATAGGGGTCTTCTATAGAGCATGCTGTTGTCAATGCCATCGATGCATAGAGCATCGTGAGAAATGTTGTCTTTGTCATTGTGATGTAGTGTTTGTTATTTCCACCACAAAAGTACAAAAGAAAAGCCGGCTCGCGAAAACTATTCAGCGAACCGGCTCTTTTATTCGGTAAATACCCGTCGACTACCGTCGGCCTGCTCCTCAATGCTGACGCGGACGGCATCCTCGGGCAGAATGTCTTCTATCAGTTCTGGCCACTCAATGAAGCAGAGGACACCAGAGTAGAAGTAGTCCTCATAGCCCATATCATACACCTCTTCGAGTTTCTTGATGCGATAGAAGTCGAAGTGGAAAATACGTTGAACGTTGAACGTTGAACGTTGAACGTTTGTACTATACTCATTAATAATAGCGAAGGTAGGACTGGTGATGACGTCCTCTACGCCTAATTCCTCGCAGATGGCCTTAACAAAGGTGGTCTTGCCAGCACCCATCTTACCGTAGAAGGCAAATACGCGGCGGTCGCCAATCTGATTGATAAACTCGCGAGCAGCCTCGCGGATATGTTCTATGTCTTGAATCCTAATGCTAATCATAATTCTCAATTCTCAATTTTCAATTTTCAATTAGGCCTCTGGCCGCTTATCTTTTTCTTCCTTTAAGGGTTACAATCGGTATAATCATCTCTTCCATCGAGATACCTCCATGTTGGAAGGTATTGCGATAGTAGGATACATAGTAGTTGTAGTTGTTGGGATAGGCGAAGAAGTCGTCACCCGTAGCAAAGACGTAGCTTGTCGACAGGTTGGGGGCAGGCAGGTGGGCCTTCTGTGGCTCCTTGATGACAAAGAGATCCTTGGAATCGTAGGCCAGGTTCTTGCCTAACTTATAGCGCAGATTGGTGTTGGTGTTACGGTCACCGATAATCTTCACAGGATTGGTGGCACGGATGCTACCGTGGTCGGTGGTGATAATGACCTGATAGTCGCTCTGTGCCAACTGGCGGAACAGGTCGGCCATGGCCGAGTGGCGGAACCACGACAGTGTGATGCTACGGTATGCCGATTCGTTGTTGGCCAACTCGCGCACCATCTTCGACTCGGTACGAGCATGGCTGAGCATGTCGATAAAGTTGAAGACCACCACGTTGAGGTCGTTCTTCTCCAGCGTATTCAGCTGACTGACCAGCTTGTCGGCTTCTGCCGAGGTGTTGATCTTATGATAAGAGAAGGTGTTACGCTTGCGGTAGCGCTCCAGTTGTGTCTGGATGAGTGGCTCCTCGTTGAGGTTCTTACCCTCTTCCTCGTCCTCGTCGACCCATAGGTCAGGGAACATCTGCGCAATCTGTATGGGCATTAGTCCAGAGAAGATGGCATTGCGGGCATACTGCGTCGCAGTAGGCAGAATGCTGCAATATACATCCTCGTCAATATCGAACAGGTCGCCAATCTCACGCTCCAGCATCTTCCACTGGTCGTAACGGAAGTTGTCGAGCACAATGAGGAACACCTTCTTGCCCTCGCTCAGTACGGGGAACACCTTATTCTTAAATACATCAGGAGATAACAGGGGTGAGGGGTGAGAGGTGAGAGGTGAGAGGTTACTCTTTGCCAAGAAGGAAGGCTTAGACATTTCTCTAGCTTCTAGCCTCTCACTTCTCACTTCTAACCATTCCAGATAGTTCTGCTTCACGAATTTCGCAAAGCCCCGGTTAGCTTCCTCTTTCTGCATCTCCAACATCTCGGTCATCTGCGAGTCGGTAGCACTCAGCTCCAGCTCCCAGCGTACCAGTCGCTTATATACGTTGGTCCAGTCCTGCCACGTGCTACAGTCCATAATCTGCATCGACAGCTGCTGGAACTGCTGCTGATAGCCCGTCTGCACCGTCTCAGTGATAATCTCCTTGCGGTGGATGTTCTTCTTCAGCGTCAGCAGTATCTGGTTGGGGTTGACGGGTTTGATGAGGTAGTCGGCAATCTGCTGACCAATGGCCTGGTTCATGATGTCCTCCTCCTCGCTCTTGGTCACCATGACGACGGGCACCTGTGGTGTTATCTCCTTGATGCGCTGCAGGGTCTCCAAACCACTAAGACCTGGCATCATCTCGTCGAGTAATACCAGGTCGAAGGTGCGCTTCTTGCACTCCTCAATGGCGTCGGTACCGTTGGTCACCGTCACCACCTCATAACCTTTCTTTTCCAGGAACAACAAGTGGGCGCGTAGCAGCTCCATCTCGTCGTCTGCCCAAAGCAATAGTCCGTTTGTCATGTTTGCAGATTTAACTGATTTACAATTTATCTGCAAAGATACATATTTTTTTTTATTACAGCCTTTATATTAACAGAAAAAAGCGTTTGAGGCTTAGAGGTATAAGCCGAAAGAGAGTGCACGGAACTGTGGTCCACGGTTAGTCTTCAGTACGCTCATGGGAGAATACTTGACGTAGAAGCCAAAGCCATAAGCGCGGAAGATACCCATGAAGTCAACGGTGACGGGACGATAACCGATGTTCTTGGTGGTAACATTGTAATCGTCATCTTCAAGTTCAAAGCTGTTGTTTAGAGTGCCTGCTATATTGAAATTAACTACAGGGCCGAGGGTCAAGCTATAGTGACTTTTGTGACCAAACTTCTGTTTGAAGAGGAAAGGTACAGAAAGACTGCTAATAGTGATGCGTGAACTTCTGGAAGCAGCGCCAGTGGGATAATCATACAATCCAACGACGCCATCTTCGCCTTTATACAACATCTTGTCGTCACGGATACCATAGCCGCGTGATGTGAAACCGAGACCAACCGAATAGGTCTGCAACTTATGCTTGGGAGTATGGTCAAACTGTAACCATATCATGGCTTCCCACGAACTGAAAGGACGGAAATCAATGTCACTTGGAACGTTGGTAGGAGTTGATACTCCTAGTCCGAAATGTAAAGTGAGGCTATTACTGCTCCAACCATTCTGGTCCTTCTTGCCGACTTTCCAGTTGACGGCATTTAATTCGCGGTAGGTACGTGATTCACTGACGTAGTTGGTATCTACGATTTGAAGAAGGTTCTCGTAAACATATTGCTTGTCTTCGTCCTTACCCACTACCTTAATCTGCTGTAGCGAGTCGTTAGTGATAACCATTACCTTATGGGCGTTGTTGATAATCGTTGTGTCGTTGTCTTCCATAGCCTGTACTGCTGTCGCGGTGAGCAGTGCCATTCCTAAAAGAATCTTTTTCATAATTGTGTTGATTTATTTGTTTGACATTTTTTCTAAAGTATTGAATGAAGCCTCAGGGCCTTCCATATAGATGACGAGCACGCTATCGTATCGTTGCTTATAACAAAGCATGCGATTCTTGCCGTTGACAGCAGGTAATTGCATAAATACCTGATAGAGACCTTTGTCATCGTCTGTGTAGCATCTGTAGTTTTGCGATGCCCTTTCTGCCATATCTTCTTTCAGCAGCTTTTTGATAGCTTTCTCTTCCTTAGTGCTTGGCTCGAAGCGAAGACTATGGAAATAGGTGAGTCCGTATTTACTGAGCGAACGACCGCGCACGCGTGTCTCTACCATCTGGTCGTGCGGGACAATCTTTCCCTCGAACAATGGTCCGATGTGTAGCTCTTTCTGCGCCATTGCAAAGAGTTGGCAGGCAGTGAATGCTAATAATATTACTAATCTTTTCATAAGTTATAGTATTATTCTATATTGAACATCTCATTAAGTTGACTTTCAACGATATCATGCTGCGCGTCGGTAGTCATCGCTTCTGCAGAATGCTTCATCTCTGCCATGATGACATTGATGTCGGTGGTCTTCTGCCCATAGATGTAAGCCACGCATTCTTCATGCTGCTGATGATGGAATAGGAAGAAAGTGCTGAAACCGATGACCAGTGCAAGAGAGGCTGCCACAAGCCAGCGACGGATATGGGTGCTGCGAAGAGGACGAACCTCAGCCACAGTGTCAGGGGCGATGGCTTGCATATCGAGAAACATCTGACGATAGGGCTGCAAGTCTTGAGGAATTTCCTCGCGCTGATACAACTGGTAGAGCTGTTGCTCCTCGGCAAGCGTTGTCTCTCCTAGGAAGAAACGCTCTGTCAGTGTCCTTATATCATTTTTGTTATTCATATCCTTGCTGTTTTAAATATAAATCTCTTACTGCCATACGTGCTCTACTGAGCGCCTTTCGCACTGCTGCCTCATTCATCTGAAGCATTGCTGCCAGTTCTTTCATCTCCATGCCTTGCATGTGGCGTAGTCGGAGAATGGTTTGTTGTAACTCTGGCAAGGAGTCTACAACTTGCATTATGCGTTCTACCTGTTGATGATTGGTCGGCTCCGTATCTTCTGCCTCTATCTGACTGGTGGAGATGGTAGGATGCTGCCGACGCAGTTGGTCAATGCAGATGTTGCGAGTGAGAGTGTTCGCCAGACCGTCGATAGGAGAGTGTAACCGCTCATGCATCTGCCATAGTCGTAGCAGTGCATCTTGTGCGGCATCTTCAGCCTTTTCGTGGTCTGCCAGGTAGTGTTGTGCCAATTCTGTGATGTGTGGTCGCAGTTGGCGTACTGCCTGTTGAAACTCTTCTTGGCTCATTGTGATTATCTTTGTTCTTTACCTATAATACGTAGAAGGATATATTTTGTGACATGAAAAGAACAAAAATTTTGGGTTTATCTCCAGAAATCGTCGTCAAACTCCATATATCCACTGTTCTGCTGTTGGGGCAAATCATTGAATAAGGGGTCGTCATCATTGGCTGCAGGTTGGTTGCTATTCGTTGCAGGCTGCACATCCTCTTCCTCCTCTTGGGTAATAATCTCGGGCTCATCCAGGAGTGGCTCGGGAGAAACATCCAATGGCTCCAACTCTTTCTCGAAGAACTCTTCGTAGTCGCGATAGCTATAGTTGGTACCTAACAGTGGCAGGTTCTTCTCGCTGACAATGATGCTGCGACAGGGGCGTAGGATGGCAGCCATCGCCTCGTCGGCATAGAGCTGGCGAGCATACTGGCGAGCCTCATCGTAGTTGAGGAATCCGCTAATCATCATACGGGCCAGTCCGTTGGCATCCTGGTCGGTCGTAATATCGAAGTTGCGCACGAGGAAGTTGGAGAAGTTGTACTTCGCCATCTCGTAGAGCAACTGGTTGTGGTTGACGGAGTCAGGCTGGTAGGCCAACAGGAACACATAGTTGGTATTGAGTTCCAGCGTCAGCGTGTCGTTGCGCGTAGAGTCGGCAGCCATGTCGACGCAACGTCGTGACCAGACATCACCGATGTCAAACTTACCGCCATGGAGTGTCTTGCCCTCCTGGACACCACGGATAATCATACCAGCCATCTCGCTGACCTCACTCTCTGGGTATTGCTCAACCACCTGTTTCAGACGATCTATACAGCCCTGCGACTTTCCCTCATTCAACAGACTGAGACCTTCGATGAAGAGGAACTTCGGACGGTGCTGACCCAGTGGGAAGCGCTTCTCAGAAATCTCGCCATTGGACTTGACCTCGTCGTGGCGGTTTTCCTTAAAGGCTTGGTAGGTAGCCGCATAGATAGAGTCTTCTATGTGTACGCCAAAGCGCTGGTTCTCCATGAAGTTAGGATCAGAGAGTAAGATGGTCCAGTCGCTTTCCGGGTAGCCTTGTTGGAGCATGGCCAGACAGTGTTCGGCCTCGGTAGTACGTCCCAGTCGGGAGTATAATAAGAATAGGTGGTACCACGCCTCGTCGTTCTTCTCGTAGTCAGCATACTGACTGGTCAGGCGGTGCAGGGCCTTCTCGCTGAGTCTGAGGTTGTCTAACTTGTCTTTGAAGATGATGCCCGAATGGAACAGGCCATCCTTGATGAGGTTATCGCTCTCCGCCTTCTGCTCGTCAGTGAAAGGTATCTGTGCTAAGTAGTACTCGCGCTTGTGCGGGTCGAGGGCAGAGGTGTCGGCGGGGGCTTCCGCAGCGACGGAATCGTTGGGCACAGTGGTACCGGTGCTGTCCGGAATCTCCGGATTATCCGAAGTTTCCGGAGATTCTGCATTCTCTGGGTTCTCCTGCAGCATGTTCACCACGGTCTTGTTCAGACGTTGCCAGTGGTCCTGGTTCTCACGCCTACCCCACTGGCGCTGGAAGGTCTGCTTACCTTGGCTGATGGCCTGCGGATTATAGAAATACCACTGACCACTCTGGGTGTTAGCTGTGGGCTGTTGGGGATTGGCGGCAAACCTGTTGTTGGTTCTACCACCGTTCTTGGCCTCCTCTTGCTGCTGGGTCTTTTCGGCTTCTTCCTCCTCTTTGGCGCGCTGCTCTTCTTTCTCTTTCTTGATGAGCTCTTCGATAATCTTGTCGATAATCTTGTTGCGCTGGTCTTCGGGCATGAGAGACAGACGCTGCAACGAGTCTTGCAGCTCTACGGCATTGGTGTGGGGCACCAACTCGTCGAGCACCTTCGAGCGGGCGTCAAGCTGCTGATAGTCTTTGCGGTCTTTGTCCAACAAACCGATGGCCTCGCCATAGCAGCGCTGGGCATCGGCATATTTCTCCTTGTCCCAATAGAGGTTGCCCAACGACAAGAGCAGCACACCTTTCTCTATACCCGTGCGCGTAGCCTTCTTGCAGCCTTCTTCATAGGCTTCGATGGCGTGCAGGGTATCGCACTGGGTGAGATAGACGTTGCCAATGGCATAATATACTTGATCTAAGAAGTCCTTGTTATTGTCTGAACGCGCCATGCGCTTCAGCTTATTGATCTTACCCTTAGCATCGGTAGCTGGCATCACCTCGGTCTGGGCGATACGCGCATTAAACTCCAACTCATAAGGTGGATTCAGACGGATGACGTGCTTATACGACTCGTAGGCTTCCTGTTTCTGACCTAACTGCGTCTGTATCTGTCCCATAAGGAACCATTCGCGCGCCTTCTGCTTGCGACGCGTCTCGTGCTTGATAACCTTGCGCAGATAGGGCAACGCCTCTTCGTAGTGGCCGGCGCGGACGTGATAGTTGGCCAGCGTATAGTCCCAGTCTTTCACGGCACGATAGTGCATGGTGTCGCGACGCTGCTTGTTGATGACGTCTTCGGCATCATACAGCCAGTCAAGTTCGGTATAGCTCTTGGCCTGCCAGGCACGGGCAATACCATTGATGGCGGGCTGCGTCTGATAGAGGCGCGACATATAAGAGAAGGTGGCGGCAGCCTCTTCAAACTGACCCTGCTGGAATTGCGACTTACCCAACAGCAGCCAGGCATGCCACAAGAAGGGGTTGTACTCGCGACGACTGAGCCATTCTATGTCTTTCTCCGTCTTGCGACGTCCTTTGTTCCACTCTGGACGCTTCTTGATGCTATGGAGCTTGATGACCTTCTCAGCCTTCTCGATGGCACGGTCGTAGTTGCTTTTTCCCAACTCACGACTCTGCTTGTTGCTCACAGGATAGAGCGGTATCAATTCCGTGCAATTGTCCTTGTTGCCGTTCTCTTTCTCTATACTACCATCGATGAACGCCTGCGAAGCATTATAATAGGTATTATAGCGTGCGGTAAACGACTGCCAGAAGCGGCTCTTCGCCGTATTATTCTTGGTGGAACAAGATAGGAAGATAAAGGGAGTGAAAAGGAGAAAGAGGAAGATAAAGGACGATAGATTTTTCGCTGATTCATGATGACCGCAAGACATTTGTCCTTTATCTCCTTCTATCTTCTTTTGTCTTCTTCTTTCTCCTTCTTCTTTCAACTCCTTGAGTTTGCAATCCGTCTTGCTGGTGCACGAGGCACAGTCGCCCTCCTTCTGGACAATAGGCTCATCCGTGCTACCGATAGAAGCGATAGCAGCAATGATGCCCAGCACCACAAGCGATATGACGACAATCAGCAGAAATTGCATATATTCTAAAGCGGTAGCAAATTATTCACTATTCACTTCTCACTATTCACTAGGGCGAAGCCCGCAGCTTTGATGTCTTCCCAATAGCTGGGGTACGACTTGGTAACTACCTGCGGATTATTGATGCGCAACTGCTTCAGACGGAAGGCGGCAGGGGCAAAGGCCAGCGCCATGCGATGGTCTTCGTAGGTGTCGATGGCTGCATCCTCCATGGGTTCGCAACGCTCACCGTCCCAATACAGCTCGCTGTCGTTCTTGTCGTGGAGCACGAAACCTAACTTCAGCGCCTCTTTCTTCAGGGCCTCGATGCGGTCGGTCTCCTTGATTTTCAGCGTCGACAGTCCACGGAAGTAGAAAGGTACGTCTAACATCAGACAGCATACCACGAAGGTCTGTGCCATGTCGGGAGCATTGACGAAGTCGTATTCCAGGCGGGGCACGCAGCGACCGCTATGACGTAGTGTCACTGTGGTAGGAACACCCTCCCTTTTTGTGGCAAAGGTGGTCTTCACGCCCAGCAGACTAAAGATGTAGCGCACACTCGAGTCACCCTGCTTCGAACCGTCCATCAGTCCCTCTAAGCGTATCTCGTCGTCTTCCTGTTTCGACAGCGCCATCATCTCATACCAGTAGGAGGCGGCGCTCCAGTCGTTCTCGATGAAGTAGCTGCGCTGAACGTAGGGCTTGCCTGCCACGGTGATGGTGTCAAAGGCACTCCAGTCGGCATCCGCTCCAAACTCACGCATCATCCATAGCGTCAGATCGATATACGGACGCGAGATAAGGTCGCCCGTCAGTCGCAGTGTCAGACCGTTGCTCAGACATGGACCAATCAACAGCAAGGCCGAGATGAACTGTGAGCTGACATTGCCTGGCACCTCTAACTGTCCACCTTCCAACTTGCCACCTTTGATGCGCAGTGGTGGGAAGCCTTCCTTTCCCACGTATTCGATGTCGGCACCCAGGCCGCGCAGGGCATCCACCAAGATGTGGATGGGGCGGTGCTTCATGCGCTCCGTACCCGTGATGACGTGTTCCTCGCCGTCGCGCGTAGCCAGATAGGCTGTCATGAAACGCATAGCAGTACCTGCCGCCTTGATGTCAATCTCGTAGGGGTTGTTCTTCAGCGCATTGACTATCACCTCTGTATCGTCACAGTCCGACAGGTTCTCTGGCAGTACGTCACCTCCCGACAAGGCGTGAATCACCAATGCACGGTTAGAGATGCTCTTTGATGCCGGCAACTGAACGGTCTGCTTCAGTTCCTTGGGGGCTGTTATGGTATATTGCATAGATATATCGTGTACCTTTTTTATTATAACGTACAAAGGTACGATTTAGTGAGCACAACACAAAATAAATAATATAATTTTAAGAAATAACTAGAAATATCATACTTTTCTGCAAAAAATACACAGAAAATTTGCAGGTTTCGAAAAAACTCCGTACCTTTGCAGCCGCTTAACAGCAAAACGATCGGGATTTAGCGCAGTTGGTAGCGCACACGTCTGGGGGGCGCGAGGTCGCTGGTTCGAGTCCAGTAATCCCGACAGAAAGAAAATCCAAACCGCTG
>OMXL01000070.1 GCA_900314985.1 uncultured Prevotellaceae bacterium | reverse complement strand
CCCTCAACAGGTACAGGACTGCGACGACCTGAAGCGTCAGGTTCTCCCAGCTCCATCACCTGCAGCACGGCAGCCTTTACGGCACCATTCTCGTCAGCCAGATATTCGATGGGGTTGTGGAGCGTCAGGAAGTTGATGCCTTCCTCCTTAGCATGCTTCACCTCCTCCAGACGAGCAGGCATCTCCTGTTCAGAACGACGGTAGACGAGAGTCACGTTGCCACCCAGACGCTTAGCCGTACGACAAGAGTCCATAGCGGTGTTACCGCCACCCACGACGAGCACGTTCTTACCCAGATTGATAGGCGTGTCAGTCACAGGGTTGGCAGCGTCCATGAGGTTCACACGCGTCAGATACTCGTTAGACGACATGATGTTGATGGCATTCTCGCCAGGAATATTCATGAAGTTTGGCAGACCAGCACCAGAACCTACGAAAATGCCCTTGAAGCCTTGCTGCTCGAGGGTCTCTACGCTGATGGTCTTACCCACGATGACGTCTGTCTGGAAGTGAACACCCATCTTGCGAAGGTTCTCAATCTCTACGTCGACAATCTTGTTGGGCAGACGGAACTCAGGAATACCATATTTCAGTACACCACCAATCTCGTGCAGTGCCTCGAAGACATAGACATCGTAGCCCTTCTTGACCATATCGCCAGCGAATGACAGACCTGCAGGACCAGAACCTACAACGGCAATCTTGATGCCGTTGGCAGGAGCAATCTCAGGCAGTGAGATGTTGCCACTCTCACGCTCATAGTCAGCAGCGAAACGCTCCAAGTAGCCGATAGCTACAGCGGGCTCGTTCATCTTCAGGTGGATACACTTGCTCTCGCACTGCTTCTCCTGTGGACAAACACGACCGCAGACAGCAGGCAGGGCAGAGGTGTTCTTCAGCACCTTAGCCGCAGCCAGGAACTGGCCACGCTCAATGTTCTTGACGAACGATGGGATATTGATGTTGACGGGACAGCCCTCCACGCAGCTGGGCTTTGCGCAGTCGAGACAACGCTTAGCCTCAGTCATAGCCATCTCCTTGGTCAGTCCGATGTTTACCTCTTCAGTACGAGTGGTAGCACGATAGACGGGGTCCAGCTCAGGCATCTTGACACGCTCGATGGCGGTACGCTCCTTGGGCTTCATTGAAGCACGAAGTTCTTTACGCCACTCAGCGTCACGGTCAGTAAGGACCTCGATGGTGTCGTCTGTGGGAGTAGTGTCCATGGCAACATCGGTGGTCTTCTCGACGGCAGAACCGTCGAGCACAGTGCCTTTGACCAGGTGCTCCTCGTAGTGCTCCAGCTCTTCCTGCTCAGCACGCTTGAAGGTACCCATGCGCTTGAACATCTCGTCCCAGTCAACGAGGGCGCCATCGAATTCAGGACCGTCGATGCAGACGAACTTCGTCTTGCCACCGATTGTCAGACGACAGGCACCACACATACCCGTACCATCGACCATGATGGTGTTCAGTGATACTTCGCAAGGAATGCCGTGTTTCTGGGCAGTGAGGTTAGAGAACTTCATCATGATGGGAGGACCAATGGCGAAGATCTTGTCGACATGTTCCTGCTCGACAAACTTCTCGATACCAACAGTTACCACACCCTTCTCGCCATAAGAGCCGTCATCAGTCATGATGATGACCTCGTCAGACGATTCACGAACCTTATCTTCAAGGATAATCAGGTCTTTAGAACGACCTGCCATCACTGACAGGACGCGGTTTCCGGCAGCTTTCAGCGCCTGGATAATAGGCAGCATAGGGGCAACGCCCAGTCCGCCACCTGCACACACAACAGTGCCATATTTTTCAATCTTAGTAGGATTGCCCAAAGGTCCGACAATGTCAGCCACATAGTCACCCTCGTTGAGTGCACAGAGCTTCTTGGAAGACAGACCTACCATCTGGACCACCAAGGTGATGGTGCCCTTCTCGATGTCTGCACCAGCAATAGTCAGCGGCATGCGCTCGCCACGCTGGTCTACACGTACAATAACGAAGTTGCCTGCCTTGCGGCTCTTGGCAATCAGCGGAGCTTCCATCTCGAAAAGGAAAACCTTCTCAGAAAATTGCTCCTTTCTAACGATTTTGTTCATAAGTATTTGTTTGTTGTTTTTAGTCAATGATGTCGCAACCCATGTACGGCACGAGGGCGGCAGGAATCTTGATGCCGTTCTCGGTCTGGTTGTTCTCCAACAGGGCAGCAACGATACGAGGCAGAGCCAGCGCTGAACCATTCAATGTATGGCAAAGCTCAGTCTTCTTGGTCTCTGCGTTGCGATAGCGACACTTCAGGCGGTTAGCCTGATAGGTATCGAAATTAGATACAGAAGAGACTTCCAACCAACGACCCTGAGCCTCTGAATAGACCTCGAAGTCGTAGCAGATAGAACTTGTAAACGACTGGTCGCCACCACAAAGCAGCAGAATGCGGTAGGGGAGTTCCAGCTTCTTCAGCAGACCCTCTACATGCTCCAGCATCTCTTTGTGACTCTCCTTAGAGTGTTCAGGCTTGTCGATGCGAACAATCTCAATCTTCGAGAACTCGTGCAGACGGTTCAGACCACGAACGTCCTTACCGTAGCTACCAGCCTCACGACGGAAACACTCTGTGTAGGCACAGTTCTTGATGGGCAGATCCTTCTCGTCGAGGATGACGTCACGATAGATATTGGTGACGGGAACCTCAGCAGTAGGAATCAGATAGAAGTCGTCGACCTCGCAGTGATACATCTGACCTTCCTTGTCAGGCAGCTGACCAGTACCATAGCCAGAGGCGGCATTCACCACCGTAGGCGGCATGATCTCTGTGTAACCACTCTTGCGAGCCTCGTCGAGGAAGAAATTGATGAGCGCACGCTGCAGACGGGCACCCTTGCCGATATAGACAGGGAATCCGGCACCCGTAATCTTCACACCCAGGTCGAAGTCGATGAGGTTGTACTTCTTGGCAAGCTCCCAGTGGGGCAGGGGATTAGCGATGCCCAACTTAGGATTAACATCCCAGTTGCCAACAGTATCCTTATCGGTACACTCCTTCAGGTTTGACTTTACTACGTGGTTGTCCTCAGCGGCAGCACCCTCGGGTACCTCGTCGTAGGGGATATTAGGAATCTGACAAAGCAGACGGGTCATCTCGTCCTGTGAGTCGTTCATTGTCTGTTCCAGTTGCTTGTTGGTATCCTTCATCTCAGATACCTGCGCCTTGATGGCGTCAGCCTCGGCCTTCTTGCCTTCCTTCATCAGACCACCAATCTGGGCAGCCAGTTTCTTGGCTTCTGCCAGGTTCTTGTCCAGCTGCTGCTGGGCCTCACGACGACGCTTGTCAACGGCGAGAACCTCGTCGATAGCTTCTTTTGCGTTCTTGAAATGTTTCTTTTCCAATCCGCGAATGACGCGGTCAGTCTCCTCAGTAATGAGCTTCAATGTAAGCATAATCTTCTATTTTAAGTTTTTGCTTGCAAAGGTAGTAAAAATTATTATAAAAAGATGCGACTTTCACAAGAAAATCGCATCCTCTTATCAATATTGTAATAATTGTATGAAGCTTATACGATTCCCTGAGTATCACCAGGCCGTATAACCTTGACTTCGTCGAGCTTATACAATACCCTGAGCCATCATGGCATTGGCAACCTTCATGAAGCCTGCTACGTTAGCACCCTTCACGTAGTTGATGTAGCCATCAGCCTGAGTACCGTACTTCACGCAGTTCTCGTGAATGTCGTTCATGATGCGCTTCAGGTAGTTGTCAACCTCCTCAGAAGTCCAGCTCAGACGCTCTGAGTTCTGTGACATCTCCAGACCAGAAACTGATACACCACCAGCGTTAGAAGCCTTACCAGGAGCATAGAGGATCTTGGCGTCCTGGAAGATCTTGATAGCCTCGGGCAGTGAAGGCATGTTAGCACCCTCAGCAACAGCGATAACACCGTTGTCAATCAGGGCCTGAGCCTGCTCACCGTTAATCTCGTTCTGGGTAGCGCAAGGCAGAGCGATATCAGCCTTCTCGTGCCAAGGACGCTCACCAGCGTGATATACTGCGTTAGGATATTCCTCAGCATACTCCTTGATACGTCCACGCTCAACATTCTTCAGCTCCTTCACGTAAGCCAGCTTGTCGAAGTCGATACCATCTGGGTCGTAGATGTAACCGTCAGAGTCAGACAGTGTCAAGGGGATAGCACCCAACTGCAGACACTTCTCAGTAGCATACTGAGCAACGTTACCTGAACCGGAAATCAGCACCTTCTTACCCTTCAGGTCGATGCCGCGAGTAGCGAGCATAGAAGTCAGGAAGTATACGCAACCGTAACCAGTAGCCTCAGGACGGATCAGTGAACCACCGAAAGAGAGACCCTTACCGGTCAGCACGCCCTGGAACTGGTGGGTCAGCTTCTTGTACTGTCCGAAGAGGTAACCAACCTCACGGCCACCAACACCGATATCACCAGCGGGAACGTCCTCATCAGGACCGATTACGCGATACAGTTCGTTCATGAATGCCTGGCAGAAACGCATTACCTCAGCGTCGCTCTTGCCACGGGGAGAGAAGTCTGAACCACCCTTAGCACCACCCATAGGCAGGGTTGTCAGTGAGTTCTTGAAGGTCTGCTCGAAAGCCAAGAACTTCAGGATACCCAGGTTTACGCTCTTGTGATAGCGGAGACCACCTTTGTACGGGCCAATGGCGTTGTTGTGCTGAATACGATAACCCATGTTGGTCTGTACGTTGCCCTTATCGTCAACCCATGTGATGCGGAACTCGCAAACACGATCGGGGATGCAAAGGCGCTCGATGAGGTTGGCCTTCTCAAACTCAGGGTGTTTGTTGTACTCCTCCTCAATGGTGGGCAGTACCTGACTTACGGCCTGGATGTACTCCGGCTCGTTGGGAAATCTCTGTTTCAGATCCTCTACAACTTTTGCTGCATTCATAATCTTTTTACTGTTTAGTTATTATACTATTGAAATAATGTGTTTTTGAAATTTCGCTTGCAAAATTAAAGTAAAAGTAGATAACTACCAAACATTTTGTTACAAATTTAGCAAAAATGTATGCTTTTTGTTATTTAATTGATTTAAATCAAGAGTATAATGACAAAAAGTATCTCTTTGTTGTGTCCGATAACAACAAAAATTGTCGCTCACACTGTGAACGACAATTTATCTTGGTCTTGCATCTTGTCTATATGGATGACTGCTTGCTCTGGCAAATCTCCGTTGACAATTAAATCGGAGATGCCATCTTCTATGTAGTTCTGGATGGCTCGTTTCAGCGGACGGGCACCAAACTGCACGTCGTAACCTTTCTCAGCGACAAACGCCTTAGCCTCGTCAGAGAGGTCGATGGTGTATCCCAAATCGGCAATGCGCTTGTAGAGTCCTTTCAATTCTACGTCGATAATCTGTTTGATGGCGTTGATATCCAACTGGTCGAAGGTGATAATCTCATCCAGACGATTCAGGAACTCTGGCGAGAACTGCTTCGACAGTGCCTTCTGTACTATCTGGCGAGCATGCTCCTTGTCCTGCTCGTTGAGCATCAAGGCTGACGAAGAACCTGCATTGAAGCCTACGCCTCGTCCGAAGTCTTTCAGCTGGCGCGTACCAGCATTCGAGGTCATGATGATGACGGTATTGCGGAAGTCCACAAAGCGTCCGTTGCCATCCGTCAGACGACCTTCGTCCAGCACCTGCAGCAACAGGTTGAAGACGTTGCCGTGCGCTTTCTCTATTTCGTCGAGCAACACAATAGAGTATGGATGACGGCGCACGCGTTCTGTCAACTGGCCACCTTCCTCGTAGCCCACATATCCTGGAGGTGCACCAATCAGACGGCTGACGTTGAACGACTCCGTATATTCTGACATATCGATGCGTATCAGGGCATCTGTAGAGCCAAACATAAACTCAGCCAGCTTCTTGGCGAGATAGGTCTTACCCACGCCCGTAGGTCCTAAGAACATGAAGACGCCAATGGGATGGTTGGGCTCCTTCAGTCCCACACGGTTGCGCTGAATGGCCTTGACCATCTTGTCGATAGCCTTATCCTGAGCAATGACGTGTTGTTTCAACTCCTGCGCCATACCTTTCAAGCGAATGCCTTCTTCCTGGGCCATGCGCTGTACGGGTATGCCCGTCATCATGCTGACCACTTCGGCCACCTCTTTCTCTGTAATGGTCTGACGCACATCCACCTCGCCGTCTTGCCACTTCTTGTTCAGCTCCTGCAACTCGCGCTCCAGCTGTGTCTGGCGGTCGCGATAGCTGGCAGCCAGTTCGAAGTTCTGATTGCCCAC
>OMXL01000073.1 GCA_900314985.1 uncultured Prevotellaceae bacterium | reverse complement strand
GCACGCTGCCAGACGCTCTGCTGACGCAGGTCGTAGCTGTTAGGATTGCTACGTACCGTCGTCTGGTCGTCGTCGAGACACTCGTTGACGACATCCCACTCGCGTACCTTACCTTTATAGTGCTGCATCACCTTGGTGATGTGGTTCTTCATGATCTCCAAAGCCTGCTCACGTGTCCAGTTCTTATCGTTCTTCTTACCGTCGGACGACAACCAGCCAGGCACCTGCGAGTGCCATACCAGACAGTGGCCGCGAATAGCCATATCGTTTTGTTGGGCAAGAGACACAAGGTTGTCGGCACCACCAAAGCTGAAGCTACCCTTAGAAGGTTGCAGCGCATCCATCTTCATCTCGTTCTCGCAGACCATCATATTAAACTGTCTTGCAGCCTCTTTACGTTCGCTGTCATAACCTTTATAGGTACACAGTGCGACGCCAATGCTCTTCTGATTCTTGTCTGCATAGTAGCGCAACGTATTGTTATCGGTAGCATCATTGATGCCATCATCATAGAAAGCGCCCATGGTGTAGATGGGATCGTTGGCCTCATCATCTTCATCGGGATCATCAGCAATCTCCATATCAGCATAAGACTCCAGACGTACGACAAAGACGACATGGTCGTTTTCTTGACGTTCCTCAACTACCCAAGTATATTTATTGGCATGCACATCGAAGTGCCAGTCGCCAGCAACCTTGCTGTTGACGGTCAGCACACGGAACTCCGTACCGATAGCGATATCGGCCGTCTGTTCCAGCGCCATTTCAATGACGGGCATCTTGTCGCTGGTCGAGAAGTCATCCATTATGTTATTGTAGCTCACGCTACCATCCACCACGAGTTGATCGTAGCTGTTGGCTGCTGCCACCTTAAAGCGCAGACGAGATGAAGGACGAACGGTGAGGTTTGCTGCTAGGTCAGCAGCATAGTTCTTCAGCGTCAGCACACCAATGCCATCAGCGCCAGGCTCGATGGTGCCGTAGTTATCGACCATACCGCCAATACTTCCTGTACCACCTAACACACCCTTGCTAAAGACGTAGGCAATGGCTTCGTTTGCATTCGGTTTAGCACCCAATGCGCCACGCAACTGCTGACTCTCAGCCTCAGCGCGGTCGTTCATCACCAGCACCCTACCCTCTAAGATGCGCAAGGCACCACTCAGGTAGTTGTTGTTACCCGTAATGCTATAGGTGCCTGTACCCTCTTTGACGATGCTCAGCAGTGTAGCGTCATCATAGTCAGTAGGTTTGATGGTACCAGCCAGTGTAGCATCCGTATTCAGACCGCCCAACAGATAATAGACAGAACGAGACTTCTTGTAATAGCCTTGCAGGGTCGAGCCAGCCTCGGTATTCAATTCTCCGATGCGGAAGCCTGCTCCATTGGTACTGGTTTCACAAACCATCGTAGCACCGTTATGGATTGTTACCCGATTGTTGGCCATAGAGGGGTTTACCTTACCTGATTTGACATCTGCCAACGCATTTTCTGGCGATGACGACTTACCGCCATAAGCCAATACTACGCCATAGAAACCTGCCGAATAAGAACTCTCTGCAAGTTTATAGATATGTACGTTGCCTGTATAGTTCGTCCAGTTGGGCCATGTCTTTCCTTTCTCACCGCCCAAGAAACAGCGGTCGCCGCCACCATAGATATTCAGTACGCCACTACCGGAAATAGTTGAACTGAAATAGCAGTAACGGGCATTTATCTTCGCGTTGACGATATCGTCAGCAGGTACCGAGATACTGCTGTTATAGACAAGATAGCTATCCGCACTGTTGCTACCACTGATATCAATGGTACGCTCTTCGGCTGATACGGACTGCGAACTCATGGCCAGCAGGAGGCCGGCCATGAGCATTGTGTTTTTTAAAGAAATAAGTGATCGGTTACGTGTTACTAAATTCATTTTGTTATTATTGATTTCCATTATTAATTTCCTTGGAAGCCGCCACCAAAGCCACCTCCGCCGAAGCCACCGCCTCCGCCGAAGCCGCCTCCGAATCCGCCACCACCAAAGGACGGCATCTGCGGAGCGGACTCCTTACCGATGGCCAGCAGCAGACGAACCAGTGCACGACGACGCTGACTCCATGTGGGATAGTCGTCAGCACGCAGGGTGCGAACTCTGAAGCCAGGCATCTGGGGCATACCAGCACCTTTCATGAACTCCATGTCGCTGGTGGTCAGGATACACGGTTTGGTCTTGCCATCAGCCAACAGGCGGTCAACGATGGCATCAGCGCCACCCACCTTAAACCAACTCTCCATGGTGTCACCCTCACCAGGTACCAGTTGTATCATGATTGGCATCATCATACCGCCCTGCTGTGGCATGGCTGAGGTAAACCAAGCCTCGTTGCGGTCCAACTCATAAGCGACACGACCGTGGGCAATATCCTCCTGTGAAGCAAAGTTGAAGGGAGAGTTTGGATTGTCGCAGATGCTATACTTGAAGCCCTGGTCAGGCGACAGGTACATATTGCTAGGGTCTGCCACACGAGTGCCATCCACTACGAAGCAGTATTTGAAGGTCTCAAAGAGGTAGTCAGAGAGTGTTGCGCTCCACACACCGCTGCTATCGCGCTGCATGGCGACGTTCTCTGGCAGTATCTCACACTCCAGCTCCACCTTCTGAGCCTCAGGAGCCTTGAAACGGAAGACAATACCCTGTTCAGTATACTCTGGCGAGATGATGGGTCTGGGGAACAGGCGTGCCATAACACCTGGCGTGAACTGCTGTTCCTGACCCGTCTTGGCAGGAGCTGGCTGTCCGTTCTTCATGGCATTCTCTGCAGCCTTCTTGTTGAAGAGCAACGGCAGGGTCTTAGCCAGGAAGTATTTGGCATTCATCCATGTATGACCAAACTTATCGTTGGTAAACTCCTTCACGCTACGGATGCCCTTCTTGTCGAGGAACTCCATATAGTCACGGGCATTGCCATAGAGGAAGTCATCGGTACCCACACCCAGCCAGAACAGGCGAATCTTCTTGTTAGTATCCTCGGCCTGGTCATAGACATTGGGAATATCTGTCGATGTGAATGAGCTGTATGAGCACAGGTAAGAGAACTTATCGAGGTTCGACAGGCCATTAAACAGTGCCTGGTTGCCACCACGCGAGAAGCCACCAATAGCACGACTGTCGCGGTCGTTCTTGGTACGATAGTTCTTCTCAATATATGGCATCAGGTCGTTAATCAGATCCTGACTGAAGGGATCACCACCGAACTTCATGGCCGTCACGGGTCCATCCTGCTTCTTCAGCTTCATGGGGTTACCGTATGGCATCACCACAATCATCTCTTTGGCCTGACCTGCAGCCAGCAAGTTGTCCATGATATAGTTCACACGACCTACCTTGTAGTACACCTCCTCGGTATCGGTAGTACCGCTGATGAGATAGAACACTGGGTAGCGTTTCTGGTAGTCACGCATATAGGTCGGTGGCAGATAGACCACAGCGTGGTTAGTAGCACCAATAGCCTTCGAATAGTAGTTAACATACTCTACCCTACCATGAGACACGTTGGTAATCTCGTGGGGCAAAGCACCGTTCTTTTCGGTTGAGGGTATTTCCAACAGGCTATTCTTAAAGCCTTCGTTGGGGAAGTACTGCGGATTCTCAGGGTCCATCACGCTAACACCGTCGACGATGAAGCAGTAAGGATACATGTCGGGAGCGGCAGGGCCGAGGGTCACTGTCCACATACCGTCGGCACTGCGCTGCATGTCCTTACGTCCAGCAAACTGTACGTCGACCTGCACGTTCTTGGCCGTCTCGTTCTTGTACTGAAAGGTTACTGTCCCGTCGGCATTACAGCGGGGCTGTGCCACGATGGCCATGGGTAACAGGGCCATCAGGGATAACAAAGTTTGTCTTTTCATAGTTTTCTTGTTTTGTGTGTCTATTGTTATTGTGTTACTATTTCTCTTCGTCAACCAAGAACTCACCCATGTCGGAGGCCTCAGCGTCCTTGTTGTCCAACTTGAAGCGCATGAAGTGGGGCTTCTCGTTGGTACAGGGGTACCAGTTGATATTAGCAGTGGGCTGTTGGCCATTGGCTGTTGGCTGACCATTGGGGTCGCTATACTTGGCAAAGTTGGTCCATGCCGTCAGCATCTTCTCTGACAAATCCCAGTCACCCTGTGTCCAAGGACGCCAGCAGTGCTTCAGCGACTTGAAGACGAACCACAGGTCGCTGCTGTGGAAGGCCCCCTTCAGGCGACTGGTGATGGCGGGATGCTTGCCGTCATCAGGCAACTTACGAGCAAACTCATAGGCCCAAGCCTGGGCGCCCTGACTCTGGCGTACCTTACAGAACTCGGCAATGCCAGGGCCCATCGAACCAATATCGTTCAGTGTGTAGCCAATCATATAGGGCACGTCAGCAATGGTTCCCTCACGGGTAGCCGTATCGAAGTTCTTCAGCGACACATAGCCATCGATGATAGGACGCTGCATCACGAAGACATCGGTCTTGTTGACTCTGTTATACAACTCTGGGATGGCATAGAGCAGTTCCGTAGAAGCCGCACGCAGTTCCTTCAGATTGGTCAGTCCTGCCCAGTCCATCACCATCTTGGTCTCAGCCTCACTCTCAGCGAGCGTGGGGTTGTAGGTAAAGAACTTATTCATCGGAGTAGCGGGCTTTGCCTCCTCACCGTCCTTAGCAGGAACGTTGATGCCACCACCACTCATGATGACTGCCTTGTGGAACAAGCCACGAGCCAGCGGACTCTCACAGAGTGTACGTACACTTCCTGCGCCAGCGCTCTGGCCGAAGATGGTTACGTTGTTGGGGTCGCCACCAAACTGGGCAATATTCTCCTTCACCCACTTCAGCGACTGTATCTGATCGAGGATGCCGTAGTTACCACTGACGTGGTGAGGGCTTTCCTCAGACAGTTCAGGATAAGTCATAAAGCCAAAGATGCCTAAGCGGTAGTTGATGGTGACGAGCACCACGTCTTTCGATGCCCACTCCTGACCATCGAACTCAGGCTCTGATCCCCAGCCTTCACGATAGCCGCCACCATGTATCCACAGTGCCACGGGCAACTTCTTCTCCGTCTGACCAGGAGCCTTGGTCCACACGTTCAGGTACAGACAGTCCTCACTGTAAGGAGCCTCGTCGCCATAGCCCCACTCAGAGGTGTAGAAACCTGGATAGTGGACGGGCTGATAGCCTGGATGACCAAACTTGTCACATACCTTAATACTGTCCCACGCCTCAACAGGCTGTGGTTCACGCCAACGCAGCTCACCGATAGGTGCTGCGGCATAGGGGATGCCTTTAAAGACATACACATCAGGGCACTCTGCCCGCACACCTTGAATCTGACCGCCCTCAACGGTCAGCACGGGACTCAGCGCTTCGTCATCACTGCAAGCGCAGCCCATCAATAATGCCATCAACGGCATCAAGAGGAGTAATTTTTTCATTGATAATAATACCTTTGGGTTAGTTAGTATGGTTTTCATGGGCAAAGGTACAAAAAATCCACGACACCGACCTTACGTCATGTGTCGCGGACTTTGCTATATGTAACAAATGTTACAACTTAGTAGTGTTTTGTATGTTCGCTAATCGTCAGAATTCCTCTTCATC
>OMXL01000019.1:53333-104348 GCA_900314985.1 uncultured Prevotellaceae bacterium | reverse complement strand
ATCGGCCTTCTTCACGGTACAGTTGCGCTGCATGATTTCAGCCAACTGGCGGGTGTTGATACAACTCGTAGGCACCATGCGGGCATACCACTTGCCGCTCTTTTTAGTTCCTACACTCTGGTCTTGATGCAATCTGTAAAATACTGACATAATTTTGTGTGTTTTTAATGGTTAATGATTATTGTTTATTGGTTATTGTTTTAGCCTTCTATTTGATTTTATACAGCTGATATGGGCCCTTTATACAGCTGATAATTTCGCGTATTAGGCTGTCTCAGAAGCGGCTTAGCCTGTCTCGCGCGACGACCGCCTTACCTTCTCTTTGACAATGCAAAATTAATAATAAAAAAGGTGTACTCCAAATCTTTCGCCCAAAAACCGCCATTTTTGAGGGGTATTTTCCGCGCTAATTTTGCAAAAAATCCCCGCCGCCATTTTTCACTAATCACTATTCGTTTTTCACTAGCGAAGCGCCTGTCGCTCCAGCGAGGGTTTTGCTATTAAGAGGACACATTATTAGGACACGCTCGAACTGGACAAATGGATTATGGACTATGGACGTTTTGGTGATTTTCAATTGCGCAGACGCTTATATCAAATATAATATAATATTATAATATTATATTATATTTGAATAATAATTATTACAATTATAATTTCCCCTCCTTTCTTCCCGTTTTCCACTTAATTTTTAGGAAAACGTCCATAGTCCATAATCCAGATGTCCAGTTTCAACAAATAAAACACCTTATTTATTTTGTTATATTCCAAATCTTTTCTCGAAAATCTTGCTATTGTACAAATTTATTTGTATCTTTGTAATTGTTATGGAGTGAAGCCAGACACAGATAGAACATTTTAGATGTGATAGAACATGATTAAGCGAGATTGTCTCATAGAATTTAATGATGCAAAGAGCATTGTGGTAAGTGGTGATATCCATGGGGATTTTACTCCCTTGGTGCATAAATGCTGCAATCAGTATGGCATGACAGATACGCTAATCATTGTGGCAGGCGACTGTGGATTTGGTTTCGAAAAGAAAGGGTATTATGATAGTCTCTACGAGAAGTGCCAAGAAAAGTTAGCTAAGGCAAATAATTGGCTGGTGTTTGTTCGAGGCAATCACGATAATCCTGCGTATTTCGAAAAGGGAGTAGTGAAGCATAAACGTTGGATGACGATACCAGATTACACTGTAATAAAAGCCTGTGGACATAGCCTCCTGTGTGTTGGTGGCGCAACGTCTATTGACAGACGACAAAGAATCCTGGATAAGCATTGGCACCCCATAGATATGGACGACCCATTGGCTCCCAATGTGTATTGGGATGCTGAACAGCCCATATACGAAGAAGCGAAACTGGATGTGATAGACAAGTGTTTTGCCATCGATACTGTCATCACTCACACGTCGCCATCATTCTGCGAGTTGTCCTCTCATATCGCCTTGGAAGATTGGGCTATGTATGATAAGTATTTGATGGATGACGTGAAATATGAACGAAAGGTAATGGATGATTTATACAATTATCTGTACACTAAGAATCATCCGTTGCAATATTGGTTCTATGGTCACTTCCATGAGAGTTGGCATGCAAAGATTGATGATGTCCAGTTTAATATGCTCGACATCATGGAGCTAAGAGAAATTTTTAGTAAAAAGTGACGACTATTGAAAAATAAGTTGTATATTTGCAGAAAAATTGAAATGAACGATGACATATTTGAATCAGTTTCACAAGGAAGCGATGGAGCGTACGATGAAGAAAATCGCAGAATTCAAGAAGTCTCCAATGAACTCCAAAGACTTTGCCGACTACATGAGAAGGAATCTGGAAACGGCAAAGCAAATGGAACTCGCTTCGAGATAACTCAGAAAATGTGTTAGTGGACAAAGATGGTGATATGTATGTCGTAGACGCAGAAATAAAACGATTATAGTATTCTGTTTACATACACTCAGCGAGGTATTTCATGAAAATATCTCGCTATATTCTTTTTTGTTTCCAAATCTTTTCTCGAAAAACTTGCTATTGTACAAATTAATTTGTATCTTTGCAATAGATATGGAGCTGAAGTCTGATGCTATAGAGACGTTGATAAAATCTGTACTGACTGATATTAACCAAAAAGGTTATTCGTCAGTACAGCCATTTAGTATCGGAAAGGTCGAGGAACGTATGATGCAGTTTGCAAACTCTAATGCGATTACCCTTGCCAGCGATGAACTCTATATGAGTGCCAAACAACTACAGCATAGTATGAGAGCATCAAAAGCTACGAAAGGCCTGGTAGTAACAGATGCAGATTTGATAGGTTTCCCTCAGAATCGCTTCCAAATGGACCTCTATTATGATGGTGAGTGTTTTATCTATTCAGATGGAGTGTCAAAATTCATCGTTCACCCTAACTACAAAATGAAGATTAGTCGAGAACTAGTAGCACAAGTGAACTTCATCACAGCGACCAAGGTGAAAGATTCTGCTGAATTTACCCTGCCTAAGTATAAGAAAATATAAAAGCTGGCCACACGTGACCAGCTGTATGCAAGTGAAGGAAACCAAGCGGCAACACCGTTCCGCACATCGTGGCTCTACTTGGCTTCTCCTTTCACGCTGCAAATATAAGTACTTTTTCTGATAATTCCAAATCTTTTCGCTAAAATCTTGCTTTAATACAAATATTCTTTGTATCTTTGCAATTGCAATCCTCCTTATGTGGCGGTAAGTCTAAATCTTAAATATGGCTAATAGATGTCTATATATAGCAACGTTTAAGAAGTTCCTTGAGCAGAAACCTCTTGAGGTGCTTGGCACTCTACATAATAACTATCATGGTGAGGCATTGACCACCACCGATGAAGCATGGATGGGCGAAATTGACATCTTGCAACAGGTTTTACAGCCTTGGAAAGACGAGGGTGCGCAGGTTATCTTCGAGTACGAGATTCCTCGTATGGGTAAGCGTGTTGATGTGGTATTGCTATTACGAGGAATTATCTTCTGTCTTGAATTCAAAGTTGGACAACGAGATGCTCTACAGGCAGATGTAGAGCAAGTAATGGACTATGCACTTGACTTGAAGAATTTCCACCGTTTCAGCCACGATAGGGTTATTGTTCCTATTCTGATTCCTACGAACAGAAAAACTTCGACAACGGAGTTTAAGCCATCTGTCTATGATGACCAGATATACAATCCGCTGATATCTGGTGCAGATCATCTTCAGGAACTGATAACAAGTGTACTGAATCATGCTAATGCCACAAATACAGGAACAATAGATAATTGGACGATAAGTCCCTATACTCCCACACCGACGATTATTGAAGCTGCACGAGCTCTCTACGAAAATCATTCTGTAGAGGATATCACTCGTCATGAGGCTGATAAAGTCTCTACGGACAGGACCATCAATTATATTCTGCAGGTTATCGAGCAGAGCAAGGCACAGAAAAAGAAGAGTATCTGCTTTGTGACGGGTGTACCTGGTGCAGGCAAAACATTGGTCGGACTTGACGTAGCCATCAAGCAAACCTACAAAGACGGTGAGTTGGACAAGGAGAATGGTGCCGTATATCTATCAGGTAATGGCCCGCTAGTAGCTGTGCTCACAGAGGCGCTTGCTCGTGACAACTATAAGAAATGTGCGGCTAGAGGTGAACGAAAGAATCTATCAGATGCGCGTCGAGAGGTAAGCGAGTTTATTCAGATTATTCACCGCTATCGTGACAACATGTTGGCCAAGATAAAGAATCCTGTGGAAAATGGTGTTGTGGAGATTGATCCAGAGAAAGCCATTCATTTAGAGCACACAGGATATGGCGAGGTGGAACATGTGGCAATCTTTGATGAAGCGCAACGTAGTTGGACACACAAGCGTATTGCCGATTATCTGAAGCGAGGCGGTACTTATGGAAACAAACTAAAAGTCCCTAATTTCCCATTGTCGGAGGCTGAGTTCCTCATTTGGTCTCTTGACCAGCGTGAGGATTGGGCAGTCATCGTTTGTCTTGTGGGGGGTGGTCAGGAAATCAATACAGGTGAGGCTGGTATTACAGAGTGGATTAAAGCCTTGAATACGATGTTCAGGCATTGGGATGTCTATATATCCGATAAACTAACTGATGCAGAATATGCAGAAGGACGTGTAAACGAGTTGTTGAAAGATAACGATAAAGTGACCTTTGCGGAGGAGTTGCATCTGGCTGTTAGCTTGCGTTCTTTCCGTGCTGAGACGCTTTCTGCATTCGTACAGTCAATGCTCGCATTCCGTTCAGATGCAGCAGACCTATACAAAGACGTGGCAGGCAGGAAATATCCGATAGTGTTGACTCGTGATATGGATACAGCAAGAGCATGGCTAAGAAAACAAGCTCGTGGAACACAACAGACTGGCATTCTTGTGACCAAGGTTGCTGCTCGCTTCAAACCGTTGGCTGTACATATTCTAGCGCAGGATGAGGATAATGCTGTACATTGGTTCCTTGAAGACAAGACGGACATCCGTTCATCGAACTATCTGGAAGATGCGGCTACAGAAATACAAGTACAAGGACTGGAACTTGATTATGCTTGTATTCTGTGGGATGCTGATATGCGTTATGAAGATGGAACTTGGAACTTTTATAAGTTCAATGGTAAAAACAAGTGGAATCCTGAGAACAACAAAGAGAACCAGAAATACATGCTTAATGCCTATCGCGTTCTGTTGACCCGTGCACGTCAAGGAATTGTTATCTGCATCCCAAAAGGCAACAGTCGTCTCACCCCAGAAGGCTTCCCTGAAGATCCCACACGTTTGCCAGAGTTCTATGATGGCACGTATAATTATTTGAAAGGTCTTGGTATTAAGGAGATTTAAGAGGTATGTATACACAACAATCATTCATAATAGTTAAGGGACAACCAAAGGCTCTTCTTATTGAGAAGATTGAATTGGTTGAACGTGGGGTGTATGCGATTAAATACAAGAATAGCCCTAAAACATACCATTATCGATATAGTGATGTTGTGTATTTACAGAATGCAGTCTGGCATGACCATCTGCATCTAAAAGTATATGTAGGGGGAAGAGAACAGCACAACGTTTCCGACGTGCGTTCGTTTAGTCAAGGAAATCTAACGCATTGGCGAATAACTTATGAAAATGGTTACGCACAGGATTTCATGGATGGCACCATCAAAGTGGTAAAATCGTGTTTGGGAGACGAGGTCGCTCGCAATGCATTTGAATATCTAAAGCGAATAGCCCAGATTAATGAATTAGGAAAGGATGAAGAAAATGAAGGAATACTTCCTTCGCTTTATCAAGATATTGATTTCATTGACGAAACTTTAACTGTTGCTCCATACTTAGATGCGGAAAAGTATAAGCCGCAGTCTATGCATTCTTCCACGTTACTTTTCCCATTTGGATGTAATGCCAGTCAAGCTAAAGCGGTAAAAAACGCATTTGAGAAACAAATCAGCGTGATTCAAGGTCCACCAGGAACAGGCAAGACACAAACGATTCTAAATATAATAGCTAATATTCTGCTTCGCAACCAAACAGTAATTGTTGTGTCAAACAATAATTCTGCAACGACAAATGTGTTAGAGAAACTGCAGAAATACGGTATTGGCTTTATTGTCGCACCCTTAGGTAGAAGAGAGAATAAAAAACATTTCATTGAGAATCAACCAACGATACCCCAAGAACTCTATTCGTGGGGACTCACTTCAGCGGATAAAGCTACGGCGAAAAAAGATGTCTCTATAGCTCTTTCCAAACTACATAATGTTTTTTCGCTTCAAGAAGAATTGGCTGAGTGTAAACAAGAAATAAAAGACGTAGAACTTGAATGGGAGCATTTTAAAGCAGACAATAGTATTAGCGATGATGCCTATAGACCAAAAGCTGGCTTAAAATCAAAACGTCTGATGAGGCTTTGGCTGGAGTATCAAACTTTGGTAGAAGATGGTGCTTCAGGTCTGCATCAAAGCAAGTTCATTCGTTGGATAAAGATGAAGTGGTTGAACTTTACAAGGAAATACATACTGGGCATTAAATCACCAATCTCTGAATCAAATCTTCAACCTGTGATTACAGAATTACAGACGCTCTATTTTCTTGTTAGATTACAAGAATTGTCAAGAAGGATAAGCGATATAGAATCAGAACTTCAATTGGTAGATGCAAATAAACTAAAAGAAGAATTAACATCATCTTCTTTGGCATTACTTAAAAACAAGTTATTTGAAAACTACCACGACAGCAAACGGTTAGTCTTGGATGAAGTAAAAGAAATCCGATTACATTCGGAGGAGTTCGTCAAGCAGTATCCTGTGGTATTGAGTACTACTTTCTCAGCTCGAACAGCAATTCCTGATATGGTCTATGATTACATCATTATGGATGAAGCTTCACAGGTCTCTATTGAAACAGGTGCTTTGGCATTGACCTGTGCAAAGAATGCTGTTATTGTTGGAGATACTATGCAGCTTCCCAATGTCGTTACAGAAGAGGATAGAATAAAACTAAATGGAATCTTCAATGAGTTTAAAGTTGCTCAAGGGTTTAATTGTGCCGATTATAGTTTCTTGCAATCTGTATGTGCTATTATTCCCAATGTAGAACAAACGCTATTGCGTGAGCATTATCGTTGCCATCCGACTATTATCAACTACTGTAACCAGCGTTTTTATGGCGGAAACTTACTTATCATGACGGAGGACCATCATGAAAGCAATGTGATGACAGCAATAAAAACTGTTCCTGGGCATCACGATTATAATCATTATAACCAACGAGAGATAGACGTTGTTAAGAATGAAATCTTGCCGCAGCTGGATAATATAGATGATGTTGGTATTATTGCACCATACAATAATCAGGTAAATCAGTTCAATCAACAAGTTCATTCCATAGAGGCTGCTACCATCCATAAATATCAGGGGCGCGAGAAAGATACTATAATCATGAGTGTCACAGACGACCAGATTACGGACTTTAGTGATGAGTCAAATCTGATCAATGTAGCAATATCAAGAGCAAAGAATCGTTTTTATCTTGTTGTGTCTGGTAATGAACAGGAGCGTAAGGGCAATGTCAGCGATTTGATAGACTATATAGCATACAACAATCTTACAGTCACTGATAGCAAAATCCAATCTATCTTTGATTATCTGTTTAGCCACTATACACGTGAAAGATTGAAATTCCTTGCTGGTCATAGGAAAATATCGGAATATGATTCTGAGAACCTGACATTCTCTCTCTTAGAGAAAATATTATCTGATTATCCAGAGTTCAGTCACTTAGGTGTTTTCTGTCATACTCCGCTACGCAATATTATTCGTGATTGGTCTCTATTGAACGAACAAGAACAGAAGTATATTTCACATTCTAGTACCCATCTTGATTTTCTTATTATTAGTCATGTGACTAAGAAACCAATATTAGCTATAGAAACAGACGGCTATACATATCACAATGATGAAACAGAGCAACATCAGCGGGATCTTTTGAAGAATCATATATTAGAAGTTTATGGACTTCCACTTATTAGATTACGAACCAATGAAAGTGGTGAAAAGGAAAAGATCATATCTGCTCTTGAATCCATAATTAATAGTTAGATTATAATAACATGAAACAAATAGAAGTGGTAGCAGCGGTTATTCGCAAAGGTGGCAGGATATTTGCCACGCAGCGTGGATATGGCGATTTTAAGGATTGGTGGGAGTTCCCTGGAGGGAAGATGGAATTAGGGGAGACTCCAGAGGGTGCGCTGGTGAGGGAGATTAGTGAAGAGCTGTCTGCCGACATCAGCGTGGACCAGTTCCTTTGTACGGTGGAGCACGACTACCCTACCTTTCATCTCACCATGCACTGCTACCTCTGCTCACTGCTCTCTGAGGCGCTACACCTGAATGAGCACGAGGCGGCACGATGGCTCACGAAGGATGAGCTGGACAGCGTGAAGTGGCTGCCAGCGGACGTTAAGGTGGTGGAAGAGCTGTTGAGAATGAACGACCACGAATTGCTCGAATGAAACGAATATTTCTTTCCCCAAAAGCAATAAAAAAAACATAGAAAACCCCTTGAAGGGAAAGGAGACTCTTACGAGTCCTCATGCCATCAGCGCCCAGCCTGCTTGCGAGCAAGCTCACTGCAGTCTAACGCTGACACCATGAACCCTACGGGCCCTCCCTTTCTCATCAAGGAAAAACCTCGGACCTCGCGGTCCGAAAAACCTGGTTACTACAAGAGCGCAGAGGAAATTATTTCTCGCTGGAGTTATTATTTCTCGCAGATCGCGCGGATCTCGCAGATAGGCGCAGCCGGTTTTTCAGGTTCGAAGAACCGGGGTTTTTCTTTACGAAAGTTTGACATCCGTAGGATGGTTCTGCACTTGTCAAGCAGAGGACGGAAGCGGGGCTTCCAGTCAGATGATTGGCGAGGGAAGAACGAGGTTCGAAGTACCAAACTTTCGGAAAGGGTTTTTATGGTTTTGGTTTCAATGACGTTCGAACCAAGTAGTTGATGGATGGAGAAAATACTCTCGCTCGAAAGAACAAAGAAAAATGGGGTTTTCTTTGGTTTTCTCCTCACTTATTCCTATCTTTGCAGCATCAAAGATAAGAATGATATGATAGCAACCAGTCAAACTACAACAAATCAGAAGGCTAAGGCTACCACTACTCGTGAACGTGTGATGGCTAGCACTGTCTCTGTTGATGAGTATTTCGACGAACTCATTTCTCAGGTTCATCAGGACTATGCAGAATTATGATGTAAGAATCAGTCGTTCAGCAAAAGCATCTCATAATCGACGCTGGATTTATGTCTATCAGTGCCACAGGGACAAGTGACTGACATGTTGCAGAATCACGGGGCGGTTCTTTGATTCACAGCAATGATGCTCAGTCAGAAATAATGTGAGAAGTTTGGTGTTCTCAATTTTTTGTGGTATTTTTGCATCATTGAACAAAGCGGAAACGATTATGACTATTGGAGACAAGGCGCCCGAGATTCTGGGTAAGGACGAACAGGGACGGGACATCCGTCTGAGTGATTACAAGGGACGTAAACTAGTGCTATACTTCAACCCGAAGGACAATACGAGTGGATGTACCGCAGAGGCTTGCAGCTTGCGCGACTACTACAGCGAACTGCAGGGTAAGGGCTATGAGGTGGTTGGTGTGAGCAAAGACTCGGCTGCTTCGCACGTGAACGAGGAAGGCATCATCGAGAAGATATTTGCAGGGAAGCAGGTGAAGACCAAGGAACACGCTGAGCAAATTTTGGATAATCACGAGACGGTTCTTTGATCCGCTGAAGATGGCTGAAAGTATTACGGACTTACGAATCTACGGATTCACGGAAATTAAGCCGGAATAAAAACGCTATAGGAAAGTAAGACGAGATATGAACAACGAGATACAATTCTTATTATATCAATTGCCTGACGAAGATGGGAAAATTCAGGTGGTCATCAAAGACGAGACCATTTGGGCTACGCAGAAGGCTATGGCCCAGCTGTTTGATGTTGGAGTTCCAGATATCAGCAAGCATTTGAAGAAGAAATTCGAGACAGGTGAATTAGATAAGGAAGTGGTTGTTTCCAAAATGGAAATAGCCACTCCACACGGTGCTATTGACGGTAAAACGCAGATGAGTGAAACTGCCTTCTACAACCTCGATGCCATTATTGCCGTGGGCTATCGTGTATCGTCAGCACGAGCCACTAAGTTCAGGAAATGGGCCACCAAGATCCTGACAGAGTATATAAAAAAGGGCTTTGTCCTGGACGAGGAACGTTTGAAGCAAGGCAATGCGGTATTTGGCAAAGACTACTTCCGTGAACTGCTGGAGAAAGTTCGCAGTATTCGTGCCAGCGAGCGTCGTATCTGGCAGCAGATAACAGACATCTATGCGGAGTGCTCGTTCGACTACGACCGAAATTCGCCTACTACACGTGAGTTCTACCAAATGGTGCAAAATCGTTTTCACTACGCCATTACTGGTCAGACGGCCCCTGAGATTATCTACACTCGTGCAGACCACACGAAAGACCATATGGGTTTGCAGACGTGGAAGAATGCACCCGACGGTCGTGTGTTGCTCAGCGACACGAAGATAGCCAAGAACTACCTGCCTGAGGTGGAGATACGTCGCCTAGAGCGTGCCGTGTCTGGCTATTTCGACTATATCGAGGACCTGATAGAGCGTGAGAATGCCTTCAACATGGCGCAGTTCGCAGCTTCTGTCAACGAATTTCTGACTTTCAGACGATATGCCCTTTTGCCTGATAAAGGAAAGATTAGTCGCGAAGAGGCTGACAAAAAGGCGACAGAGGAGTACAGACTGTTTAATCCTACCCAGCGGATTGACTCAGACTTTGATAAAGAGGTAAGAGGACTGCTTGATAAAGAATAGAATGAAGAGGTACCTGGTATCTGTTTCACAAGAGATAAGACCTTTCGCTGATAAAAAAGTGCCGTTGGTTGGAAAACGCCAGGGACTGATACCTGTTTCATCTTTTATACAATTGCAAGATTTTAGCGAAAAGTAATAGTGAAAAGAAAAGAGGGGCGAACCGATGTTCGCTCCTCTTTATGTATCAATAAAAAACTGCGGAATTACTTGATGTTCAGCACGACGATGGACTTGGCGGGAACGGCGACGGTGAGGGTGCCATTCTTCAGCTTGGCATCCTTGAAGGCCTTGGGGCTGATGATGTCGGGGTGCTGGAAGTCGTTGAAGTCGGCGACGTTCTTAGAGGTGAGGATGCGACCGCTGACCTGCTTGGCGGTGTAACCAGCGAGCTGGAAGTCGATGGTCTGGTCCTTGTCGAGGCTGACATTGGTGATGGCGAGGACGATGCTGCCGTCCTTGGTCTTGGCGGCAGAGGCAGAGAGTAGCGGACAGGGGCGATAGCCGGCATCCTTGGCGCCCTCTTTCTCCTTGAAGTAGGCCTTGCTAACAGCTACAACATCGCTCTGCAGGTCGACAGGCAGATAGGTAGCCTCCTGGAACGGGGTGTACATCTGGAAGACGTGGTAGGTGGGTGTGAGTACCATGTGGCCGGTGCCTTCCTGGTCGGTGAGAATCATCGACTGCAAGACGTTGACAATCTGTGCGATGTTGGCCATCTTGACGCGGTCGGTGTATTTGTGGAACACGTTGAGCGACAGGGAGGCTACGAAGGCATCGCGCAGGGCGTTCTGCTGATAGAGGTGACCAGAGATGGTGCCTGGCTCCTCGTCCCACCATGTACCCCACTCGTCTACGAGCAGTCCAATCTTGCCCTCGGGGTCTTTCTCGTCCATGATGGCCTTGTGCTTCTTGATCACTTCCTCTATCTCAAGACATTTGCCGAGTGCCCAGTAGTACTGGTCGTTGTCGAACTTGGTGGCAGAGCCCTTGGGGCCGTCCCATCCTGAACAGGTATAGTAGTGCAGCGAGATGCCCTGCATCTGCGTGCCGATATTTTTCATGAGTACCTCAGTCCACTCGTAGTCGTAGTCAGAGGCACCAGAAGCAATGCGATAGAGCTTGTTGCCGGTATAGTCGCGCAGATAGGTGTTGAACTTGCGATACTCGTTGGAATAGTAGTCGGGACGCATGTTGCCACCACAGCCCCACGCCTCGTTGCCGATGCCGAAATACTTCACCTTCCACGCCTTGTCGCGACCGTTCTGACGACGCAGACGAGCCATGGGTGTATCGCCGTCGCTGGTCATATACTCTACCCACTGGGCCATCTCCTTGACGGTGCCAGAACCTACGTTGCCGCTGATGTAGGGCTCGCAGTCGAGCATCTCACAGAGGTTCAGGAACTCGTGGGTACCAAAGGAGTTGTCCTCGATGGTGCCACCCCAGTTGTTGTTGCGCAGCGAGGGACGGTCTTTCTTAGGACCGATGCCGTCCATCCAGTGGTAGTCGTCGGCAAAGCAGCCGCCAGGCCAGCGCAGCACGGGCACCTTCAGCGCCTTTAGGGCCTCGAAGACGTCCTTGCGATAGCCGTTGATGTTGGGAATGGGCGAATTCTCGCCAACCCACAGGCCGCCATAGATACATGAGCCCAGATGCTCAGAGAACTGTCCGTAGATTTCCTTGTTGATTTTTGCGCCTGCCTGGTCGACATGAATGGTAGCCTTCACAGCGTCGGCAGCCATCGCGCCAGCGGCAAAGGCCATGGCGATGGTAGTGGTTAAGAATAGTTTTTTCATACTTTATAATAGGTTATTTGGTTTGTTCATCGTTCAACGTTCATCGTTCATCGTTCATCGTTCAACGTTCATCGTTCATCGTTCAACGTTCATCGTACCGTCATGTGGAAACATCCCTGCTTGACCTCGTACTTGATGTAGGCACGCTTGTCGCGACGGATATCGCGCAGCACCTCAGAGAGCACCCACTTCAGCGTGTCGTTGCGCACCTCGCGGTCGATGGCGTGGTAGCGGTTGTAGCAGACATCGATGGTGGTGCCATAGAGGTGGCACGAGTTGTCGGTGGCATTGCCGTTGTGACGCTGCAGACGGG
This sequence comes from uncultured Prevotellaceae bacterium, assembly GCA_900314985.1. Lineage (GTDB taxonomy): Bacteria > Bacteroidota > Bacteroidia > Bacteroidales > Bacteroidaceae > Prevotella. The sequence goes on along the minus strand of OMXL01000019.1, from coordinate 91,814 downwards.
CCACATCGTCCTTGGTACGCATGATGCTGGTGACGATAATCTGGTTCAGGGGCACACCCTTTGCATAGAGGCTGTCGTAGAAGGCCTGGCCGATGTCCTGCAACAGCATGGCGGCACGAGGCACGAGGTAAGGGATAGAGCTGTTGAGCTTGTCGACATGGTAGTAAGGACTCTCGCCGACATACACCAGCTCGTTCTTGCGCTTCTCGGCCTCCTCGCGGTTCTGCACGGGGCGCACGCCATTCTTGTTGGCAGCAAGAATCTGCGTCTCCTGCAAGTCGGGGAAGGCGTCTTTATAACTGGGCACGCTATTGATGCGATGCTTCTTCTCGACGTTGAACGTTGAATGTTGAACGTTGAACGTTGAATGTTGAACGTTGAACGTTGAATGTTGAACGTTGAACGTTTCTTCCTCTACGGCATCACTACCCTCGCCTGCCACAAAAGGACGGATAAGTGCTAACAAGGCCACAACGGCCACAAAACCCAACAAGTACTGTCGCTTGGTGGGTGCCTTCAGGTGTTTAACTTTCTCGATTATCAGATTAATATATTCTTTCTTCACACTCTTTTAACGTAGAACGTTAACGGTTTATTGTTTTCGTTATTCACTTTTCGTTATTCACTATTCACTATTCACTAGGGCGTAGCCCGCTTCACTTTCCTGTACCACTCAGCCAGCATGCCACGAGGAACGCCACGCTTGACGGCCGCATCGAGCACACGAAGGGCCTCGCGATTACGACCCAATACCAGGAGCAGGTCAACGTGAGACACGACGTAGGTAGGATCGCGGGGCGCCAGCTGTTCAGCACGCTCCCAGTCGTAGAGCGCCACGTCGTCTTGCTTCAGCTGACGTTCCAGATTGGCACGGGCGGCATAGGCCACGGCCGAGTCCTGATGCAGCTGGATGGTCTGATTGAGCATGTCGAGTGCCTCCTGCTTGCGACCTAACTGTTGCAGCACCACGGAGAGCGACAGACGGCCCTCGAAGTGCGTGGGCACGATGGCCAAGAGGTCGTTGAGGTCGTTGCGCGACAGGTCGAAGCGGCGCAGATGGGTGTTGGCATAGGCCCGATAGAACAAGGCGGCAGGATTCTTGGGCTCGCGCTGCAGGACGAGGGCATACTCGTCCACGGCATACTGCCATTGCTTCAGCTCCATATTCACGGCAGCCTTGCGCAGGTGCAGGTCGGTAGACCATGCCGACTCGGCTATCTGCTTGTTGATGGCGTTCAGCGAGTCGCGCCAGTTTTGGGCTTGTGCTGTAAGTTGCCATGCTATGGCAACACACAGCACTAAGCCTTTTCGATATACTCTACAATCCATTGGCCTACTTCTTTAGTTCCATACTTCTGGCCACCGTTAATCTGGATTTCGGGTGTGCGGACGTTAGCATCCAGCGAGGCATTGACGGCCTGACGAACCAAGACGCCTTCACGCTCCAAGCCGAAGTGCTCGAGGAGCATGGCGGCAGAGAGAATCTGTGCCAACGGATTGGCGATGTTCTGACCCTTTGCCTGCGGCCACGAGCCGTGAACGGGTTCGAAGAGCGGGGTGTGCTCGCCCAGCGACGACGAGGGTTGCAAGCCCATAGAACCCGTGATACACGAGGTCTCGTCGGTGAGGATGTCGCCAAAGGTGTTCTCCGTGACGATAACGTCGAAGAAGCGAGGCTCTGTGAGCACGCGCATCGAGGCATTGTCGATGAACATATAATCGGTGGTAACCTCAGGATACTGGGGTTCCATCTCCTTGGCAACCTGACGCCACAGGCGACTGCTGGCCAAGACGTTGGCCTTGTCGACAACGGTCAGGTGCTTCTTGCGCGTCATAGCCATCTCGAAGGCTACCTTCAGGATGCGCTCAATCTCTGGACGCGTATAGACATTGGTGTCGAAGGCCTTGTCATTGTCCTGATATTTCTCACCAAAATACATGCCGCCTGTCAGCTCACGGATAACGACAAAGTCGGCACCACGCAGCAGTTCTTCCTTCAAGGGTGACTTGTGCAGGAGGCAGTCGAAGGTGGCCACAGGGCGCACGTTGGCAAAGAGTCCCAACTTCTTGCGCATAGCCAGCAAGCCCGTCTCAGGACGCATCTTCAGCGTGGGGTCGTTGTCATACTTCAAATCGCCTACAGCAGCGAACAACACGGCATCAGCACGCATGCAGACATCGTGCGTGGCTGCAGGATAGGCATCGCCACAAGCCTCGATGGCACAGGCACCCACCAGCGCCTCCTCATACTCAAACTCATGGCCACATTTCTTGGCGATGGCATCCATCACAGCCACACCCTGTTTCATGATTTCCGGACCTATACCGTCGCCCGGCAACACGGCAATTCTTAATTTCATATTGTCAATTTATTTCGTTGTCAAATTTTGTTCATTTTCAATGATGTTCAGCATTTTGAAAGTAGCCTTGATGGCTGCTTCTGTCTGGTCGGCATCCAGTGCGCGGGTGCGCAACAGTCCACCGTCGTGGTGCCACGAGATAACCGTCTGCACCAAGGCATCGGTGCGACCGCCAGGAGGAATGGTGACCTGGTAGTTGGCCAGAATGGGGAACGTGCGGTTGAGGTACTTCTTATAGATGTAGCGCAGGGCCTTGACGAAGGCATCATACTGACCGTCGCCCACGGCACTACCATCGTACTGCTTGCCATTGATCTCCACCTTGATATTGGCACCGGGCTTCAGGCCGTAGGCCGTAGAGACGACATAGCTAATAAGCTTGACCTTATCCTCAGAGCCATCGTGCTTCAAGACGTCGCTGACGATGTAGGGCAGGTCTTCCTGTGTGACAATCTCTTTCTTGTCGCCCAGCTCCGTGATGCGCTGCGTCACACGGCGCGTCTGCTCAGGAGTCAGCTCCAAGCCCAGTTCTTCCAGATTCTTGGCGATGTTGGCCTTGCCACTCTGCTTGCCCAGCGCATACTCACGCTTACGACCGAAACGCTCTGGCATCAGCTCGTTGAAGTACAGCTGGTCTTTCGTGTCACCATCGGCATGGACGCCCGCCACCTGCGTGAAGACATGTTCGCCGACGATGGGCTGGTTGGGGGCCACGGCGATGCCGCTGAAACTCTCGACCATGCGCGAGATGTCGTTGAGCTGGTTCTCGTTGATATGCGTCTTAGCGTGGAACTGGTCTTTCAGAATCACCTGTACAGAGGCCAATGGCGCATTACCACAACGCTCGCCCAGACCATTCACCGTGACGTGGAGACCCTTGGCACCACTCAGCACAGCGGCCAGCGAGTTAGACACCGCAAGGTCATAGTCGTTGTGGGCGTGGAAGTCGAAATGCGTCTGCGGATAGCGCTTCATCATCTTGCGGAAATACTCCACCACCTGCAAGGGATTCATCACGCCCAGCGTGTCGGGGAGCATGAAACGGGAGACCCCTCCTAACCTCCCCCAAGGGGAGGAACCAAGCCCCTCTCCTTGGGAGGGGTTGGGGGAGGTCAACGCATCCATTAACTGGTAGACATATTCAGGCGAGTCTTTCATGCCGTTCGACCAGTCTTCCAGATAGAGGTTGACGGAGAGCCCTTTGCTATGGGCATACTCCACCTCTTTCTTGATGTCGGCGATATGCTCCTCGGGGGTCTTGTGCAACTGCTGGGTGCAATGCTTCAGGGAGCCCTTGGCAAGGAGGTTGATGGTGCGACCACCACAGTCGGCTATCCAGTCGACAGACAGGCCGCCATCAACAAAGCCCAGCACCTCTACGCTGTCCAGACGGTCTATCTGACGGGCATAGCGGCAAATCATCGATACGGCCTCCTTCTCGCCATCAGACACACGCGCCGAGGCCACCTCGATGCGGTCGACATTGACCTCGTGCAACAGTTTGCGAGCCATGACGAGTTTCTCGTGTGGCAAGAAACTGACGCCATTGGTCTGTTCACCATCACGCAGCGTCGAGTCCATAATCTCGACCAGAGGAGCGATACGCTTATAGCTGTTTATTTGCTGAGCTGTTCTCCGACATGAATGTCGGAGTGTGGCGTTGCATTCCCATGCTTCTATCTTGTCTTTATTCTGTACCAAGAAATCGATGTCGTCGAGTCCATTCATCAGACAATGCTTCTTGTAGCCGTTGATGTCGAACTGCTCAGAGCGGCCTGTAGCCTTATTGGTTACACGCTGGTTGGGCAGGTCGACCTCCACTTCTGTCTTGGGATCGTTTTGAATTGTCAGAAACAATTCCTGCAAGAAATCTTCTGAAACGACGACGGGCAGCACGAAGTTGTTGAGCTCGTTGTTCTTGTGGATATCGGCAAAGAACGAGCTGATAACAACACGGAAGCCGTAGCCGGCAATAGCCCAGGCGGCATGCTCGCGCGAAGAGCCAGAGCCGAAATTCTTGCCTGCCACGAGGATGCAACCGCTGTAGGTGGGGTCGTTGAGGACGAAATCCTTGTTCACCGTGCCGTCGCTGTTGTAGCGCCAGTCGCGGAACAGGTTGTCGCCAAAGAACTTCTCCTCGCGGGTGGTAGCCTTGAGGAAACGGGCAGGGATGATCTGGTCGGTATCGACGTTCTCCAAAGGAAGGGGAACGCAGGTGGATGTTATAACGTTGAATTTCTGTTTCATAGTAGTGTGCGTGGATCGGTGATTACTCCAGTAACGGCTGCGGCGGCAGCAACGAGTGGTGAGGCAAGGATGGTACGACTGCCAGGTCCCTGACGACCCTCGAAGTTACGGTTAGACGTAGATACGCAGTACTTGCCAGCGGGCACCTTGTCGTCGTTCATAGCCAAGCAAGCCGAACAGCCCGGCTGACGAATCTGGAAGCCTGCGGCCTCCAGCACCTTGTCGAGACCTTCCTCACGAATCTGGCGGTCGACAGCCCATGAGCCTGGTACCAGCCAAGCCACGACATCGGCAGCCTTCTGACGACCCTTGACGATAGAGGCAAAGGCGCGGAAGTCCTCGATACGACCATTGGTGCAAGCGCCCAAGAACACATAGTCTATCTTCTTGCCCAACAGCTTCTCGCCAGCCTTAAAGCCCATATACTGCAGGGCTTTAGCCTCTCCTGGCAGACACTCCAAAGAGAGAGGGAGCTCTGACGCATTGTCTGCCCCCTCCTTTTGGAGGGGGATGGGGGAGGCTGGAATGCTCTGGGTAATCCCAATTCCCATACCGGGATTCGTGCCGTAGGTGATGCGGGGCTCGATATCCTTGGCGTCGAAGGTCAGTTCCTTGTCGAACACGGCATCGTCGCCACTCTTCAAAGTCTTCCAATAGGCGACGGCTCTCTCCCACTCTTCTCCCTTGGGAGCGTATTCTTTACCTTTTATATAATTAAAGGTAACCTCGTCAGGAGCGATGAAACCGCCACGGGCACCCATCTCGATAGAGAGGTTGCAAAGTGTGAGGCGACCCTCCATTGACAGGTTCTTCACCACGTCGCCAGCATACTCCACGAAGTAGCCCGTAGCACCGCTGGTGGTGAGCTGTGCCATCAGATAGAGCGCCACATCCTTGGCGGTAACGCCCTTGCCGAGCGTGCCGTTGATATTGATGCGCATAGACTTAGGCTTCTGCTGCAGGATGCATTGTGAGGCCATCACCATCTCGACCTCTGAGGTGCCGATGCCAAAGGCTACAGCACCCATAGCGCCGTGGGTGGAGGTGTGCGAGTCGCCACAGACAATGGTCATGCCAGGCAGCGACAAGCCCTTCTCAGGACCAACGACGTGGATGATGCCATTATCTTTCGACATCATGCCATAGTGTGTCAGTCCAAACTCCTTGGCATTCTTAGCCAGCGTGTCCACCTGCTTCTTAGAGACGGGGTCAGCGATGGTTTTGTCTTGGTCGTGCGTGGGTGTGTTGTGGTCAGGCATGCAAAAGATGTGGTCTGGACGGAAGCACTTCAGTCCACGGGCTCGCATGCCATCGAAAGCCTGGGGCGATGTCACCTCATGGCAATAGAGGCGGTCGATGTACAGCTGGGTGGGACCATCGTCAACAACCTGTACGACGTGCTTGTCCCATATCTTATCAAATAATGTATTCATAATTCTCAATTCTCCATTCTCAATTCTCAATTCGACTTGAACTTGTTGATACAGTCAATATAGGCCTCGACGCTGGCTGTCACGATATCGGTATTGGCACCAAAGCCATAATACATGCTGCCATTGTACTCCACCTGCATGTGGACCTTACCAACGTCGTCAGAGCCCTTGGAGATAGCTTGGATGGTAAACTCCTTCAGCGTCATCTGCTTCATGATAATCTTCTTCAAGGCCTTGATGGCAGCATCGACAGGACCGTTACCAGAGGCAGCAGCCTCAAACTTCTGACCAGAGATATCCAGTCCGATAGAGGCCACACTCTTGACGCCCTTACCCGTCGTAACCTGCAGGAAATCAAGACGAACGGCATGAGCCTCGGCAGTATCGGCACCTGCCAGCATCAGCACATCGGCATCGTTGACCTCTTTCTTCTGGTCAGCCAGCTGCAGGAACTTCTCATAGACCTTATCGAGCTTCTCCTCAGACAGTTCGATACCGTTGACGCTCAGACGATACTTCAAAGCGGCACGTCCAGAACGAGCAGTCAGTACGATGCTGCTGTCGTCGATGCCCACATCCTTGGGGTCCATAATCTCATAGGTCTGCACATTCTTCAAGACACCATCCTGATGGATGCCGCTGGAGTGGGCAAAGGCATTACGACCCACAATGGCCTTGTTGGGTTGTACGGGCATATTCATCAAGCTCGACACCATACGGCTGGTGGGATAAATCTTGGTGGTATTGATGTTGGTCTCAATGCCCAGCGACTTGTGGCACTTGAGAATCATCGCAATCTCTTCGAGCGACGTATTGCCCGCACGCTCGCCGATACCGTTGATGGTGACCTCTACCTGACGGGCACCAGCCATCACGCCATTGAAGGTGTTAGCAGTAGCCATACCAAGGTCGTTATGGCAATGGGTGGAGATGATGGCCTGATCGATATTGTCGACATGCTCCTTCAGATACTTGATTTTCTCGAAATACTCCTGTGGCAGACAGTAGCCCGTGGTATCGGGGATGTTGACCACCGTAGCGCCAGCCTTGATGACGGCCTCTACGACACGAGCCAAGTACTCGTTGTCCGTGCGACCAGCATCCTCGCAGTAAAATTCTACGTCGTCGACAAAGCGCTTGGCATATTTCGTTGCGGCAATGGCACGCTCCAGAATCTCTTCGCGCGTGGAGTTGAACTTATACTTGATATGAGCGTCAGAGGTACCGATACCCGTGTGAATACGCTTGTGCTTGGCATACTTCAGCGCATCGAAGGCGACATCGATGTCATGCTCTACGGCACGCGTCAGCGCACAAATCGTGGGCCATGTCACAGCCTTGGAAATCTCAATTACAGAATTAAAATCGCCAGGACTGCTCACGGGGAATCCTGCCTCAATCACATCGACGCCCAACTGCTCGAGCGCCTTGGCTACCTGAATTTTCTCAACCGTATTCAACTGACAGCCGGGCACCTGCTCGCCGTCACGAAGTGTTGTGTCGAAAATGTACAATCTGTCACTCATAATCTTTTTTACTTTTTATGTCGATATTACGATAATTCGATGCTTCAACGTTATTATATCACGAAAAAAGCCTCTCTACACCCGGAAGTGAGAAAGGCTCTGTATCGTTCAATTTACAATGTTCAATTGTCAATTACCTGCATACCAACATCACTTCCGGCTACGCTCACGCAGTCGAATAATAATAATATTGCTAATTAGGTTGAAACTTCTCATTGATACGTTCTTTTCGTTTATCGGCTGCAAAAGTAAGCATTTCTTTTGAAACTACCAAACAATTTATCACTTTTTTACGCAAAATAGTAACAGATTATAAGCCACGAGCCCTCAAAATAGCAGAAGCGTCAGGTTTTTGCATTCCCGTGAAGTCTGCAAACATCTGCATGAGGTCTCCCGTATTACCTCGACTCAGTATCTTGTCGCGCATAGCCTGACCCGTTTCTGGCTTCAGGGCTCCGAGCTTAGCAAACGTGTCAGCCACATTGACTGCCAACACCTCTGTCCACAGATAGCTGTAGTAGCCGGCAGCATAGCCCCCACCCCAGACGTGGTTGAAGTAGCTGGTCATATAGCGCGGCGGAATCTGTGTATCGAGGATGCCATACTGCGCCAAAGCCTTGGTCTCAAAGTCAGCGCACTTGTCAGCGGCAGGTACATCCTTTGAAGCGAGCATGTGCCAAGCCATATCGAGCGAGGAGGCAGCGAGGTTCTCACCCAACGCATAGGCTGACTGGAAATTGATGCTCTTCAGCATGCGCTCCTTCAGTTCGGCAGGCATCGGCTCACCCGTCTTGTAGTGGCGTGCATAGTGGTCGAAGACCTCAGGGATAGCAGCAAACGACTCGTTGAACTGTGAAGGCATCTCGACGAAGTCGCGAGCGACATTGGTGCCAGAGAGTGACTTATATTCACAATTAGAGAGCATGCCGTGCAGGGCGTGACCAAACTCATGGAACATAGTGGTTACCTCGTCCCACGTAATCAATGAAGGCTGACCCTCAGGAGCCTTGGCATTGTTACATACATTAAATATAATAGGCTTCTGATTCCAATGGCGGCTCTGCTCAGCGAAGCCATCCATCCACGCACCACCACGCTTAGAAGCACGACGATAGTAGTCGCCATAGAAGAGGGCCAACGACTGGCCGTCCTTGTCGAATACCTCAAAGACACGCATATCAGGATGATAGGTGGGGATATCGGTACGCTCCTTGAAGGTCAGACCATAAACGCGGTTGGCGGCGTAGAACACGCCATTGAGCAATACGCTATCCACATTGAAATAGGGCTTCACCTCGTCATCAGAGATATCGAGCATAGCTTTCTTCATCTTGGCAGAATAGTAGAAGCGGTCGTAGGGCTCGAGTTTGAAGTCAGCACCCTCCGTCTTCTGGGCAAAGGCCTCGATAGCCTTTGTCTCGGCATAGGCCTTCGACTTATAGGCAGCCACGAGATTCTTCAGGAAACTGTTGACATTCTCAGGGGTCTTGGCCATCGTGTTGTCCAGCGAATAGGCTGCATAGCAGGGATAGCCCATCAGCTCGGCCTGTTCGGCACGTAGCTTAGCCATCTCGCTGACAATGGGGAACGTGTTGTACTTGGGATTGGTACCGTCAGCACGATGGATAGAGGCCTCATAGACCTTCTTGCGCAACGCACGATTGTCGAGGCTGGCCAAAGGAGCCTGCTGGGTGGTGTTCATGATGACGATAGCGTAAGGAGCCTTACCACCACGACTCTCAGCATCCTTTTGGCATTGGGCAATATCTGCCTCGCTGAGTCCAGCCAGGTCTTCTTTTTTATCAACCCACACGATAGCGTCGTTGGTAGCAGCCTGAAGCAGGTCGCCCCATTGCTGTTGCAGGTCGCTGATGCGTAGATTGATTTCCTTCATACGCGCCATCTTCTCATCAGACAGGAGGGCACCCTTGCGCACGAAATCCTTATAGACTTCCTCCAGCAGTTTCTGGTCTTCACCCTTCAGCGTGTCGTGCTGCTTGTCGTAAACCTGCTTGATGCGCTCAAACAAGGGCTTGTTGAACGAGATCTCGTTCTGCAGGTCGGTGAGCATGGGCTGCACCTTCTTCTCTATCTCGCTGAGTTCGTCAGACTTGTCTGCCTCTGTGAGGGCGAAAAATATGCTGGAGACACGCGACAACAGGCGACCGCTATCCTCGAAAGGAAGGATGGTGTTCTCGAACGTTGCCGAATCCTTGCAGTCGACAATAGCTTGAATGTTATCACGCGTCTGCTGTATAGCAGCCTCAAAAGCAGGCAGATAGTCGGAGGTCTGAATCTTGCTGAAGTCAGGCGCTCCGTAGGGTAAAGAACTATCTGCCAGCAGAGGATTCTCGTGAGAACTCTGCTGGCAGGCATTAAATGTTAGCATCATAACGGAAGTCATTCCGATAGCTAGGATAGATTTTGTGTTCATTAATTATTCACTTTTCACTATTCACTTTTCACTAGCGATTGCAACGCCACACTTCGTACCTTTAGGTCGAAGAAGCGCCTACTGGTGTTGATCGCGTAAGAGGTCGTTGACAGTCTTAACTGGATTGAACGTTGCAAGAGGAACTTCTACAAAGACGGTAGACCAGTTGCTCATAGCACCATTCCACAAGCCTGGCAACTCCAGCGCCTGCAACTCCTTACCGCTCTTCGACTTCTGTGAGATGAAGCCCGTCGTCGGGTCAACATATTTAGGCAGGTCGAAAGCATTGCCCTTATAGTCCTTGACAGCGCAGACGAGGTCAACAGGATTGAAGTGTGTACCCTTGGTAAACATCTCCATATACTCCTGATTAGACTTGTCAATCTGAGAGCTCTCCAGAATCTGCAGCGATACGGTGCCGTCCTGATTATAGGTAAGGAATGGGCCACCACCAGGCTCGCCGACATTCTTCACGACACCACAGACGCGCATAGGACGATTCAGCTTGCTGCGAAGATAGTCAGCATCCTCCTTCTGTCCCTTAGGATCGGTGCAGAGGTTTTCGCGAACAAACTTGGCCATTTCTGCCAGCTGCTCATCAGTAGCGCCTTCATCCAGAATACGCAGATACTCAAAGGCTTTCTTCTGCAGGGTTACCAGCACACCAGCGATAATCTGCTTCCAGATGACGGTATCCGCCTTCAGACGATCAGGAACAACGTTGTCGATATTCTTGACGAAGATGACATCAGCCTCTATCTCGTTGAGGTTCTCGATGAGGGCACCATGGCCACCAGGACGGAACAGCAACGAACCATCACTATTGCGGAACGGAGTGCCATCGGGATTGGCAGCGACAGTATCGGTAGAAGGCTTCTGCTCAGAGAAGGTAATATCATACTCAATACCATATTTATTAGCATAGAAGTCGGCCTTCTGAGCCACCTTCTGCTTGAACAGTTCCATGTGCTCGTGGCTGACGGTGAAGTGTACGTGAGCCTCACCATTAGAAGCAGCATACAATGCAGCCTCTACCAAGTGCTCCTCCATAGGGGTGCGTGGACCTTCAGGATAGTTATGGAACAGGAGCAGACCCTTGGGCAGCTGACCGTAGTTCAGTCCCTCGGCTGTCAGCATATTGGCCGCAACGGCCTTGTAGTTACCCTCAGACTTCAGCGCTTGGATACCCTTACCATTATTCTTCTGACAGACAGCATCAAGCTCGCCATAGAAGGCAAACTTCACAATATTATCGAAATACTTCTTTTCAAAATCTGTGGTAGGTTTGTCATAGTCTGCGTCGACAAAGGCAAACATATCTTTGAACATGCGGCTGGCAGCACCAGAAGCAGGCACAAACTTCACCACCTTCTTGCCCTGAGCCTTATACTGCTGCCAAGCATCTACAAAACGCTTGCGCTCAGCATCGCTGGGAGCTACGATACCACGACCGATGGCGGCAGCAGCCTCTAACTTAAGAAACGGGAAGCCCGTCTTGAACTGTCCGAGTTGGGTCTCAATCTGCTGTTCGGAAATTCCTTTCTGAGCCAGCTGTTTTAGGTCTTGTTGTGTCATCATAATATTCGTAGTTTTTTATAGTTATTGTTGATCTAATACTTCATAAACTGAATTGTTCGACTTGTATTCAGGAACGATCTCCTTCATCTTCTTGACTGTAGCCATATTGTCGTAGTGTGTCGAAATCTCTATCAGTTCGTCAATATCCTTAGAGACCTCTGCGAATTCGTAGCTGCGAACCTCCGCAATACGAATCTTCTCGTGGAACGTTGGTTTCGTTCCTTCCTTGTCGTTGAGCACCTCCTCATAGAGTTTCTCACCAGGACGCAGACCAGTATACTTAATCTCTACATTCTTGGCACCACTCAGCCTAATCATTCGCTTAGCCAAATCGGCAATACGCACGGGCTGACCCATATCGAACACGAAAATCTCGCCGCCATTACCCTTTGTACCTGCTTCCAACACCAACTTACAAGCTTCTGGAATCAGCATGAAATAGCGAACAATATTCTCATCAGTAACGGTGACAGGACCACCATTCTGGATTTGTTCCTTAAAGAGGGGGATAACAGAGCCATTAGAGCCCAGCACATTACCGAAACGGGTTGTTACGAACTGTGTCTTACAGGTCTTATCCAATGCCTGAACATAGATTTCACAGATGCGCTTAGAGCAACCCATCACATTCGTTGGGTTCACAGCCTTATCGGTTGAAACCATCACAAATTTCTTCACACCATATTTCACGCTGAGGTCAGCAATAACCTTCGTGCCATAGATGTTATTCTGTACAGCCTCAGAGGGATTGCCCTCCATCATCGGCACATGCTTATAGGCAGCAGCATGGAAGACATAGTCAGGACGGAATTCCTGGAAAATGCTTTCCATGCGGTCCTGTTTACAGATTGACGTCACTACAACCTCAGACTTCACCTTCGGATAGCGTTTCGCCATCATCAGCATTAAATCATGATCAGGAGTCTCAGCCTGGTCAATCAACATCATAGCCTCTGGATTGTATGCAGCAATCTGGCGTACCATCTCAGAACCGATACTGCCAGCAGCACCAGTAATCATAATGCGGTGACCACTCAGCAGTTCTCCTACAGACTTCATATCGACACGAATCTCATCACGAGGCAGCAAATCCTCTACGCTAACCTCCTTCAGGTGCAGTTCGTTATCAGGTAATCCATCCTTCAGTTCACCATCTTTCACGCTGAGCTCTTTTGCCGACTCAGACAAAAAGATCTTCACGCCAGCACCCAGTATCTGGTCTTGCAACTTTTGATCGTTACGGAACTCCCCTACTCGTGGTGTTGCAATCAATACTGCCTCGATATGCATTCGCTTAATAATCTGAGCAATATCATCCGTTGCGTTAAAAACATGAAGTCCCATTACGCGATTATGGGTGTTATAGTTGCCATTATGGGCGATAAAACCCTTCACATTGAAACGTGCAGGTTTCTGTGAGCGAATAAGCTTAGCCAATCCTACGCCACCTTCCATCGCTCCATAGATTAGAACACGAATGGCTCTGGCATCAAGAGTAGTAATCTCAAACAATGTTTTTACACCAACTCTGAGTCCCCACATTAACAAGGTTGCTACAGCATACATCATGATGATATGACGGAATCCCAGATGATAGAATACTCCGCCAGGATAGTATAGCACCAGATAATGCATCAGGTGGGCAATAATAAGCGAGATAAAATTGGCATAGAACACTCTTGTCAAATCGACGAACGATGAGTAGCGCACAATACCTGAATAAGTATGGAACATGCGAGCTCCAACAAATCCAGGAACAGCATACATCACCAATGTTCTCAACAGGATTAGCACATCAACATCTTCCGTATTACGGAAGACAAACAACCAACAAGTCATCAATCCTGACATCAACAGGATTGCAAAATCAAGAATGAGAATCCCCCAGTAAGGCAACGCATTTCTACTGAAGTACCAACTCAAAACTCTTTCAACAGGTTTTATCATAGTAATATATTTTCTCTATATCCATTATCTGGCTGCAAATTTACAAAAAAAACTGTCACACACAAAATATTTCTCCATTTATTTTACGAAATGGGGCAAAGAATTGATGTAACATCAAGGACAGACTTCATTCATACACACATCGTGCTCCTCTGTGGGTACCTCGGCCACACGTTGGAAAGGAAAACATACACCAATTGTATGCAGGTGGGGATGAGCAGTAAGGAAACGGTCATAATAGCCACGGCCACGACCTAAACGGTGACCAGCAGCATCAAAGGCCATGCCTGGAACCAGCGCCACCTGGATCTGGTCATCCTCGTTATAGGGTTCACCCACAGGTTCCATAATATGGAAAGCACCCTCAGCAAGATCAGCCTCAGAGGCATAGCGACGCAACTCCATGCGCTCATCGTCAAGTACTTTGGGCAATAAGACTGTACAACCTTCAGCCACCAAATGCTTTATCAAAGGACGGATATCCACCTCGTCAGGCAAGGGCCAATAGGCCATCAGCACCTGAGGATGATTCATACGCAGGAGCAACTTGCTGACGACTTCAGCAGACATGGCGCTCAGCTGTTCCTGATGCTGCCGTTTAGCATCACGCATCTGCTGGCGCAACAGGGGTTTCGTCAAGGCGCCATTGCGTGCAGAAAACTCACAACCACAATACTGCTGATTGTAGAAACCATACTCCTTGAGCAACTGGTTTCTGCGCTCCTGCAAGCCACCCTTGCGCCAATTTTGTGCCCAGAAGGTAACATCGCCCACAGCCTGTTCGGCAGCAAGTCCGGCACGTTCTATCTGTTCCAGACTCTTCCAACGACTGGAGGCCAGCGTGGTTGCAAAATAGCGGATGCCCAACTCACGAGCCTTGCGGGCAGCAGCCATCAGACGTAGTGTGAAGCATTGCTCACAGCGACGGCCGCGTTCCGGTTCTCCCTCTAAGCCACAGACACCTTGCAGCCACACGTTATGATTATAGTCATCATCAATCCAACGAATGCCCAATGACGCAGCATGGCGCTTGCTCTCCTCCTTGCGGATTTCGTACTCCTCACGCGGCCAAATGTTGGGATTGAAATAATAGATAACGGGCTGTACGCCGTTAGCCATCAGCCATTCTACGATAGCTGACGAACACGGAGCACAGCACGCATGAAGCAATACCTCGCTGACTCCATCAGGAACCATGATTTTATTCATAGGCCTCTGGCTTTCCAAATACGCTCTTTTGCTTCATTGATTTTCTGGAATTTCTTCTCAGCAGCCTTGCGAACATCTTCACCCAATGCAGCTACCTTGTCAGGGTGATGATTCAATGCCAGATTGCGATAGGCACGCTTGACCTCAGCATCAGAGGCATCGGGAGAGACACCCAACACCTTGTAGGCTGATGCCAAGTCGTCCTTGCCCATTCCCAACATGGAGTCGATCTCGTCAGCAGACATCTGCATCCATTGGGCACACTCCTTCATGGCCACAACCTCTGAGGGGTCGACACGACCATCAGCCTGCGAAATCATAACGAGGAAGTTCAGCAGTTGCAGGCGCTGGGCATAATCCATATTCATAGCCATCTGACGACAGCAGTCAGCAACGGTATTCTTAAACTGTTGCTCCCCTACTCGCTTCTGCTCATCAAACAGTCGACGCAGAATCTCGTCGCCCTGTTGACTGGCCACCTCACCGAAGTTCTGGCGCAGCATGTTGCGCACCAGTTCCATCTCAGAGTGCATCACCTTACCATCAGCCTTGATGATGTAGGATGATAGCACCAGCATCGAGAACAGGAAACTGTTACGCTGTCCTTGTGCTGCTCTTGCCTGAGAAGCACTATAGCCATCGAAAGTGCCCTGTGTCTCGGGAGTATTGACCCCGTCGAGCACGTTGTCAAAATAATGACCCAGCACAATACCAGCCAGTGCTCCCAAGGGACCACCACTCATGAATCCGAGGATTCCTCCAATCCACTTTCCTAATGCCATAGCGTTATTGTTTGATTTCGATGTCTCTCTTTACATTGTTGCGTATCTTTGTCAGATAGCCCTTCATGCCTTTAGCATCCTTCTGGTCGATAATCTCCAGCAGTTCCTTCAACTCCGTACGAATCTGTGCCACCTGGTCGTGTGTATAGGGGTTGAAGAGGATTTCCTGCAACAGGTAGTCGTCCTCATTGAGCACGCCCTTGGCTATGCGCATGTGACGCTTGAACGTAGTACCAGGAGCATCCTGATGCTTCATGACAGCAGCGAATACGAAGGTCGACACGAAAGGAATTGACAGCGAATAAGCCACCGTCTTGTCGTGCTCCTCGAAAGAGTACTCGTAGATGTTGAGTCCCAGCTTGCTGTAGAGATCCTTGAAGAAGATGCGTCCCATGTAGTCGCCCTCGCTGATGATGATGGCATTCTCCTCAGAGAGTTGCTGCAGATTGGCAAAGGTAGGTCCAAACATGGGGTGCGTAGAAACATAACGCATACCCGTCTGCTCGTAGAAATCCTTCAGGTCTGTCTTCACACTGGCGATATCGCTGATGATACACTCCTTAGGCAGATAGGGAATCACCTCTTTGAACACAGGAATGGTGTATTTCAGCGTCACGGCATTGATGAGCAATTCTGGCTTAAAAGCCTTGATTTCCTCATAGCTCGTAAAGCGCTGACAGTTGTAGGTGAAACGCATGCGCTTGGCATCACGTTCAAACACAGCGACCTCGTGGTCAAAGCTCAGCAGGTCGATGAAGAAGCTACCCATCTTACCTGCTCCCATAATCAGTATTCTCATTTGTTGATGATCTCCATTTGCTGTCTTACCGACTCCTCATGAATACTCTCAAAGACATGCGCCACGAAGTCGGGCGACATACCGCAGAGTGAGCCCTGGGCACCACGCTTCGACAGAATCTCATTGTAGCGCGAGGTCTGCAGCACGGTCATGTTGTGTTCTTTCTTATACTGTCCAATCTCACGACAAACGCGCATTCGCTTGGTCAGCACGTCCATAATCTGATTGTCCAACTCATCAATCTGCTTACGCAACTGCTGGATGCCCTCTGTAGTGGTGTGCTCGTCACGAATGACCAGCAGCGAGAGGATGTAATCCAGCACATCGGGAGTTACCTGCTGCTTGGCATCACTCCATGCCTTATCAGGATCGCAATGGCTCTCGATAATCAGGCCATCGAAGCCCAGGTCCATGGCCTGCTGACACAGAGGAGCAATCAACTCACGACGACCTCCGATATGTGAGGGGTCGCTGATGATGGGCAACTCAGGAATACGACGATGCAGCTCGATGGGAATCTGCCACATGGGGGTATTTCTGTAAATCTTATTGTCGTAAGATGAGAAACCACGGTGAATGGCTCCCAGACGCTTCACACCAGCTCCATTGATGCGCTCCAAGGCACCAATCCACAACTCCAGATCAGGGTTCACAGGGTTCTTGACGAAGACAGGCACATCGACACCCTTCAGCGAGTCGGCCAAAGCCTGCATGGCAAAGGGGTTAGCAGAGGTACGCGCACCCACCCACAGAATGTCGATACCATATTTCAGAGCCAGTTCTACATGTTCTGGAGTAGCCACCTCAGTAGCCACCAACATCTTGGTCTCTTCCTTCACCTGCTTCAACCACTGCAGGGCGGGCTCTCCGTGACCCTCGAAGCCACCGGGCTTGGTACGAGGTTTCCACACGCCAGCACGGAAATTATGACAGCCTTTCATAGCCAGCTGTTTGGCAGTAGTCATCACTTGCTCTTCACTCTCGGCAGAGCATGGACCAGCAATCACGAACGGACGTTCATTGTCGCTTGGCAAATTCAATGGTGCTAATTCTAAACTCATAGTTATATTGCTTTTTGTTATTTTCGTTTTTTACTTTTTCAGAGCCTTGATGCGCTCAAGTGCCTCTTTGATTTTCTCTTCCTTGGCACATAATGATATTCTGATGTATCTTTCGCCATTCGAGCCAAAGATAAAGCCTGGGGTGATGAAGACGCGAGCCTCGTGCAACACTTTCTCCGTCAGGTCTTCTACGTTTTGGATGTCTGCAGGAATCTTACCCCACAGGAACATACCCACCTGCTGTTTGTCGTACGTACAACCCAGCACATCCATAATCTGCTCAGCATACTGACGACGACGGGCATAGAGGTTGATATTGTATTCACGATGCCATGCCTCATCATTCTTGTAAGCCTCTGCAGCAGCCAGCTGGATACCACGGAACGTACCACTCTCGATGTTCGACTGTACCTTCAGAATCCACTGGATAAACTGCGCATTCGACGCACACAGTCCGACACGCCAACCAGGCATGTTGTGGCTCTTCGACATGGAGTTGAACTCGATACAGCAGTCTTTGGCTCCAGGAACCTGCAGAATGCTCAGATGCTCCTCGCTGAGGATGAAGCTATAGGGGTTGTCGTTGACCACGACGATGTCGTGCTCTTTGGCGAAGCGTACCAGACGCTCGTAGGTCTCCATGCGGGCTCGTCCACCCGTAGGCATATTAGGATAGTTGGTCCACATCAGCTTCACCTTCGACAGGTCCTTCTTCTCCAGTTCGTCGAAATCTGGTTGCCAACCATTGTCCTCACGCAGGTCGTAGTTGACAATCTTCGCCCCCAGAATCTTCGACAGCGAAGTGTAGGTAGGATAGCCCGGATTGGGCACCAGCACCTCATCGCCAGGATTGACGAAGGCCAGCGTAACATGCAGAATACCCTCCTTAGAGCCAATCAATGGCAGCAGTTCGCTCTTAGCATCGATGTCAACATCATACCAACGCTTGTAGAAGTCAGCCATAGCCTGACGCAACTCAGGAGTACCCTGCGTGGGCTGATAGCCGTGAGCATTAGGCTGATGAGCCACCTCACACAGCTTATTAATGGTCTGCTCTGAAGGCGGCATATCTGGACTGCCAATAGCCAGACTGATAATATCCTTACCCTCAGCATTCAACTGTGCCACTTCCTTCAACTTGCGACTGAAGTAGTATTCCTGTACTAATGAAAGGCGCTCAGCGGGCCGTATGTTACATGGTTTGTTTTCCATCTTTGTACTCTCCTAATATCTTAAAATCTTTGGTTAGCGGAATAATGGCATCTATCGATTGGCGATAGCGTGTCAGGTCGTTGTACATCACATCGACATAGAACAGGTATTCCCATTCGCGACCAATAATAGGTAGCGACTGTATCTTCGTGAGATTCATCTTGTAGAACGAAAGGATGGCAAGGACGTGTGCCAGCGAACCTTCCTCATGGGGCAACGAGAACACCATGCTGGCCTTGTTGGCCTCTGTCAACGGACGCAGCATGTCGGCCTTATTGGGATTCGACACCACGAGGAAGCGCGTAAAGTTGTGCTTGTTGTCCTCGATATGGTCTTCCAACACCTTCAGTCCATAGAGTTTGGCGGCCTCCGCATGACAGATGGCTGCCCAGCCCTTATGCTGTCCTTCAGCAATCATCTTGGCAGAACCAGCGGTATCCTCAGCTTCTACGTTCTTCATCTGTGGATGCTGTGCCAAGAACTGACGACACTGCATCAGAGCTACGGGATGTGAGTGCACCTCGGTAATGGTGTCCCAATCGTCTTCAGGCAGACAGCAGATGCTGTGAGAAATGTGCAACTTATGCTCGCCCACGATGGTGGTGCCAGAGTCGCGCAGCAACTCGTAGTTATGCAACAGCGAACCAGCAATCGTATTCTCGATGGCCAGCATTCCGACGCATGTAGGGTCTTTCTTCATCTCTGCAAACACCTCTTCAAAGGTACTGCAGCATATCAACTGTATCTGCTCACCCTCAAAGTAGAGGTGGGCAGCAATGTCGTGGAACGACCCTATCAAACCCTGTATCGCTATTCGCTTCATATCTCAATTCTCAATTTTCAATTCTCAATTTAAAAAAGCTCCGCTTTCACTTGTTTGTGAAGCGGAGCCTTATTTTATTCTCACCTTATGTTCTAATCTTACATACGGCCTTCCGCTTCACAGGTTGCTGCAAAGAAAAAATAAAAGCCGTAAAAATAAGCGTTAGACATGTTCATTGTTCTCTCTGTTTTTGTTAATCGGTTGCAAAAGTATAACTTTTCTCGCAATTACGCAAACTTTTTGAAAGAAAAATTACGTTTATGGCAAATATTTGTCACTTTTTCACTCATCCATCTGGAACAAGGGGTCTTCAGGCATCAGCATGACGGGTTTCTGCTCGAAGTCCTTCAGCAGTTTCTCGCTGACATATTTCTTGTCAACCACCAGACGGAACATGTATTCGCGGAACCAGCGGGCAGACATAATCAGACAACCCTGCTGTCCCCAGCTGCCACCCCATGAGTTCTCCACTTTCCACTTCAGAGGGTTACCCTCAGCATCGAGGTCGACAGCTGTCAGCGTCATAGCGTGAGTAGAGCCGCTATCGAAGGTAGAAATGCGCTCAGCCTTTGTCATATTAAAAGAGGTGTTAAACAGCGATGCATAGTCGAAATTCTCCAAATCGCAATAGCCACGCTTTCTGTCCAGCTGCTTGCCTACATCATAGCTGCTATAGAGCTTGCGACCATCTTTCAGCGAGGCAATAGCCAGCTGTTCAATATCCTCCATAGGCAGATTCAGGTACTTCCAGTTATGACCATCATAGACGTGGCGGTCGTACTCTACTTCGTAGGTCTTGTAGTAGTCGCGACGTGGGTCGTTCATCACCATGATGAAGGTACCATTGAGTGGACCACCTACCGTCTCCTCATAGAATGACTTCGGAGTGTATTTCTTGACAGGCGTGATGGCCTTGCCGTCCTTGTTCTTGAAAGCATAGGAGAACTCCTTGACGGGCTCACCCAGCGTGATGACTAGCATGTGGTAGACTTCGCTCAACATCTGCGTCTTGCGCTGTTCGATGGCCTTGGCCTTCTTGCCCTCGCTGACCATCTTTCTCAACTCCAAGCCAAACTCGCGGAGCTTTGACTTGATGATGCTCGACATCTTCGACGTATTGTCTGACGAATAGGTCTCAGGCTGTACGTCAGCAGGTACCAGACCATATTTCTCTGCCAGGTCGGCCACGCCACAGAACGTACCGCCATCACTCAATGGAGATTGGAAGAAGAACTGTACGCGCTTGTCGTCGATGGGCTTCTGGGCAGTCTCCACCACACCCTGCAGCATCAGGTTGGCTTTCTCCAGCTGATCCCAGAAGAACAGGTAGTCCTGTGAGAAGACCACGCTGAGCGAGTCGGTACGCTTAGCGAAGTTGGCACGCAGCACATTCATACCGCTGAACATCCAGCAACGGCCACTCGACTTCTGGTCGGTAATCGACTGTTTCTTGGTTTCTACGCTGAAATAGGTGTCCAACTTTCCTGCCTGCTGACGATTCTGCGCCAGATTGTCGATGGCATTAGCGGCCAGCGCATTGCGCAGGGCACGATCAGAGGCTGTGGGCACATTCTGTTGTTCTATCTGCTGCAGCATCTGTGGACTGATGCCGCCTTGTTTTTGCTGTGCTGAAACGCTGATAGCTGTTGTCAGCAACACGCTCAAAAATACTTTTCTCATTGTTTCTATTATTTCTTTTTCTTATTACTCTTGCTGGAGATATGAATGGTCTTCACATTCTTACTTGTGCTGGCTGTGCGCACATTGGCCTTATAGTATTTCTTGGCCTCAGGCAGCCAACCCTGAATCTGCTTGATACGCGTAGCATCGCTGGGATGCGTGCTCAGCCACGATGTCGAACCACCACCCGTGGCCTGCGACATACGTTGCCAGAAACTGACGGCAGCCTCTGGATTATAGCCGGCCATAGCGGCAAAGATGATACCCAGATGATCGGCCTCGCTCTCATGGTCGCGCGAATACTTGGCACTGGCGCCTTGAGCACCCAATCCGAAAACTGTTCCTGCTACCGTCTGCAATCCGGAACTGGCACCAGCACCTGCCATCAGCACGCTCAGCGCCTGGGCACCATACTGCTGCTTGATGGCTGTAGACATCTGCTCGGCAGAGTGCTTGGCAACAGCATGGGCTATCTCATGTCCCAAAACGATGGCCAGCGACGTCTCGTCACGCGTGACGGGAAGGAGTCCTTCGTAGACTACAATCTTGCCACCAGGCATGCAGAAGGCATTGACCTGCTGGTCTTGCACCAGGTTGAACTCCCACTTATACTGGGCCACCTCGCTGCCCATACCATTGGCATTCAGATAGGACACGACAGCATTTGCCAGGTTCTGCCCTACCCGCTTGACCATAGCCGTATTGGTGGCATTCGTCGAGGGCTTGGCAGACTTCATATACTGAGTATACTGCTCATTCGACAGGCTCAGCACCTGCTCGTCAGAAACCAGCAGCGTTCTCTTTCTACCCGTGATAGGCACTGTCGACGACGTACCACAGCCCACCAGAATGGCAGCTACCAAGGTCAACAGTACGATTCTTATCTGTTTCATCTTTTTATTAATTAAGGTTAGTGTTTTCACTTATCCATGATTTTCAACCGCAAAAGTAGTACTTTTTTCGCAGTCAGCCAAATAATTTGCCATAAAACAAAGAAAGAGGCATCACCTCTACGGCAATGCCCCTCACTTTTCATAACCTAAACTACTAACTATTACTTATGTATCATTTACTTCAAACCACGGTTTGCGAGCGTTACGTTCAGCAGTGTCAGATACTTGTGATACTGCTCGCTATTCAGGATTGAGTGCATGTAAGCCAGATCCTTGGTGATGGCCTTCTCTACCATCTTAGCGCGCTCGTCCTTGCCATACTGTGCAGCGAACATCATCTCTGAAGAGAATGTCTTGTGAACCTCAGCAACACTCTCTACCTGATCCATAGTCAGGCTCAGAGCCTTTGCCAGCTTGTTCATGTTGACTGTCATGTTGTATGACTCGGTATTATTCATTCCCTCGTTCTCTGCAAACATTGTTGTCATGCTCATAAGAGCAACCAGTGTCAATACAATCTTTTTCATTTTGTTACCCTTTCCTTAATCTTTTATTTTCCTTAAATGTTATCCTTGTCATCAGTTTTATTTCTGATTGACGATGCAAAGGTACGGCAAAATTCCATACCTTCCAAGCATTTTTGAAAATTGTGTGCGCAAACATACCTAATTCTTGACATTCATCAAAGAAACCCAAGAATCCTTGATTTTAATCAAATTGACATAAAAATCGCCTGTTTTATAGCATAATCTCAATGTTTTTCATTACCTTTGCAGCCAAATTATTATAATAAGGTATATGGACAACAAGACAAACAAGTACATTGCCGTCTCTTACAAGCTGTATGTTGACGGTGACAATGGTAAAGAACTCATCGAGGAGGCTACCGCTGAGCGCCCCTTCTCATTCCTCACTGGTTTTGGTTTTGCACTCGATAAGTTCGAGGAGCAGATGATTGCCACAGAGAAGGGTCAGGACTTCAAGCTCACCCTGAGCAAGGAGGAGGGCTATGGCGAGTATCACGAGGAATATGTTCTCGACCTCGACCGCAATATGTTCTGCATCAACGGACACTTCGACCACGAGCACATCTACCAGGATGCCATCGTACCTCTGCAGAACGAGCAGGGTGAGCGTTTCAATGGTCGCGTGCTGGAGATTACCGAAGAGAAGGTAAAGATGGACCTCAACCACCCATTGGCTGGCGAGACACTCTATTTCGAAGGCACTGTGCTGGAGAACCGCGAAGCTACCAAGGAAGAGGTAGACCACATGATGAAGCACCTGACAGGTGGCTGTGGTGGTCACTGTGACAGCTGCGGAGGTGGTTGCGACCACGACGATTGCGGTTGTGGACATGACCACGAGCATGAGCACCACCACGACGGTTGTGGCTGTGGCCACTGCCACTAATCCCCTATCCAACCCATTAAACCCATTAGCCCCATGAACACTACAGGAAGAATCTACAGGCTGACCACCTTTGGCGAGAGCCACGGAGAAGCCATTGGCGGTGTCGTCGACGGTATGCCCGCAGGCATCGATATCGATATCGACTTCATCCAGCAGGAGCTGAACAGACGACGCCCTGGACAGAGCAGCATCACGACGGCTCGCAACGAAGCCGACCAGGTAGAACTGCTCAGTGGTGTCTTTGAGGGCAAGTCGACAGGGTGTCCCATTGGTTTTATCGTACGCAACACCAACCAGCATTCCAACGATTACGACAATATGCGTGAGGTATTCCGTCCGTCGCATGCCGACTTCACCTATACGCAGAAGTATGGCGTGCGCGACCATCGTGGTGGAGGGCGCTCGTCAGCTCGTATCACCATCAGTCGCTGTGTGGCTGGTGCGCTGGCTAAGCTGGTACTGCGCCAGTTGGGCATCGAGATTGCCGCCTACACGTCGCAGGTGGGCTCTATCGCGCTGGACAACGACTATCACCGCTACGACCTCTCGCTGACGGAGACCAATGCCGTGCGCTGTCCTGATCCAGAGAAGGCTGAGGAGATGATACAACTCATCCAGCAGGTCAAGGCAGAGGGCGACACCATTGGTGGCGTCATTACCTGTGTCATCAAGGGTTGTCCCGTAGGACTGGGCGAACCAGAGTTTGGCAAGTTGCACGCCCAACTGGGTGCTGCCATGTTGAGCATCAATGCGGTGAAGGGCTTCGAATATGGCGACGGCTTTGCGGCTGTCACCCAGCGTGGCTCCGAGCAGAACGACGTATTCACAGTGGACGACACAGCCTCTCCCGTCGTGACCACCAAGACCAATCATAGCGGAGGCATTCAGGGCGGTATCTCCAACGGACAGGATATCTTCTTCCGTGTGGCCTTCAAACCCGTTGCTACCCTACTCCGCGAACAGGACACGGTTGACATCCACGGAAATGCCACTACGCTGACCGCTCGAGGACGCCACGATGCGTGTGTTTTGCCACGTGCCGTACCCGTCGTAGAAGCAATGGCGGCAATGACGATTTTGGATGCATATTTGGTCTATAAATCTGGGAATAACAAAGATTTTTGCATATAAGTGCAAAAAAATCTCAAAAAATAGTTGCAGTTTAAAGAATTTGCACTATCTTTGCAAATGCTATAAGGATTTGTGAAAATCTAAAGTAGCATTAGTTAAGTCTAGTTTAGTTTTTGTGTTGGTTAAGGGCGACCGAATGGCCGCCCTTAAATTATTCACTAATCTCTATTCACTATTCGTTATTCGTTATTCACTAGCGAAGCGCTACACGCATCCGATAATTTCGTGAATATCTTGGCATCCGTGAGCGTCGAGCCACTGGTTGATGCCGTCTCTCACCTTGATGGTGACAGCAGGATCGAGGAAGTTGGCCGTACCAATCTCGATAGCCGTAGCACCAGCCATCAGGAACTCCAGCGCATCCTTCGCAGTAGAGATGCCGCCCAAGCCCACGACAGGGATTTTCACAGCCTTAGCTACCTGGTTGACCATACGCAGGGCTACTGGTTTCACGCAGGGACCACTCAGTCCGCCAGTACCTATCGACAGCACTTTCTTGCGCTTCTCCACATCAATGGCCATACCCATCAGCGTATTGATGAGCGATACCGAGTCGGCACCCTCAGCCTCCACGGCACGGGCTATCTCAGCGATATCCGTCACGTTAGGCGACAGTTTGACAATCAGCGTCTTGTGATAGGCCTGACGAACGGCTTTTACGACGCTCGATGCACCAGCACACGTCACGCCAAAGGCCATACCGCCGTCCTTCACATTCGGACACGAGATATTCAGTTCGATAGCGGGAATCTTGTCCAGCGCATTAATACGAGCAGCACATTCGGCATAGTCTTCTGGCGACGAACCGCTCACGTTGACAATCATGTTCGTATCGATGTCCTTGATCTGCGGATAGATGTGCTCGCAGAAGTAGTCGACACCCTTGTTCTGCAGACCCACACAGTTCAGCATGCCGCTGGCGGTCTCTGCCATACGCGGATAGTCGTTGCCCTCACGAGGCTTCAGCGTGGTACCCTTCACAATGATACCACCCAGACCTGCAAGGTCTATAAAGTCCTCAAACTCAACGCCATAGCCAAACGTACCGCTGGCTGTCATCACAGGGTTCTTCAGGCTCAGCGCCCCTATATTTACGTTTAATTTAGCCATTCTCTTTCAACTTTCCACTTTCCACTTTCAACTTTCCACTATGCCCAAAGCAGTCTTTGGACATCAAATACTGGTCCATCCTTGCAGACACAGAGATTACCTTCCGTCGTCTTTTCTACACAACACAGACAAGCGCCCAGTCCGCAGGCCATCATATTCTCCAGCGAGGCCTCACAGCTGATGCCCTTCTCCTTGGCATAGCGAGCCACAGCCTTCATCATAGGCGTAGGACCGCAGGTAAATATCTGGTCGAACGACTCGCTGAGGATGCTGTGGTTGGTTACAAAACCCTTCTCGCCCATCGTGCCGTCTTCGGTCGTTACGCACACGCGCCCGTACTTATTAAATAAATTCAGCTCCAACAGGTCTTTCTCGCTGCGTCCTCCCAACAGGAAGGTCACCTCACAGCCCTGTTTCTGCAGTTCTTCGCCCAGATACAGCAGTGGAGCCACGCCTACGCCGCCACCCACGAGCAGATAGCTTTTGGACTTTGGCTTTTGGCTATTAGCAAGAAAGCCATTACCCAGCGGCAGTACGCAGTTCAGCGTGTCGCCAGGCTTCAGCTCACCTAACTTGCGGGTACCTTCACCCACCATAGCGACCATCAGCCACAACTCATTGGCTTCACGATCTACAAAGTTGATAGAGATAGGGCGACGCAGAAAAGTTGATGACGAACCGTCTACGCGAACCTCAACAAACTGTCCAGGCAGCATCTCGGGTAGCGGTTTCTCATCTGTCAGTCGCAGTAAAACGTGCTTATCGCTCAGGCGCTCAACAGCCTTCACAGATAAATCAAGGATATACTTTTTCATAATTCGCATGCAAAAGTACAAAAAAAGAAGGAAAGAGCCAAATAGTAGCGAGATTTTCGGATTGAGAGAGAAGTATTAAGATGCAAAAATACTTAACAAACAATTCCTAACACAGAAAAGTCTTCAAAAAATAAAATGTGAAGAAATCAAAAAGGCTAAAAAAAGTGTATTCAAAATTTGGAAATTTAAATTTAATTAATTAAATTTGCGACAGTTATGTATAAGACTATTATCATATCCATTATATGCATCATCATATGCATGATGTCCATCTTCCAACACAGCATCAGCATGCTGTCCGCACAAGGGCCTGCTGAAGAGGTGTTCGGAGTTTGGCGCATGCCCTCAATACCGTATCTGGACAGGCTTGATACACAGCAGGAACCTGTTATTAAGAAAAGTGAACACCTAAGCTGTCAGCACACCAGAGCCGGAACCCCCATTCACACTACATTTACAGTTCTGAGGTCCATTGACACAGACTGTATGGCATCGTAGTCTTCTACGATGGCTGCTATTCCCTTGCCCTATTTTTAGAAAAACTGAATTTAGAAAATTCTTTACCTTATTACTTTTTAGCAGGGACAAACGTCTCGTAGGTCTGATCGTCGTAATATACACGAATTTCAGTCACTCTGCGTGGCTCTTTCTCTATCAATCGCACCTCTTCAAAGCCCCGATCTAATGGTGTACTTTTAACACCGTGTTGGAAATTGGCTGGAGAAACGACATTTTGAGGCGTATTCTGCGAATTAGAAACGGGAGTATCAAAGTTCAATAACAAATCCTGAGGCGTTCCTGGGGCAGCAGACTGCTCACCAGAAGCATCGTTAGGGTGGGATACGTACATCTCACCTACACCATAGAGTAACCACTCAATAGAAATGTCAGGAATTTTCATTTTAATTGCGTCAACGATATTCAGGGTTGGACGCGTCCTACCATTAAAGATACTCGATAGGGTGGCAGGGGACTGCTGGAGGAAGTCAGCGAACACCTGTTGCGTCATGTGCTGCTCTTCCATGATCTGTCTGATACGGTCTTTTATTTCCATTTGCTTCAAAATAGGGTAAAAATAGCCATTTTTCTTTGATTTTACAAAGGTAAAGTATTTTTTTGAGTCGTGCAAGAAATCTAAAGAATTTTTTATTTGTAAAGTTTTGATTTATGTTTTACAATTTTAAATTCAAAAGTTTGTAATCATGATTTGTGCTCTTCAGATTTATAAATCCAAAATTCTAATGAAAATTACATATAAACGAATAGTACAGGTATTTCACATAACTAATTGGGTATAAATGTACTACTTATACAACAAAAGTCCCAATTCGGCCTATATACGTATCAGAGTACTCCTACCTAATGAATATTTCCAATATGTTCTTTTATGAGAAATCGTAACTAACAGAGTTTTAGATATATATACTACATAAAAGCATGTGTATATACATGAATATTGATTTTTAAATGCACAAATTCAGATATTCAAATATAAATATCAATACCCTAATTTAGATTTACAAACACCAAACTATACTTTCTTTAGGATATATTATCTTTAATCTTTCTAAAGTTTTAGTTTTCTAAATTCAAATATTCAAACTATAAAATTTATTAAATCCGAATTTCAGCGTTTCCAAGAGGCCAAAATTCTGCATTTTGCGCATTTTCCGCACGACTGGCGGAATTTTTAGAATGGCGAAAAATATAAGGGGGGAATAATTGTGCGAAACCCTAATGGGAATAGGCATTTGCGGCCAGTTTTTTCTGTCAGCAAAAAAAGTGATTCTAGAAAAAGAGGAGCCAGAAAACGGTATTATTTAGTGGAATGTAAAGAAAATTAACTCCTTCATCAGCTCTCCTGGAGGCGTATTTGGGTTATCCAGACCTTTACTTTTGGCATCAATTTCGCGTATTTTGCCAATAATCTGCATCACCTTCATGGCAGAGTAATTTTTCATACCCGTCAGATAATCCTTGGCACCCCACGGTGATCTCATATCGAGCCACTGTGCCAGCGCCTCCTGACTACCCTTTTGTGGGCAATAATAGGCAATCATCAGATTTTGGAAGTAATTAAACACCAACGGGAGTAAAGCGTACAGTCCGCCAGCCTTCGGATTTTCATCGAAATACTTGATAATCTGGTTGGCCTTCAGAATATTTCGGTTCACGATGGCGTCACGCAGCTCAAACGCATTATAGTCTTTGCTCACGCCAATCTGGTCTTCCACAATCTGGGGCGTCACTCTCCTATCCCCTTCTGGCAGTCCCAAGAGCACCTTGTCGAGCTCGCTGGTCAGTCGGCTGAGGTCAGAACCGATGGCGTCGGCTATCATCTGCGTTGATTTGGGGTCGATGCTGGCATTTTTAGCCTTCAGATACTGCTGGATAAATGCTGGCAGGTCGCGATCTTTGAGTTTCATGCTCTCAAACAGCACGCCATGCTCCTTGATAGCCTTCACCAAACCCTGTTTACGACCGTCAAATTTACTCTTGTGGCAAAAAACCAGCACGGTAGAGGGCATGGGCTGGTGGAAATACTTCTCCAGAGGCTCCGTATTCTTGATATTCTGCGCCTCCTTGACGATGAGCACCTGTCGTTCGGCCATCATCGGATAGCGCTTGGCAGCATCCACAATCTGCGATGCGTTGACGTCAGAGCCAAACATAATCGTTTGGTTGAAGTCCCTTTCCTCAGGCTGCAGCACGTTGTCAGCAATCCAGTCGCTAATCTTGTCGATATAATACGGCTCGTCGCCCGCCAGATAATAGACGGGCTTAAACTCGCGAGCCTTCAGCTCACTCATCACGCTATCGTATGTTACTGCAGCTTGTGCCATATTGCCTGCAAAATTACAAAAAATCGAGCGAACCGCCAACGATTCGCTCGTTTTTTCACCTTCCGTTATTCATTATAATTATCAAATGTGAGTGTGTTAGGGCGTTAGGGCGTGTCAACACATCATGACACCCGTCTTGCGATAGCGCGACTTGGTGGTACCATCCTCCACGTAGTCCTCATCCTTTTCTATCAGATGGTCTTTCTGCAATCGACTGATGCGCATGTATGCAGCCGACACGTTTCGCAGCCCGAAACAGCGCATGACATCATCGGTTGTAAACACCTCCGACAGTCGTGCAAAACCCTCAAACGTCTTCTGCTTGCGCTGCACGTTGACGCTGGCATCCTTCAGCTTGTTGTCGAAATAGGCCTCGGCCATGGCACCAAAGTAGTAGCGCTGACAGGCAAACTGCATGTTGACGATGAGTTCTGCCAACTTCCAATCGATGTCGTCGGTCTCGAAGTCGCCACACCAGTAGTCGCCATCCTTCTTCATCTGGTCCCAATGGCGCATCACGATGAACGGTGCGGCATAGTTCAGACCGTGATAGGCGCAGCGCTTCAGCAGCATTTCGTCGGCCTTGGAGTCGTTCTCCTGGGCATCCATCATGCGGCGTGCCGTCCAGTCGTACAGCTCGTCGACTATCTTCTGCACCGACAGCTCGCCCTTCATGCGGTCCAGCTTCTCTGCCCACGCCTTCAGGCGGTTGTCGCTCTCGTAGTCCACCATGCTCTCGCGGCTCATCATCTCGAAGTTGGTGGCAGGCAGCGGAATCACCGTCAGACGGGTGGCCAATCCAGAGCCGAAGTTCTGCTCGTTCACCTTCTTCTTCAGGGCTATCGGCGTGCCTGTATAGACGTAGTTCCAATAGACGTTGAAGTCCTGCAGGATGGAGTCGTTGTTGGAGTACGCCTGACCGTCCTCTTCGTTGTGAAAGGCCTTCAGCTCCAGCGACATCTTGTCAATCCACGAGCCACCCTTCTGCACGGTCACCGTGTTGTCCAGCTCCGTGTCGAAGGTCAGCATGTGCAGGTGCATCTCCTCGCCATCCACCATCTCTACGGCGTTCACCATGTCCTGAATGAACTGTGCGTTCGAGGTTCGTGCCGGATGCACCCTGACCACCACCTTCGGCTTCTTGGGCTTCTCCTTGTTGGCACCCTTGGTGCGCATCTGCTCACGATAGGCGTTGATGGCATCCTTGCCCACCTTGTCGGCAGTGACGATGGGTGCCGCCAACAGCTTGAAGAGCCTGGTGGCAAACGACTTACCGCTGGCAGGGTCGCCAATGATCAGCGCCGAACTGTTCAGCCTGCGCAACTCCTCAGGACGGTGATAGAAGCGGTACCAACACCTCGTCATCAGCGTCATCTCGAAGGCACCAGCCACTATCATTGCCGCAGGATACTGGCTCTTTTTCAACCCCTTGCAGATGTCCTTCAGAATGGGGAAATCGTCAAACATCGCCTCAATCTGTGAGCCCCAGTCTTCCAATTGAGAATTGATATTGCCACCCTGGAGTGCACACGGGGACTGTCCCCCTGTGCACTTTTCGACGATTTCGCGCATGGGTTTCGTCAGCCCTTTTGGCGGCTCCTTGCAGGCCGACTCCACGATGGCGTGCAGCTCCTGTTCGTCCAGTCCCAGTCGAGGCATCACCTGCATCAACAACTGTGGATTGTTGTCGCAGATGGCACGCAGATTCACTGCCAACTGGTACAGCTTCACATTCCTTTCGCCCTCCTGCGGCACGCCACCGTTCTTCTGCCACCATTCGTCGATGATCTCGCTGTACGGACGGCCCTTGAAAGAAGGCTGAAGGCTTGTGTCTGATGGCTGTGTTTCTACATCTTCCTTCTGACTTCTTACATCAGCCATTTCTCTCGTACCCTGTGAGCGACCGTCTCGATATAGAGCAGTATATCGCTCAGCAAATTCCTTGTTCTCATAGGTAAACAACTCTTTATCAATATACAAAATATCCTCTTCCTTGCAGATGAAGCTCATGCGGCTGGCATCCTTGCAACTCTCGTCAACCTCCACGCCCAGCAGCTTCGCCATCTCGTGTTGGTTGTCAATGAGATTACCTACATTGGGATCTGCTTTGAAGACCACCTTCAAACCTTTTCCAGAGGGAGTAATATAGACAAGGAGCAGCCTCCCCCCATCCCCCTCCAAAGAGAGGGGGTGTTTGGCATCGGCGAACAGTTCGGGGTGCTCTTCTCTCCATCTCTGAAAAATCTCCAGAGGCGTCAGATGCATCAGGCTCCCCTCCTTTTGGAGGGGACGGGGGAGGCCATCAATATCCATCACCACCAAGCCTGTCAGCCTCGTTGCCGCCTGCTTTCGCCAGGCACCCGTCTTACCTGCCTTCGACGTGGTCTCGTCGAATGTCGCTTGGAAGATGAATGCTGGCAACTTGCGCTTAAGAGCAGCATCATGAGTCTCACGATACTTGTCGATGTTCTCGTTCCACTGCGTGGCCCTGACGAGGGCCCAAAACTGAGCCTCGTCTACAGGCAACGTAGGATTACTGAAATTCTTCTGATAACAAAACATAGCCTAGCAAAATTCAATTATGTCCAACTCCCTCTCTATCATCGCATTCTTGGCATCGCGATGGTTGTCATCCATCAGTCCCATCACACGAGCTGTTCCTACCTCCTTGGGAAACGAGCCAAACACCTTGATGCGCTCCATCGACTCCTTCACCCAGCCCCACGGCAGCTTCTTTACCATCAGGTCCTTCGCGCGCACTCTCGGCTGACGGTTGTATGCCTTAAAGGTTAGACGACCCGTGTTCTCGTCTACAAACAGAACACCTGCTACTCGCTTGCCCACATAGAGCTTTGACATCAGCTCCAGGGCGTTCATTACAAATACAAATTTCTTCATAACTTTGTCTGATTTTTGAGCATCGGAAAGCGGTGTGTTTTTCAGTTGAGCTCAATTTCTATCCGGATACTTTCCCACACGCTCATTCCTCCGACTCGGTTATTTTACTTATTTAATGATAATCTCTGCAGTGCCTTTACGGCGCACCACGCCTCCGTTTAGCATTCCAGCATTCTTCAAGCCCTCGCTCATCTGCCACCGAGAGCAGACAAACGCCTGTTCCACCTTCAGACCCATCTTCAGGCAAATCCTTGTGCCGTCGTTCTCACATTCCTTGTGCCCGCACGAGGCGCACATCTTGCGAACCTCGATGTGGTAAGCATTCATTACTATCTCCATCTCATTTCTGTTCCTTTCTGTTTTGATTAATAAATAATGGTAGTTCTCTCTCCTCCTTCCATCCTTTGTATCAACATGTCAATGATCGCTTGCCAAACCCCGTTTCCGTTCGTTGACAATGCAAAGTTATGAAGTTTTTCCCTACCCCCAATGGCTTTTCAAGTGGCCTGTTCTAAGCTGTTCTGACTTGTTCTAAATAGTTCTGATTTGTTCTGATTCTGCTTACTACAAGACACAAAAAAAAGCACCAGAACTTGCTTGTTCTGATGCTTGACGAATGATTCCCGTTCAGGTTATTTGTTGCTATAGTATTTCCTAAATGTGCTTTCGTTAAACCCGTTGCCGCTGGGCATTCCCATCCTTACCAGCTCCTCGTAGGCTATCGACGGACTCTGTGGCAGCAGCAATTTGTTCTCCCTTCTCATCTGCTGCAAGTGGCGGCAAATATCCTGTATGCCCTGCCGCGATGCCAACCGCTTGACCTCATTGTGCACCTGCCACTCCTGCCGACTGTCAACAGAAGGATGAATGAAATGGCACAACTCCTCGCTTTCTTCTTCTTCATCGTCGGACACCTCGGGCTGCTCACAATCCATGGCCGTTGAGTCTGCCGAAGCCTGCTGCTGGGTCACCGTCGACCCTGGCATGGCAAACACGCACCCCGTGATGTTGCCGTTAAACACCTGACAGTTCGCTCCCGCCTCGAAATTATTCACTACATGTTTTTCCTGATTATTCTCTTCCATCTTCTCTTCTTGGTTTTTGTAAATTTACCCGTTACCTTATCATTAAACACCTGTGCACTGCACCCCGACCCAAAATGGTTGTGAATCTCGGCAGGCCTAAGGTAGGCTTCCTTCACTTTTGCTGCCAACTCGGCATTCAGCCTACTCATGTACTTAATCATCCGTCTTAGCTCTTTATTACTTTTTGTCATTTCGGTCAATAATAATAAGGTTTACCACTCGTGCATGCTGCAGTCATTGAAAAGACCGCGGAACAACATCATTGTCAATACTGTCAATACGTACAATAAAAATATACCATCCATAATCATTAATTTTTTTAGATTAATATTAAATTTCAGATTCTGGATGCAAAATAAACGAGAGGGTGTCCCAAAAGTCGGGACACCCCTCTAAACTTTAACGTCTTTTAAGAAACTGCACAAGGGAGGTCCCCCTGTGCACTCGCCATTAACGTGTAAATTTTGCACGGTATACTCGTCTTTGAGTGATAGTCGCAAATTTTGCGACTACCTCTTCAGAGTCGGCCAATTCCTCTTTGGGTTCCAATGTTTGGATTCTTTGACTCTCCAGAATGGTTTTGTTGTTGTTTGAGATTTTCGTTTGGCATTGTCTTCGTATTTAGTTAATGATTCTAATTATTCTTCTGCCGCCATCAACATGCCTGTTTCTTCCTCCTGTGCCACATAAGGCTTATGAACAGAGTGGTCTTGTAGATAAATATGGTTCAGAGTAAACGCAATCGAATCCAATGTCTCTTTTGATTACAAAACTGCACACGGGGACTGTCCCCATGTGCAGTTTTAAGCATTGCGGATGATGCCGAAGCTGATGCCCGTCAGGCGGACCAGCTGGCGGATACTGCCACCGTATTCTTTCGCAGCACGTAGAATGTCGTTTCGTCTTTCACGGCTGTAGTTCTGTAAGTCCGAAGGCCGCTTCAGTCCATAAGATCCAATAAGAAAATCCGTCAATTCTTCGTCAGTCTTAATGGCGCTACCGCTGTCAAAGTCAAGTATCGATGCCGTTTGCGGAAGCAGCTCGTAGACCAATCCACGCAGGTCATCCAATGGCATGCGAGCCAGTACCGACTTGGTGCTACAGATGGTCTGGATGCCGTTGCCTGTGCGCTCATATTCGCCCCAACTGCTCCACGGATAGTTACCAAGATCGTTGCAGAGTCTTGCAGCGACTGGATTCTGATGGATGTATTGCAAAAGCGTGAAGAAATAGGTATTATCGTTGACTGGCTCGCTCCTGAATCGGTCCTGGAAAAGGTGTCCGAAATGCTGATACTTCTTGTTGAAATACTGCGCATAAGACCCACCTATCCGCTTGACAACCTCAGCCAAACTGTCTGAAGCTTCCCTGATCAGCAGGTGAACATGATTGGGCATCAGACAATAGGCATAGAAGATACATCGTGACGGCATCGGACGCCCTTTCTCGTCAACCGGACAAACCACCTGAAACAAAATCATCAGGAAACGGCGGTAGTCCTCCTCATCCTCAAAGATGTTCTGCCTGTTTATACCACGCAGCATCACATGATATATGCCAGTACCACTGGCTTCCCTTGCTTGTCTTGCCATAGTATAACGTATTTCAGTCGCTGCAAATGTACTAAAAATCTTTCAACCCACCAAGCAAAGGAATAAAAAAGTGCACACGGGGATGAGTCCCCCTGTGCACACAGTTCATTGAGAAACCCCAATTTTTCGATTCCGCTGTGTTACGAGAAAGTTCGATGTTCTTTCACTTAATAACAATTTTTTTACTATTCATGATGTAGACCCCCTTCTCGCTAGGCTCTAAAAACTTGCGGCCCTGCAGGTTGTAGATATTTGTGTCATTAGCGCGATTTGTATTCGCTTTCACCAGATTAACTGCTGATGGTTTTTCTCGTGTCCATCCACTAGGAATGCCGCTAGCACTGTTTCTCTTCCAGGGGACCTCGTCGTTGGCGGCAATGAATACACCTGTAGCAGCTACGTCCGAGAGCCAATCGGTAGTGCAGTCGGTGGCTCTAATATCGGTGGCGAGACACGTCACAGAGGCAAGTTTTGTGCAGCCGTAGAACATTTCCTTATAGCAGTAAGCGGCCAACTCAGTTGCAGGCAACTCGGGTGCGGCAATCAAACCTGTGCAGCCTTCGAACATAGACCTGTAGCAGTAATTTGTAAGCGTAGTTGCAGGCAACTCGGGTGCGGCAATCAGACCTGTGCAGCCATTAAACATATCACAGTAGCATTCCTCTGCAAGCTTAGTAGCAGGCAATGCAGGCGCAGAGGTCAGACTGGTGCAGCAATAAAACATATTTTCGTAGCAGCACTCAGCCAGCGTGAAAGCAGGCAGTGCAGGTGCTGCGGTCAGACTGCTGCATCCATCAAACATGCCGCTGTAACAGCAATAAGCAAGATTTGTGGCACGCAATGCAGGTGCAGTGGTTAAACTTGTGCAGTCTTTGAACATACCCTCGTAGCAAGACTCTTTCAGTATAGTGGCAGGCAATATTAAGCCGCTGGCATCGGTCAGCATAGCGTTTCCTTCGAATAATCTTTCGAAGGCCCCTTTTCCAATCAGCGTAGTGGCGGTGTCAAAGTTCTCCTCGTCAACGAGACTCATAATATTACCATAGACAATACATTTGGCCGTTCCACCAAAAATTTTGGTTTCTCTATAGCAGGTTATGCTGGTGCCATTGCCGTAGAACTGCACTTTGTCGCCAGCCGTGACACTGATGGTTGTTGAGCCGATCATTGTGGCAATTGCGCCGTTCTTTGAGTACTTCATGCCCGACTTGGGCTCATACACCATAATAGTACCGTCTGTCGTAGCCTCCAACGTTAGTGGAATTCTAAGGCCTATTTGAGCCCATGTACCCGTCACTACTGTCATGAGTAGCAAGAGTAAAATAAATAAATTCTTCATTATTTTATAGTTTTAGTTATCATAGTATTTCAATTCACACAAAAAGAAAACGTGGACAATTTACTTCGTCTACGTTTCGGAGGCATCGCCAAACGCCTTACAATCTTAAACGAGTAAAAGCCCACGCTATCAAGCGTGAACTATCTACTTCAGTTCTTGATTGTATCTTATGAAATTTGGCGAATTTCCGAAACAAGAATCTAAAAGTGGATATTCTTTGACCTGAAGGTGCAAAGCGACCAAGGTCGATTACATCCTATATGTCCAATTTATATTTTTCTCAGCCCATAGGCAATTCAGTTTTATTTGTTCAACAATTTATTTTTGCTCAGTAACGTATTTAAGACTCATATATCAACTGTTTGTCCTTTTCTACATTATAATAAAACATGGCATGAGGGCTGTTGTCCCATTCATCCTTGGTGTAGGTATGAACGCTGAAATACTGCCACATATCAAAGCCACGCGCCATGATAGGATAAGCGTACTTGTCGAAATCTGTCGATTCCTTTTGGGGCTTGTCGAGCAACAGCAGCAAATCCCAGTCGCTATCCTCATGGGCATCACCTCGAGCACGCGAGCCATAAAGATATAGCTTGCTGCCCTGTGGAAGTACAGTACTTGCCACCTGTCTGATGCTTTCGATGACTTCTGTTTTATTCATAGTTATTTCATTTATCGATTGCAAATATACAGACTTTTTCTGAGACTTCCAAATTTTAGGATTGGAAAGTGCATCGAGTGCACAGGGGGACTGTCCCCGTGTGCACTAATATCTTTTAAGGGTTTCGGCTATGATTTGGCGCATTTTGTCGCGCAGGTCGAGCGGTTCGAGCACTTCGATGCCGTCGCTGTGGCGCAGCAGTTCGCCAAGGAAGTCGGAGGTGGGGCGGATGTCGAAGGAAAAGTCGGTGTAGTCGGGTGTGGAGGCCAGTTCGCGCTGGGAGTGGTGCAGGGGCAGCGTGCGCAGGTAGTTGGGCATCCACTTGTGGGCACGGACAATGACGTGGGCCATGGGCGTAGCGTCCGTCAGCACGCCATAGTATTCCGAGAAGTAGGCCTGTGGCGAGAAGTCCAGGGGCATCTCGAACATGTCGTCGGTCAGCAGAATCATCGTGACGCGATCCAGGGCATAGATGCGCATCTGGTCTTCATCATTCAGCGCCAGCAGGTACCAGCGTTGGTGAAACAGCTTCAGCGCATAGGGACAGACCACCTTCTCGTAGCCCTCGGTCTGGAACTTCTGGTAGCCTATGCGCAGGCGACGGTTGGTGTGGATGGCGCGGATGATGATGTCGAGATACTCTTCGCCGGCAGGGGCATTCTCGAGCACCAGACGCTCCTTCACGGCGGCACTGTCGGCCAGCACGCCATGGACGGTGAGCGTGGAGAAGAGCCAATGTTCGATGCTGTCGTCGCTGAGCACATCTTGATTGCTGATGAAGTACTTGTAAAAACTTTTGTCGCAGTCGATGATGATGCCAAACATATCCAGAATGGCATCGCGATGGCGGTTGAACGATGATCGCTGCAGCGGGTTGCCGTCGGTCACCTGGTCCTCCTGCCACTTCTGGTTCAACTCCTCGAAGGTCAGCTGCCCGTAGGCCCTGAGCGTATTGATAATCCAGATGTACTGGTGAAATATCTGAGCTGGTTTCATGACTGCAAAGATACGAAATATTTATGAGAACACCTAACACACTAACGCCCTAACACACTCACATTTGGTATTTTCTAATGTTACTCACTCACTTAATATCTTATATAGATTTTATATATATTATAATATATATAAAATTAATAATATTATAATATCACTATGTTAGGTACTATCGCAAAAACCTAAAGTGAGTGCGTTAGGGTGTTAGGGTACACTCCGTTTTCTTGACAATTTAACATTTGAAATAAATCGGAAATGATTTTGCAAAACCCTTGCCTCTCTCCTATTTATTTTGTAACTTTGCATTGTCAATCAGAAAGAGGCCTACCCCCTGCCCCTCCCAAAAAGGAGGGGAGCCCAGAGACAGGCTGATACGAATCTGAGACAGACTGATACGCGAGATTATTAGCTGTATAACGGGCCCAAATCAGCTGTATAAAATTCCGTATCAGGCTAATACGAGACCAATAAACAATAATCATTAACCATTAAAAACACACAAAATTATGTCAGTATTTTACAGATTGCATCAAGACCAGAGTGTAGGAACGAAGCGCAGCGGCAAGTGGTATGCCCGCATGGTACCTACCAGTTGTATCAACACCCGCCAG
>OMXL01000019.1:0-53269 GCA_900314985.1 uncultured Prevotellaceae bacterium | reverse complement strand
GTTGGCTGAAATCATGCAGCGCAACTGTACCGTGAAGAAGGCCGATATCCTGGCTGTGCTGGACGAGCTGGTGGAGACCATGCGCGACCAGTTGCAGGACTCGAAGCGTGTGAAGCTGGACGGCTTCGGCTCGTTCAAGATCGGCATCAGCTCGAAGGGTGCCCGCTCGGCAAAGGCCTTCACCGTGGCCGACAACATCAAGGGCATGCACATCGTGTTCACCCCCGAGCGCAGTACAGATGCTGCCGGCAACCGCGTGAAGCAGTTCCTGCAGGGAGCGAAGTGCGAGGAGTTGCCTGAGAACAAGGTGGAGAAGGAGGTTCAGGGGGAATAAAGCCTACAGCCTCCCCCAACCCCCTCCAAAAGGAGGGGGCTTTTAAAACGACCACAGATTTAACGGATTAAACAGATATTTTTAAAACCACGAATTAAACGAATTAAACGAATTAATTCCAAAAATTAGTGAAATTAGTGAAATTCGTGGTTTGTTAAAAATAATTGTTGTTTACAAAGAAGTAGAAGCGTATGAAGAACAAGGAATTTTGGAAGACGGTGATTCAGATCATCGTGACGGTGCTGACGGCACTGGGAACTACGCTGGGAGTTAGCGCTTGCGCTCTGTAGCGCAAGCTAGTGAATAGTTAATAGTGATTGCGAAGCCACACTTCGACCTTTAGGTTGAAGAATAACGAATAGTGAGTAGTGAAGGAGTGAGGGGCGAATCACGGCTCAAGAGACTACGACAGTAAGTTGCTCAACATAACCGGAGGTCAGGTTGACGACGAGGACGAAGTGTTCTAACAAAGAAGGGAATCTCACAACGAGGTTCCCTTCCTATTTACTAATAAATCTCAAAAATTACCGCAAAGATACTCTTTTTCCATCATTTTTCGTACTTTTGTAGTGATATTTATTGGAGAAATCAGATAATTATTAATAAAAACGACTAAAAAAATGAAGATTATAGAGATAAAGAACGGCAAGGATATCTTTCTTGCTGGCGGCTGTTTCTGGGGGACTGAGCACTACTTCAAGCAGATAGAGGGTGTAGTGGAAACAGAAGTGGGATTTGCCAACGGACACACCGCTGATCCCACATACAAGGAAGTCTATACAGACACAACGGGCTATGCAGAGACAGTACATGTGAAGTACAATCCTGATGTGGTTAGCCTTGAATTCCTCTTGCAGATGTTCTTCAAGGCCATTGACCCCACAAGTCTCAACAAGCAGGGACATGACGAGGGTACCCGTTACCGCACTGGCGTCTACTATGCTAATACTGAGGATTTGCCCATCATAGAAAAGGTATTTGCTGAGGAGCAGAAGAACTATCAGCAGCCTCTGGCCGTAGAGAAGCTGCCATTGCAGAATTTCTATTCAGCCGAGGAGTATCATCAAGATTATCTTGACAAAAATCCCACAGGCTATTGTCATCTGCCAGAGTCACTCTTCGAATTTGCAAGAAAGGCAAAGGATAAAAAATAACGGGATTTTAAGAATTATGCGTATGGATTTCCTGCCCAAAGACCCTGCGATATTGGTTTCGAGCGTCAATATGCTTCTTCGCGACGAGGAGTTTGACACGCTGGAATCACTATGTTATGCCTTTAACAAGGAACCAAGAGATATCAAGGACTACCTCTACAAGAGAGGTTTCGTCTGGAGTGAGCAACAGAAACAATTCCGTCCTATCGGTTACGACCAATGATTACGAAAGACAGCATAGAGACCGCATATAGCTTTCTGCATCAGAAGCGGAACGTCTATATCCATTCCACCCTCGACTGGCAGAAGGATGACATCGAGCTGGCCATTGGCAGCTATGTGGACGATATGAGCCAGGAACTCTATGAGGCCATATCCGATGGCAGGACTGATTTCCTCCGTGACCACAAAAGGTTTGGAGAAGATATCACTCTGGCTGTTGAAAGATTAGAGAAAAAGTTATAGAAGATATATGGAGAATTTTGAAGAAATATTAAGAAAAGATTTGCACCAGTTCCTGCTGTCGATGAAGGAGGTGGACGAGCGATTGCCAGAATGTCCCGATGTAGAAGATAAATGGGAAGAGATAGCAAAGGCATATATTCCCGATGGCATCAGGGAGTTCCAGGACTTCCCATCGGCATCCCTCGGCTGGATGATGTATATCGGTATGGCCGTTGCCAAGATGTGGGACACGGAATGGGAGATCTATTCCAAGATTGAAGACCTCTATGCATACATGCGCGACAAGCGGGGCTATGACAGCATGGATGAGTATATCCGTGAAGAAGTGCTTTTGCTGCAGGGCATAGACTATACCGTTCTGGAGAAGGTCACTGGCGAGTGTGCCTCACGCGTCTATAACGCCCTGATGCACCAGCATCTGGAACCAGGCACTAAGGAGGCATTCAACGGCTATGTCGCTTGCCTGCACCAGCTCTATCTGATGGGTGTAGCCATGCAACTGAAACGGATGGGCTACCACATGACAAAGATGAATTGATGTGAATGTGAGACTTAAATACTTTTTAATATAAAAATGTTGGCTAATTCATGGAAAAGGCGTACCTTTGTACGTTTGAAATAACATAGCAACAAAAGAGATGAAAAAGATTGTAATGATAGCCTTTGTGGCACTGTCGTCACTGAGTCTGTGGGCACAGGACAACACCTGGGAAAAGCCTGAGGTGGACGAGACTGAACTAAAGAAAGGTGTAAAAGACGCTAAGTACCTGAAAGGTGCTGTCACTGAGGTGGATGGCAAGGTGGTGTTCAGCAAGACCATCAATGCACCTGGTAAGACGGCCGACCAGGTATTCGACATCGTCAAGGCCTATATCACCAAGATGACGGGCGAGAAGAATCAGGAGGTGGCACGCATCGTCGTTGACGACAAGGAGAAGCATGAATTGGGCGCCACATTCAACGAGTGGCTGGTCTTCAAGTCGACAGCCCTCATGCTGGACCGTACACGCATGCTATATGTCATCACTGCCCGTTGCAGCGACGGCAAGGCTGAGATCGCGATGAAGAACATTCGCTATGCGTATGAA
This sequence comes from uncultured Prevotellaceae bacterium, assembly GCA_900314985.1. Lineage (GTDB taxonomy): Bacteria > Bacteroidota > Bacteroidia > Bacteroidales > Bacteroidaceae > Prevotella. The sequence goes on along the minus strand of OMXL01000019.1, from coordinate 50,228 downwards.
GAGAACCGCAAGCCGCAGCACTATACTGCCGAGGAGTGGATTAGCGACAAGGAGGCCCTGAACAAGAAGGGTACACGTCTGCTACCGCTGTCAGGCAAATTCCGTCGCAAGACCATCGACCGTAAAGACTTCTTGTTCAACAAATTCGAGAGTCTGCTGAAATGAGCCTGAAAGTGATTCGTAACTGGCTGAACCTGATATTCATCATCGGTGCAGCCGTCGGCATGTATATGTTTTATGCCGGCAATCGCGAGACTGGTACCTATATTATTCTGGCCTCGATGATTTTGAAATTCATCGAGTCGGGACTGAGAATGATTAAGTCAACATGAGCAAAAGAAGAAGCATCACATACTTCCTATTAGCAGCCTGCATGACCTCCATGCAGGCGCAAGTGTTTCAAGAGCTGGACGAGAACGGGAACATCACCAATACCTATAATACAGACAATAACGGCAACTTCAATCCCAACCGCCGCGACTCATTGGGTAGCAACAAGGAGATTCCCAAGGGTGTGTGGGCATGGACGGTGGACCGCCGCTTTGGCGACATCACGCCCTGTGAGCTCGACACGATGCCCCACCTCTACCAGAACTCCATCTACAACACGGGCCTCTATGGCGAATACAACTCGCTGGGCAGTAACTATACGACGCGAATGAGCCGTATCTTCATTGACCGCAACCCTCATAGCGAGTTCTACTTTGTGGACGGCTACGACTATATGCGCAAGGAGCCCGACCAGTTTCTCTTTCTGAACACGCTGTCGCCCTACACTAATATCAGCTACGACAACTGCGGTAACAAGCAGGACGGTGAGGACCATATCGACGCGAAGTTTGCCGTGAATGCCAACAAGCAGTTGGGCTTCGGCTTCGACCTGGACTACTACTATGCCCGTGGCTACTATCAGAACCAGAGCCAGTCGCACTTCCGTGGTACGCTGTACGGCTCGTATCGTGGCGACAAATACCAGATGCATCTGATGGCTTCGGCCTACCAGCATAAGGCCACAGAGAATGGTGGTATTACCAACGACAACTACATCACGCACCCGGAACTGTTTACAGAGCAGTATTCAGAGAGTGAGATTCCTACGGTGCTGTCGCAAAACTGGAACCGCAACAAGTCGCAACACCTGTTTCTGACGCATCGTTATAACATTGGCTTCTACCGCAAGGTGAAGATGACCGATGCAGAAATCAAGGCGCGCCAGTTTGCTGCGGCATCAGCCAAGCAACACGCCAAGGACAACAAAGACGAGAAAGACGACGACAAGGAGGCCCCACGAGGTCGCCGTGAAGGAAAGATAGCCGGTGATACTCCTGCTGGTCGTCCGACTGACGCGAAGATTATGGGTGATGCACCTGTAGCGGGAGCACCTGCAGCACCACAACAGGGCGATAGCACACGCATCAAAATTGACTCTGCCGAGGCACTGGACAGCATGCTGGCCGTGCGACACGAGCAGGACAGCTTGGAGGCCAACATGAAGCGCGAATACGTGCCCGTCACTAGCTTCATCCATACCCTCGACATCAACAACTACGATCGCATCTACCAGGCTTACGCAACGCCCCAGAACTATTATGCCAACACCTATTACGATTTGGACTATGAGGGTCAGTATGCGGGTGATGCCATCTACGACAAATACAAGTTTACCAGTATCAAGAACACCTTTGCACTGGCACTGCTGGAGGGCTTCAACAAATACATGAAGGCAGGTCTGAAAGGCTTTATTGCCTATGAGCATCGTAATTATCAGATGCCCAATATAGAGGAAGGAGCCACCGCCTATCACATGGACCGCCACTCGGAATACGACTTGACGGTGGGTGGTCTGTTGTCGAAGACGCAGGGTCACACGTTCCACTTCAACGTAGGTGCAGAGATCGGAATGGCTGGTGCCGACCCAGGAATGATGGAGTTGAGCTTCAGTACCGATCTGAACTTCCCACTGTTTGGCGATACCGTCAGACTGGCTGCCAAAGCCGACTTCAGCCGCAAGACGCCCTGCTACTTCATGGAGAACTACCATTCGAAGCACCTGTGGTGGGAGAATTCGCTGAGTCCTGAGACACATACCCACATAGAGGGTATCTTCGGCTACGACAAGACACGGACCAGTGTGCGTGTGGCTATCGACGAGATACAGAACTACACCTATTTCGGCATGAGCTACAACTATAGCGAGAAGGGTCGCACAGCGCTGACTGGTGGTGTCTTCCAAGAGGCCACCAACATCAACGTGCTGACGCTGCAGCTGAAGCAGGACATCAAGTTAGGTCCGCTGAACTGGGACAACATCGTGACCTACCAGAATGCCAGCATGAAGAGCGTGTTGCCATTGCCAACGCTGAACATCTTCTCGAACCTGTATCTGAAGTTCAAGATTGCTCATGTGCTGAGCGTGGAGTTGGGTGGTTGCATGACCTACTTCACCACCTACGAGGCACCTGACTATCTGCCACAGATTAGCCAGTTTGCCGTACAGACCAATGGCGAGAGCAATGTGCGTCTGGGTGGCTATCCCTTCTTTGACGTTTATGCCAACATGCACCTGAAGCGTGCCCGCTTCTTCATCGCTATGAATCACGTGAATGCCAGCAGTGGGTCGAAGGAATACTTTCTGACCCCCCACTACCCTACCAATTCGCGTGTGCTGAGAGTGGGCGTTTCGTGGAACTTCTATAACTAAGTGAATAGTGAATAGATATGATGACTAATAATCCATCGCTCGACCTGGTCGAATTCATTGAGACGCAGATACTGCCTCAGTATGCTGCCTTTGACAAGGCACATAATATGGAACATGTGACGCGCGTGATTCGTCGTTCACTGGAGTTAGCACGCAAGACCGGTGTTGACATCAACATGGCATACACCATTGCGGCCTACCACGACTTAGGACTAACGGGGCCCAGAGCTATTCACCATCTGACCAGCGGAAAGATTCTGATGGCTGATGCCCGTCTGAAGCGTTGGTTCTCGGCTGACCAGTTGAAGATGATGAAGGAAGCGGTGGAAGACCATCGTGCATCGGCATCACGCACACCCCGTAGCATCTACGGAAAGGTGGTGGCTGAGGCTGACCGCGACATCGAGCCAGAAACCGTCATCCGTCGAACCATCCAGTATGGACTGGCCAACTATCCACAGTTGGACCATGAAGGTCACTGGAAGCGCTTCATGCAACACATGGACGAGAAATACTCTGTGAACGGCTACATCCGCCTGTGGATACAAGGCTCGGAGAATGAGCGCAAACTCAATGAACTGCGACAACTGATAGCAGAGCCAGCGAAGATGCGCCCTGTGTTTGACAGAATCTTTGCAGAGGAAATTGCCTTGAAATAACAAAGCATCGAAACAACGAAATATCAACTATGAACGAGAACAACATCGAACAAGACTCACTGAAGGCGTGGCTACTTGCTGCCCGTCCGAAGACGCTGACGGGTGCCGCTGTGCCTGTACTCATAGGTCTGGCGCTGGCATGGGTCGATACACGTAGCTTTACCACTGATGTATTCAGTTGGACGGCAGCTCTACTGTGTATGGCCTTTGCCCTGCTCATGCAGATTGATGCCAACTTCATCAACGACTTCTTTGACTACGCTCGTGGCAACGACGATGCCGAGCGCCGATTAGGTCCGCTGAGAGCATGTACGCAGGGTTGGGTGAAGATAGAGTCGATGAAGCGAGCCATTGCGCTGACAACGATTGCTGCCTGCGTAGTGGGTTTGCCACTGATATGGTATGGCGGCATGGAGATGATTATGATTGGCATCATCTGTGTCGTGTTCTGCTTCCTCTACACCACCCACCTATCTTATATAGGTATGGGCGACGTACTGGTTGTAGTGTTCTTTGGCATCGTACCCGTCTCGATTACCTATTATATACAGTTGCACACCTGTACATGGCAGGTGTTTGTGGCCTCTTTAGCTTGTGGCATCGTCATTGACTGTCTACTAATCATCAACAACTATCGTGATCGTGACAACGACCTCGAAGACGGTAAGAAAACGCTGGTAGTGGAGATTGGTGCAGAAGCATCAGAATGGCTCTACCTCTCGCTGGGTATCATCGCAGTATTGGCAGGCATCATCTTTTGGCTGAACGGTCATATTCTGGCCTTCGTGCTGCCTTTCTTCTACCTGTTACTTCACGTACTGACATGGCAGAAGATGCGACGTATCAATCACGGCAGACAACTGAACGAGTGTCTGGGCGAGACGGCACGTAACATGCTGGTCTATGGGCTCTGCGTAGCCTTAGGATTACTGCTTATCTAAGGTAATAATAGTAGATAGCCACACCAACGGCTATCAGTATCAGCGTAATGATAGTCTTCACCAGACACGACGCAATCTTCTTGGCAACCAACACACCAATGATAATCAATGCCAGCAAGGCAAGATAATAAGTAAAATTGCCAGCCATCATTTGAACAGGTGTTTAAAGGTTGCAGGAATGGTGGTCTCAAACTCCATAGGCTGATGGGTCCAGGGGTGCTCAAAGCATAACAGCCAAGCATGCAGACACAGACGGTGCAATGGGTCGTCGCCATTACCGTATTTAGGATCGCCACAAACGGGGTGCCCCATGTCGGCAGCATGCACACGAATCTGATTCTTACGACCCGTCTCCAGCTTAAACTCTACCAGCGAATGCTCGGTGGTACGGTCCAACACATGGAAATGGGTGATGGCCAGCTTGCCACCATTATCAACGGGCGATGAATAAGTGATATAGGCCTTGTTGTCTTTGAGCCAGTTTTCAATGGTACCGTCGTCCTGCTCCATCTCACCAGAGAGCACAGCGACATAGCGACGGTCGTAGACTATCTGGTGCCAGTTATGCTCTAACACCTGCTCCGTCTCCATATCCTTGGCATAGACCATCAGTCCAGACGTGTCACGATCCAAACGATGCACCACGTGAGCGGTACACTTCTGGCGCGACTTCTTGAAATAGTCGTCAAGCACGGTCTTCACATTCAGCGAAGAATGACCTGCAGCCATTGACAGGATGCCAGGTTGTTTCTCGATGACAATGAGCCAACGATCTTCATAGACAATACGCACATAGCGGCTACGGAAAGGTTGCTGGTTGCGCTTGGTCTTCGAGAAAGCCACCTTCATGCCAGGTTGCAACAGATAGTCAAACTGTGTGACAGTTTTACCGTTTACCTTGACGCCTTGTCCCTGCAACGTCAGTTTGATCTTATTCTTCGTCTGCTGGACATTAGCCAACAGAAACTCCAACAGAGGCTGTTCCTCTGTCACTTGGAAATGGTCGTATTCGCCTTGTGTATTTGTACTATATCTCATATATCATCTTCAAAAAATAAAATCGCTCAGAGGAAAGCATGCTTTACTTTGACCACAGTCAAAGGACCATCTCCTCTGAGCGATTCTTTAATATTGTCAGTTGTTGACGCTTCCTCCTACAATATCGAGCAGTTCAGAGGTGATAGCCTGCTGACGGCTCTTGTTATACTGCAGGTTCAACTGGCGCAACAGCTCGTCGGCATTGTCGGTAGCCGTCTGCATAGCCACCATACGGGCAGCATGCTCAGAAGCCACACTGTCGAGCAGTGCCGTATAGAGCATCAGGTGAGCCATCTTGGGAAGCAGCAACGACAGGACGGTATTCATATCAGGCTCCACAATGAAGTTGTCATTGAGCGGAGCTGTCTCACCCTCCAGCAATTCCTTCTTACGACGGTTCTTGCGCAGATAGTCCTGAGCCTTCTTCGTGGCAATGTTGGATGTAAGGTCACGCTCATGGTCACGCTCCAACTCAGCTTCAAGGTCAATGGGCAGGAACTGCTTGTTGGTCAGAACCTGTGAACCCGCTGACTTGAAGTGATGGTAGAGCAACTCTACGCGATCTACTTCGCCAACAGCAAACTTACGACCTAACTCCATCGCAATCTCGATACACTCATGGACATGAGGATGGTCGATGAGTGCAGCATAATCGCCATGAACGTCGTAGCCCAGTTTGCGTGCCTTCTCAGCTACTTTGCGACCAATAGGCCAAATCTCCACAGTACCCTTTCCTAACTCCTGCTCGTAGGCATCAACAGTACGTTGCATCAACTTGATGACGTTAGAGTTGAAACCGCCACAGAGCGATGAGTTGGAAGAGAATACCACGAGCGCCACACGTTTGACGGGACGCTCCTGGTCGAAGACGGTCTGTGCCTCGGCCTCTGCAGCAAGGAACGACTTGAGGATATGCTCGAGCATCGTCTCGTAGGGCAGCATGTTCTGGATAGCCATCTGCGCATGGTGCAACTTCGACGAAGCCACCATCTTCATGGCAGAGGTTATCTTGCGCGTGCTGTTTACTGAGGCGATACGGCCTTTAATTTCTTTCAGGCTTGGCATAAATGCAATTTACAATTTGACTATTTACAATTTACGCTTTATACGTTCCTGCGATATCAGCCATGACAGCCTCAATCTTCTGCGTGGTGGCATCGTCAATCTTACCGGCTGCCAACGTCTCAATGACTTCAGGAGCCGAAGAGCGCAACTTGTCAAGGAACTGTCCCTGGCATTCGCGCACCTTGTCGATGGGCACCTCACGCATCAGTCCGTGGACACCGCAATAGAGGATGGCCACCTGTTCGCCTACGGGCATAGGACTGTATTGGGGCTGAATGAGCAACTGGTTGTTCTTACGACCACGGTCCAGCGTCATAGCCGTCACAGCATCCATATCGCTTGAGAACTTCGAGAAGGCCTCCAACTCACGATACTGTGCCTGATCAATCTTCAGCGTACCAGCCACCTTCTTCATAGACTTAATCTGTGCTGAACCACCCACACGAGATACCGAGATACCAACGTTGATAGCAGGACGGAAGCCTTGGTTGAAGAGGTCACTCTCCAAGAATATCTGACCATCAGTGATAGAAATCACATTGGTAGGGATATATGCAGACACGTCACCAGCCTGTGTCTCAATGATAGGCAGAGCGGTGAGTGAACCACCACCCTTGACATGGCCCTTCATACACTCGGGCAGGTCGTTCATCTGCTCAGCCACCTCCTGTTGTTCGTTCATCTTAGCAGCACGCTCCAACAGACGAGAGTGCAGGTAGAATACGTCACCAGGATAAGCCTCACGACCAGAAGGACGACGCAGAATCAGCGACACCTCACGATAGGCCACAGCCTGCTTAGACAGGTCGTCATAAACGACCAATGCGGGAAGACCACGGTCACGGAAGTACTCACCGATAGCAGCACCGGCGAATGGTGCGTAGTACTGCATAGCAGCGGGGTCAGCAGCAGTAGCAGCCACGATGATGGTATAAGGCATAGCGCCATGCTCCTTCAGTGTCTGAACAAGGTTGGCAACTGTACTTGCCTTCTGTCCGATAGCGACATAAATACAGTAAACGGGCTTGCCTGCCTCATAGAAACTCTTCTGATTGATGATGGTATCCACAGCAATAGCGGTCTTACCAGTCTGGCGGTCACCAATGATCAGCTCACGCTGTCCGCGACCAATAGGAATCATCGAATCGATAGCTTTTAGACCAGTCTGCAGGGGCTCCTTCACTGGCTGACGATAAATCACACCAGGAGCCTTGCGGTCCAGCGGCATCTCAAAAGCGTCAGTGAGGTCGATGTCACCCTTGCCGTCGACTGCCTGGCCCAGCGGATTGATGACGCGACCCAGCATGTTGTCGTTGACACGGATAGAAGCGATACGCTTGGTACGCTTCACCACCATGCCCTCCTTAATGCCTGATGTAGTACCCAGAAGCACACAACCGACGTTGTCCTCCTCCAGGTTCATCACGATAGCCATCGTACCGTTCTCGAACTCGAGCAGTTCGTTGGCCTCGGCATTGCGGAGTCCGTAGATACGAGCCACACCGTCGCTGACGGTAAGCACGGTACCTACCTCATCGAACTGTTCAGCATCGGAAATACCCTTCAGCTGTTCGAGCAGTACCTGACTGACTTCGCTTGGTTTAATTTTATCTGACATTGTTTATTTACTTTTTTAGTGTGTTAAGAATGTTGTTGAGCTTCGACTTGACACTGGCATCCATGCGATAAGTGTCATATTCGAGGATGAAGCCACCGATAATATCGGGATTCACCTCTGTCTCAAACTCCACAGTACCTTGAGTCTTGCTCTCCACCATCTGGCGCATCTTCTGTTCAGTCTCTGCAGAGACGCGGGCAGCGGTAGTGAGTTTACCACGAATGACGTTCTTCTGCTTGCGGTAAAGCGTGACATACGAGTAGGCCATGAACTGCACCATATTCTCTCGGTCTTCCTTCAGCACCAGTGCGATGAAGGTCTGCGTCAGTTTGCTCGGAGTACCACCAACGGCAGTTTCGAGCAACGTCTGCTTCTTAGACTTTTCGAGCATGGGATTATCGATGGTCTGGCGAAGTACGGGTACATCACTATAGCTCTTGGAAAGCGTCATCATCTCTTGATAGACTTGCTCTTCAAGCTTAGCGTCCGTAGCGCTCTTCAAGAGTGCCCTCGCATATCTCGTAGAGATTACTCCGATATCCATACGCGTATACCTTATTTAATTAGCAGTAGCGCCATCCAGCATGCGGTCAATCAAATCCATCTGCGACTTATCGTCACGGAGGTTCTGACGAAGCACCTTTTCGGCAATATCAACACTAAGGGTGGCAACCTGCTGGCGGATGTCAGCAATGGCGGCCTTCTTCTCCTGTTCGATGGCGGCCTTTGCCTCATCCAACAGACGAGCGCCCTCAGCGCGTGCCTTCTGCTGAGCCTGCTCGACGATAGCGTCGCGCGACTCGGCGGCTTCCTTCAGTATCTGAGCCTGTTTCTCGCGTGCCTCCTGCAAGATGGATTCACCTTCCTGCTGGATATTGGCCAGACGCTCCTCAGCCTCGTGAGCCTTGCGCAGACTTTCGTCAATGTAGCGGTTACGCTCGTCAACCATATTAATGATGGCGGGGAAACCGAACTTGGCAAGCACTCCAAAGACCACCAGGAACGCCAACAGCATCCAGAACAGGAGTCCCAGATCAGGCGTCAGGATGGATGGTAATTGAGTGAAATCCATTTGCTATTCTGTTTTATTTGATCAAGAATGCACAAGCAGCGATAGCGAACAGTGCACAACCCTCAACGAAGGCAGCAGTCAGAATCATCTGAGAGAAGATCTTACCAGAAGCCTCTGGCTGACGAGCAATAGCGTCAACGGCGCTACCACCGATCTTACCAATACCCAGACCTGCACCAATAACAGCAATACCAGCTCCAATACCGCAGCCCAGCTGAGCCAGACCCTCGGCCAATAACAGTGATGTAATCATAATAGTTTAATGTTTTTAAATTGTTAATATTTAATTTCTTTATCTTTAATGTTTACTCTTCGTGGTGTTCTTGATGTGCCAGTCCGATGAATACGGCTGACAGCATGGTGAATACGTAAGCCTGAACGAAGGCTACCAGCAACTCAAGGGCATTCATGAACAGCAGCATGAGAAGGCTGAACAGGTTCAGACCAATACCCATACCGACGCCCAACGTCCATCCTAAGAAAATCACGCAACTGAAACTGAGTATCATAGCGTGACCTGCCATCATGTTGGCAAAGAGACGGATCATCAGGGCGAAGGGCTTGGTGAAGACACCAAAAAGCTCGATGAGAGGCATCAAAGGAATAGCCTTCAGGAAGATAGGCACATTGGGCCAGAAGATATCCTTCCAATATTCTTTGTTGCCAAACAGGTTGATGGCCAAAAACGTGCAGAACGCCAAGAAGAAAGTGATGTTGATATTACCCGTTACGTTCGAACCACCAGGGAAGATAGGAAGCAATCCCAAGAGGTTGGTAACAAGGATAAAGAAGAACACCGTCAGCAGATAGGGAGCGTAGGGCTTGTAGTGTTTCTCACCGATAGATGCCTTGATGACATCATCGTTGATCATCATTACCAGCAACTCTACAGCACCCACGAAACCGCCTGGCGCATTGCTCGTCTTATCACGTTTCTTATACCAGCGGGCACAGCTGAGGAATATCACCAACAGAACAACGACCACAATCCATATCTGCAGTACGTTGCGCGTAATGCTCAGGTCCAGTGGGCGTTCAACGGTGCCATCAGCCATCTGCTCGTAGATCTTGCCGTGTGCTTCAGGGTTGAAGAAGAAGCCCTTGGGCAGAGAGTGCTCCGTGCAGAAATGCCACTCACCAGTCTGTGAACTCCTGATAATGATAGGCAACGGGAACCCGATATGCTTACCTTCGTAGGTAGCAATGTGCCATTCGTACGAGTCGGAAAGGTGCTCAAGGACAATCTCCGAGATATTCAGAGATTCTTCCTTCTGCTCCTCACCAGCCAGCATCTGCATAGGCAGCAATGCCATCATCAGCAAGAGACATATTGACTTTAATTGTTTCATCTAATACGTTTACTTTTAACTCATTACAAACGATTGGATATTCTCGAAAAGAAGATAGAATGATGAATCAGTGACGACAGATAGAAGATGCCAAACACAACGATAAATTGTCCCATCGAAGTGCGGTCCGACATAACGAACCATACAGCCATCACTATCAATGCCGTAAAGAAACGAAATCCAGATACTCCGGTGATGAACGTCGGTAACATGTCAGCGTGTTTCGTTGCCAGCCAGCGAAAAACGTAGGCTGATGCCACATCGATAATCAGAATGTAGCATCCACTAACAATAATCGCTGCCGTCAGGTCAAAAGGCCACAACTTCATAGCCAAGAACCCACAGCATGTGAGAACAGCAAATAGCATAATGCTATGGACGATGTAGTTGTTGCACGCTTTACTGATATTCATCACACTACGTACCTTATTATTCGTTAATCTCTACACAGAGACTCACCACATTCTTCTGCACCTCAACGAAGCCGCCACAGATTTCCAGCGATTTCTTCTCACCACCAGGCAACGAATAGACGACCTTGCCTTTGTCCAGTGACGAGATGATGGGTGCGTGATTGGTAAGAATCTCAAACTGACCCAGTGTTCCTGGAACCAGCACGCTCTCTACCTCACCTTCGAACTCGATCCGCTCAGGAGAAACTATCTTTAGCTTTAGCATAAAGTTCAATGTTCAATGTTCAAAGTTCAATGACCTTTATCCCTTTGCAGCTTCGAGCAGTTTCTTGGCCTTCGCCTTCGCATCGTCAATCGTTCCGACATTGAGGAAGGCCTGTTCGGGCAGGTCGTCAACCTCACCATCGAGAATGGCATTGAAGCCCTTGATAGTCTCCTCAATGGGAACCATCACACCAGGCAGGCCGGTGAATTGTTCTGCAACAGAGAATGGCTGAGAGAGGAAACGCTGTACACGACGAGCGCGGTTTACCGTCAGTTTATCCTCGTCAGAGAGCTCATCCATACCCAGAATGGCGATGATATCCTGCAACTCCTTGTAGCGCTGCAGAATCTCCTTGACGCGCTGGGCACAATCATAGTGTGCCTTACCAACCACCAGCGGGTCGAGAATACGTGAGGTAGAACCCAGCGGGTCAACAGCAGGATAGATACCCAGCTCAGCAATCTTACGATCCAACACGGTAGTAGCATCCAGGTGGGTGAACGTGGTAGCAGGAGCAGGGTCGGTCAAGTCGTCGGCAGGCACATAGACAGCCTGTACAGAGGTGATAGAACCAGACTTAGTAGAAGTAATACGCTCCTGCATGGCACCCATCTCTGAAGCCAGTGTGGGCTGATAACCTACAGCTGAAGGCATACGACCCAGCAGAGCAGACACCTCAGAACCGGCCTGAGTGAAACGGAAGATGTTGTCGATGAAGAACAGGATATCAGCAGCACCGCCATCCTTACCGCCACCATCACGGAAACCCTCGGCGACAGTCAGACCAGACAAGGCAACAGAAGCACGTGCTCCAGGTGGCTCATTCATCTGTCCATATACCAGTGTAGCCTGTGACTTCTTCAATTCTTCAGGATCAACCAGCGAGAGATCCCACTTACCTTCGGCCATTGCCTCCTTGAACTTCTCGCCATAACGGATAACGCCCGACTCAATCATCTCACGGATCAAGTCGTTACCCTCACGGGTGCGCTCTCCCACTCCAGCGAATACGGAAAAACCATTGTGTCCCTTAGCAATGTTGTTGATCAGCTCCATGATGAGCACGGTCTTACCTACACCGGCACCACCGAACAAACCAATCTTACCACCTTTCAGGTAAGGCTCCAACAAGTCAATAACCTTGATACCTGTTGACAGCACTTCCTTGGTCGTTGACAGTTCTTCGAATTTCGGAGCTTCACGATGGATAGGATAAGCGCCCTTCATATCGAGCTGATTCATACCATCGATAGGCTGTCCGATAACGTTCAGCATACGACCTTTAATCTGTTCGCCCGCAGGCATCACGATGGGTGAGCCCATAGGCTGTGCCTCTAATCCACGCTGCAAGCCGTCAGTATTGTCCATAGCCACACAGCGTACGGTATCCTCACCGATGTGCTGTTGTACCTCGACAATCAACTGACTGCCATTAGGACGTTGAATTTTCAGAGCCTCGTGAATTTTAGGCAGCACCTTTTCAGCATCCAGTCCCTTGGTATCGAAATAAACGTCGATAACAGGACCGATAATCTGCGAAATGTGACCTATAATTTGTGACATAAGCAGTGTTTTATTGATAATTTATACTGTTAATTGTTTGTTTTCGGAAATAGTGTTGCAAAGTTAGCAAAAAAACGGCAATAAAAAAAACATTTCCGATTAAAAAAACCGAAAATGTTTATTTTTACCATTTATGGACAGCTCTTAGAGTGCCATAATGTTTACCTCCATCCATAATACAATGTATCCAAGCAGGAATCCCAATATCACTTTGGGAGTCATGTGCTTGATATACCATCCCAGACTGACATGCTCAGCACGCATCAGTGCCAGACCACACACACTGCCTACAGATAGCAGACAACCACCCACTGCTGTTGTATAGGCAATAATGCTCCAATAGGCTCCATTGGTCATCACGCCACCTGCACCGACACTATATAGAGAAAGGTTGGAAATGGCAATGGTGAAAGAGTCCACAATACTGCTCAGGAAGCCAGCAAGGATACCTATCAGCCAAATGTCGGGAATATAGATATCGAGCCAGTCGGCCACATCCGACCAAACACCCGTCTCTGTCACAACACCCATACCCAGCATGATACCCGTAACGAAGAGCACCTGCTGCAGAACGCCATATTGCAGCGACATCGGCATGCGACGTCCCGTTGTCTGGTCGGCATTAATCAGTTTGTGATTGAAAGCCTCATTGACCACCCACAACACACTCAGCACACATGATGCACCAAGGAATGGAGCGAGTCTTGTGATATTATGGAAGGTAGGAATAAACCACAATCCACCGATACCCACAATAAGCATGACAACACGTTGCCAACGATTCAGACGAGTAGCATCACCGCGATATGGCGATGGACTCCATGCTGTATCCAGACGCTCAGGGAGTTCGCGACTGACAAGATAGGTTGGAACGACCCATGCCAAAAGCGCAGGCAATCCCAGATATGCAGAGAAGCGGGTAGCCGTTACAGCTCCATTACCCCACAAGATCAGACCTATCGGGTCACCAATGACAGTGAAACAGCCACCACAGCATGCCGCAAGTACAATGGCAGCACCCACATACATGCGCTGTCGTGAGTTCTGCAAGATGTTATGCATAATAACCAGCATCATCGTTGCTGTCGTCAGGTTGTCGAGGTTTGCCGAGAGGACAAAAGTCACAGCGGTAATGCTCCACAACAAACGTTTGCTGTTTCGTGTACGAATCCATTCGGTGATGAAGTCGAAACAACCATTGTTGCTAAGCAACTCTACAATCGACATCGTAGCCAACAGGAACAAGACGATAGCTGCTGCCCTGCCGACATACTTCAGGAATACGTGGTCGTAGATGAACCACTTCACGATATCGCTGGAATGTTCGTTACTACCCAGCCATTCGACATACTCCTCAGGATGTTGGGCCATCACGAAGTCTGCACCCCAGCAGACATAGACCACCCAACCTATCGTTCCGAGGAACATAGCGATAGCGGCTTTGTTTACTCCTGTCAGATGGCCTGTCGCTATCAGCAGGTAGGCCAAGAGAAGCATGGTGACAATAATGAGTGTCATTCTAAATTGAGAATTGAGAATTGAGAATTATTTCTTTTCTTCTGGAACGGTGTAGCGAGCACCAGTCTGCTGAATTAACCGACGAGCGTAAGGCGTTGGATAGCCAGGACGCTTAACAGTGGCGCCCAATCCGTATGGTGTACGCTTGAAACGGCCATTCTCTTCAGGCTTCACAATCATATCGTTGTATTTCACGACAAGGTAGAAGGCCAACTGTTTCCAGCGTGCCAACATCTGCTGCGCTTTTTCTACGCTATAGTCATTGAGCACACGCTGTATCTCAGCCGGTTCCTGGTTGCGAACCTTCGCCTCTATAGCGGGCTGCTGTTCAAAATAGGACTTTTGCAAAGAATCGCGCACTTCCTTCAATGAAGGGAACAACAACGAGTAACGTGGATATACCATATTGCTGACCCAGTTTTCTATCCAGTAGGCATTCTTCTCGCTGAACGTTACATCGTCTGCTCCTGGTGTGTCGTAACATTCAGGCAAACGAGTCATAGAACAATAGATGGGCGTATAGGCTACCATATTGCCATCATCGTTACCAAACCAGAAGCATCCTCCCATCTCTCGAGGCAACCACGAACGCATCTGCGAGACAAACGACCATGATGTCTGCTGTGTGGAGGTAGGACGCTCGTTGAAATACTTCTTACCATCTACCGTATAAAATAAAGGTGTTGGACGATAAGGCATCTGCCAGATACCACCACCGATGTCTGTCGAGTCGATAGCCATTGGAGTACCTTCGAAGTGGTCGCGCATATCGCTCATCACATCTTCTACGCTGAGCTTCTTGATAGGAACAACCCACAGCGGCATATCCTCAGCGTTGGGGTCTTTGCCCAATGCCCATGGCAAGTATTGTTCCATACCCTTGACATGGTGATTGAAGAAACTCCATACGCGGGCATCACAGATACGGCGACCAGAGAAGTCGGGAGCCGCATAAGCCATCTTCCAGGAGAATTCTTCATCACGACCAGAGAACCATCCCATCTTGCGGGCATATTTGATGGCGTTCTTTGAGTATAGTACATTCTCTTTATCCTTCAATGGGAAAACACCGATACGGCTTTGGTTGGCATGTCCACAGATGGCATTATCGGGAATTCTGCGAGCAACCCATACCACACGCTCCTTAGACTTTGTACGATCAGGACCACAACCTTGCATCTCCATAATCCACGCTTCGTTGGGGTCACAGATGGTAAAGGTCTCACCCTCAGAATAGTAACCATACTGTTCTACAAGAGACGTCATAATCTGGATAGCTTCTCGCGCTGTCTTTGAGCGTTGCAATCCGATATATATCAGTGAACCATAATCAATTATGCCCGTTGAGTCAACCATTTCCTCGCGACCGCCATAGGTTGTTTCTCCGATAGTTACCTGCCACTCATTGATATTACCCACAACGTTATAGGTCTCTTCTGCCTCAGGTATCTCGCCCAGATATTTGTTGGTATCCCATTCATATATCTTACGCATATCACCCTTCTGATGCTTGGCAGCAGGATAGTGTGCCAACTTCATAAAAGCACCGTATGAGTCAGCATTGTACGAACAGATAACAGAGCCATCGACAGAGGCTTTCTTACCGACAATAAAGTTTGTACAAGCTAACGCATCGTTAAATGCCATCAGAGAGCAGCCTAAAGCCATTAATAATAGTCGTTTCATTGTGTCTTTTAGTTTTATGATTCCTTTATTGCCTGCAAAGTTAGTGTAAAAAATCGACAAAAATGAAAAAAATGACATTTTCTTTTGCTTTTTGCTTACTAATTCGTACCTTTGTCCCGCCGATGGAGTACGCCCTGCTTGTTAAAGGGTACCGAAATTCGGCGGAACGTCCGTAGGTTCCGTAAAAAGCATTCTTAGCTTAAAGAAAATTGTGGAGACAGAGGCTCGGACGCAACCTGTCATTGTAGTAGTCAGTGCGTTAGGTGGCATCACGGACAAGTTGATAACGACCTCACAAATAGCCCTGAGGGGTGATGAGCGATGGCGCGAAGAATTTGACGCCATGGTAAACAGGCATCACCAGATGATTGACACCATCATCACCGACGACAAAAAACGCGTTGACTTATTCAATAAAGTTGATCAACTGTTCGACCAGCTGAAAAGCATCTACTATGGTGTTTACCTGATTCACGACCTGTCTAAAAAGACAGAGGATGCTATTGTGAGCTATGGTGAACGACTGAGTTCAAACATTGTGGCAAGCCTGATAAAAGGTGGCAAACGCATGAATAGTCGCGACTTCATTCGTACAGAGAAGAAGAACGGCAGACACCGCTTAGTAGCAGACCTTACCAACCAGCTTGTTCGCGAAGCATTTGCCGACATGCCGAAAGTTGCCGTTGTACCAGGCTTTATCAGTCGTGACAAGGATACTGGTGAGACCACCAACTTAGGACGTGGCGGTTCTGACTATACAGCAGCCATCATTGCTGCAGCCCTCGATGCTGAGGTATTAGAGATATGGACTGATGTGGACGGTTTCATGACTGCTGACCCTCGTGTTATTAAGACGGCCTATACCATCAACGAGCTGTCGTATATAGAGGCTATGGAGTTGTGCAACTTTGGTGCTAAGGTCATCTATCCTCCAACAATCTATCCCGTATGCGTCAAGAACATTCCTATCAAGGTTAAGAACACCTTTAACCCACAGCATCCGGGAACACTCATCAAAGACCATATAGAGAACGATGATAAGCCCATCAAGGGTATCTCAAGTATTAAAGGCACCACGCTGATTACCGTTACAGGTCTGTCAATGGTGGGTGTCATCGGTGTGAACCGTCGTATCTTCACCACGCTGGCCAACAAAGGTATCTCTGTGTTTATGGTCAGTCAGGCCTCTTCAGAGAACTCTACCTCTATCGGTGTGCGCGACGAAGATGCTGATGCCGCTGTAGAAGTGCTCAACGAGGAGTTCGCCAAAGAGATCGAGACGGGTGCCATGTTCCCCATGCATGCAGAGAGTGGACTGGCTACTATCGCTATCGTGGGTGAGAACATGAAGCATACGCCAGGTATTGCTGGTAAGTTGTTTGGCACCTTAGGACGCTCAGGTATCTCAGTCATTGCCTGCGCTCAGGGTGCTTCTGAGACCAACATCTCGTTTGTTGTCGAAGGTAAGTTCCTGCGTAAGTCGCTCAACGTATTACACGACTCCTTCTTCTTGTCAGAATACAAGGTGCTCAACCTCTTCATCTGCGGTATAGGAACAGTAGGTGGCATGCTCATTGAGCAGATTCGCAAGCAGTACGACGAATTGATGCAACGCAACGGACTGAAACTGAACGTAGTGGGCATTGCCAGCAGTAAAGCAGCTGTTTTCGATCGTGACGGCATTGACCTCGCCAACTACCGTGAACAACTGAAAGCGCCAGAGGCTCAGGGCAAAAACCTACGCGACGAAGTAATCGGTATGAACATCTTTAATAGCGTGTTCGTTGACTGTACAGCCAGTCGCGATGTGGCAGCACTCTACCAGACATTCCTCGAGCATAACATCAGCGTTATTGCAGCTAACAAGATAGCAGCATCAGGAAACTATTCAGACTATCTGCGTCTGAAACAGACAGCGCGTCAGCGTGGTGTATGGTTCCGTTACGAAACCAACGTAGGTGCCGGACTTCCTATCATTGGTACCATCAACGATTTGCGTAATTCTGGTGACGAGATACTGAAGATTGAAGCAGTGCTCTCTGGCACGCTGAACTTCATTTTTAACGAGATTGCAGCAGACGTTCCATTCTCTGAAACGGTACGACGCGCCAAGGAGCAAGGCTATTCTGAGCCCGACCCACGCATCGACCTCAGTGGCACTGATGTAGTTCGCAAACTCGTCATTCTGACTCGCGAGGCAGGCTATCAGGTTGAGCAGCAAGACGTAGAGAAACACCTCTTCGTTCCTGCCGACTTCTTCGACGGTAGCGTGGAAGATTTCTGGAAGAAGCTACCTGCTCTGGATGCCGACTTCGAGAAGCGTCGCCAACAGTTAGAGGCAGAAGGCAAGCGCTGGCGCTTTGTTGCTACGATGGAACATGGAAAGACGAATGTAGCACTGAAGGAGGTTGATCGCAATCACCCGTTCTACAACCTCGAAGGTTCCAACAATATCGTGCTGCTCACCACAGAGCGCTATAAGGAGTACCCCATGCAGATTCAGGGCTATGGCGCTGGTGCCGGTGTTACCGCTGCCGGTGTCTTCGCAAACATTATGTCAATCGCTAATATATAATAAGGTATGAAACACATTATTATTCTTGGCGACGGAATGGCTGACCACAAGGTGGCAAGCCTTGGCGAAAAGACACTACTGCAGTATGCACGTCCTGAGTATATGAACCGACTGGCACGCGAAGGACGCTGTGGCCGACTGGTCACTGTTCCTGAGGGCTTCCCGCCAGGGAGTGAAGTTGCCAACACAGCCATCTTGGGTTATGACCTTAACAAGGTCTATGAGGGTCGCGGTCCTTTAGAGGCAGCTTCTATTGGCTATGAGATGCAGGACGACGACTTTGCTATTCGTTGTAATATTATCACGATTGAGGATGGCAAAATTATCACGCATAATGGTGGCAATCTGGAAACGGACGATGCCCGCATACTGATTGACTATCTGAACGAGCATCTTGGCAATGATCGAGTCAAGTTTATCTGTGGCATTCAGTATCGCCATCTGCTCGTTATCAAGGGTGGCAACAAGAATATTGTTTGCGCCCCACCCCACGATCATCCCAATGAGGAATGGCGAAGCCTCCTCCCAACCCCCTCCCATTGCAACGCCACACTCTGCACCTTTAGGTCAGAGAAAGGGAGGGGGAGTTCCAATGCTGAGAATTCCCGCCTCACTCCCCAAGAAACGGCAGATTTAATCAACGACCTCATTCTGAAGTCGCAGGAGCTGTTAGCAAAGCATCCTTATAATCTGGCTAAAGCTGCCAAGGGCGAGCGCCAGGCAAACAGCATCTGGCCTTGGAGTGGTGGCTATCGCCCTTGTATGCAGACGCTGATGCAGCAGTATCCACAGATTAAGTCGGGAGCTGTCATCTCTGCTGTAGACCTCATTCAGGGTATTGGCAAATACGCAGGACTGCGCATTATCAAGGTTCCTGGAGCAACAGGATTGGCCAACACCAACTATGAAGGAAAGGCACAAGCAGCCATTGATGCACTGAAAACCGACGACTTCGTTTTTGTACACGTAGAAGCCACCGACGAAGCAGGACACGATGGCGACATCGAACTAAAAATCAAAGCGATAGACTATCTTGACAAGCGTCTGATTAAGCCCATCCTTGAAGCCATAGAACAGATGGACGAGCCAGTATGCATTGCCGTACTCCCCGACCATCCTACTCCCGTAGAGTTGCGTATTCACGTCAACGAGCCTGTACCATTTATCATCTGGCATCGTGGTATTGAAGCCGATGCCGTACAGCAATACGACGAGGTATCATGTGTCAGTGGCAGCTATGGACTGCTCAGACTTAACGAGTTTATCAATGAACTAATGAAAATACAATAAATATATGAACTACTATAGTACTAACGGTAAAGCGCCACAGGCCGACCTGAAAAAAGCTGTGGTCAAAGGACTGGCAGAAGACCGCGGACTCTATATGCCAGAGCGTATAGAAAAGTTGCCCAAGGCCTTCTTCGACGAGATGAAGAACATGTCGTTCCAGGATATCGCCTACAATGTAGCCTCCAACTTCTTCGGTGAAGACGTCGATGCCGACGCGCTGCAAGACATTGTTTTCGACACGTTGTCGTTCGACTGTCCCATTGTAAAGGTAGAAGACAACATCTATGCCTTGGAGTTATTCCACGGTCCTACCCTCGCCTTCAAGGATGTCGGTGCCCGCTTCATGGCGCGCCTGCTGCAGTATTTCCTTAGAGTAGCCCCCTCGGGGGCAGTTGGGGGGTCAGTCAACGTACTTGTAGCTACCTCTGGCGATACTGGTTCTGCCGTAGCCAACGGCTTCCTCGGTGTGGAGGGCATCCACGTCTATGTGCTCTACCCCAAGGGCAAGGTAAGCCCCATTCAGGAGTGCCAGTTTACCACGCTGGGCAAGAACATCACCGCCATTGAGGTCGACGGAGTGTTTGACGACTGTCAGGCACTGGTCAAGTCAGCCTTCATGGACGAAGAACTCAACCGTCACATGATGCTGACCTCTGCCAACTCCATCAATGTGGCCCGCTTCCTGCCTCAGGCATTCTACTATTTCAATGCGGTCGCACGAATCCAAGAAATGTTCAACGTTCAACGTTCAACGTTCAACGACGTAGTCATGTGCGTTCCCAGTGGCAACTTTGGCAATATCTGTGCCGCCTTGTTCGGTCATGAGATGGGCCTGCCTATCAAGCGTTTCATCGCAGCTAATAATGCCAACGACGTGTTCTATGAGTACCTGCAGACAGGCAAGTACAACCCACGTCCTTCCGTACAGACGCTGGCCAACGCCATGGATGTGGGCGACCCCAGCAACTTCGCACGCATCTACGACCTCTATGGCAAGTCACATGAGCGCATCAGCAGCCTTATCAGTGGAGCCACCTATAGCGACCAGCAGATTGCCGACACCATGCGCCGCTGTTATCAGGAGACGGGCTATGTCCTCGACCCCCACGGAGCATGTGGCTATCAGGCTCTCAAAGATGGTCTGCGTCCAGGCGAAGTCGGTATCTTCTGCGAGACGGCCCACCCTGCTAAGTTCAAAGAGAAGGTCGACCAGATTCTGGGTACCGACATCGATATTCCAGAGCGCCTGCAGGCCTTTATGCGTGGCGAGAAGCAGAATGTCGAGATGTCTAAAGACTTCCAAGACTTCAAACAATACCTGCTGAAGCAATAAGTTCGCAAACGTTAACGTGTTTTATATCCGCAAAGTTAGTGATTGTTCAAAAAATAATCACTAATTTTGCAGCACTATAAAAGACATACTAATAAAATATTTAGATTTATGAAACCGTTAAACAAACACTTCGCTCCTAAGAGCGTGATGCCTGAAAAGGTGATTCAGTTTGGTGAGGGTAACTTCCTCCGCGCTTTTGTTGATTGGATTATCTGGAATATGGACCAGAAGACCAACTTCAATGGTTCTGTTGTCGTCGTACAGCCCATCGACAAGGGTATGGTCGACTGGTTGAACGGTCAGGACTGTCTGTATCATGTTAACCTGCAGGGTCGTGAGAACGGTAAGCCCGTCAACACCCTGGAGCGCATCGACGTCATCAGTCGCGCGCTGAACCCCTACTCTCAGAACGATGCTTTCATGGCGCTGGCCGACCAGCCTGAGATTCGTTTCGTCATCTCGAACACTACTGAGGCAGGTATCGCTTTCGATCCTTCTTGCAAGCTCGATGACAAACCCGCCAGCAGCTATCCTGGCAAACTCGTCCAACTGCTCTATCGCCGTTGGCAGACCTTTAACGGTGACCCCACCAAGGGTCTCATCATCTTCCCCTGCGAGCTCATCTTCCTCAATGGCCACGTGCTGAAGGAATGCATCAATAAGTACATCGAGCTGTGGCAGCTGCCTGCTGACTTCAAGAAGTGGTTCGACGAGTCTTGCGGTGTCTATGCAACTCTCGTAGACCGTATCGTTCCTGGCTTCCCCCGCAAAGAGATTGCCGAGATTCAGGAGAAGATTGGCTATCGCGACAACCTCGTCGTACAGGCTGAGAACTTCCACCTCTGGGTAATCGAGGCACCGAAGGAGATTGAGAAGGAGTTCCCTGCTGACAAGGCTGGTCTGCACGTACTGTTCGTTCCCTCTGAGGAACCCTACCACAAGCGTAAGGTTACCCTGCTCAATGGTCCGCACACCGTGCTCTCTCCCGTTGCTTTCCTCAGCGGTGTCAACATCGTTCGCGATGCTTGCAACCACGAGGTCATTGGCAAGTACATCCACAAGGTTCAGTTCGACGAGCTCATGCAGACCCTCGACCTGCCTATGGACGAGCTGGAGAAGTTTGCCGGTGACGTGCTCGAGCGTTTCGACAACCCCTTCGTAGACCATCAGGTTACCAGCATCATGCTCAACTCATTCCCCAAGTTCCAGGCTCGCGACCTGCCCGGTGTGAAGACCTATTTGGAGCGCAAGGGCGAACTGCCCAAGGGCCTCGTCTTCGGTCTCGCAGCCATCATCACCTACTACAAGGGTGGCAAGCGTGCTGACGGTGTGGAGATTATCCCCAACGACGACCAGAAGATTATGGATCTGCTCAAGGAACTGTGGGCTACTGGCGACACCCAGAAGGTTACCGACGGTGTTCTCGGTGCTGAGTTCATCTGGCAGGAAGACCTCAACAAGGTGGCAGGTCTCAACGCCCTCGTCAAGCAGTTCCTCGACCTCATCCAGGAGAAGGGCATGCTCGAGGCTGTCAAGACAATCCTGTAAACATTCTCTTAAAGAATATCAATAGCGGCGCACCCATTCAGGATGCGCCGTTTTCATTTTGACTTGCTATTCATAAGATTTATTTGTAAAGATAACTATCTTTGCAAATTATTTACTAAATTTGCAGGCGAATTTATGAATGTTTATGAATAAGCTGATTAAGAATTATATCATCATACTGGTATTGGGGCTGATTTCGGTTGTCAGTTGCACCAGCCATCAGCCGCGACGTCAGGCATTTGCCGATGCTGACGGCTACAATGCCGCAGACTCTATCATCTCGGATATTGGCGACATGCGCGACTTTACACGACTGTTAGAGGTAACCGACAGCTTTGAAAAAGCCAAGGTGATTACGCCTGTTAGAGCCATCTTCTATAAGACGATAGCATATAACATCTTGGGACAACGCAGTATGGCGTTGAGTCTCTACTACAAGTTGGCAAAGGTCGATGTGAAGAATTTGAAGACCCAGGCAGATATTGAGTCGTATGTCTATGCGTACAAAGACTATGTGCGCTTGCTGTGTGACATGCGACGCTATGACCGTGTACTTCGTGAGGCCTATAATGCCGATAGTAAATTGAAAGAGGCAGGTTACGACTCGTTCATCATCCATCAGGATATTGCCCAGATGATTGGCGAATGCCAGCTGTACCTGAACCAAGCTAACGAGGCCTCCAAGAGCTTCGAGACATCGCTACGAAGCATGAATGCCCGTCTGGTGAAGAATCATGACCCGCTGGATTATTTAGAGTGTCAGAAGACGATGAATGCCATCGCCAATGCCTATATCCGCACCAATCGATACAACGAGGCTATTCCCTGGATTCTGGGAGAGGACACGCTGTATGTTGCTGCCGACGAGCATCCCCATAGCGACTCTATCTTTGTTGACGAGATGAGGGCAGACATCAACTACAGCAAGGCATTGCTGGCACTTGCCCAAGGGGATTCCTGCACGGCCGAACTTGCCTATAACACCTACCTGTCAACACAGAAGGCCAAGCAGTTGCGCAGTATCATCAACAGCAACGAGTACCTGATGCTGACACACCGCTACGACGAGGCGGCACGTAACTATACCAGGCTGGAACAGTTTCTAAGAGAGAATGGTTACCAAGCTGATTTGGAAACCTTTGGCCGCTACATGATTCCGAAATATCGTGCAAACATGCTGGCCGGACACCGTGACTCGGCACTCCATGTAGCCACTCTGATAGCGGAATATTACGACTCTGCGCTGGTACGACAAAAGAGGAACGATGCAGACCTGATATCGACCATTTATGACACTGAAGGCAAGGAACGCCAGATTGCTGAGCAAAGTGCCAAGTTATCGCAACAGCGCCTGATATCTGTGGCTGTCCTCATGGCCATCATCCTCATCTTCTTCCATATCTATACCATGCAGCGCAGAAAGGCCTTCCGTAAACTCAACGAAACCAATCGCCAGTTGGATGCCACCAACCGTGAATTGCTGGAGGCCAACGAGCGTGCCGAAGAGTCGTTGCGCATAAAGACCAAATTCATTCAGCAGATATCGCACGAGGTTCGCACACCGCTGAACGTGCTGTCAGGCTTCAGCCAGGTGCTGGCCACGCCCGATATTGAGATTGACAGCAACCAGTTGCAGGACATCACCAAGAAGATTGTGGAAAACAGCGACCGCATCACGAAGCTGGTGGACAAGATGCTGGATCTGAGCACCATAAACAGTCATGCTGACGTTAAGTGCAACGATGAGGTAAGTCCTGCCAATATAGCCTGGAAGGCCATCAAACAGAGTGGCATTAAGCGAGCCACGCATCTGGATTTCACCTTACAGGTATGTCCAGAGGTAGAGAATGTAACCATCATGACGAACATGAAATCGGCGGTTAAGGCATTGTCGTTGTTGCTGGACAATGCTATCAAGTTTACGCATCCCTTGGCTCACCACGGAAGCCAGGCCCCTACAGAGAGACCTCGCGTCGTGCTGAGCATCAGCGCCACACAAGACGAGATGCTGTTCGTCATCGAAGATACGGGAATAGGTATTCCTGCAGAACAGGCAGAGAATATCTTCACAGAGTTCGTCCAGTTGGACGAATACACTGACGGAACGGGTATCGGTCTTTCTATTGCCCGTTCGCTGGTACACCACATAAAGGGCGACATCGTTCTCGACACCTCGTACACGAATGGTGCCAGATTCGTCATGTCACTTAGAACCAATGTAGAGGAAAATCATTCCTAAGAGTACCAGTGCAAGGTCGAAAGCCTTTGCCTTGAGGTTCTTCTCGTGGAAGAAGGCCGCACCAAAGAGGAAGCTGACGATGACAGAGCCACGGCGTATCATGCTGACGATGGAAATCATCGCCTCAGGCAACGACAGCGAATAGAAATACATGAAGTCGGCAGTAGACAAGAACACGCTGACGCCAATGATGGACCAGTGCCAATGGAACGGCGTGGTCTCCTTGTGCTTAGGCCACCACAACAGCAGGAGCATGGCCAGCATCATACCACACTGATAGATGTTATACCACGACTGCACGAGCATGCGGTCGAGCCCTACTCCACCCGACTCCACGGGTGCCATCAGGAATTTGTCGTAGAGTCCACTGATAGCTCCCAACATGGCAGCACCTACAATCATCCATATCCAGTGGTCGCGCTTGAAGTCGATGCCCTCCTTCTTGCCACTGCGGCTGAGCATCAAGAACGACAGCACGGCAAGCATGACACCCACCCACTGCCAGACATTGAGGCGCTCGCCAAAGACCAGCAAAGCGCCGACGAGCACCATCACAGGGCGCGTGGCATTGATGGGACCGACGATGGTCAGTGGCAGATGCTTCATGCCAAAATAGCCGAGCACCCAACTGGACAGCACGATGAGGGCCTTGAGGACGACATACTTATGAACCTCCCAGCCACCACTGGCCACATGGAACAAACTGCCGTCGAGCACATCGGTGGTAGCACTCAGCACGATGAACGGCAGGAAGATGATGGATGAGAAGAGGGTATTCAGAAACAAGACGGGAATGACGGCATTCGACTTCAACGCCTGCTTCTTGAAAGAGTCATAGCAGCCTAACAATGCTGCGGACATGAATGCAAGTAATAACCAAGCCATCCTGATTTACAATTTGACTATTTACAATTTACTATTTAATAGGCTACTTTTTCGAGGAAGAGGGCCTTGGCGGGCATCGACTCGCCAGCCTGCGTGCGCTGCTTGCCCTCGATGACCAGACGGAACTCGTCGAGCGACATGCGTCCACGACCTACCTCGATGAGTGTACCCACCACGGCGCGTACCATATTGCGAAGGAAGCGGTTGGCGGTAATCTCGAAATACCACTCTGAGGGCGACGTCTGGTGCCATTGGGCATGAGTGACGTGACAGATGGTGGTCTTCACATCGCTGCCAGCCTTGCAGAAAGCGCCGAAGTCGTCGTACTCCAGCAGGATGCGTCCTGCCTCGTTCATGCGCTCGAAGTCGAGCTGGTAGTGCATCTCCTGCGAGAACTGCTGGATAAAGGGGTTCTTCTGGGTATGGATGTAATAATGGTACATGCGCGAGGTGGCTGAGAAGCGGGCATGCATATCGGGAGCCACACGTTCGATGCGGTCTACGGCAATGTCGTGGTGCAAGAGGCCGTTGAGCTTCTTGGTCAACAGCTGGGCATCGAAGTCGGCATCAGTATCGAAGTGGGCGGCCATCTGACGAGCGTGGACACCAGCATCGGTGCGACCAGCTCCCGTCACGGTAATCGTCTCACGCAACAGCAGTGACAGACAGCGTTCCAACTCACTCTGCACGGTGATGCCATTGGGTTGCACCTGCCAGCCGTGATAGTTGGTACCGTCGTAACTAAACCAAATGAAATATCTCATCTTTTCCAATTTTGCGTGCAAAATTACGAAATAATTCTCAATTCTCAATTCTCAATTCTCAATTATTTTTCGTACCTTTGCAGCCCGTTATGAAAAAGATATTTGTATTAATGACAATGCTATGGGCTGTTTTGGCCCTGCAGGCACAAGAACACGAAACCCCTAATGCACAGCAGGCACGCCGCCTGTTCAACGAAACCTATAAGATGATTTATGGTGAGCAAGGCTCACAACTGCACTATAAGGTCAACATCATCGGCATCTACAAGACCGAGGGTACCATCTGGACAAAGGGTAAGAAGAGTAAGTTCGTCGACGAGAAATATATTGCTTGGAACGACGACGTGACCTACTACCGTCTGGAGCGCAAGAAGAACCGTGTGGTCATCTACGATGCCCACTCTGACGAGCGCGACAAGTATGCCACGAAGTTCAAATTCAATCCTGACAACTACACCTACAGCATCAAGGATTCTAAGGAGGGCTACTACATCACGCTGAAGGCCAAGAAGGGCGTATCGGGCATTAAGGAGGCTCGTTGTCTGTTGGACAAAAAGCATCGTTATCCCGTCAGCGTGCGCATCAAGTTGGGCATCTTCCACACCACTATTAAAATAAGCAACGTGAAAATCGGCGGCATCAACGATGACCTGTTCCGATTCCCACGTGACAGCTATAAGAACTGTGAGTATGATGACAAGAGATAATCAAGAAGAAACCGCTAAGTTCTGAGACTTAACGGTTTCTTTTTTTTTCTTACTTGACCACACTCATCACGAAGGTGAAGTCGTAGCCCTGCTTGGCAGGCAGCAGATAAGAACGCTCAGGCCAAGCACCCCATGAGTTGACGCAACCCAGACCCATCTGGCGCTGCTGGATGTGTACCTGTGTCAGCGGACGTTCCACGAGGTCGCCGCTATGCTGACCCCACGAGTGCTCCTTACGGGCACCAGCATCAAGGTCCTTCACCAGATAAGGCAATGCAGAGCACTCCATTGGCGCGTTGCTCTCAAACCTCAGACCACGCTTGCCGTCAGTGACCTCAAACCAGCGGATGTCGGTATGGTTGCCTGACTCCTGCGGACGAATGTAAGGATAGTATTCGTCAGCCACCTTGTTCTCATAGACACCAATAAACTCAGAGCTCTTACGATCGCAGTAGTTCTCGTGCGGGCCACGACCATAGTACTTGATGGTGTTATACTGCTTAGGCATCTGCAGCTGCATGCCGTAGCGGAACAGCCACGACTCTTTCGCTTCCTGATCAACCTGCATCTGCTGGCGAACCACTACCGAGCCGTCAGTCTTCAGCGTATAGGTCATGGTCAGCTTTGCCTGATTGGCAGGCATATCAAGATGCACGAGGACAGTATTCTCATTGAATGAGAAGTCTGCCACCTTCATCTGTGGCGACTTCCACTGACTGAAACGCTGCTGCATCCAGGCGCCATAGTCATTATCGGTGGGAGCACGCCAGAACTCTGGGGTCACACTCTGACGATCAATCAGCATAGACTGTCCGTCGATGTCTAGATAGTCTATCATTCCCGACTGCTTGCCAATGGTCAGCGTGGTACCAGCAGCTGTCATCTTCACATAGCTCTTGGTCTCCTCAGTGTCAACCTTAGCCTGTTCAGCATCAATGGTAGCAAACTGATAAGGCTGTACGATAAATTGTTGACGGGCAACCACCTCGTCACCCTTGCGGAACTCGAAGTTTACCCAGATTTCTTCGTCTGCATGATGCTTCAGCACGCGCTCCAGCGTCTTCTTCAGCTGCTCGTCAGTAATGGTCTTACGTTGTTGGGGAGCAATACCACTGACATCCACTTTACCACCATGACGCTTAACCTTCCACGTAAGTGTCAGGTCGTCGAGCGACTTGAAGAAGTTCTCGTTATACACCTCGAAACGACCCTCTTTCAGTCCTTTGTCGCTGATCCACTCGTTCTGATAGTAGTACTGTACCTCATAAGCGTGCGGATTCAGACGGCGGTCAGGCGCGATGATGCCATTGCAGTTGAAGTTATAGTCACTGGCAGGATAGCGACCATAGTCGCCACCATAGGTGAATATTTCCTTGCCCGTAACAGGACTCTTGTCGCGCAAGCCCTGGTCAACGAAGTCCCATATGAAGCCGCCCTGATATTTGGGATACTTGCGGATGAGGTCCCAATACTCCTTGAAACCACCCATCGAGTTACCCATCGCGTGAGCATACTCACACTGAATCAACGGACGGGCATTGTCGCCCTGCGCATACTTCTCGCAATCGCCATAGCCATAATACATCGGACAGAAGATATCCGTCTTGCCCCAATGGCCTGCCTGCTCGTACTGTACAGGACGGTCATCAACGCTCTTAATCCAGTCGTAGCACTTCTCGAAGTTAGGACCATAGCCAGCCTCGTTACCCATACTCCAGATGATGATAGACGGATGGTTGCGCAGGGTCTGCACATTGCCCTGATTGCGCTCCAGATGCATCTGCTGGAAGTCGTCGCGCTTGGCCAGCGTGCTCTCTCCGTAACCCATGCCGTGACTCTCCAGATTGGCTTCAGCGACCACATACAGGCCTGCCTCGTCGCACAGCTCATACCAGCGAGGATCGTCAGGATAGTGACTGGTACGCACGGCATTGATGTTCAACTGCTTCATAATCTGGATATCCTGTTTCATACGTTCTACAGAGACGATATAGCCACCATCGGGGTCAAGCTCGTGGCGATCGGCACCTTTTATTAATATGGGCTGACCATTGACGAGCAGCTGTCCGTTCTTGATAGCCACATTTCTGAAGCCCATCTTCTGCTTTACCACCTGCAACACCTGGTCTTTCTTCTTCAGCGTGATAATCAGCGAATACAGATTGGGCGTCTCTGCTGTCCAAGGCTTGACGTCCTTCTCGTCCAGCAGGAAGTGTTCGTGCAGATAGTAAGGCAACTTATGACCGTCGTGCTTGAAGATGACGCGCCCGTCCTTGTCCTCCAACGACACCTCCAGACTGGCACCACTGCCATTCTTTACGTCAATCCAATAGGCAATCTCAGGACGATTGGTCTCCATATCCCAGTTCTGCATGACGCGATAGTCGGCAATATAGGTCTTCGGACGGGCATACAGGTAAACCTCGCGGGCGATACCCGTAAAGCGCCAGAAGTCCTGGTCTTCGAGGTAGGAACCGTCACACCAGCGCATCACCTGCATGGCAATGAGGTTCTTGCCTTTCTTCAGATACTTCGTGATATCAAACTCAGCAGCGACCTTCGAATCTTCTGAATAGCCTACATACTTGCCATTGACCCACACCTTCAGGTTGCTGGTGGCAGAGCCTACATGGAACAACACCTGCTGGCCGTTCCAGTTGTCTGGCAATACGAACTCCTTGCGGTAGGAACCCGTATAGTTCTCCGTCTCACCAATAAAGGGAGGATCACTTTCAAAGGTGGTACACCATGCATAGCCCACATTCTTGTAAATGCGGTCACCATGACCATTCAACTCAAAGAGTCCTGGCACAGGGAAGTCCTCCCACTGGGAGTCGTCGTAGTTCAGTGCCCAGAAGCCTTTGGGAGCATCCTGATGGTTCTTCACGAACTGGAAGCGCCACATGCCCTCCATAGGAAGGTAGCGACTGGATGCCGCCTTCTGTCCTGCCTTGGCCAACTCTTCATTCTCAAAGGCAAAGAAGTTGGCGTGTCGAGGCTCACGGTTCTGTTGGTTCACTTTGGGATTTCGCCATTCTGGCGCATTGTCGGCTGTTACTGTCGCCGTTCCCAGCGCCAGTACCATCAACGATAGAAATAATAATCTCAACATCTTTTTTATGGGTTTTATAATTGTCATCTTAATGGTTGTGTTAATCTTACAGGACTTATCTGCGCGAACGTTGTATCATCATGCGTATCTTATTGTTATACTTCGTCGCCTGAAGCAGTTCTTCAATAGTCAGATGCATGCGATACTGCCAACGATTATAGCTGTCGCTGGGCGTATTGATGCGTTCCTGCTGGGGCTGTTTCGAGCGCAACTCTGAGTCCATAGCCAACCAGTCTTGCAGTTGCAGGATGCATAGCATCGACGGACAATACAGGTGGCGCGCAATGATCTCTTCTGCCAAGTGAGCCGGCAACTGCTCGGGCGCCCTACCCTCCTTTTGCAGCATGGTAACGTAGTAGCGCTGTCTGCGCTCGGGTTGTTGTTGCCACCACAGTCGCAAGGGTGCCATATCGTGGGTAGAGATGGTGCATACCGAACGGATGGGGTTCGCCTCCAAGTGACTGTATTCAAAACCTTGCTGCTTGGGCAGTTGCTGTATTTCGAGTGTCAGAATGCGCAACTGGTCGAGCACAGGTTCCACGCAGTCGGGCAACAGTCCCAAGTCCTCGGCACAGAACAGCATGCGCGAGTCGCCCATCATGGCGGGTAGTCGTTTCAGTGCCTGCTGTCCCCAATAGAACGAGTGGCGCTGGTAATAGTAGTTGTTATACAGGCGCAAGTAGGCATCCTTCTCCTCGTTGGTCAGCGCCTCGAAGACGGGTTCTTGCGTAGCTCCCACTCGCGGATGATACATCTCCGCCTGTCGGGGGTCTTCCACAAAGAGCACGTTCGATACCAGACGCATCAGTCCGTCGCGAATCCACAGACTGTTCTCGTCGCGACGTCCGTCGAAAGCCTCTGCCACCTTGCGTTGCGTGCTATACGGCTCCTTCAGGTCGTAGAGGTTATAGGCCTTGCGCACCAGGAAGTGGTCGCGCACATAGGCGGCATGGATGCCAAACAGACGCTCAATCAGCCGATCGTTGATGAAGGGCCTGGTATACAGTTCCTTACGGAATGGCAAACCGAAATACTCTATCTCGTCAACAGTCAGCGGCAACGAGGGCGAGAAATGACCCAACACGCCGTCAATAGCATCGGCAGGAATCTCCCAGATGCGGAAGTAGCCCAATACGTGGTCGATGCGCAAGGCATCAAAATATTGCGACAGGTGACTGAGACGATGTTTCAGCATGCTGAACAGCGGCTCATCCCAATGGTATGTGGGGAAGCCCCAGTTGGCACCTCGTGGCCAGTTGGTATCGGGAATTGCTCCCGCCTGCGTATCTGCATAGAAGAGTTCAGGATGCTGGTGCACCTCTAAGCCGTCTGGATGCACACCGATGGGCAGGTCGCCCTTCAACACCACGCCCTTCTCGCGGGCATAGTCGGCGGCTGCTTTCAGCTGGGTGTGCAGTAAATACTGCACAAAACGCACGTAGTCAAGAGGCTCTTGGCGATACTCGGCATAGGGTGTCAGCCAATCCTCGTTGTCTTCCACAAAGGCCTTACACTCCTTGGACTCCAATACCTTCTTACCCTGCTCAGCAAACAGCTCGCGCAGGTATTCTGACTTCACGCGATCTACTGCTTCGTAGTCGCTAACGGGGAGTGCATTCAGCTCTTGTCGACGACGCAGATACTGCGTCATCTTCTGTTTGGAGCGCAACGTGCCAGCTGCTTCGAGGTCGATATAATGCGGATGGAGTGCGAAGAAACTAACGACGTTATACGGACAGGAATCTGCCCAATGGTGGTTGGTCGTAGTATCGTTGACAGGCAACAGCTGAATCACCTTCATCCCCGTCAGCACCGCCCAGTCCACCAAGCGTTTCAGGTCGCCAAAGTCGCCCACACCATAGCTATGTTCTGAGCGCAGCGAGAATACCGGTATCGAGACACCTGCCAGTCGCCAAGGCTGTTCGCAGAGACGCAGGGCATCGCCATACAGCACCAGCACCTGTCCATCACCAAGCTCGTCGGAGATTACGCGGTTGTCGCCCTCTTCCCAAGCCACCAGCGCATGGTTAGCGATGTCTATCACCACATATTTATATTCTATGGGCATCAGCCACCCCATGGCATCCACCGTCAGCATCCACTCGCCATTACCCACATACTGCATCTGCAGATAGCGCGACGTATTCCATGAGCCGATAGACGGATGACTGCCACAGACTGCTACGGCCTGTCCTGCTTGCAACTGAGGAGCTGAGACACGAAACTGAACGGTGCGACGGAACAGGGGCAGACGGGCGGCCTCGACCTCCTCGCCATGCTTGCTATGCATACTGGTGTGGTAGGCATCGCTATAGAGGTGATAGGCCAGCGGACGGTCGCGCCACTGATCAGGAAACACATAGTCCTTCGACGCATCGAAATAGTACCTTCTGGGCACCAGCGTCCACTCACGACGCAACACCTCACCCTCCCCGTTTTCCACCTGATAATGGTATTCTATGTACGACAACGGATGGTGTCTGCTAATCAGTGCCGCCGTCTCCAGCACCCATTGCTGACCATCGTCAGTCTGCATCGTCAGGTTCTGTTGCCTACAGCTTCCGTCCTGGCTGTGGTAACTGACCACCACATGCAAAGACTCGCCCCAAGCAGTATTATATTGTATTGTAAATTTCAGTTTCATGGTTAGCAAACTTTTTGCAAAATTACAAAATAATTCTCAATTCTCAATTCTCAATTCTCATTTTTTTTCGTACCTTTGCAGCGAGAAAACACATGAATGATGAAAAAGCTGGATTCACGAACCTATTTATATATAGCACTGGCAGGACTGGTGCTGATACTGGTATTGACCGTAACATATATGCTGACACCCGTATCGAAGGCGGACACGACGCAGTATGTGTATATCGATGAGGACGACACGCAAGACTCGGTGATTGCCAAGGTGGGAGCTTTCAGTCATACGGCAGGTATGACGGGACTGACCACCCTGATACGCCACAGCAACTACGATAAGCACATCCGCACAGGCCGTTACGCCATTGAGCCCAGCGAGGGTGCCTTCGTCGTGTTCCGTCACCTGAAGAACGGTCGACAAACCAGTATGATGCTGACCATCCCTGAGGTTCGCACAATGGATCGCTTGGCTGCTGTACTCGCGCAGAAGCTGATGCTCGACTCAGCAACCATTGCCACAGCACTCACGGATCAGGCTACCTGTCAGGAACTGGGTTACGACACCTGCACCATTGCCGCCATGTTCGTGCCCAATACCTACGACATCTACTGGAACGTTAGTCTGGACAAGTTCCTCAAGCGCATGCAGCGCGAGCACGACCGCTTCTGGCAGGGCGATCGCGAACAGAAGGCCGCACAGATGCAGCTGACACCCAACGAGGTATGCACGCTGGCCAGCATCATCGACGAGGAGACGGCCAACAATGCGGAGAAACCTATGATTGCTGGCATGTATCTGAACCGACTGCACGAGCCCATGCCCCTTCAGGCCGACCCGACTATCAAGTTTGCCCTGAAGCAGTTTGAGCTGAAGCGTATATACAACAAGCTGTTGAACGTAGACAGCCCCTACAACACCTATCGCAACGAGGGTCTGCCCCCAGGTCCTATCAAGGTGGCCTCGGTGAAGGGTATTGATGCCGTGCTCAACTACGTTCGCCACGACTATCTGTATATGTGTGCTAAGGAAGATTTCTCAGGTACTCACAACTTTGCGCGTACCTATCAGGAGCATCTAAAGAATGCTGCACGCTACAGCCAAGCGCTGAACGAGCGAGACATCAAATAAGAATAGGAATCAGTCTGCGTAGGCCTCTTCGCCTATCTGCTCACGAGCTCCGATAGTCATCTTGCGGAGGTCGTAATAAGAACCGTTATAGATGTTGAAGTCCACCTGTCCCTTGATGCCAGGCAAGCGTCCTGCATCCGTATGCTGCCAGAATTTCCAAGGACCATCATACTCTACCTCGTCGACATAATAGTGGGCTATCCAATATGGATAACTATCAAATGCTGAGTCGTTTAAGTAGCGCGTCTTAAACTTATAATACGTATAGACAATGGGCTTCACGCCATAGTGTTGTTCGACGATGTCGAGCCACTGAAGCACGCTGGCAGCAAACTGCTCGTCAGTCTGATTCTTGGGTTTATGCTCTACATCGAGTACGGGCGGAAGGTCGCCATTCTCCAGCTTCACATTCTTAATAAAGAACTGTGCCTGCTTGTCGGCTGGCGAATAAACGCTATAGAAATGGTAGGCACCACGGGTAAAGCCATACTCACGCGCCTGATGGAAATTATCCTTGAAATTCTGATCCACACGCGAGGCGCCCTCGGTAGCCTTAATCATAATAAATCGAATTGGGGTCTCGTTGATGAGTCCCTTGTCGCGTAGTGTTTTCCAGTCGATACGTCCCTGGTGGTGCGAGATGTCAATGCCGTGAATCTCGTAGCCGTCAGGATAGCTGACCTCACCATAGAGCGCACGCCAGCGGAAGCCGAAAGGTCCTACGAAGATATAATAAAAGAAATAGACATAGACGGCAACGACAGACAGTCCGCCAATCCACCACGCCCACCCTGGCAGGCGCTGTAATAGACGAACAAAGACATTCGGACGTCGATGTCGCACAGGGCTTGTTCGGCGTCCGGATGTCTGTCGTTTATGCGTTGTCCTCTTGCTGGGCATTAATTACTTAGCCTGCTCAAGAGCGAGAGTCATAGTAGGCTGGTCGCATACTTCTGTGGGTCCCCAGTACTGGATAGGACCAGGATATACATAAGCCGTCTTGCGAGCCCACTCGTCACGATGAGCAGCAAACTCCTTGAAGGGAGCACCGTCGAGCTCTACGAGGGCCTTGCGGATAACGGGCTTCATCTCACCGTTACGCTTCTCCATGTTCATCATCATAGTGATGGGTACACCACCTGCAATCCACTGGTCAGCAGGAGCAGTTGTGTTCTTCACGATAGCCATGTAACCAGTCTTGCCATTAGCAATCAGCTGAGCAGCTGAAGTACCGAGGGCGTAGCAGTAGTCAGCATCGAAGTTAGAAGGAGCAGCGCAGCGTCCCTCGTAACCGAAGAAGTGGTGCTGAGCGCTGAACTTGCCAGTGTACTTGCCTTCCTTCTTCATCTTCTCGAGCTTCTGGGCAACCATGGTAGACAGCAGCTTCTCAGTCTCGATGAGTGATACCTGTACGTTTCCGTGAGGATCGCGGTCGAGAGCCAGCTGACGAGCAACACCTGTAGGCAGACTGTTGAATACAGCCAGATTCTCCTCGGTGAGGTGAGCCTTCACGAAGTCGATAGACTCATGACGGTCGAGGTTCTTGGCCTCGGGCATAGCCAGTACGTCGTTCAGCTGAGCGATGAGCTTCTTGATAGCGGGGATGAACTCGATGACACCCTCAGGGATGATAACGGTACCGAAGTTGTTACCATCAGCAGCACGCTGGGCAACAGCATTAGCGATGTATGTAACGATATCGTCCAGGCTCTGTGACTTAGCCTCTACCTCCTCAGAAACGAGACAGATGTTAGGCTGTGTCTGCAGGGCGCACTCCAGAGCGATGTGAGAAGCTGAACGACCCATTACCTTAATAAAATGCCAGTACTTACGGGCTGAGTTACAGTCGCGCTCAATGTTACCAATGAGCTCTGAGTAAGTCTTACAAGCGGTATCGAAACCAAAAGAGGTCTCAATCTGGTCGTTCTTCAGGTCACCATCGATGGTCTTAGGACAACCGATAACCTGTACGCCATAGTTCTTGGCAGCATAGTACTCAGCCAGCACGCAAGCGTTGGTGTTAGAGTCGTCACCACCGATAATCACGATAGCCTTGATGTCGAGCTCGCGGATAATCTCCAGACCCTTCTCGAACTGATCAACCTTCTCCAGCTTGGTACGACCAGAACCGATCATATCGAAACCACCAGTGTTACGATACTCGTCGATAATCTCCTTGGTGAGCTCCATGTAGTTGTGGTCTACCAGACCGCCAGGACCTAGGATGAAGCCATAGAGGCGGTTCTCGGGGTTCAGCTTCTTGATCTGATCGAACAGACCGGTAATCACGTTGTGACCGCCAGGAGCCTGACCACCAGAGAGGATGATACCTACGTTCATCTTCTTGTTGTTAGCCTCGGTAGCGGGCTCAAACTCTACGATAGGCATACCGTAGGTGTTAGGGAAGAGCTTCTTGATCTCCTCCTGGTCGCCAACACTCTGAGTGGCTGCACCCTCTTTTACTTTTACTGCACCCTGAAGTGCCTTAGGCAACTTAGGCTGATAAGCGGCTCTCGCCAACTGCAATGCACTTTTTTCCATTGTTGAAATAATGTTTATTATTGTGAATAATCGATTTTCGAATTGCAAAAATAGTCATTTTTCGTGAGAAACGGAAAGAAATCGCGCATTTTAATATTTTTTTTGTAGTAAAAGTTATGCCATCTCAATTTTATTTCCTAACTTTGACGATTGAAACAACAACAAATCAAAATAGGAGGATAAAAACATGGCAAACAAAAGAACCCTGAAGCACAGTATTAATCTCGTATGTGGAGACCTTTTTGCAGAGTGTATTGCATCATCGCTCTATGATCGTGGCGAAGACAATTGCGAGGCTATCCTTTACAGCATTCTGAAGTTGCAGAGCGAATTCATCTGTCGCATCTCACACCCAGAGCCCGGCATGCCTGCGAAGAAGTATTTCCAGAAGCTGAGAGAGGACTTCATTGCACAGGCGAGCGATATTGTCGATCAGATTAACAATCACTAAGCACAGAAAGGAAAATGATGAAATCATTCTGTAACTGGCTGCTGTTTAAGCGTATGGGGTGGACAGCAGAGGTCACCGAACCTCATCCTGACAAATACATCATCTGTCTGGCCCCACACACCAGCAACTGGGATTTTCTGATAGGTCAGCTGTATAGCACCAGTCAAGGCATGAAGAGCAACTTCCTGATGAAGAAGGAGTGGTTCTTCTGGCCGCTGGGGCCTATCTTCCGTAAGTTGGGCGGCATTCCCGTCTGGCGCTCCAAGCATACCAGTATGACGGACAACCTGGCAGAGACGGCCAAGCAGGAAGACATCTTCCACCTCTGCATCACACCAGAGGGTACAC
Source organism: uncultured Prevotellaceae bacterium (assembly GCA_900314985.1). Taxonomy (GTDB): domain Bacteria; phylum Bacteroidota; class Bacteroidia; order Bacteroidales; family Bacteroidaceae; genus Prevotella. The sequence goes on along the minus strand of OMXL01000019.1, from coordinate 12,778 downwards.
GTTCGCTGAATCCCGAATGGAAGAAAGGCTTCTACTACATCGCCCAGAAGGCAGGCATCCCTATCCTACTCTACGGTGTCGATTACGAGAAGCGCCACATCCAGTGTACCAAGACGATTATCCCTAACGGTGATATCGAGACGCAGATGCGCGAAATCAAGTTGTACTTTAAAGACTTCAAAGGCAAATGCCCCGAAAAGTTTACCATAGGAGAAGTATAGAGTGATGTACAGAAAATTACTATCGATTCTCTTCTTACTGGTTACACTATCGCTAAGCGCCCAGACTGCCAAAGACGAGGCTAAGCTGGCAGAACGACTTAACACCTACTTTGCGAAATACAAACCGAAGGGTACCCGACTGACGCAGGCACCCCGTATGGTGGGCTACCAGTTGGACCACCAGGCAAAGACGTTGGTGATTACTGCCGACGAGTTCTTTGCCTGTCAGGAGTTTACCCCTGAGATTACGGAGCATATCTATAAAAAGATAAAAGGTGAGATGCCCAAGCCCTTCAAGGACTATCAGGTAACGGTTGTGACCAATGGCATGACCATCGACGAGCTGATTCCCAACCGTCTGTCGCAGAATGCCGACAAGTCACGCCTCTGGGGCGATATTGACTATGATGGCGAACCTTGGGTGAAGAATATCTCAACACCCTTGAAGGTGACTCACGGTCTGCAGAACCGCCACCTGTCGCTATGGGCCAGTCACGGACGCTTCTACGACCAAGGCAGAGGCTACTGGCGCTGGCAGCGTCCGAAGTTGTTTGGTACCACTGAAGACCAATACACCCAGACCATCGTCGTTCCCTACCTGATCCCCATGCTGGAGAAGGCGGGTGCCGTCGTCTTTACACCTCGTGAGCGCGACTGGCAGAAGGAAGAGGTTATCGTTGACAACGATGGTTCCAAGAGCTATTATATAGAGGTGACCAATGGCGACAAGTGGCAGTCGGCCCCACAGCCGGGCTTTGCCTACCATACGGGTACCTACACCGATGGCGAGAATCCGTTTGCCGAAGGTTCTGCTCGCATGGTGAAGACCACCAGCAGCAAGTCGAGATATTCGTTGGCTACTTATCAGCCACGCTTCCCCAAGGGTGGACGCTATGCTGTCTATGTCAGCTATCAGACACTCGAGAACAGCGTCTCTGACGTGCTCTATACCGTTTGGCACAAGGGCGAGCGCACCCAGTTTCATGTCAACCAACAGATGGGTGGAGGTACCTGGGTTTATCTGGGCACCTTCGACTTTGATGCAGGCTACAGCGAGTTTAATCGCGTCACCGTCTCCAACCAGAGTGACGAGAAAGGCGTGGTAACGACTGATGCCATTCGCTTTGGCGGTGGTATGGGAAACATCGAGCGCGAGGGCTTGACCAGCGGACTTCCACGAGCCTTGGAGGGTGCCCGCTACTGGGCGCAGTGGGCTGGCATGCCGTACAAGATATATAGTGGTAGAGAGGGCACCAACGACTATGCCGACGACATCAATGTGCGTTCGCTGATGACCAACCAACTGGGTGGTGGTTCGTGCTACATGCCTACCGTTGAGGGGCTGAAGGTTCCCATCGAGTTGTCGCTGGCCATTCATAGTGATGCTGGTTATGCTAAAGATGGTGAGGGATTGATTGGTTCGCTGGCCATCTGTACGACGAATTTCCATGAGGGCAAGTTGAATGCAGGCATCTCCCGTATGGCGTCACGCGACTTGGCGGATGCCTTGTTGTCCAACCAGACGCTCGACCTGAAATACAAATACGGCCAATGGCACCGTCGTGAGCTCTTCGACCGCAACTACTCAGAGACGCGTCTGCCAGAAGTGCCCAGCGCCATACTCGAGGTGCTGTCGCATCAGAGTTTCCCTGATATGCGCTACGGACAAGATCCCGACTTCCGTTTCACGCTGGCACGCTCCATCTACAAGACCATTCTGCGCTATGTCAACGACCAGCACGGTCGTCCATTCATCGTGGCTCCATTGGCACCCGACCACTTCCGCATTGAGCTAAAGAAGAATGTGGCACACATGCGTTGGAATGCGGTCAACGACCCGCAGGAGCCTACCGCCAAACCTACGGGCTATATCGTCTATACAGCCATGGGCGATGCAGACTTCGATAATGGTACCTTCGTACGTTCGAAGACGGAATACGAGTTGGAACTGGAACCTGGAGTGCTGTATCACTTCAAGGTGGCAGCGGCTAATCGTGGCGGCGAGAGTTTCACGACGGAAGTACTGTCGGCCTGCGCTATGCCTAACGCCAACAAGACCATTATGATTGTCAACGGATTCCATCGTGTATCGTCGCCCGCCGTTCGTAACACCAACGAGGAACAGGGCTTCGACTTCGATGAAGACCCTGGTGTGACCTACGGTCCTACCTTAGGATGGTCGGGCAAACAGCTCAACTACAGTCGTAAGGAGATGGGTATCGAAGACGGCGGATTAGGCTATTGCGGTGATGAACTGTCAGGTATGCTCGTGGCGGGCAACGACTTCAACTACGTAATGACTCACGCTAAGGCTATCGCCAGTGCTAATCGCTATAACATCGTGAGCTGCTCTAATGAGGCCGTAGAGGCTGGTGAGGTCAACCTCATTGGCTACGATGCCGTCGACCTGCTACTGGGTCTGGAGCGTAACGACGGACACAGCGTGCGTCTCTACAAGACCTTCAGCACAGCCATGCAGAACGCCCTGCAGCGATTTACCACTCATGGTGGTGCACTATTGGTGAGTGGTGCCTATATTGGTACGGACATGACACAGGCTGACGACCGTCTGTTCCTGCAAAATGTGTTGAAGAGCCATTGGGGCGGACGCTCACAGACAGATAATAATAAGGTGAAAGGGTTAGGCACAGAGTTGTCTTACTGGAAGGCGCTCAACGAAGAGCACTATGCTGCCACCTCTGCCGACATCCTGCAACCCGTCAAACCCGCCTATACCGCCATGCAGTATGCTGACGGCTATGGCGCAGCAGTAGCCTATCGTGGCAACTACCGTCTGTTTGTTATGGGATTCCCCTTCGAATGCATCCAGGACGAGCACAAGCAGGCAAACATCATGCGAGGAATATTAAATTATCTCATACAATAATCACTAAAGACCAACTATTATGTACAAAATTCAAACTAACTCAAGCGGCACACGCAGCATTGACATCAGCGAGGAACATCTGCAGACCATCGAAGACTATCAGTTCTTCCGTGACCTGATTGACTCTAACGGATATGTTGACGAACAAGTGCTGGACAAACTGAAACTGAACATCCGATCACTACTCGAGTCAGAATCTGGCAAAGACAAACGACTGCTTGACCTCTGTCTCGATGTGATTTATCATAGTAACATGAAGGCTTACGGACTGCAACAGCTCGTACTGCTCTTCATCAACTGGAAGAATCGCGGCAACAACGACCTGGGTATGACGAAACGCGCCATACAAGGTACGCCGTTTAATTAACGCTATCGCTAGTGATTGCGAAGCCACACTTCGACCTTTAGGTTGAAGAATAGTGAATAGTGATTGCGAAGCCACACTTCTTTGACCTTTAGGTTGAAGAATAACGAATAATTGAGAATTTGGGAATTGAGAATTTTAAACTGACAGATTTTCTGCCAACAACAAAGAAAGAACTTGAGTTGCGCGGCTGGGAAGAGGTAGATGTCATCCTCTTCTCAGCTGACGCGTATGTGGATCACCCCTCGTTTGGTGCTGCCGTCATTGGGCGCACCTTGGAAGCAGCAGGCTATCGTGTGGCCATCGTGCCACAACCCGACTGGCATGGCGACTATCGAGACTTTAAGAAGCTGGGACGCCCTCGCCTCTTCTTTGGCATTGCCCCTGGCTGTATGGACTCGATGGTCAACAAATACACCGCCAATCGTCGTCTGCGCTCGGAGGATGCCTATAGTCCTGACGGTCGTCATGACATGCGTCCAGAATATCCTACCATCGTCTATAGCAAGATACTGCGCGAGCTGTATCCTGATGTACCCATCGTACTGGGTGGCATCGAGGCATCCCTGCGCCGTGTGACGCACTACGACTACTGGCAGGATAAGTTGGAGAAGTGTATTCTCTGCAACTCTGGTGCCGACATGATCACCTACGGCATGGGTGAGAAACCGACTATCGAGTTGGCACGAAAACTTAGCGAAGGACTCTCTATTCACCAGATTACGGACATCCCGCAGACGGTATTTCTCTCTCGCAAAGAGGATATTCCCGGTGGCATTACTGAGCGCGACATCGTACTCCACAGCCATGAGGAGTGTCTGAAGAACAAGCGCGCACAGGCAGAGAACTTCCGCCATATCGAGGAACAGTCGAATATGATGCATGCCCAGCGCCTGCTGCAGGGGGTCGATGGACGCTACGTGGTGGTTAACCCACCTTATCCTCCTATGACGACAGAAGAGTTGGACGCTTCGTTCGACCTGCCCTATACCCGCTATCCGCATCCTAAATACAAGGGCAAGCGCATTCCCGCCTACGAGATGATTAAGTTCTCCGTCAACATCCATCGCGGCTGTTTTGGCGGTTGTGCGTTCTGCACCATCTCTGCCCATCAGGGTAAGTTCATTACCTGTCGTTCTAAGGAGAGCATATTAAAAGAGGTGAAGCAGGTCATTCAGATGGATGGCTTCAAGGGCTATCTCAGCGACTTGGGTGGACCATCAGCCAACATGTATGGCATGCACGGTCGCAACCACAAGGCCTGCGAGAAGTGTAAGCGCCCCAGCTGCATCCATCCGCAGATATGTCCTAACCTGGACACCAACCACTCCAAACTGTTGGAGGTATATCGTGCGGTCGACGCATTGCCAGGCATCAAGCGTAGTTTCATCGGTAGTGGTGTGCGCTACGACCTATTATTATATAAGAGCAAGGACGAGGCAGCCAACAAGGCGGCGATGGAATATACCCGCGAACTGATTACGCGCCACGTCAGCGGACGACTGAAGGTAGCTCCGGAGCATACCAGCGAACGCGTGCTTTACCTGATGCGTAAACCGTCGTTCCAGCAGTTCTACGACTTCAAGCGCATCTTCGACCGCATCAATCGTGAGGAACACCTCAATCAGCAGATTATCCCCTACTTCATCTCCAGCCATCCTGGTTGTACGGAAGCCGATATGGCTGAGTTGGCTGTCAAGACCAAACAGCTCGACTTCCAGCTGGAACAGGTGCAGGACTTCACGCCCACGCCGATGACGGTATCTACCGAGACGTGGTATACTGGTTACGACCCCTATACGCTGGAACCCGTACAGAGTGCCAAGACACAGCGTGACAAGTTGGCCCAGCGCCAGTATTTCTTCTGGTATAAGCCTGAGGAGCGTCGTGGCATCGAACAGAGTCTGCGCCGCATTGGTCGTCCAGACCTCATCCAGCAGCTTTGTCCTCATAATGATTTCAGAGGACCTCGTACAGACAATAGGAATTCAAATACAGATTACAGAAAACCGCATGCAGATTATAGAAAAGACCGTCGTCGGCAAGAACCCCAAGAAGAAAAGCGAGGACGGCATCGTCGTAACAAATAACTTTGTAGCTGTCATCGACGGCAGTACGTCGAAGACCAAGTATCGCCATAGCTTGTTTCGCACCAATGGTCGCTATGCCATGTACCTGACGGCACGTTATATCCGCCAGATGTCCAAGACCACCACGAGCGAACAGTTTCTGCGTGGTGTGACGGCTTATATCCGCAAGCATTACAACAAGTCTATGCTACCTCGTTTAGCAGAACATCCTGAAGATCGTCTGACGTGTTCGGCAGTAGTCTATAGTCGTCTGAATCGTGAGATATGGATGGTGGGCGACTGCCAATGCATGATTAATGGTGAACTCTTCGACAATCCCAAACCTGCAGAAGCCGAACTGGCTGCCATGCGTGCTGAAGAGGTGAAGAGACTGTTGGCTACGGGTGTCACACAAGAGGAACTGCTACGCAACGACACGGCGCGCCCTGTTATCATTCCTCGCATGTTGGAGACGATGCGTGAGCAGAACGTCAGCTATAGCGTCATTGATGGTTTCCCCATAGCCCGCCAGCATGTTCGCATCATTCCCCTCGACTTCCGTCCGTGGGAGATAGTGCTGGCCAGCGACGGCTACCCTATTCTCCGTCCTACATTGGCAGAGAGCGAGGAAGAATTGCAGAAGCTACGTGAGGAAGACCCGCTGAACATTGGTCGTTTCCAAGCCACCAAGGCGTTCCACCCTGACTTCAACTCCTTCGATGACCGCAGCTATATCCGCCTAAAAGACTAATATAGAGGTGAGAGGTGAGAAGCTAGCTTCTAGTTTCTTATCTTCTATTCTGCTTAATAATGCTATAAGCCTGGTAGAGTCCCAACTCACCGGCTTTCGACAGGTCGGCCGTACCCTCCTGCTGTTCTTTGAGGGCAAAGCGTACCAAACCACGATTATAGAATGCTTCAGCCAGATGCGGCTCCAGCTCGATGGCACGATTATAGTCGTCAATAGCGTGCTGGTAGTCGTGACGTTGCACATACACATTACCACGATTATAATAAAGATAGGCACACGAGCTATTCAATCGGATAGCCTCCGTGAGGTCTGCCAGCACACGCGCTGTCTGCAACTTCACGTCCGTACCCTGAGCGGCATTAAACTCATTAAGGCGCGACTGACAGACGGCACGCTGCCAATAGGCCACAGCCGATAGCGAGTCACTCATAATATAGGTCGTCAGGTCGTCAATGGCACCCTCATAGTTCTGAATCACGCTATACGCCACAGCCCTTTGCATCAGCAGCGACAGCATGTCTGCCTCCTTCTGCTGCTGTCCCATCTCTCGTGTCAAGCTGTCTATGCGACTGAAGTAGCGCTGGGTGCCAGCCTCACTGAGCGACGTCTGGTTGCAAGAGATGTGCAACTGTCTGCCAGCAGACAACTTCTGGTTCAGCACTTCCACCTGGCGGTCGTAAGCGATATCGCGCTTGACGTCGTTCAGGAAGCGCTCGGTAGTGAGTGCATACATCGGCAGATAGTCCATTCCCACCTTGCGATTCTGCACGCGACCACGATAGTCGCTCTGGTATTCGTGTTCCATCTCCTGCTCGTCAGCCATGGCCAACTGGTTATACTTCTCGATGTCCTCGTCGCTGCGCTTACGCATCTGCTTCTTCGAGAGTCGTGGCTGCTTGCCGAAGCGCTTGTCTATCTGTGCTTTCAGAATGCGGAACTCATCCTGCTCTGCTTCCTTCTTCATGCCCAGACTGCGATAGCACTGAGCACGCTGGTGCAAGCCCGTCCAGAAGTTCGGATACTCAGCGATAACCTTTGAATAGTCGCGAATGGCGGCTCTGGGGTTACCCGTCTTCTCCAACAGCAGGGCTCGGTTGTAGAGTGCCATCAGGTTATCGGGCTCCAGCTTCAACACGAAGTCGAAGTCAGTAATGGCACGGTTGTCATCGCCCACCTGTGCTCTCAACAGTCCGCGGTTATAGTGACCTAAGAAGTTATTGGGCTCAAAGTCGAGGGCCATATCGTAGTCGGCCATTGCACCACGCAGGTTATTCTGATTGTAGCGCGCCATGGCACGATTGATATACAGGCCTCCCTGCTTGGGCAACAGGTGAATAGCCTTATCCAGATAACCTTCGCCCTCCTTCCATTCTTCGCGCGACAGACTAATCATCGAGCGCATAGCCCACGCACTACCATTATAGGCATCCAGCTCCAGACTCTTCTCCAACGAGGCAATGGCCTTCGTCGTGTCTTTCTGTTGCAAGTACACCTCCGACTGCATGGTATAGATGCGGGCATTCTTACTCCAGCGCACGGCCATCGTGTCTATCTCGGCCAACGCCTTGTCATATTCTTTCTGCTGAATACGGCAGAGTACGCGGTTGTGCCACAGGTTGATGCCTTCCGGATCATAGCGCAAGGCGGTGTTATAGTCGCTGATGGCATCAGCATAGTTCTTTTGCTGAATGCGACACAGGCCACGCAACTCATAGATACCCACCACGTATGGATTACGATGGATAGCTTCCGTACAGTCGTTCTCTGCACCAGCATAATCATCCAGGTAATACTTCGCAATAGCTCTGTAGTACCACGGCTCAAAGAGATAAGGCTTGGCAGAAATGGCCTGATTAAAATACTGGATAGAAAGAACGTAATCCTCGTAGTAGAGTGCTGAGCGCCCTACCGTCACCAGTCGGTCGGTATTGTACTGCGCAAAGCACTTTGAACATTGAACATTGAACATTGAACATTGCAATGCCAGCAATACTAGCATCAATCGTTTCCTGAATAACTGTTTCATCCCTTAAAGTTCAAAGTTCAATGTTCAAAGTTCAATGTTCAAAGTTCAAAGTTCAATGTCTGGGCGCCTTCGTCTTATATCCGCAACGATAACGTCCTTGAGTGAGTGCTTTTAGCTTGCTCTTTATCAGCTGCTTACGAAGCGGAGAGACACGGTCAACAAACACCTTTCCTTCCAGGTGGTCGAACTCGTGCTGCATGACGCGAGCCAGATAGCCCTCCACCCATTCGTCATGGGGCTGCATCTGCTCGTCAAGCCACTGTACGCGGATGCGCTTGGGGCGTGTCACCTTCTCGTGGATGGCGGGCAGCGACAGACAGCCCTCCTCCATGGTGTCAGTCTGCGACTCGTCATATTCTACGATATGCGGATTGATGTAGACATGACGGAAGTCCTTGTATTCAGGCATATCATCTGCCAGCACGTCGAGGTCGATAACCACTACGCGAATCGACTTGCCCACCTGCGGAGCAGCAAGACCAATGCCTTCGCTCTCTGCTAGCGTGTCCCACATATCCTTGATGAAATTGTCCAAATCAGGATAGTCAGTGGGAATATCCTCAGCCACTTTTCTCAATACGGGCTGACCCAATATATAAATAGGTAAAATCATGTACGATGTATGATGTTAGATGTAAGATGTTACAATTTACGGGAGCGCATATAGTCTTGCAGGATGATCGTTGCACTGATCTCGTCGACCAGTGCCTTATCCTGACGGGCTTTCTTTTTCAGGCCCCCTGCCAGCATCGTCTGATGTGCCAGCACCGATGTATAGCGCTCGTCGTAGTATTCGATAGGAATCTGCGGCATTGCCTTGCGCCAACGATTTACAAACTGCTGCACGCGAGCCAAGTTCTCGCTGGGCTGACCATTGGGCTGACGAGGTTCGCCAATCACGATGCGCTCCACCTGCTCTTTCTGCACATAGTCAGAAAGAAATTCAAATAGCGTAGACGTAGAAACAGTTGCCAACCCGCCAGGAATAATCTGTAGCGGGTCGGTAACTGCTAATCCTGTACGCTTCTTTCCGTAGTCAATGGAAACGATACGCGCCACTACAGGTCAGTTTATTTTGCGTAGAGCAACCAAGCACCTGGATACTTTGTCTGCAGGGCATTACGGCTGGCAGCAGCCTCACCCTTGGTATCGAAAGTGGTAGCAACCACACGATACATAGCGGGAGTAACCTGATTGTTGACAACCACCTGAGCACTATAACCCTGATTGTTCAGTGTCTGCTGCAAGCCCTCGGCATTAGCCTTCAGAGAGAACGAACCAACTACAACGCTGAAGTTCTTCAGACCGCTACCGGCAACGACAGATACTGTCTCCTGACGAACAGGAACATTATCAGCATTATCCACTACCTGAGTATCGTTAGCAGCTTTCTCCTCCATGGGGACAACTACGTTATTCTCCTGTTCCTGAGCAGTCTGAGCAACAGCCTGAGCCTCGGCCTCCTGCTTCTGCTGCAGTTCCTCTTGCTGCTTAGCTTTCAGATAAGCCTGCTTGTAAGCACTCTCACTCGACTTACATCCAGTGAACATCAGGGCAGCACAAAGAGCTGCGCAAATCATTGTGTACTTTTTCATACTTTACTATTGTATTTCTTGTATTAATTTGTTATTTGTTCTAATAATTTGTGGCGAAATTACAAAATATTGAGCAAAAGACAAGAAAAATGCTGCATAAAGTTTGTTAATTTAAAAAACTTTACGTACATTTGCCACCAGAATACATGTTTTACCGACTAAAAAATAGAAGATTATGAGAAGTTTAGGTTATTTAGGCGCCTTCCTAGGCGGTGCTCTGGCTGGTGCAGTCATTGGTCTGTTGGTAGCTCCTGAAAAGGGCGAAGACACTCGTGCAAAGATTACCGATACCGTAGACGACTTCCTCAAGAAGCACAACATCAAACTCAGCCGTAAGGATGTGAGCGATTTGGTAGACGTGAACATTGAACGTTGAACATTGAACGTTGAACATTGAACGTTGAACATTGAACGTTGAACATTGAACGTTGAACATTGAACGTTGAACATTGAACATTAACGGTTATGCTATCCAGCGACAAGAACGTAGAGTCCATCGTAGAACTCATCGACGCGCTCAAAGAACACGTTGAACTCCAGAAAGAATATCTGGAGCTCAACGTCATTGAAAAAGTCGTCAAGTTGGTAACGGCCCTTACCGTTGCTATCATCTTCGTCATCCTTGGCGTGGCCGTACTCTTCTACCTCACCTTCGCCATCGTCTACTGGATGGAGCCTCTCACCGGACTGGGACTGGCCTTCTTCCTCGTGGCCGTCTTCTTCGTTGCCCTACTCTCCCTCGTCTTCGCTTTCCGCAAGCAGTGGATAGAGCGCCCGCTGGTGCGTTTCCTGGCTAACACCTTATTAAATTAAATGAAGTTCGCCATGCAGACACCTCAATACAACACCCTCGAAGACATTGCGTTGCGCAAAGACGAACTCAAAGCACGACTCCACGACAATTCCGAGAAAGTCGGCACCCTATGGCATGGTCTATGGACTCCCAAAGAGGCCAACACCAAGGGCGAACTCATTGCCAACCTCGTCAGCAACAGCATCACCGCCATCGATGCCTTCATTCTGGTTCGCAAGCTGATGAAGACTTACGGCTGGCTGTTTGGCCGTCGCAAGCGGAAATAAAAGCCAAACGCTTGGCCATCTCGTTTATCGTTTGCCTTTGCCATACCCTATTATTATCTTTAGCATCGACATACCTTATTCTACTTTTATAATGACTCTACGATAGCCCACTAACTGAAAAGGACCATTGTCGTGGACCTCACATATCACATGATACGTCTGACCTTGGGCATCTTGTGGAATGGTAATGGTTGTCGCAGAAGCGGCAGGAGTGGCTATCTTCAGCTGTCCAGAGCCTATCTCCTGCTGTTGCCACCATAGAAAAGTAAGTGTATCACCATCAGGATCACTACTCTTTGAGGCATCCAGATGAATACTCTGACCAGCCTTCACTTTCAACATGCGAGCATTGACAACAACCTGTGGATTACGATTGCCTTTGCCTTCATCAGCCCACTGCATACGAGCACAGAAGTCGTTCAATTCGTCAGTATAGAAACGGCGCTTATACCCCACGCTGATGCTACGCAGCGGTTCCTGCCAACTGGTCCATGCGGTAGTCAACGAGTCTGGACACAGACCTTGCTCATGGTAGCCTGCCCAGCCTGCCTGCGTGGGGTCTTCAGGGTCATTCAGTCCATTAGGCATTACATAAAGGAAACTGGGCGTGTCACCCTCTACGCCCCATTTATAGTTCGGATATTCCTTGCCCAGGGCCCCTTTTGTCTGGATATGCTGCTGGTGCTGAGCCCAGTGTTGCTTACCTAACTCGCACTGTTCCTGCCATGCACCCTCATCCCAGATGAACTGCAAGTCATCCTTGAACTCCTGACGCAGCCACATGTGTGAACTGCGGGCACGATCCATTCGATGTGCATAGTCCATATCCTGGTCGGTGATGGTAAAGACGCGAAATTTGCGGACGAAGTTTCTGACTTCTTCATCAGTTCGTGTCTGCTTTACGCGCCAGATGGCCTGCGCCAGCGTGTTCGCCCCACCCCATGCAGCTACATAGATGGGACGCGGATCGTCCTCGTCAGCCAGTTGGATGAGCAACTCACTGCCTGGCGAGTCGTTGTTCTCACCAATGGAGCGGATACCGCCATTCATGCTTCCCATTACGGCACGACTCATGATATATGCTGCACTGGGCCAGTATCCGATTCGCTGGCTACCGTTCTCCTTTTTCCATGAGAGGAATTTCTTTTGTCCAGAGCGTTTCATCAGCTTTGGCACATCAATGCCATAAGCCTTAATGACACGTGTCAGATACTGTGACCACTCCTTGGGATACGGGTCGCAGTTCCAACCTACCGACGTAATCAACGCCTCTATCTCGAACATATCAGCATACGCCATCAGTCTAACCATCGACTCCATATCGTCGGGTTCCACATCAGCTGGCGCAATATCTGTACATACCACCAGTCGTGGTTTCAGCACCACCTCTTTGGCATCTATTGCCGTTGAGATGCCTATTAGCATCATCAATAACGTGATAATTCTTGTTCTATTCATAATGTATGATTCTAACAATTTGTCAGCACCTCCTTCCTCGTTTCTGTCGATAAGGTGATGTCATCATTCCGCAGGCAAAGCTACAAACTAATTCCGACATTGCCAAACCTTTTATAAAAAAAGTATTTCGTCAAAACTATTAACCTATTAATATACTTATACTAAATACTTACTCAACTTTCGCAAGCTCCGCTTGCTTTGTAGTTAAAGGGAGATAGAAGAAGATAAAAGGAGATAAAAGACATCAGTTTTACGAATTTATCACCGCAGACAGAGTAACGTCCTCTATCTTCTGCCGCTGAAAAGCGGCTATCTACCTCTATCTTC
>OMXL01000081.1 GCA_900314985.1 uncultured Prevotellaceae bacterium | reverse complement strand
TGCAATGATTTGTCATAAAATGAGAAAACTGCCTTAGCGGGAGTATGCCACTCATCTATTAGAGGCTTTTTGCCGAGGGTATGAAATATGCAGGTTAGATGCCTCATCATACTTCAATTGTGCATAACTATTTCTTTGAATAGGGTGAGTAGAATTATATCCGCCCCATCCATAATAGGTGCCTGCACTGAAAGCGTCACGAGCACACTCTGGAATCTTATCATCTTTACCATTTAGGATGTAAACATCCAGGAATTGTTCGTCGAGGGCAAAACAGTTGGTTCCAACATATTCCAGATGTGGAGGAAGCGTACAAGAGTACTGTCCTGGAACGGCTTTACCATCAGCGTTATTGTAGTTACCATACTTTATAGTATCCCCACGACCGTCACCATTGGCATCAATAGCGGTGGTATAAACACTAACTAATTGGTTATTATATCCCAGCGCTCCCTCCTCCAGACGAGTGTAATTGCCCGGGACACAAATTGCTTTAAGTGACTTTACGTTATATAAACAATAATGTGGTAAGACACTCTGTTCCTTTGCAACGGGCAGGTCAATGTACTTCAAATAGGTCTTCCAGTTTGCCCCTGCACCATAATAGGTAGCACCTGTAGTCGTTGTTGCCTGATCACTGCCACTGATAGTCATATCAGAAGCTGTGGGGAAGTAAGCGTTCTTCAGGTTAGCGCCTGCGATATTGATATTCAGAGTACCGAAAGAGCCATTGATATCCTGCTTGTTCAGATAGCCTGAGAAAAGAATAGAGTCTACAGGGAGATTGCCTTCCTTATTATCAGGCCACTTGTTAGCATCACCTGTAATATTAGAGGAGAAGTTACGAATCATGTAGTTGAGCATCTCTACATGGCTGAAATCATGATCTCTAGTACCATTTATTAAGTATGGCATATCTGTGTCCAGCTCAGCGCTCGTAGAATGAGCCTCAAAGAGTCCACGGAGCTTTGTCTTATCTTTAGGGTCTTCGACCGTGCGATATGCACCAACACCAAGGAGGTTCTTGCAACCAGAGAAAGAGAAATTCTTATAGCTCGTAGCTGCAATGCCCTTTGCCTCATCAACGTTTGAGCCCATGTTCGCATCATTGTTGGAAGTATCCTTATAGGTAGACTTCTTTGCAGAGCCGCTGGGCAGAACGAGATATTTAATGTAATTGTTTTTCAGACTCTTGAGTTTACCTGTAGTTCCTACCCAATTACACTCCAGAAGGTTCAGGCAAGGGTTGGAAACAAAATTCAAGAAATCCTCCACATCCTGATCACCTACAGTTCCATGAATATTGCAATAGCGTGCTTTATCTAAGGCATCATCATAATATTCTGCTGTCTTAGCTAAAGAACCTTCACCATTCAGATTGGTAATATGAAGGGTAGACTCCCCAGATGCTGGCTTATTGGCTTCCATACCCTCAAGTACATTCAAGGATCCATGAGCCGTGATCGGGAAGTTAACCCATGTGCTGTTCCTGAGAATTAGACGCTGTATATGAGCGAATTTAACATCGTTACCATTACTATCTTTACCAAAACTGCTGTTGTTGACAGATTCAGTAGTACCATCAAGCACCAAGTTGCTGATGCCATCATAGTCAAGATAGATAAGCTTTGACAAGATGCTACTTGTCGTATGGACTAACAAGTTCTTTGTCACATCTTTCTTTACAAATGCTGCACCTGCCTCCAGATATTCTTGGGCGTCCCTGATGACCCGAACCTCCAGATTATAATAAGGTTGTGTAGCATCCTCGGTGAAATCGATATTCTTCTTGGGAGTATACCAATAGATGTTTCCACCATTGTTAACGGTGCTTGCCCAAGTGAGTTTCTCTGCCGATGTCATGACAGTACCATCATCCTTTTTAATGGTATTCGGGAGCACAAAACTGGCGTTGAGATCCCAAGTCCCTGTACCATAGGATGTCTTGAGCGCGGACAGAGTAATGCCCGTCACTGGAGAGAAATCAAGTGCTGAGAAATAGTTGGTTTTACTATTAGCACTATATTTGATAAGACTTGCCATTTGGTCAGCGCTCAAAACCATAGGCTCACCATCGCCCTCTTGGCTTGTGCCTCAACTTCTTCGACAAAAGGTTTGGTTGTAGTTACCTCTTTTGTCTCAATATATGTAGAGCCTGGCTCTGTAGAAAAATAAGTAGCATTATCTTCAATGAGCTTATTACTATAAGAGGATGCATCATACCAGAAATACAATTGGCTTGGGTCGTAGAGATCACCCGCATTTACTGCGTCAACCCAATTTGGATTCGTTGCTACATGGCCTTTCTTGATTACAGTAGCACCTGCTGCTGTGAAGACAGTAGCCGTAGAAGTTGAAGTGATGTTGTAAGTTGTCAGGTCACCCGTAGCGGTAACAACAAGTGTATTACCGTCAGTAGTAAGCTCAGCACTTGGCGTCTGCGCGGCTATCTGCCCCCCCCGGCAACAAATGCCAGTGCGAGGACGATCACCCGTGAGAGGGCGCTGAAAGAAGCGTACGCATGGGTTAGCGCCGTCCTTGTTTGCATAAATTTGTTCATGTTATCTTAATAGTTTTGTTGATTTATCTAGATGATGCTGTAATCTGTCTGTTGTAGTAAGCGCTGCAATCTCGTAGCGAATGTAGTTAGCACTGCAATTTGGATGCAAAGTTAGGAAATAATATAATAACCTGCAAGCCTTTTTGGGAAAAAATAGATGCAGGGAACGAAATATACACCATTTGGCAACATTCTATCCACCTTTTCATGAGATGACCTGCTTGCGCAGTCCGGCGATGACGCGGTGCACATCGTTGCGCACCGACTGCACGTTGATGCCGAGCATCCGGGCAATGTCGGACGACGGTAGCTCCTGCACGTAGCGCAGGTAGATGATTTCTTTCTGATGGGGCGTGAGCGTCATCAGCGCACGGTTGACGCGCAGGCGTCTGCGCAGCATGTCGTCATCGGGGCTATAGTCATCCATGGCCTCCATGATGCTCTCTTCCGCCTGCTTCCGCAGGGTGTCGCTCTCGTCGAAGGAGCACAGCCGCTCTTTGGAGAGGTTGTCGAGGAGGTTGTTGCGAAAGGCGTGGAGCAGGTAGGCCTTCACATTCTCGACCTCGGGCAGGCTGTCGTGGCGTTTGATGATGCGCACGAAGAGGTCCTGAATGATGTCTTTCACCTGTTCTCTGTCGGGCGTGAACTTCATGCCGTATGCCAACAAACTGTCGGCATACAGGTTGTATAGTTCCTCGAAGGCGCTCTCGTCGCCCTCGCGCACCTGACTCCATAGCATTTTCTCAGTAAGAAACCTCATGACCTGCTACTATTCATAAACATAGCAGTGGCAAAGTTAGGAAATTTTTCTTTCCCAACCAATTCTCTGAACCAAAAAACATAGCCATTGTCATACAAATGTAACAAA
>OMXL01000029.1 GCA_900314985.1 uncultured Prevotellaceae bacterium | reverse complement strand
TTGCCGACCTGCGTGGCAAGTCGCCTGCACAGCGCGCTGAGTGCATCATCGAGAACTGTGCTCACCCCGACTACAAGCAGCTGCTGTGGGACTATCTGAAGATTGCCAAGATGGGACAGACCCGCCACAACCTCACTGCCGCCTTCGCCATGCACGACACACTGGCTCGCAAGGGCGACATGAAACTGACAGACTTTGCAGAATATGTCAAATAAGAAAACTGATAGAAAAGCCCAAAAAGAAAGCGAGCCAAAGGGGTTCGCTTTTCTTTTCTGTTGTTAATTTTCTATAATATATATCAAAACACCAACATGAAAAAACTACTATTTGTGTTATGAACCCCATTCAGAAGATACGCACCTCATTCACATGGAAGCTGACGCTGTTGGTGGCTAGCTTTGTGCTGGTCATCTCAGGTATCGTTATCTTCCTTCTGGCACGTTTCTCACAAGACACCATTCGCGACGAGAGCATCGACACGACGATGCAGGCGTTGGAGAATACCGCTCTGCGTATCGACAACACACTACGACAGGCAGAGATGATGGCACGACTGGAGAAACAAGAGATACATGTCAACCGTTCACGCATCGAGAACCTCATCGAAGAGAACAGTCTGCTGGGAAAGATACAACAGTCCCTGCCCAATGCCAAGCTCTTCGTCACACGCCGCGACAGCAGTCAGTTTGACACCTACATCACAGGAAGTGTGGGAGGCTACCACCAGATGGACAAGGACACCTATGTTTTCTCACAACCAATAGGCGAACGTCCCTACTGTCTCACTGCCGTATGTCCTGCTGAAGACATCTACGGAAGATATGCACGTATGCACAGAGTACTCCTTTCATGGGCAGCTCCCGTCATATTCCTCCTGCTCATCGTGCTCTTCTTCATCATTGCCCACTATCTGCGACCACTGCACAGTCTGGCAGACTCGGCACAGGCTATTGCGCAAGGTAAACTGGAAACGCCGATTAATGACTCACACCATCAATATGAGACGGGACGCCTGCAGAACAGTCTGTTCCTGATGCAACGCAAACTAACAGCCTACATCTATGAGATGAGACAGAAGCAAAACGTGCTGAACCAGCAACATGCGGAGTTGCAGGCTGCCTATGACGAAGCCCAGGCCTATGAGAAGAAGAAGGCGAAGTTCCTACACGACATGACTGACCGTATGGCTGCCCCCGTGGAGCAGCTCTGCCGCAGCACGAATGCCATCTGCCAGAACTATCCGAACCTCTCGAAGAGCGAGATGACGACGCTGCAGACAGACATCACACAGGGCAGCGAGACTATTATTGAACTACTGGACCAACTCATCAAAGACCCCGCCAGCTCATGAAACGACTCGTCCCATATATCCAGCAGCACCTCTCGCTGCGCCTTGGTCTGCTCATCGTGTTCATTGTCACGGTGGTCTTCTCCCTGCTCTTTAATTACCTGCTCTACCGTTGTAAGCATTTCATCCAGAACGCAGCCATCGAACGTGCTTCCCAACTGTTGGACAACACGGCAGAGCGCATCAATGGTATTATGGAAGAGACAGAGCTCGTCACCAACTTCCTGGCAACGACCACGCCCCACCATCTGCACCCAGACTCCCTATTGGTCTTCACCCGCCGTGCAGTTATTGAGAACCCCTTCCTCACTGGTATGGCCATCTCCATGGAACCCAATTTCTTCCCAGAGATGGGACGCTACTACTCAGCCTACTCGCTGCGTGACATGACACCAGGCTCCGACAGTATTACGACAGTACGCGAGGGTCCCTTTGAGTACTTCGATGCTATCTGGTACAAGACGCCACGCACCCTTGGCATGCCCTGCTGGGTGGACGGCTTCGACGACTATAACGAGGGTACGCTCTCCTCGCCCGACTACCTCACATCCTACTGCTGTCCCATGCGTGACGAAGAGGGAAACTATCTGGGCAGCATCACGGCCAGCCTCACGCTGAAATGGCTCTCTGAGGCTGTCACTAAGCTGAAGCCCTATGCCAACTCGTCAGCTATCATGATAGGACGCAACGGCACCTACCTCGTCCATCCCGATACGGCCAAACTCCTTCATGAGACCATCTTCAGCGATCCCGACCCAAAGGCTGTCAACGACGTCAAGGTGCTGGGACGTCGCATGCTTACGGGGCATAGTGGCATGATGCAGACCATCGTTGACGGGCGTCCAGCCTTTATCTTCTACCGTCCTGTACCGCACACCCAGTGGAGCATCGCCATTGTCTGTCCACAGAGTGATGTCTATGCACGCTACAACAAGCTGATTATCGTCATCTGGGTTATCATCGGCTTTGGCATCCTCTTGCTCATGCTCTTCTGCTACCAGACAGTGCGCCATGCCATACTGCCACTACAGGAACTCGACGAACAGGCCCATCGCATTGCCGAGGGGCATTTCGACGAGCTTCTGCCAGAGAGTACGCGCCACGACAGTGTGGGACGACTGACCAACAGTTTCATTCTCATGCAGAAGTCACTCGCTCAGACGGTCAACGACATCCGCAACACCAATGCCGAGCTCTCCACGCTCAACTCACAACTGACTGAGGCCTATAAGCTTAAACTCGACACCAACCGTCGTAAGACGGAACTCATCCACTTCATGTATCACGAGATACGTACACCGCTTAACATTATCAGTGGCTTCGCTCAGGTGCTTGCTGTCAGTCTTCACAGTCTGGAGACCGACGAGGTGGAGGACATCACGACTCGCATGCAGGAGAGTGCCAAGGACATCAGTCGTCTGACTCACGAGTTGGGCGAGGCTGCCAACAATCAGAATCATCAAGAATAACATTATTATCGTAAAACACTGAATAGACCATGAAACAATTATTATGGACACTAGCCCTCCTGCTGCCATTAAGTGCAATGGCACAGCACGCTAATATCCGTCGTAACCAGGTGGGCTGCTACCCACAACAAGAGAAAGTCGTCGTTGTCGAAGGTACGAATGCTGTCAACAAACTACGTATCACGACACCTTCCGGTAAGGTACTGAAAGCAAAAGGAGTACGGAAGGCCATCTCTCCACTGTCACAGAAGACACGCTATGTTGTCAACCTCGGTGACTTAACGGCTACTGGCGACTACCGCATCACACTGGGCGATGAGCAGTGCGTGCTGCACGTCAATGAACAGCCTTATCACGACATTGCTACGGCATCACTGCGTCTCTTCTACCTGATTCGCTCGGGTGTGGCAATTGATGACGCTGTCTATCGTCGTCCATTGGGACATGCCGACACCAAAGTGCTGGTACACAACTCTGCTGCCTCACCGCTACGTCCCACTGGTACGGTCATCAGTTCGCCCTACGGTTGGTACGATGCAGGTGACTATAATAAATATGTGGTGAACTCTGCCTTCAGCATCGGTCTGATGTTTGCCGCCTACGAACAGTTCCCTGAGTATTTCGCCCAACTCAAGACCAACATCCCTGAGAGCGGCAATGCCACGCCCGACCTGCTGGATGAGATGATGTTCAACCTCAAGTGGTTCCTCACCATGCAAGACCCCTATGACGGAGGTGTCTATCATAAGTTGACCACGCCCAACTTTGAGGGTTTCATCATGCCCACAGACTGTAAGCAACAGCGCTACGTGGTAGCCAAGAGCGTCACCGCCACGCTCGACTTTGCTGCCGTGATGGCTGATGCCGCCCGACTCTTTGAGCCCTACCAGCAGGACTATCCTGGCTTTAGCGCACAAGCCTCAGCAATGGCAGAGCGTGCCTACCAGTGGGCCAAGGAGCACCCCAAGGCATTCTACATGCAGCATACGCTGAAGGACCCTGCCGTGAGCACGGGTACCTATGGCGACTTCAGCGCCAACGACGAATTCTTCTGGGCTGCTACCGCCCTCTATCGTCTGACGGGTAAGCAGTGTTATCTAGACGATGCCCAGCAGTATGAGCCTAAGATGTTTACCACCCCTTCATGGGGTAATGTCGCCTCACTGGGTGCCTTCGAATGGATGGCAAACAACCACATGCTCACCGATGCCAAGGCACAGTCTGAAGCAGCATGGAAGATTGGCGGTGACATGTATGAGCAGTTGTATGCTTACTGTGACGAGGCTATCAAGGATGTGGAACAGTCGTCGTTTCAGTCGCCCTACGGCAACCATCGCAAAGACTTTGGCTGGGGCTGTCTGGCCGAGTACTGCTGCTGTCAAGCCATAGCACTACTCTTTGCCGACAACATGCAGCGTAATACGAAGTATCGTCGCTATGCCCTCCAGAATGCCGACTATCTTCTGGGCCGTAACGCTACGGGCTACTGCTACGTGACGGGCTTTGGCGACAAGAGTCCGATGCATCCTCACCACCGTCCGTCAGAGGCTGACGGTATCAAGGCGCCCTACCCTGGCATGCTGGTGGGTGGTCCGAACCCTGGACAGCAGGACAAGAACAATCTGGGCACTGCCGTCTATCCCTCGAATGTGGCCGACGAATCGTATGTCGACGCGATGGAGTCATACGCCTCTAACGAGATTGCCATCAACTGGAATGCCTCGCTCGTCGCCTTCCTTTGCTGGCTCGATGCCCTGAACATGGAATAATTTGTATTAATAGACATAAAAACAGAACTGTTATGAAAGACTTTAATTACTATGCACCGACAGAGGTGGTTTTTGGAGAACAGAGTGAGGAACAGGTGGCTCTGCTGGTAAAGAAATATGGTGGCACGAAGGTGCTCAAGGCAGAGGATATGGAGGCTATTTATAAAATGGCACGAGGATGAGAGTAGGTATTATCGGTACGGGGCGGATTGCCGACAAGGCAGCCACCACCTTGAACGGACTGAACACCTGTGAGGCTTACGCCGTTGGTTCCAGAAAACTGGAGACGGCGCAGGCCTTCGCAGCCAAGTGGGGCATCAAGAAAGCCTATGGCTCCTATGCAGAACTGTTGGCTGACCCTGACGTAGACCTGGTCTATGTCGGCACGCCCCACTCACACCACTACGACGTCACCAAGCAGGCCATCATGGCTGGCAAACCTTGTCTGGTAGAGAAGGCCTTTATGGCTAATGCCCGACAGACGAAAGAGATTATCGACCTGGCTCATGAGCGTGGTGTCTTCCTCGCAGAAGCCATCTGGACACGCTATCAGCCTGCCGTTAACATCGTCCGCAACCTCATTACCGACGGGCGTATCGGTACTCCAAAACTGATTACTGCCACGCTGGGCTATTCCATGGGCCAGAAGGAGCGCATCTTCCGTCCAGACCTCTGTGGCGGTGCCCTTCTCGACCTCGGTGTCTATGTCATCAACTTCGTCCGCATGTTTAACGACAGCGCCATCAAGACCATCGACGGCTACTGCGTGAAGTCTGATACGGGGATGGACCTGACCAACACCATCACCATCATTCTCGAAGATGGCGTGGTGGCCAATGTACAGTCCAGCGCCTCGTGTGTAGGTGACAACATCGGCGTCATTGCTGGTACCGAGGGCAACCTCATCATCGACAATGTCAACAATCCGCAGACCATCACCGTCAACGGTCCTGACCGCACCTATGTAGAGACCATCCGCGTACCTCAGCAGATTACAGGCTATGAGTATCAGTTCATGACCTGTCGTCAGGCTCTTAAAGAGGGACTGCTCGAACCCCGTGAGATGCCGCATCAGGAGATGCTCTACATCATGCAGCTGATGGACGACCTTCGTAAGAAGTGGGATGTGCGCTATCCGATGGATTAAATTTTTTCACTATTCACTATTCACTATTCACTTTTATTTCGTACCTTTGCAAGCAAATTTGTAGAGAATATGGAATCGAAATTGGTTATCTATAATACGCTGACGCGCCAGAAAGAGCGCTTCGAGCCGTTGCACGCCCCCAATGTGGGCATGTATGTCTGTGGTCCCACCGTCTATGGCGACCCCCATTTGGGCCATGCCCGTCCTGCCATCACCTTCGACCTGTTGTTCCGCTATCTGAAGCACCTGGGTTACAAGGTACGCTATGTGCGCAACATCACTGATGTGGGCCACTTGGAGCACGATGCTGACGAGGGCGAGGACAAGATTGCCAAGAAGGCACGTCTGGAACAGCTGGAGCCCATGGAGATAGCTCAGTACTATACCAACCGCTACCATCAGTATATGGATATGCTGGGTGTGCTGCGTCCCTCTATCGAGCCGCACGCTACGGGCCACATCATCGAGCAGCAGCAGCTGGTGCAGCAGATTATCGATAATGGTTTCGCCTACGAGTCGAACGGAAGCATCTATTTCGATATCGAGGCCTACAACAAGAAGTTCCACTATGGCATCCTCTCTGGCCGTTCACTGGAGAACATCAAAGACGAGAGCCGCGAACTGGCAGGTATTGGCGAGAAGAAGAACCAGGCCGACTTCGCCCTGTGGAAGAAGGCACAGCCTGAGCACATCATGCGCTGGCCGTCACCCTGGAGCGACGGTTTCCCTGGCTGGCACTGCGAGTGTACCGCTATGGGTCGCAAGTATCTGGGCGAGGAGTTCGACATCCACGGAGGTGGCATGGACCTCATCTTCCCCCACCACGAGTGTGAGATAGCACAGGCTCAAGCCTCGATGGGGCATCCTGCCGTCAAATACTGGATGCATAACAACATGCTGACCATCAACGGTCAGAAGATGGGTAAGTCGTATAACAACTTCATCACCTTGGAGCAGTTCTTCACGGGCAACCACCCGTTGCTGGAGAAGGCTTACTCGCCCATGACCATCCGCTTCTTCGTGTTGAGCGCCCACTATCGTGGCACCGTAGACTTCTCTAACGAGGCGCTGCAGGCTGCTGAGAAGGGCTTGGAGAAACTGATGAATGCCATCTCTGATTTGGAGCGCATTCAGGTTTCGTCTGAATGTGACGCAGAGACCGAGAAGGTGGTGAAGAGTCTGCGCCAGAAGTGCTACGACGCCATGAACGATGACCTGGCTACGCCACAGGTTATCAGCAACCTCTTCGAGGCTTGCACCACCATCAACAAACTCGTTGACCACAAGGGCACCATCTGTGCCGACTGCCTGAAGGAGCTCTCTGAGACCATGCACCTCTTCACAGAAGACATTCTTGGTCTCAAAGCTGAGAAGAGCGGTACCAACGACGAGCGTGAGGCTGCCTTTGGCAAGGTGATGGACATGGTACTCGAACTACGTGCCAAGGCTAAGGCCAACAAGGACTGGGCCACCAGCGACCAGATTCGCGACGAACTTGCTGCCGCCGGCTTCGAAGTGAAAGACACGAAAGACGGTGTCACCTGGAAGTTGAACAAGTAAAATCTACTATAACCCCTCCCAATCAGGAGGGGTTTTTTATTTTCCTGAGTAGGCCTCGCGGGTCATATAGATGGCGACGACATCACGCCACGCCATCTTCATTGGCATATAGACCAATCCGTCGTATGGTTGATCGGTACCCCATGAGTTTTTCATCACATAATAGGAACGGTGTCGCTCGTCGCGAGCCACACCGACAATAGCCATGGCGTGACCACGACTCTCCCAACAGACGGGGTGACGCTTCTTCAGAGCTCTGTTCACATGCTTGCGGAGCGTGGCAAGCGGCACGTTAAGCAGGCGGTTGTGTTCCCAGTTGTCAGGGATGGGCACGTCAATCTTCTTATAATAAGGTGAATCGGGGAAACTGGTGAGCGAGATATACTCATCAGGGGCGCAGACACTGTGGGCAAACTCCAGCGGTGTGTACTTGGCACCCAGCAGGAAGACATTCTTGGGAGTTGGCAAATCATCAGTAGCATCGTCGGGCATCACATCGAAACCCACCACACCGTAGCGCTGCAACAGGTTGAGGGCTGTCTGACCCATTGCACGCTCACGCGACTGCGTCGCTAGTGAAGAGTGAGAAGTGGATAGTGAATAGTTTTTCAGCATGCGACCAATATATTGCGGAGAGAGGTTGACGGAGTCGCCACGCAGCAGATGTTCCGTCTCGATGGTAGCCAGCATGGCGTAGGCCCAGCAAAGCTCACTCTTGCCTTGGTCCTTGACAGGTGTCATAGGCAACAGCAGTTCATTGGTAAATGTGTGTTGTGGTGTCTGTTCGCAACCGATGACTGCTACCAACAACAGAATCAGTAATCTATTCCTCAAACTCCTCATCTCCTTCCAGCACCTCTGGCTTAGGTGCATTCTTTATCATGTCGGTATAGGCACTTTTCAGTTCACTACGCTCGATGGTGATATCCCGATTGATGGGGCGATTCTCATCACGCAACGAATGGGAGAAGAGCCACTCGTAGGTCTTCTTCAGATAGAACACACGGGCTGGTGCTCCATGGTTGGCACCCTGCCACCAGTCGTAGCGCAGGCGACTATCGTTATGCGCTGTCTCGAGAGCGCTGACCACCTTCTTTGACTCACGGACATTGACAGCACGGTCGGCAGTGCCATGAATAATCCATAGAGGCAACTGTCCCAGCGGTTGTACGTCGCGCAACGAGCAACCACCACACATGGCCAAGGCAGCAGCGACCTTGTCAGGATAGGTACCAGCAAAGTCCATGGTGCCATACCCACCTAACGACATGCCTAAAACATAGACACGCGTAGAGTCGCAGGCATAGTGCTGGCGCGTCCACTCCAGCACGTCGAGTACCTTCTTGGGGTTCCACGCACCACCAGGATTCTGGGGAACGATGACCAACGCCGGTATCTCACGACCACGAACGATAGCATCCAACGGTCCATAACGTCGTGAACGATTGATATCACGGCCACAAAGGCTGGCACCATGCAGAAAGATAATCACAGGGGTCTGCTCCTGTGAGAAATAGTAGTCTTCTGGGGTATATACCCAGAAGTCGTAACCTCCCTTGATGACACCACGATGGGCCGTCAGGAAATCGTACTGGGCAGTAGCCGTCAGCGCCACCAACAGAACACCGATGATGAATAATAATCTCTTCATGGATGCAAAGGTAGTACAAACCAAGAAAAAAAACAAGAGAATTCACTTAATTCACACTTTTTTTACAATCAATCAAAGGGACAGTTTTGATTGAAAAATCAGATTTCGCACAATAAGCAATAAGGCTATAACGTTATTGGATTAAACAATCAATGTATGCCAAGGGTTGGAAGAGAGCAAAGCGGGACAGGTATATACCATGTAATGTTACGTGGTATCAATCGCCAGGATATCTTTGAAGAGCCAGAAGACTATTGGACTTTTATCAAGATATTGTCCACGGTTCAGGAAGACTTGAGAATGTAAATATCGAACTATATATGAAACGAAACACGATTCTTGCCATCATTGCCATCGCCCTGTTAGCCATTGGTTTTGGACCCTACCTGCTACTTCTGTTGCCCATCATCCCCATTGCCTACTTCATCATCAAGCGCAAGGAGAGGACGGAGGTTCCAAGGGTGACCTACGCCACTGTGGAGGAGACGAAGCAGAGGTACGGCGAGCCCGACGATGTGGTGGTGCTCGATGCCTCGAGGGCCAACGAGATTCCTGCCCTCATCCTGTTCTATCCCAACCGTGACCTCGCGATTATTGCTGGCGAGGAACTGAAGCTCAGCAGTCTGATGAGTGTGATGCCGAAGAACATGGCCACGCCCTACACCGTCGACGAGTATGCTGTCATCATCGGCACCAACGACCCGCTTCGTCCCACTATTGAGCTCCGTGTAGGCTATGGCGCCGTCCTGGCCAGCGAGATTGCCGCTCAGATAGATACTTACATCCATCAAAACGGAGATTAAGGACAGGTCTTTGATTCCGTCAGGAGATGGTTGATGTAAGATGTCTGAAGGCAGAAGTAAAAAGGTATACGAATTTTCTTTCTCACTGCAAACTAAACAGAAACTGCTGGGCAGCATCAATCAAAGGGACAGTCCGTGATTGCTCAATAACAAGCAGCAAAAAACGGATGGGACATCACGTCCCATCCGCTCTCGCTTTAGTAGTTAGTTTGTTGTAGTATTATTTCTTTAAAACAACCTTTTTACCGTTAAGGATGTATATACCTGCGGCTGTTGGCTGTAGCGCCTTACGGCCCTGCAAGTCGTAGAGCTGGCTATTGACTATTGACCATTGGCTGTTAGTAACCTGCTGGATGCTGGTTTCGCCACCTGCGGGTGTAGCAATCTTGATGCCTTGCAAGTCGCGATTACCACTGGCCGTATTGGTGATACGTACATACTTGTTGTCGCCTGCAGTAGTAATGTTGCAAGCAGGGTGTGTTGCTGCTTTTCCTTCGACAGTACCTATAGTAGTCCAGGTAGAACCATCTACGGATGTCTCCAACTTCCATTTCTGAGAACCATTTCCTGACACATAGAAGTTGGCTGTGCAGATACCGTCGGCATGATAAACCAGGAAATACTGGTTCGGAGCCAGACGGATGGAGCCTACATAGTCAGAACAAGAGGTTCCATCACTCTTCTTGACCTCGTAGGTAGGATTGACTGTTCCTGTAGTCGTAAAAGTGCCTGCTGCGACATAAGCATTATACTGAGCTTCATTATCAGCATTGAACCAGAAGTAGTCGCTGCTGGTGCCAACAACATACTGACCATCAGTAGTCGTGGAACCACCACCACCGCCACCGCTACCACCAGCCCATGAGGGTACGTAGCTGTCGTTCTCTTCCTCAGAGATGCCCTTGCCGTCGCCACCGTCTACAGTCTCTGTAGCACCGCCATTGCTGATGGTAGTACCATCGAAGAAGCCTACCAATGTGGACTTATAGTTCTGCAGGGCACTCTTCAGTTCACTGATGACGCCATAGTTCTCATCCTGCAAGGAGTTGTTGAACGACCACTTGAAGTCACCATGCTGCAAGCGGCCAGCACCATACTGGCCCTTGACGATGGCCTTGACATCCTCAGGATTGTTCATCTTATTCTCTACATAAGTAGTACGAGCCTTTAGGTCTGCCTCATTATTGTAGGCAGTGCCACCAGAGAATGCTGTAGCAGCAACAGAAGCGCTGCGATCATCGACCTTCACAGCATCCCAAGCGCCATCGGTCTGTCCTTCCGTGTAGTACTGCACCTTGCGAGGATTGTCAATCTTGTTGTTGAAGGCCTTGATGACACCACCAGGCTCACCTGAGAAGGTACCATCGCCCTCAGCATCAGTACCTTGCTTAGAAATCAGCATCGGATACTTGCAGTTGCGGAAGTAGTTAGCCTCAACAAACGAGGAGCCGCCAGTGGTCACACCTACGCCATACTTTGACACACCGTCGAAGTAGTTGTTGTAGACGTGGTAGAAAGCAGTACGGATACGAGGATGGCGCGAGTCGGAGTGGTCGAACCAGTTATGGTGATAGGTCATCCAGCATGAAGTATCTTCGCTCTTCATACCGCCCAGACTGGTCTTACCACAGTCGATGAAGTGATTATAGCTAACGGTGATATTCTTTGACTTTCCCTTAATATCTACCGTACCATCTCCTTTAGCCTGATCGGCATCGCCACCAGTGTTGCCATAGAAGAAATCCATGTTATGTATCCAGATATTGGCATTGTAGGAATCCAACGACAGACAATCGTCCTTGCAAAGCATAATGGCAAAGTTGCGGAACTCCACATTAACACAATTGCGGCAGAGGATGCCAAAACCTGAGATGGCGGCATCAAAGCCCACACCCTCAAAGGTGATAGGCATATTAGAATAGTTGTTCTTACCCTTTACCTGCAGACCCTCTTCTGAAGAGTCGAAGCGATCCATATCAGCCGCTTTGATGGTGCCGATGATACGAATGGCCAATGGAGTGGTCTCATAGCCTTTCTGATAGAGGGTAATGATATCCTGCAAGCCAGTACCGGTAGTCACGCCACCTTTATTATCTTTGGCAACGTCGAAGGTAATGGTCTTGGCATTGTTGGCCCAAACATAGAGTACCTTGGCATTGTCCTTCAGCGTACCATCGTTCTTATAGGCACCAATACCATCGGACACTCCTACATGGGCAAAACCAGAACGGTCGTGAGCCATCACAGTGAGAGCATCGGTCACAGCAGCGTCAGCCCCAACCTCAGCACCATTGCTGACAGGCACCACCTTCAACTGATAGCTGCCAGCCTTTAAACCCAGTGCATCGGCACGTCCGTAGGTAGGATATTCACGAACCAGCTCGTCGTCGAGTTTTGTCCAAGTATCGGTTGCTGCAGGGCTGACATAGACATGGTATGACATGCCAGCAGTTTTCTGCCATGTCACGTAGGCACTCTCAAACCAGCCCGCGGCCTCGTTAATGGTTACTGCTGCTTTTGCCGACACAGCAAAGAATATCATCACAATAGCCAATAAATATTTCTTTATCACCATTTGTTTTGTTAGTTGTATTGGTTTTACAATGCAAAAGTAGCGGATAAATTCTGATTATAAACAAGAAAAACACTAAAAAAGTCCGTAAACGTTTGCAACATTTGGCTATTTGCAGAGTTATTTGTAATTTTGCACCCATGAATCAGATGACAGACTATGAGATTATGGCTCCTGTGGGGTCGCGAGACTCACTGGCAGCAGCATTAAAGGCCGGTGCAGGATCGGTGTATTTCGGCGTGGAGCAGTTGAACATGCGTTCACACTCAGCTAACCACTTCACCATTGACGACCTGCGCGAGATTGCAGCGACATGTAATGCCGCTGGTGTAAAGACGTACCTCACCGTTAATACCATTATCTATGGTGAAGACATTGAGACGATGCACCAGATTATTGATGCCGCAAAAGAGGCCAAGATCAGTGCCGTCATTGCTTGTGACATTGCCGTCATGCAATATTGCCGTCAGAAAGGTGTAGAGGTGCATCTCTCGACACAGCTGAATATTTCGAATATCGAGGCACTGAAGTTCTATGCTCAGTTTGCCGATGTGGTAGTGCTGGCGCGTGAGTTGAAGATGGAACAGGTGGCCGACATCTACCGCCAAATAGAAGAACAGCACATCACAGGACCCAGTGGTGAACTGGTACGTATTGAGATGTTCTGTCATGGTGCATTGTGCATGGCCGTCAGCGGCAAGTGCTATATGAGTCTGGACAATACGGGACGCTCAGCCAACCGTGGTGCCTGCATGCAAATCTGTCGCAGAAGCTACATTGTCACCGACCGTGAGACAGGTACGGAACTGGAGATAGACAACAAGTACATCATGTC
Source organism: uncultured Prevotellaceae bacterium (assembly GCA_900314985.1). Classification (GTDB taxonomy): domain Bacteria; phylum Bacteroidota; class Bacteroidia; order Bacteroidales; family Bacteroidaceae; genus Prevotella. The sequence continues at coordinate 32,107 of OMXL01000029.1, read as the reverse complement.
GCCCAAAGACCTGAAGACCATCCGCTTCATTGACAAGATGATGCAGAGTGGTGTCAGGGTCTTCAAGATAGAAGGGCGTGCCCGTGGTCCTGAATATGTGCTGACAGTCGTGCAGTGCTACAAGGAGGCTATCCAGAGCGTGCTGGACGGCACCTTCACAGAAGAGAAGAAGGACCAGTGGGACGAGCGCCTGGCTACGGTTTTCAACCGTGGTTTCTGGGACGGCTACTACCAAGGACAACTGTTGGGCGAGTGGAACAGCAACTACGGCTCGAATGCCACTGAGAAGAAGCAGTATATTGGTAAGGGTGTGAAATACTTCTCGAAGTTGGGCGTCGCTGAGTTTACCGTTGAGGCAGGCACATTCAGCGTAGGCGACAAGATGCTCATCACTGGTCCAACGACTGGTGCGCTGTATGTCACCGTCGACGAGATTCACGACGACGTACAGGCTGTGCAGACTGCCCAACAGGGCACACGCGTCAGCATCAAGGTGCCAGAGAAAGTAAGGCCCAGCGACAAGCTGTTTAAGATAGTGAAAAGTTAAGAGTTAAGAGTTAAGAGTTAAGAAAAATGGCGACAATTAACGAGATACAAGACGAGATTATTGATGAGTTCTCTGGTTTTGATGACTGGATGGACAAGTACCAGCTGCTGATAGACCTCGGCAACGAGCAGGAGCCACTGGATGAGAAATACAAGGTAGAGAGCAACCTGATAGATGGTTGCCAGAGTCGTGTGTGGCTGCAGGCCGACTATGTGGACGGAAAGATCAACTTCACCGCTGAGAGCGACGCACTCATCGTCAAGGGTATCGTAGCCCTGCTGATTCGTGTATTATCAGGCCACACACCACAAGAGATACTGGATGCAGACCTTTACTTCATAGAACAGATAGGACTGAAAGAGCATCTGTCGCCTACCCGCAGCAACGGATTGCTGGCCATGGTCAAGCAGATGCGCGTTTATGCGTTAGCGTTTAGTAGCGCTAAGAACTGATTCGCCTTCAGCGACCTTGCGAAGGTAGAAGTTGCGGAAGTCACTCCAACGATAATAGGGGGCTAAGTCGCTCGGCAAGGGCAACGTAGCCTCTTTTTCATTGACCAGCACCTTCAGAAGAGGATTACGGTCTGAAGCGTTCTTACGATAGAACACTATCTGCAGGTTGCCAGCCATCGGGTACACCCTATTGGCCCACCACCCTTTCTGTTCGAGTTCTTCAAACTTATCGGTTCGGAGGTCGTAGCCATTAATGCCCATCAGACAGACGAGGGGCAGCAATACCGTCTCATGACCAAAACGCAGTGAGGCTCCATGTTGCTGACTATTGATGACGCTATCAGCCTCATCAATCATCTTACGCAACAGATAAACCTGCAGATATGGTTGCTTAGCGCCATTGAGTTCACAGAAACCCGAATGGATATAACTCCAGGCGTTCTCTACCAACCAATACAGGTAACTGTCTTCACTGGTAAATAGATGCAAAAGTGGGTTAGGTTCATCGCTACGATCGGTATTCTGCTGAGTAAGTGCAGCCTTCATCAGGTAATAGACGAACCATACCTTGTCAACATGCTGACGCACATAGTCCATATCGTTGAAGAGCAAGGTCATTAACCTATCCTGATTCCAGCGTTTCTCAAGGAAAGAAGCAAACACCTTTTGTGAGCTCTGGGTGGACGCTGCAGCACGTAGCGACTTATCCTGACGGTTCATATACCACATGTCGCTATAGGAGTTGTTCATCGATACCTTCAAGTTAGGACGCTCCTTGACTAACTGCAACACAGAAGAGCCCATAGAGAGCACACAGCGAGTAACTATGGTGCTACGGGCATCGACGAAGGCTCCGTCGCTAAATACCTCTGGGAAGTTCTGAAGCATACGATGAGCTATACGACGCTGTTGCACTTTACCTTTTTCTGCCAAGTCACCCCAACGGCCTTCGGCATCGGCAATGTACAGGCGTATCTCACGCAGTGCCATCTTTCCGAGATCCGTCAACATACCCAACGAATCAGCTTGGTGCAAGGTCTTATACGGTTCCATATAACCCTTCATATCATTCAGATAACGGGAGCCATGTCGTCCATAATGACTGATATAGAATGGTTCATAGCCCTGGGGCGCTGGTGTCAACTGAGGCAGGTCCTTCTCAGGATAGATACCATAGGTGCCTGCAACAAAATTGCGGTCTTGCTCCACAAAAGAGAAGGCAGACTGTGCAGCCAAGGCAAGAGGCAAGGCACAAGAAGCAAGAAGCAAGAGAAGGAGTTGTTTAATCTTCATAAGCATCGAGTTTCTTGAGGTAATACTTGCGGAAATCACTCCAGCGATAATAAGGAGCCTGCTTCGTTGTCAATGGCAGCCTTGCTTCATTCTCGTTGAGCAATACCTTGAAGAGTGGATCGCGGTCGGCAGGACTCTTGCGATAGAAGATGAACTGTATGTTACATGCCATCGGGAAGGCACGGTAGTTGAGCCATCCCTTATCTATCAGTTGTTCTAAGTCATTCGTCACCAACCCGAAATCATTAATCTCGAGCAGACAGATGAGAGGGAGCACTACCGTCTCGTGACCAAAACGAAGATGCACGTTGGGCTTAGGCAATTGGATACAACTGTCAGCCTGCTGAATCATCTTACGGAGCAGGTTACGCTGAACGTAAGGCATCTTGCAGTCGGTAGCAGGAGAGGCACCCCAGCCGATATACCACCAGACATTACCATTCATCCAGACACGATAGATTTCTTCCTTGGTAAAGACATCAAAAAGGGTCATTGTCTTACCCAATTCTACATTCTTCAAGATAGCAGCAACGAGCATGAGTTGCTCAGCAAAATCGTATGTACGGACATGCTTACGAACATAGTTGCTATCATTGAATAGCGTCTGCATGAGATGGTTACACTCACTATGACGATCCTTGAAGTCATTGTAGGGTTGGGTAGCTTTCTTCAATTTGCGAAGATTGAAGAGTTCCTTGTCTTGCGGATTGAGATATTCTATATCACGATGGGTAGCATTGTGATGGATGTTCAGTTGAGGATTAAGACGAGTTAACTGCATCAAGGCATACTCCATAGACAATACGCAACGGCCCACACCCGTGCTGCGGGCATCAATTTCTGTAGAATCCTTGAAAACCTCAGGGAAACGCTCATACATACGACGGGCTATCTCTTCATGTTGCTGAGCTCCCAACTGCGTCAAATCGCCCCAATGATTCTCAGCATCTTTACGGATAACATCCAAACGACGAAGCACGTCTTTGCCCATTGCAGTCAACTTACCCAGGCTATCGGCCTTAAACAAAGTCTGATAAGGAGCATTATAAATGCTAGGCTTGCTATGGAAACGGGAACCATGACGACCATAATGGCTGATGTAGAAGGGTTTGTAACCACGAGGTGCTGGCGTCAACTTATGTTGCGTCGGCCCTGGATAGGCCATATAGTTGCTGGCCGAAAGCAGGACATTCTCGTTTATCTCATCATAGGCGGTCTGTGCATAAAGCGAAGTAATGAGCAACGATATGACAGCCGCCAATAGCCATTTTCTCATATATATTGTCAAATATCGCCTGCAAATGTACAAAAAATTATTGAAAGGGCATCTGTAATTTATAAAAAAGTTGTATATTTGCAAACAAAAGCGCTTATAAAACCGAAAAGATATGGCTAAGAATCAGTTATGGCACGATGACTACTGGCTGCTACTCATGCAGCTATACCTGCGTAAACCCGTGGGAGTGAAGCCTATATACAGCCGTCAGATGGTAGAGTTGAGCATTGAGTTGCACATTGCTCCGCAACAGCTATTTGCCAGGATGTGCGAAATTGCCAATTTGGAGACGCCTCGCATAGAGCGTATCTGGGAGGACTACAGTCGCAATCCCAAGCGACTGACCCGTGCCGTACAATTGCTACGTAACATGATGGGCTTCAATAGTGCTGGTGGTTTCTACGATGGTGTAGAGGTTGAAGAGACCTTTGAGCGTGACTTCCGCCCAATTGCGGAAGACGAGCGATTGACACCTGTCATGCTGGTGCTGATTCTGGACCTGTACTTCCGCCTGACCCCCATTACCATGGTGGCAGAGACACCAGAGGTTAGGCAGTTGTCGAGTCTGCTGCACATTCCCGTATCATTGGTCGTCGACGTACTAGAGGTTTTCCAGCATTGCGACCCATATCTGAATCGTCGCGATGTTGTCGTCAGTCCGTTGCTATTGCCTTGTCAGCAAATCTGGCAGCGTTATGGCAATATCGACACTCGACAGTTAGCATCGTATGCCGAACAACTGAAAGACTATTTCAAATAACCTCATGGCACAGGAGCAGATACAGGAACAACGACTGACGCAGCAACAGAAACTGTCGCAGAGCATTACGCAGCAACAGTTATTGCAGGCGCAGTTGATAGAGTTGCCCATCACGCAACTGATGGAGCGTATCACTGCTGAGATGGACGACAACCCTGCCTTGGAACCATCTACAGAGGACAGTCAGGAATACCCTGAATATCCAGATAACTCTGAGAATCAAGAAACTTCCGCTGCCGATAGCTATGAACAGGAGGAGCGCCAGTCGGCACTCGACGCAGCCTTAGAATCCTTAGGGCGCGATGACGAGGATCTGCCCGTCTATCAGGGTGGCATGTCTAACCAAGAGGAGCGTGAAGACATTGTCTATGGTCAGTCACAGTCATTCTACGACCAGCTCATGGAACAGATGAATATGTGTGAGCAGACGGAACAGGAGCGTTACATCATGGAATACCTCATTGGTTCGTTAGACGATGATGGTCTGCTACGTAAGCCCCTACACAGCATTGCCGACGAACTGGCCATCTACCATAATATCGACATTACAGAACAGCAAATCGAACAGGTGCTGCTCAAATTACAGGACTTCGACCCTGCCGGCATTGGGGCCCGTTCGCTGCAGGAGTGTCTACTTCTACAGATACAACGTCGCGAGCCATCACATCTGAAGGACCTGATGCAGCGCACCATCGAAGACTATTTCGAGCTGTTTACAAAGAAACACTGGAATCGTCTGCAACAAGTACTTCAATTAACAGACCTGCAGAACGAGACGCTAATCAAGGAACTACGCAAGCTCAATCCCAAGCCCGGAACTGCTATGGGCGAGGTGGTAGGACGTAGCATACAACAGATTACCCCAGACTTTATCGTTGACACGCAAGACGATGGTACGGTGTCTTTCTCGCTCAATGCTGGCGACATTCCTGAATTGCATGTATCGCAGTCGTTTACCGACACCCTCAACGAGTACCAGACCAATAAGGAGAATATGAGTCGCCAGATGAAGGAGGCTCTATTATATACGAAGAAGAAAGTGGATGCCGCTCAAGGTTTCATTGAGGCTATCCGCGTGCGCCGCCATACGCTGACGATTACCATGCGTGCCATCATCCAGTGGCAGCATCGTTTCTTTGAAGATGGCGACGAAGCATCACTACGCCCCATGATTCTGAAAGATATTGCCGAGAAGACAGGACTGGCACTGAGCACCATTTCGCGTGTATCGAACTCAAAATATGCACAAACCCGTTGGGGCACGTTCCCACTGCGCCACTTCTTCAGCGACGGTTACAAGACGGCAGAAGGCGAGGAATTATCGACACGAGAGATTAAGATGGCTCTACGTGATATCATCGATGCGGAAGACAAGCATAAGCCACTCAGCGATGATGCACTGAAAGACCTATTAGCTGCCAAGGGCTATCCCATTGCACGACGCACAGTAGCTAAATACCGCGAGCAGATGGGAATACCAGTGGCGCGACTACGTCGCTAGTGAATATAGAATAGAGTATAGTGAATAGATTGAGAGAGAGAAATGAACCGAGAGAAACAAATCATACTGGCTGCTCGCATCATGAGCCTGATATTCACACCGTTCTACCTGCCCTTCGTGGGACTGGTAGCACTGTTCTTGTTCAGCTACCTGAGCATCTTTCCATGGGCTTATAAGCTACAGGTGCTTGTGATGGTCTACTTGTTTACCATCTTACTGCCGACGGTGTTGATTCACCTATACCGCCGCTATCAAGGTTGGAACCTTATAGAGTTAGGACACCGCGAACGACGCATGGTACCCTATGTCATCTCCATCCTTTGCTACTTCACCTGCATCTACGTGATGGACCGCCTACACATGCCTCACTTCATGGGAGCCATCGTCGTGGCTGGATTATTGGTACAGATTGTTTGTGCCCTCATCAACGTATGGTGGAAAATCTCCACACATACCGCAGCAATCGGCGGCGTAGCAGGTGCTCTATTTGCTTTTGCAGAATATTTAGGATTTAATCCTGTCTGGTGGCTGTGCCTGGTATTCATCATAGGAGGCATGGTAGGCACCAGTCGTATGATTTTGCGTCAGCATTCGCAAGGACAGGTAGTCGGCGGATTTGGGGTAGGATTCCTCTGTGCGGCCATAGCCATTCTCTTCCTTTGAGGTCGAAGGCTCGAAACATCGAAATAACAAAATAACGAAATTATAAAAAAAATGAAACCAGTTGTTAGCATTATCATGGGCAGTACGAGCGACCTGCCCGTTATGGAAAAAGCCTGTAAGTTGCTCGATGAGATGCAGGTACCGTTTGAGGTCAATGCCCTTTCAGCCCATCGTACACCCGATGCTGTAGAGGACTTTGCACGTACTGCCAAGCAGCGTGGTCTGAAAGTTATCATTGCCGGTGCTGGTATGGCAGCAGCATTGCCTGGCGTCATTGCCGCCTCTACGACCCTGCCAGTTATTGGTGTACCCATCAAGGGTATGCTCGATGGTCTCGACGCCATGCTCTCTATTATCCAAATGCCACCGGGAATTCCCGTAGCTACTGTAGGAGTCAATGGTGCTCAGAATGCAGCGATTCTGGCTGTCGAGATGCTCGCGCTCAGCGATGAAGCACTGGCTCAGCGCCTGAGTGACTATAAGAATGGATTGAGGGCCAAGATTGAAAAGGCCAATAAAGATTTGGCAGACGTAAAATATGAGTACAAGACGAATTAGTAGTGTAGCCCATGTGGGTAACATTGCCATTGGTGGCGACAACCCCATCCGTATCCAGTCGATGGCGACCGTCGACACTAATGATACAGAGGGCTGTGTAGCACAAGCCAAGCGCATCATCGATGCTGGTGGTGAGTTGGTACGTTTCACGACACAGGGCACCCGCGAGGCAGAAAATATGAAAAACATCTCTGCCCGTTTGAAGGCTGATGGGTACAACCAGCCATTGGTTGCCGACGTACACTTCACCGCCCATACAGCCGATGTCGCAGCACAGTACTGTGAGAAGGTACGCATCAACCCAGGTAACTATGTAGACCCTGGCCGCACTTTTAAGCATTTGGAATACACCGATGAGGAGTATGCCGAGGAACTGAAAAAGATAGAAGCGAAGCTTGTACCTTTCATTAATATATGTAAGGAGCACCACACCGCGGTACGCATTGGTGTAAACCATGGTTCTCTCAGCGATCGTATCATGTCACGCTATGGCGACACGCCAGAAGGTATCGTGGAGAGCTGCATGGAGTTCCTGCGCATCTTCCGTCGAGAGAACTTTAACGATGTAGTCATCAGCATTAAGGCCAGCAACACGGTCGTCATGGTAACCACCGTACGTCTGCTGGTGAAGACGATGGACCAAGAAGATATGCACTATCCTTTACACCTTGGTGTTACTGAAGCCGGTGAGGGCGAAGACGGTCGCATCAAGAGTGCTGTGGGTATTGGTGCATTATTGACCGAAGGTATTGGAGATACTATCCGTGTGAGTCTGAGCGAAGAGCCTGAATGCGAGATTCCCGTTGCACGAAAGTTGGTGGAGCTATCCAGAAGCCTCCCCCTACCCCTCCAAAAGGAGGGGAGTCAAGAGCACATGTATATTGATGATGATACATTACATCTCTATATTGATGCTCCAGATTGGGAAACCCTACAACTCAAGGCTGCCATGGCAGCAGGTTCTATCCTTATTGACCGCAAGGCTACGGACATTGCGATTCATGCGCAAAACTATTCTCCCCGCCTTTTGGAGGGGTTGGAGGAGGCTCTCCTCCAGGCTGCCCGCATCAAGTTTACCAAGACAGAGTATATCTCGTGCCCTGGCTGTGGCCGCACGTTGTATAACCTACAGGAGACCATCGCCAAAATCAAGGCGGCTACCAGTCATCTGGTAGGTCTGAAGATTGGTATCATGGGCTGTATCGTCAATGGTCCTGGCGAGATGGCAGATGCTGACTACGGCTATGTCGGTGCCGGTCGTGGCAAGATTAGCCTCTATAAACAAAAGGTATGTGTCGAGAAGAACATACCTGAAGAGGAAGCAGTAGACAAGCTCCTGGAGCTTATCAACAGCGACATAAAAATAAAACAATAGCGCTATCTCCTGCGGGTCACTATGGTGAACTGCTGGCTTTGCGCTTCTTGCTCACGGTCATGGTGAGCAACCGCGACACGAAGGACGGCTTGACCGTCCTTCAGTCGTTTATCAGCCAGAATAGTGGCAGTATAGCGCACGCCAGTACCAGGAGCGATACTTTCAATACGCAAGTTGGGCGAGATGTGTAGGTGTTTATTACCCGTCTGCTCATTGACCATCGGCAGTATATCATGCAACGTATGGCGTGAGCGATTCATAATCTCAAAGACCACTTTACACTGTTCACCAGCATGGATAACACCCTCTTCACGCTGATCAACAATACGCACGTTGCGAACCTCTATCGTAGGGCGCATGCGCTGCAAGTCACTGACGGAGACTGTCTTCTCGGCCGATGGTGCCTCTGGGAGCTTAGCAGCCTGCTCATCAGTAGGTCCAGAGATACCAAAGTCCACACGATCATCACCACTATTGCTGTTATCATAGCCAGAGTCGTCAGAAGGGGGATTTACAGGGATGCGGTCATCGTTACGTTCTACACGCTCACGACGATAGCCGTCATAACGGTCAGCCTCACGCTGGTCAGCGGCAGCGCCGATGACGGCACCAATGGCAGCACCTCCAGCCATACCCACTACGGTACCTATGTCGCTACCACGCCAGCCACCGGAGATACCTCCTACTGCTGAACCGAGGATAGTACCAAACTGAGCACCGACATAAGCACCTTGACCAGTATATGTGCCACAACTGGAAAGCAGGATACTGCACAATGAAAATCCAATGAGTGTCTTCTTCATATCTTCTTTATAATTGGTTTCACTCGGCAAAGATACAAAGAATCAGAAAATAATAATAGGGGATTTCCCGAAAAATTATTAGGAAATCCCCTATTGCTATAGAGTTTTTCAATCGAAAGATTACTCAGCTTTTGCCTCTTCAGCAGCAGCCTCGACGGCAGGAGCCTCTTCAGCCTTAGGAGCCTCCTCTACTGCGGGAGCAGCTTCGGTAGCCTCGGCCTTAGGAGCAGCCTTGCGTGAACGACGAGTCTTCTTCTCAGCCTTAGGAGTCTTGAGCATGTTCTCATCGAAGTCAACGAGCTCGATGAAAGCGATGTCAGCAGCGTCGCCCTGACGGCTTCCGAGCTTGATGATGCGGGTGTAACCACCGGGACGGTCGCCAACCTTCTGTGCAACAGCTCCGAAGAGCTCCTTCAGGGCCTCCTTATTCTGGAGGTAGCTGAATACTACACGACGGCTGTTAGTGCTGTCGTCCTTTGAGCGCGTGATGAGTGGCTCAACATATTTCTTGAGTGCCTTTGCCTTGGCGAGGGTCGTAGTGATTCTTTTGTGCATGATCAGCGAGATGGCCATGTTGGCAAGCATGGCACGGCGGTGATCAGCAGTACGGCCCAGATGATTGAATTTCTTTCCGTGTCTCATTGTTTACTTTTCTTTTGTGGACAGATTATTCCTTGTCCAGTTTATACTTTGAAATATCAGTTCCAAACGACAGATTCAGACTCTCGAGCAAATCATCAAGCTCAGTGAGCGATTTCTTACCGAAGTTGCGGAACTTGAGGAGGTCGGTCTTGTTGTACTGAACGAGATCACCAAGGGTCTCTACATCAGCAGCCTTCAGACAGTTGAGGGCACGAACCGAAAGGTTCATGTCTACCAACTTGGTCTTCAGCAGCTGGCGCATGTGCAGTACTTCCTCGTCGAACTCCTGGTTGCCCTCGACATCATTGTTCTCCAGCGTGATCTTCTCGTCTGAGAAGAGCATGAAGTGGTAGATGAGGATTTTGGCAGCCTCTTTCAGGGCGTCCTTCGGGTGAATGGAACCATCCGTTGTCACCTCCAGCACGAGCTTGTCGTAGTCGGTTTTCTGCTCAACACGATAGGGCTCTACGCTGTACTTGACGTTGCGGATTGGGGTGTAGATTGAGTCAATAGCTATCACATTGACATCGGTGCAGAACTCGCGATTCTCATCAGCGGGAACATAACCACGGCCTTTGTTGATAGTCAGGTCAATCTGCATCGAAGCTTTGGAATCTAAATGACAAATCACCAAATCGGGATTTAACACTTCAAATCCAGTCAGATACTTGCCTATATCACCGGCTTTAAACTCGGTAGAATTCTCGACAGTGATGGAGACTTTCTCGTTCTCGAATTCTTCCACAACTTGCTTGAACCTAACTTGCTTCAGGTTCAAGATAATGTTGGTAACATCTTCTTTTACACCAGGTACTGATGAGAACTCATGCTCAACACCAGCGATACGGATGGTGTTGATGGCATAACCCTCAAGTGATGAAAGAAGAATGCGGCGCAGGGCATTACCGATGGTAACGCCGAAACCGGGCTCCAAAGGACGGAATTCGAACTTGCCGAACTTGTCCGTAGCCTCCAACATTACGACTTTATCAGGTTTTTGAAATGCTAATATCGCCATTAATTTAAATGATTTTAGTTCTTAGAGTACAACTCAACGATTGACTGTTCCTTAATGTTCTCGGGAATGTCTGCGCGCTCAGGCATGTGGAGGAACTTACCACCCTTCTGAGCCTCGTCCCACTCAATCCAAGGATACTTAGAGTGGTTGAAACCAGCCAAAGCAGCCTCGATTACTTCGAGAGACTTAGCCTTCTCGCGAACGGCAACAATCATACCAGGCTTTACCTGGAAAGAAGGAATGTTGACAACCTTACCATCAACAGTGATGTGCTTGTGACCAACGAGCTGACGAGCAGCAGCGCGGGTAGGAGCAATACCCAGACGGTATACTACGTTGTCAAGGCGACTCTCAAGCAGCTGGAGCAGCACCTCACCGGTGATACCCTCAGCCTTAGCGGCCTTCTCAAACAGGTTACGGAACTGGCGCTCAAGAACACCATAGGTGTACTTGGCCTTCTGCTTCTCTGCCAACATGACAGCATACTCCGACTGCTTGCGGCGACGGTTGTTGCCATGCTGTCCAGGAGGGAAGTTTCTCCTAGACAAAACTTTGTCCGGGCCGAAGATGGCTTCTCCAAATCGGCGGGCAATTTTTGATTTCGGTCCAATATATCTTGCCATAATCTATAAAAAAATGTTCTTTGTGAATTATTATACGCGGCGACGCTTTGGGGGACGGCAGCCATTGTGTGGCAGTGGTGTAACGTCTACGATCTCTACGACCTCGATACCAGCACCGTGTACGGCACGGATAGCTGACTCACGACCGTTACCGGGACCCTTTACGTAAGCCTTAACCTTGCGCAGACCCAGGTCGAAAGCAACCTTAGCGCAATCCTCAGCAGCCATCTGGGCAGCATAAGGAGTGTTCTTCTTAGAACCACGGAAACCCATCTTACCAGCTGAAGACCAAGAAATGATCTGACCCTCGTCGTTGGCAAGCGATACGATAATGTTATTGAAAGAGCTGTGTACGTGGAGCTGACCGATGGCGGTAACCTTCACGTTGCGCTTCTTTGAAGTGACTGTTTTCTTTGCCATAATTCTTTAATTTTTTAATCTCTTAATTTTTAAATTTTAGAATTACTTCGTGGCCTTCTTCTTGTTAGCAACAGTCTTCTTCTTACCTTTACGGGTACGAGCATTATTCTTAGTGCTCTGACCACGTACGGGCAGACCGTTACGATGACGGACACCACGATAGCAACCAATATCCATCAGTCGCTTGATGTTCAACTGGATCTCACTGCGGAGATCACCTTCTACTTTGAATTCAGCGCCGATAATTTCACGGATCTTGGCAGCCTGGTCGTCACTCCATTCGTTGACCTTCAGGTCGCGGCTCACGCCGGCCTTGTCCAAAATCTTTGCTGAACTACTTCGACCGATACCATAGATATAGGTCAATGCGATTTCGCCACGCTTCTCTTGGGGCAAATCTACTCCAACAATTCTTATTGCCATTGTTTGTTACTAAAAAATAATAATGATAAAAATTCGAATTTTTGCTAAAAAGCATGCAAAGGTACGCAGAATTTCTGAGATTCCGCTACCTTTTTATGCTTATTTAACATAAATCTTTAACCCTGACGCATCTTATACTTAGGGTTCTTCTTGTTGATTACGAACAGGCGACCCTTACGACGTACGATTTTGCAGTCTGGGGTACGCTTCTTCAATGATGCTCTTGTCTTCATGTTATTTGGTCTCCTTATTATTTGTATCTAAATACAATTCGTCCTTTTGTCAGGTCGTAGGGACTCATCTCTACCTTGACCTTGTCACCGGGAAGTATCTTGATGTAGTGCATGCGCATCTTGCCTGAAATATGGGCGATGATGGGCACACCATTCTCCAACTCTACACGGAACATCGCATTAGACAATGCCTCAACGATGGTTCCATCCTGCTCTATAGCGCCTTGTTTTGCCATAAATTAATATAGTTTACCTTCAATACTCTCTACTTCTTCAAACGAAGACAATATCTCTGCTTGCCCTTTACGGATACACAACGTATGCTCGAAGTGTGCAGCGGGCTTACCGTCACGTGTACGGATGGTCCAGCGATCCTTGCCATCCAGATAGATATCGCGCTTACCCATGGTAATCATCGGTTCGATAGCGATACACATACCTGCTTTCAGCATGATGCCGTTTCCTCGGCGTCCGTAGTTAGGCACCTGCGGGTCTTCATGCATCTCATGGCCAATACCATGGCCTGTCAACTCGCGAACGATACCATAACCATGCGCTTCACAATGGTCCTGCACAGCACTGCTGATATCGCCCAGGTGCTTTCCTGCTACGGCATTCTCTATACCCTTATAGAGCGACTCCTTTGTCGTGCGGAGCAGTTCTTTAACTTCCTCACTGACCTCGCCAACACAGAACGTGTAACAAGAGTCACCACAGAAGCCGTTGAGCAACGTACCGCAGTCGATGGAGATGATGTCACCGTCCTTGAGGATGGTTGTGTCGTTAGGCACACCGTGAACAACGACATCATTTACCGAGGTGCAGATGCTGGCGGGAAACGGCCCTCCATATGGATTGGGGAAACCCTTGAAAGTAGGAATTGCTCCATTGTCGCGAATAAATTCGTCGGCAATCTGATCCAACTGGAGGGTCGTTACACCAGGCTTGATATGTTTTGCTAATTCGCCAAGAGTCCTTCCAACGAGTTGGTTGGCCTGACGCATCAGCTCTATTTCGTCTTCAGTCTTCAGAAATATCTTCATACTGAACCTTAGTAGGCACTAACTCCGCCACGTCCGTGAATACGACCTGAGTTGAGCAGACCGTCGTAGTGACGCATGAGCAGGTGGCTCTCAATCTGCTGGAGTGTGTCGAGCACAACACCAACGAGAATCAGCAGTGACGTACCGCCGAAGAACTGAGAGAAAGCATCCTGCACATTGAGCAGTCCAGCGAGAGCGGGCATAATGGCGATGAAGGCAATGAACAGCGAACCAGGCAAAGTGATGCGTGACATCACTTCGTCGATGAAGTCTGATGTTGGCTTACCAGGCTTGATGCCAGGAATAAAGCCGTTGTTGCGCTTCATATCTTCAGCCATCTGCGTAGGATTGAGTGTGATTGCAGTATAGAAATAGGTGAATGCAATGATCAGGAATGCGAAGATGATGTTATACGTCCAGCTGTGATGATCGAGCATAGAACGAACAAACCAACTAGCATTCTCCGGAGCTGCATACTGTACGAAAGCCAACGGAATAAACATCAGAGCCTGAGCAAAGATGATAGGCATCACGTTAGCGGCGAACAGCTTCAGGGGGATATACTGACGAGCACCACCGACCTGCTGGTTACCTACAACACGCTTAGCATACTGTACGGGAACCTTGCGAACACCCTGTACCAGCACGATAGCTGCGCATACTACCAAATAGAGAATGATAATCTCAACGAGGAACATCACCAGACCACCACCAGAGATAGCAGTGAAGCGAGAAGTTACCTCCTGAATGAACGCCTGTGGCAGGCGAGCAATGATACCGATCATAATGATCAGTGAGATACCATTTCCTATTCCCTTATCTGTTATGCGCTCACCCAGCCAAAGGATGAACATACTGCCGGCAGCCAAGATAATTGTTGCTGGGAATACAAAGATTGACCAGCTGATACCAGGAGCCAAGGCAGCACCGGCCTGCATCTTCAGATTGATGAGGTAGCTCGGTGCCTGGAACAGCAGGATAGCTACTGTCAGGTACCGAGTATAAGTCATAATCTTCTTGCGGCCGCTCTCACCCTCACGCTGCATCTTCTGGAAATAAGGTACAGCGACAGCGAGGAGCTGCATGACGATAGAAGCAGAGATGTAGGGCATGATTCCGAGCGCAAAGATTGATGCGTTGGAAAATGCACCACCGGAGAACATATCCAGCAGTGACATCAAGCCACCAGCAGTCTGTGACTGAAGCTTATCCAACAGGGCAGGATTGATGCCAGGAAGCACCACAAACGAGCCAAAACGGTAGATAGCTACAAACAGCATTGTGATCAGGATGCGCTGACGCAGGTCCTCAATCTTCCAAATGTTCTTCAGTGTCTCTATTAACTTCTTCATTGTCTTGTTTAGATTATAGTTGCGTTACCACCAACTGCCTTGATAGCTTCTTCGGCAGTCTTTGAGAATGCATTAGCCTCGACGTCAATCTTGGCTTTCAGTTCACCGTTACCAAGAACCTTTACCAGTTCCTTGCCGTTGGTCAAGCCGGCAGCTACCAGCTCAGCAACGCCAATCTTGGTGAGGTTCTTCTCCTCTGCCAGCTTCTGCAGAGTAGACAGGTTTACTGCGAAGTACTCCTTGTGGTTGATGTTCTTGAAACCAGACTTCGGCAGACGACGCTGCAGTGGCATCTGACCACCCTCGAAACCAATCTTCTTCTTATAACCTGAACGAGCCTTGGCACCCTTGTGACCACGGGTAGAGGTACCACCCAGACCTGAACCAGGTCCACGGCCGATTCTACGACGTGAATGTGTAGAGCCCTCAGCTGGCTTTAAAGTATGTAGTTTCATAATCGTATCTATTTTAAATTGTCCTTAAATTAATCGATCACTTCCACCAGGTGATGAACCTTGCGGATCATGCCGCGGATAACAGGAGTATCCTCCTTCTCTACAACCTGAGAGATCTTGTGAAGACCCAGGGCTTCGAGGGTACGCTTCTGATCTACGGGATAACCGATCTTGCTCTTAATCTGCTTAATCTTAATTGTTGCCATAGTTTACGTCTCCTTGAATTATCCGTTAAATACTTTATCCATACTGATACCACGTGTACCTGCAATTGTGTAGGCATCACGCATCTGACTCAGAGCGGCGATGGTAGCCTTTACCAGGTTGTGAGGGTTAGAAGAACCCTTAGACTTAGCGAGGACATCCTTTACACCAACACTCTCAAGTACGGCACGCATAGCACCACCGGCAACAAGTCCGGTACCGGCTGCTGCCGGACGAAGGAATACCTGAGCACCACCGAAGTGTGCCTCCATCTCGTGAGGAATAGTACCCTTCAGCACGGGAACCTTAACAAGATTCTTCTTAGCTGCCTCGACACCCTTGGCGATAGCGGCGGTAACCTCACCGGCCTTACCAAGACCCCAGCCGATAACACCGTTGCCGTCACCGACAACGACGATAGCTGCGAATGTAAAGGTGCGACCACCCTTTGTTACCTTCGTAACACGGTTGATGGCAACCAGTCTGTCTTTCAATTCAACGTCACTATTTACTTTAACTCTGTTCATTGCCATAATCGTTTAAAAATTAAGTCCACCTTTACGAGCTGCATCAGCGAGTGACTTCACACGGCCGTGATACAGATAACCGTTACGGTCGAAGACTACTGACTCAACGCCAGCCTCCTTAGCCTTTGCGGCAATCATCTCACCAACCTTGGCAGCCTGCTCAATCTTTGGCATAGCCTCGAGGCCTGCAGAAGATGCAGATGCAAGTGTTTTACCTTCCAAATCGTTAATCACCTGAACGTAAATCTGCTTGTTGCTGCGGAATACGCTCATGCGGGGACGCTCGGCAGTACCGAATACGCTCTTACGAATTCTATACTTGATCTTAATTCGTCTTTCAATCTTCTTTGTTGTCATAATTCTTTCTTCTTTTAATTGTTATTAGAATTACTTAGCTGAGGCTGACTTACCCGACTTACGACGGATAACCTCACCCTTGAACAAGATACCCTTACCCTTATAAGGCTCCGGCATACGGAAAGAACGAATCTTAGCGCAAATCATGCCCAGCAGCTGCTTGTCGCATGACTCCAGAATAATCTGAGGATTCTGGTTACGCTCCATCTTAGTCTCAACCTTAACCTCCTTAGGAAGCTGGATGAAGATGGGGTGAGTATAACCGAGAGAGAACTCGATGATGTTACCCTGGTTAGAAACACGGTAACCAACACCTACCAGCTCCATCTCTTTCTTATAACCCTCGCTGACACCAACAACCATATTGTTGACAAGCGCACGATACAGACCGTGGAAAGCCTGCTTCTGCTTTACGTTTACGGGGCTGTTCTCATCAATCTCAAATGTTACCTGACCGTCGGCGATAGAAACCTTGATAGAGGGATCAACCTTCTGAGAAAGCTCGCCCTTAGGACCTTTTACGGTAACAACACTGTCCTGACCCTGAGCAACGGTAACACCTGCAGGGATGCTAATTGGCAATTTTCCTATTCTTGACATATTCGAATCCTCCAATTAATAAACGTAGCAAAGAACCTCACCGCCAATCTTCAGCTTAGCGGCCTCCTTGTCTGTCATTACACCCTGAGACGTGGATAAGATAGCGATACCCAGTCCGTTAATTACTCTCGGCATGTTCTTGTAACCAGTGTACTTACGAAGACCTGGTGTAGACACGCGCTTCAGGCACTTGATGGCATTTGCCTTTGTGGCAGGGTCATACTTCAAGGCAACCTTGATAGTACCCTGAGGGCCATCCTCCACGAACTTGTAGTTCAGGATGTAACCCTTCTCGAAGAGGATCTTAGTGATCTCTTTCTTCAAGTTAGACGCAGGAACCTCTACAACACGGTGATTAGCCATGATGGCGTTTCTGAGTCTGGTCAGAAAATCTGCTATTGGATCTGTCATAAAATAAATTGTTTAATTAATCGGGACTGCCCCGACAATATTAAATAAAATAATTCTTTCTCTAGATTACCAGCTGGCCTTCTTTACGCCTGGAATCAGACCGCTTGATGCCATCTCACGGAACTGGATACGGCTGAGACCGAACTGACGCATATATCCCTTGGGACGGCCAGTCAGTTTGCAGCGGTTGTGCAGACGAATGGGGTTAGCATTCTTGGGGATAGCCTGCAGTGCACGAGCAGCCTCGTAAGCAGCAGCGGGATCCTCAGATGTTGCGATAATCTTCTTCAGGGCTGCACGCTTTTCAGCGTAACGGGCAACGAGCTTAGCGCGCTTTACCTCACGAGCCTTCATTGATTCTTTTGCCATATCTCTTAATCGTTTTTAGCGTTCTTAAATGGCAGACCAAAGGCCTTCAGCAGTGCATAACCCTCCTCGTCAGTCTGAGCAGACGTTACGAAGGTAATGTTCATACCCTGAATGCGGTCTACGGTATCGATGTTGATTTCAGGGAAGATGATCTGCTCCTGAATACCGAGGGTGTAGTTACCACGGCCATCGAACTTGCTCTCAATACCCTTGAAGTCGCGGATACGGGGCAGAGCCACGCGAACCAGCTTCTCCAGGAACTCATACATACGCTCACGACGCAGGGTTACCATGACACCGATAGGCATCTTCTTACGGAGCTTGAAGTTGGCGATATCCTTCTTTGAGTAGGTAGCGACAGCCTTCTGACCGCAGATAGTGGTAATTTCGTTGATAGCTACGTCGATGATCTTCTTGTCCTGAGTAGCATCACCCAGACCCTGGTTGATGACAATCTTCTTCAGGACGGGAACCTGCATCTTTGAGCTATAGTTGAACTGCTTCTCCAATGCCGGAGCAATCTGCTCGACATAGGTCTTCTTCAATTGTGCTGTATTTGCCATTACTTAATCTCCTCCCCTGACTTTTTAGCGATACGAACGACGTTCTTACCCTCGTGCTTGATGCTAACGCGAGTAGGCTTGCCGCTCTTCGGATCGATGAGACTTAAATTAGATACGTGAATAGGAGCCTCCTGCTTCACGATACCACCCTGTGGGTTCTTGGCGCTCGGCTTTGTGCTCTTAGAGACCATGTTCACGCCCTCTACGATAGCACGCTCCTTCTCAACGAGAACCTTGAGCACCTTACCAGTCTTGCCCTTGTCCTCACCGGCCAGAACAACAACTGTATCGTTTTTTCTAATATGTAACTTAGCCATTACTTCTAAACTTTTTATGATTAAAGAACCTCAGGTGCCAGTGAAACGACCTTCATGTTAACGGCACGAAGCTCACGGGCTACGGGGCCGAAGATACGGCTGCCACGGAGCTCACCAGCGTTGTTCAGCAGTACACAGGCATTGTCGTCGAAGCGGATGTAAGAACCATCAGCGCGACGGATTTCCTTCTTGGTACGAACAACCAGAGCCTTAGACACTGCACCCTTTTTAACGTCACTTGTGGGGATTGCGTTCTTGATAGCAACGACAATCACGTCACCTACGCTTGCATAACGGCGGCGGGTACCACCCAGCACACGGATGCAGAGAGCCTCGCGTGCACCGCTGTTGTCAGCTACGGTAAGTCTTGTTTCTGTCTGTATCATAATTACTTAGCCTTTTCTACGATTTGTACTAAACGCCATCTCTTAGTCTTAGAGAGGGGGCGGGTCTCCATAATCAGAACGGTATCGCCAACCTGGCACTCGTTCTTCTCATCATGAGCATGGTACTTCTTTGTCTTCTGGACAAACTTACCATAAATTGGGTGCTTCTCCTTGAACTTAGCGGCAATAACAATGGTTTTATCCATTTTGTTGCTGATTACGACACCCTGTCTTGTCTTTCTTAAATTTCTTGTTTCCATCTGGACCATTATTATTTGTTAAGTTCTCTCTGACGGAGTTCTGTCTGCATACGTGCGATGTCACGACGAGCCTTCTTAATCTGTGATGGATTCTCCATGGGAGTTACTGCGTGGTTCAGCTTCATCTGATCGTAGTTGGCAACTGCAGTCTCCAGCTTCTCGGCCAATTCCTTGGTCTCGAGACCTTTAATTTCTGTCATCTTCATAGCTTAAGCGTTTTTATCGTAATCGCGTCTAACAACAAACTTAGTCTTCACGGGCAGCTTCTGAGCACCGAGGCGAAGAGCCTCCTTGGCAACCTCGAAGGGAACACCCTCAACTTCGAAGAGGATACGACCCGGGGTTACAGGTGCTACCCATCCTGCGGGGTCACCCTTACCTTTACCCATACGTACGTCAGCAGGCTTACGAGTGATGGGTTTATCCGGGAAGATGCGAATCCAAACCTGACCTTCACGGTTCATATAACGGTTGATGGCAACACGAGCTGCCTCAATCTGGCGGCTGTCAATCCATTTTGCATCAAGTGTCTTGATACCGAATGAACCGAACGACAGCGTCGTTCCGCGGTGGGCGTTGCCTTTGTTGCCACGTCCGTCCTGCGGTCTTCTATATCTTACTCTTTTGGGTTGTAACATGATAGCTTCTTACTTTAACAGTTAATTACTTTTTCTTGTTGCGGAATCTTCTGCCACCATTGTCACGACCACCATTAGAGCGGGCAGCGCCCTTCTCCTGAGTGAAGTTTGGAGCCAAGTCAACCTTTCCATAAACCTCACCACGGCAGATCCAAACCTTCAGACCCAGCAGGCCAACCTTCGTGAGGGCCTCTGCCTGGCAGTAATCAATGTCAGCACGGAAGGTGTGCAGCGGTGTGCGGCCTTCCTTGATCATCTCGCTACGTGCGATTTCAGCGCCGTTCAGACGACCTGAGATCTGCACCTTGATACCCTCTGCTCCAGCGCGCATGGTGTTAGCCACAGCCATCTTGATAGCACGGCGGTAAGCAATCTTACCCTCTATCTGGCGAGCGATGTTGTTGGCTACGATGTTTCGTAGAGTTTCTTCAGCTCTTCCTTGAGCTTGTCGACATCCTGACCACCCTTACCAATGACCAGACCCGGACGGGCTGTGCAGATGGTGATGGTAACCAGCTTCAATGTACGCTCGATGACAATCTTTGAGATGCTGGCCTTAGCCAGACGCTCGTTCAGATACTTACGGATTTTCTGGTCCTCTACCAGGTTGTCACCGAAGTTCTTGCCACCGAACCAATTCGAATCCCAACCCTTGATGATACCAAGACGGTTGCTAATAGGATTTACTTTCTGTCCCATACCTTTTCTTAATCATTAGTTTTAGCGTCAACAAACAGAGTAACGTGGTTCGAACGCTTACGGATACGATAGCCACGGCCCTGAGGTGCCGGTCTCATACGTTTCATTGTCAC
Source organism: uncultured Prevotellaceae bacterium (assembly GCA_900314985.1). Taxonomy (GTDB): domain Bacteria; phylum Bacteroidota; class Bacteroidia; order Bacteroidales; family Bacteroidaceae; genus Prevotella. Next base: position 11,226 of record OMXL01000029.1, on the reverse strand, counting down.
ACCCTCGTCGACGAAGACACGGCTAACATACAGTTCACCGTCCTCTGCCTTGCGGTCATTCTTGGCCTCCCAGTTGGCGATAGCCGAGCGGAGAAGCTTCTCTACATTCTCTGAAGCAGCCTTCTTCGAGAAACGCAGCACACCGAGTGCGCGATTTACCTCCATACCGCGAATCATGTCAACGACATAACGCATCTTGCGAGGTGAAGAGGGACAGCCATTCAGCTTTGCAAAGTACTGTGTCTTATTGGCTGCTTTTCTTTTCTCAGCCGCTAATCTTTTTCTTGCTCCCATTATTTTAATTTCTTAATTTCTTGTTGTTAAAATTTCCCTGGGAATTACTTCTTATTGCCGGCATGGCCACCGAAACGACGCGTGGGAGAGAACTCACCCAGCTTGTGTCCTACCATGTTCTCGGTAACGTAGACAGGGATAAATTTGTTTCCGTTATGAACTGCAACAGTATGTCCCACGAAATCGGGGGAAATCATTGAAGCTCTGGCCCATGTCTTTACGACAGTCTTCTTGCCGCTCTCATTCATAGCGAGAATCTTCTTCTCGAGAGCAACGTTGATGTATGGACCTTTTTTTAATGAACGACTCATAATTTACTCTTTACTTAACTAAGTGATTACTTCTTGTTAGCTCTTTCGATGATGTACTTGTTCGACTGCTTCTTAGGAGCGCGAGTCTTGAGACCCTTAGCGTACAAGCCCTTACGTGAACGTGGGTGTCCACCAGACTGACGGCCTTCACCACCACCCATTGGGTGATCGTGCGGGTTCATAACAACACCACGGTTGTGAGGACGCTGACCCAACCAGCGTGAGCGACCGGCCTTACCCGACTGCTCCAGAGCGTGGTCTGAGTTACCTACAGAACCGATAGTAGCCTTACAAGCTGAGAGAATCTGACGAGTCTCACCTGAAGGGAGCTTAATCACACAGTAGCTGCCCTCACGAGAGGTCAACTGAGCGAAATTACCAGCCGAACGAACCAGCAGGGCACCCTGTCCAGGACGCAACTCAATGTTGTGAATTACGGTACCTACAGGGATGTTGGCCAGGGGAAGCGCATTACCTACCTCAGGCACTGCGTCTGCACCAGACATCAGGGTTGCACCAACTTCCAGTCCGTTAGGAGCAATGATATACCGCCGCCCATGTAGCGGACAGTCATCTTACCGGTGTTGTTTCGACCACCGGTAGAACGCTTACCGTAAACGAGAGACTTCTCTGGCACGGATGCAGTAATATCCTCGAACGTGCCAATAACTTTGTGTCTTTGACCCGGAGTAACGGGCTTTAATTTACGTACTGCCATTTTTTATTACTGAATATTGCTATAAAAATCAATGCTGTCGCCCTCCTTAAGAGTAACGATGGCCTTCTTGAACGCATTCTTCTGACCTCTCACGAGACCTGCCTTGGTGTAGCGGCTAGAGCGCTTACCGGCATAGCGAAGCGTATTAACATTCTCTACTGTAACGTTGTAAAGAGTCTCAATCTCCTTGGCGATCTCTACCTTGTTAGCCTCGGGCTTAACAATGAAACCGTACTTAGGCTGAGCCTTCTTCGTTACTTCCTCACCACGGTGAGCACCAGTCTTGGGCTTGTAGGTCTTGTCTACTGAAGACTTCTCCGTGATGTTGTTCATCTTCTCTGAAATCAGAGGCTTTATAATAAAACTCATCGTAATTTACTATTTGACTATTTACTATTTACTATTTATCCAAGTACACCGTCGATAGCTTTCAGAGAGTTCTCGGTGATGACCATCACGTCAGCGTTCAGCACCTTGTAGGTGTTTACGTTAGAAGCGATGATGCACTCAGCCTTCTGCAGGTTGCGAGCTGACAGATAAACATTCTTGTTAGACTCAGGCAGAACCATGAGCAGCTTCTTGCCGTCAACCTTCAGATTCTTTGCAATGTTGATGAATTCCTTAGTCTTAGGAGCATCCATGTTGAAGTCCTCGACAACGATGATTGCATTCTCCTGAGCCTTGTAAGACAGAGCTGACTTGCGGGCCAGAGCCTTTACCTTCTTGTTCAGTTTGAAACCATAGTCACGGGGTGTAGGACCGAATACGCGACCACCACCACGCAGCAGAGGTGAGTTGATATCACCATGACGAGCGCCACCGCCGCCCTTCTGACGACCGAGCTTGCGGGTAGAACCGGCGTGCTCTGAACGCTCCTTAGCCTTTGCGGTACCCTGACGCTGGTTAGCGAGATACTGCTTAACATCGAGATAGATGACGTGATCGTTGGGTTCAATGCCGAAGATAGACTCGTTCAACGTAACCTTACGTCCGGTCTCCTGACCGTTGATATTCAATACGTTAATTTCCATAGCTTACTTCTCAATTAAAACAGTTGAACCATTGCATCCGGCGCAGCTGCCCTTCACGAGCAGGAGGTTGTGCTCCGGAATTACCTTTAACACTTTCAGGTTCTGCGTTGTTACGCGGTCGCCACCCATCTGGCCACCCATGCGCATACCCTTGAATACCTTAGCGGGATAAGAACAAGCACCGATAGAACCTGGCTTACGCAGACGGTCATCCTGACCGTGAGTGCTCTGACCAACACCACCGAAACCGTGGCGCTTAACAACACCCTGGAAACCCTTACCCTTTGAGGTACCTACGATGTCAACGAACTCTGCATCAGCAAAGAGGTCAACAGTGATTACGTCTCCGAGGTTGTGCTCCTCGTCAAACTTGAACTCGGCCAAGTGGGCCTTTGGTGTTGTACCTGCCTTCTTGAAGATACCCATCATTGCTTTGGTGGTGTTCTTCTCTTTCTTATCACCATAAGCGAGCTGAAGAGCAGCATAACCGTCCTTCTCGACGGTCTTCACCTGAGTAACAACACAAGGACCACATTCGATAACAGTGCACGGTACATTCTTACCGTCGGCACTGAAAACGGAAGTCATTCCGACTTTTCTTCCAATTAATCCTGGCATTTCAGTTTAAAAATTTAAAATAATAATGTAATGTTTGAATATATTCTCTTTTTAAGTGCCGCCGTAACTACCGCGCTTGCAAAATACACCTAAAAAGAACTGCACTCACTTCTTCTCATTTGAAGGTTAAGTTGCTCTTTGTCAGCGTATTGTTAGCCTATTGGCCAGCGCAATACTCACTTTAGCGGCTGCAAAGGTACACATTATATATGACATACGCAATACTACCCGCCTCCAAATTAAAACAATTTAACTGTTTTATTTGTTTTTAACGATTATCGCTGGGGATAATATGAACTCATGATCTGACTTAGGTTGTCGATATCATAGAAGGGTTCCAGCCCATATTGGGTATAGGTAATGCCCGACCATTCACCCGTCAACTCCGAACCTGTATTGAGCGTTACATGGGGAACGATGCCTGCATCAATATTCTCCCACTTGTTGTCAGTCAGGCGTCCACGACATGACGACAACTGATAAAGGAAACCTTCAGCAGTGCGGAACATGCCAACGGCACAGGCACCGCCACCACTTGTCTGTCCTGCAACGAGCACACCGGTGTCTTTGCAGAGCGAGGGGAACAAGTTGCCACAGGAGAAGGAGAAATCACTGGTAAGCACACAGAAGTTCAGATCGTAGTGCACGTCTTTATCCTTCTCATCAAACTTGCCGTCAAAGTTGCGATCCACATCATAGTACCATGTGACGTGCTGCCCCGTGAGTGTGTTTTCACAGTAACACAGGCTCTCGCCATACATGAGCGATGTCATGGCAGCCACCACGTCGAGCGACCCACCTCTATTCAGGGTAAGGTCAATGACAAGGTTCTTTACCTCAGGGTCTTCACTGGCCTTCTTCAGGGCATCAAGGAATACCACCAAGTTGTCATTCTGCGTATTTTCCAACGTTGGCAGGGGACCCGTACCGTTATAGAAATGACGCCATGCCTCAAAATTAATCTTACCAAAGCCGTCGAAATGACAGATGGCCGTATTGCCTTTCTTATGGTAGGTAAGATTATCGCCGTATACCTTGGTTCGACTATCTTTAAGGAGATTATAGCGGACAGAACTCCCCATTCTATCGCTAAAATATTCCTTAAAATAGCGTCTAATCAGTTCCAAATAATCTTGCGACATTGAAAAATTTTGGTCAAGAAGGATTGTCTCATTATCTGGCCAAGTCTTTGTATGTCCACCATCGTCCAGGTAGAGCATCAGCATTTCAATACCAAAGGTATACTGCTTCATATCGGCAGACAGCAGCAGTTGCTTGATGAGCTTTCCATCGTCTGATGCTTCGAGGGTTTTGTCGAACCCTATCTGGCGGATGCTGGCCTCATAGGGCGAACGACCAGGCATACCATAGAAGTGGTCAATAGTAAAGCAGAGTTCACCATAAGCATACGCAATCATGTCCTCCGCGCGCGTACCTTTCTCTTTTAGCTTCTCGACCTGATATTCAGGTGCAAAAGAGCCAATACCGTTCGAGCTATCATCGACACTGGCCACACACACGTTCTCGCCATTGCAGGCAGCATTGTGATAATGGAGGTCAGCATAGAGGTCTGCCAGCGTGGCGAAGGGGAAATACACGTTTGTCTCATCACCACGCAGATTGATGCCGTACTTGCTATAATTAAAGGAAACAGAAGATGAGCCTCCAGCAAGTGTCTGATGACTGTAGCGCACACAAGGCAGACCATCCAAATAAGCATTATCCATACCCTGTTGCATCAGTCCCATGAGATTGGTAAAAGACATATAGTCAGCCACCACAAAGGTCTCATCAACAGTATTCACCGTAGCAGTACTTCCTGGGTTGACCAACTGGTAGGTACCAGTACCTGTCATCGTAACGGTAACGGTACTACCTGGCAACACCAGTCGCTGGAAATCGCTCACAGAGACGTAAGGCACCGATGGCAAGTCCTTGTAATAGCGGATGGCAATAATACCATCCGCTTTTCCGTCACGGATTACAGGCAAGTCCCTCACCGTGTATTCCGTCTTATCATCGGGAGTTACCTCAATCTGCTCTGCAAGATTATCGTCGTTGTCACTGGTACACGATGTCAACGTCGTCATTGACATGGCGCAGCATAAGACAGCCACTAGTGTGATATATAATTGTTTCATGTTCCTCTTTACTTTACTTTATTTTATTTTTTCTACCTGCTTAGCAGACTTTTCACTCATTACTTTGGCTGGATAGTCAGCTGACCAACTTCGTTCTGTGCATTTGCAGCCATGCAGCATACTGCCATAGCCACGATCATTAACATCTTCTTCATAATACTTTCGTTTTAATGTTTAATAATACTTATAATATTGATTGTTCTTCGTCTCTGATGCAACGTCCCTCATAGTGAATCATACGACGCAGACGCTGGTTCTCATCAATAAATTTCGACAGATGTGCATTGTTGTCACAGATGCGCCATCGTTGATAGATGATGACCGCCATCATGACAAACATCATCACGATGAAGGCTGAAGCGAGAGCCACTGCAATAACGATAAAGGGTATACTCATCCGTTAACTCATTTAATTGTTTTAAATCTGGTTGCAAAATTACACACACGCAACCAGATTCATGTTTCATTAACGGAAAAGAATGTTTCAAATTCGGAAAAATGCCTATTCTCGCGAGATATTGCGGTATTCCGAGGGCGTCATGCCATAATAGTCACGGAAAATGCGCGACAAGGTCGAACGGCTCACGATGCCACACATCTCACCGATAATGGCAATGCTATCGTCGGTCGTCTTCAACAAGGTAGCAATACGATGCAGGCGATAGCGGTTAATAAAGTCGTGCGTAGAGTCGCCGTTCGAACATTCGGTAATAGCCTGGTCAATATATTTTCCATTGGTACCAAGCATCTGTGCCAGCGTGTCGCGGTTCAGGTTCTCATCCGTATAAGGCTGCTGCTCGTCCATAAGCGTACAGAGCCGACGGAACAGTTGCTGACTGGTGTTCAGCACCTCCACGGGTTCAGCCTTCAGCTGTTCTATGGTCTTCTGTTCCTCTTGCTCATGCTGTTCAATTTCTGCCAGCAGACGGTGGTTCTTAGCACGGAGTTCACTATTATAGCGGGCCGTTCGCCACCACAGATAGCCTATCAGCAGAATGACGAACAACGAAGCCATGACGAAGATAAAATAGAGGGTAGCACGAAATTGCGACTCCTCCAGCGCCAATTCCTTCTCGTGCGTCTGGTAGATGACGGCCAATTCAGCAGCACAATTCTTCTTTTGCCAGACAAGGGCAGAGTCGATGGCGGCACTGATGCTGTCAGCAATAATCAGTGCATCAGCGTTACGCTTTGCCTTGCGGTAGGCTGAATAACGTGGAGAGAGACGTTCGGCAATATTGTCAAAGGTCATTCGCGCACCGTCAGTAGCCACATAGGTACTGTCTATCTGTTCATACCAGTGGGCAGCCTCATCGTAGCGACCCGCTGCCATCAGATAGTCGGCCGCCTCATGGTAAGCTCTGGGTTCGAAAAGGCGGCTGCGCGGTACGGAAGCATAGGTCGCTGCCGCTTCAGCAGGATGCCCAGACTCATACAGGTAGAGGGCCCGCTTCAGGGCAACATGCCCTTTCCATTCCTCTATCAGCAGTGAGTCTTCTTGCTCTTGTTCAGAGAGTGCTATTGCCTGTGCACAGCGGTCAACCCACTCTAAAGCACCTTCTACATCTCCCGTTTTATGGACATTGCTGGCCATGTGCATGCATACCCATGCCTGATCCCATCCACGTCGGTTCGGGTTGTGCGCATCCTCCTGTTCTGTCTCGTAGGCCTTCTGTCCTGTAAGCAGTGCCTCGTCATACTGGTGCAACTGCAACTGGATATCCGACAACAACAACAGCAGAGCAACCTTACTGATGGTCGGGAATTCCTTTTTCCCTTCCGCCTTCGCCAGCAATCCGGTAATCACGCTCAGCGCACCCTCGGTATCGCCTCTCGTATGGCGCAGATAGGCCCAGCGGTAACCAGCGTCGGTATATTCATACCACTCCTTCGTAGGTTTAGCTGCATAGCCTTCGTATGATTTCTTGTAATAGTGTTCAGCAACTCGCATCTGCCAACCCTGGTCGTAGGCAAGTCCTCGCAGTCGGTCTGCCTTGGCCGTGCTGACTATCTTAGCCCGTTCCATGCTGTCTATGACGGCCAGTGTGAGCTCCAGATTCTTGGCCTGGCGAGCTTCGTTATAGTGCCGCCATGCCACGTCCGACTTCACATCGTTCGTCTTGTCGTCCCTGTTGCCGCAACATGTCAACAGGGCCACCATGGCAAAAAGAAGAGCTAAGCGTATTGGCTGTTTCATGCTTTATGGTTGTTGTAACTGGTTGCAAAGATAGCAAGAAAAAATCACACTACCAACGATTTGAACAAAAAATACGAGATAAAGATTGTAATTAAAAAAATACGGCGCAGCCGAAAGAATCGGTTGCGCCGTTAAGATGTATACGGAAGGACAAAGGTATTAGACCTTGATCTCAACCTCAACACCGCTGGGGAGCTCGAGCTTCATCAGAGCGTCAACAGTCTTAGCTGTTGAGCTGTAGATGTCAATCAGACGCTTGTAGTCTGACAGCTGGAACTGCTCACGACTCTTCTTGTTTACGAAGGTAGAGCGGTTAACGGTGTAGATACGCTTGTGTGTGGGAAGGGGAATTGGTCCGCTGATGATAGCACCAGTAGCCTTAACGGCCTTCACAATCTTCTCTGCTGACTTGTCTACGAGTTTGTGATCGTAGCTCTTCAGCTTGATACGAATTTTCTGACTCATTGTCTTTTAATTTTTAATATTTAATTATTTAATTTATTTGCTGCCGCTAAAGAGTCATTTGCTCAGCGACGAGCTTTTCGGGCTGCAAAGGTACACATTATTTATAATATACACAACCACTGCACTCCCCCGTCCTCAACTTTTAAGTTTTTTTAAACCTTCTAGAAATAAAAACCCCACAGAAGCGCAAGGCCACTGTGGGGTTCGTCATAGTATCAGATAAGACTTTGTTACTTTATCACGACCGCTTTTCCGTTATGGATGTACAGTCCCTTTTTGGTCGGTTTGCCATTGATCTTGCGACCCTGCAGGTCGTAGACCTCACTATTCACTATTCGTTTTTCACTATTAACTAGCGTCAGCACCGTGGTCTCCCCGTCTCCGAAGTCCAGCTCGAAGCTGCGTGCCTTGGTTTCGGAATAAGTCTTGAAGTGGCAACGGAAGGCATGCAGCGTGCGCGGATTCTTCGAGTAGCCCAACTTGTTACCACTTGACAGCAGGAGAATCTCGTTCTTATTGCCCTCGTTTTCGCCAGTGGCACCGCTCTCCACGATGTGGAAGGATGAATACTGACCCACAAACGATACCTGGCCGTCGTTGCTCATCACCTCAGTCGGTCTGATGCTGCTGATGTCGACACCTTCGAACACAGGGTTCGTGATGTCATCGCCCTGCTCCCACTTAATGATGTATGGTATGCCTGCCGTCAGTTCCTCCTTCTCGTCCTCGAAGGTCAGCGTCAGCTTACCGTCTTCCAGACTGCTCTTCTCGCCATTGAGCTTCTTCACGGTGGCACCCTCCAACACACTGCCTTTCAGTTTCACGTTGAACGGCAGACACAGTGTATTCCAGTCGCCGTCCTTGTAGAGCGTGCGATCCGTCAGGGTCACCTCTGCCGTCAGTCTCTCGTTCTCCTCAATGATGTCAATGTTCTTCTTGGGCAGGTTAGCGTCGTTGTCGGCCAGCTGCAGTGGTGTCAGCGTTCTGAATGGCTGAACCTCTGTCAGGGAAGAAATACCATTCTTGCAGTTGGCCTTAAGGCCTCTTAACGTGATATCATACTGCGTGTCGGCCTCCAGTCCATCAAGGGTTATCGATGGCGAGAAGATGTCACCGATGGCCTGCCAACCCGACGCCTCCTGAAGTTTACAGATTTCGATGTGATCTATTAAGAGGTACCACATATCGTCAGATACATATTTGATGCAGATATATTTAGTGCCTGCTGGGATGTCTTCCAGGAACTGCTCCCAATCGTCTTGACTGGTGGTTATCGTTTCACCGAAGGTAAAGGCATCAATGTCGTCTGTCGTAGAGCTGTAGCCCACCATGAACGACTCAGGATATTTCGAGCTTTTGTGCCTGTAATAGAACGACAGCTTTGTGCCCTCGGTGGGTTTGGGTATTCTGGGCGAGATGAGATACTGCGGCTCATGAACCTGATCCGAACAGAAGGCGAAGCCCGCATGACCATACTTGCATGCCATAGGATTACTATTGCCATCTGATTTGTCGATGCAATTCAGACGCTTCCATCCGTCGTATCCATGCTCAAAGCCCTGCAACATTGAGGTCTTATGGTCAGACTTTCTGTAAACAAACTGATAAGAGTCGCTGAAGCCCGTCCATGAGATGGTGGTCTCGTTCTTGCTCCTGTTGAAATTGATATCGTAGGGCATGGGGTTGGCGTCGGTGAACACAGGGGTTTGTGTCCAGCACACATCTTCGACGTTGGCAGCTACCTCAATCAAATAATTTTTATCTTCCTGCAGGTCTTTGATGGTGCAGGGACTCGTGGCATTATCCACAACGGTACTTCCAATACATATTCTGACGTTATCGATAAGCATGTTATACTGGTCATTACTTTGGTCGCGGAAGGCGATATAGCCCGTCTGTCCCTCGTATGCACTCAGGTCGACGCTTACCTCCGTCCATGTGTTGGTAGCATCGCCAGGTGAGGCCAACTCCACGAACGACCCTACATTCTTGTCAGAGGTTGAGACGTAAACCTTATAATGCTCAGGATAGCTGGCATCGCCGACGCGCACCCAGTATTTCAGTGTACCGCCTAATTTGACCTGAGGCGAAATGAGCCAGTTGTCAACGTCGTAGGCCGTATTGTTACGATAACTCCACACAATGACACCATAGTTTCCTTCATAAGAGGCATTATTGCTACCATTATTTTGGATAAGCTGCCAGTCGGTAATGCCCTGACCGCCGCCATTGCTAATTACCGTCCAGTCACCGAGGCCATTCTCGAAGTCTTCGAAAAGCAATATCTCACTGTAGCGCAACTTATAGTTCTTGTTTTCACCTGTCCAGCCGACTGTGGCAGTAGTGGGGGTATAAGAGGTGGCGTTCGTGATGGTGGGTTTGGCGTTATACAGGAACGTGGTCTGGGGAATGAAATTACACTGACTGACCGATTGGCCAATGCTCCATGTTGTGATAGATGCCCCATTGACCGTTTTGCCATAGAACTTCTTTCCCAGGGCAGTTCCCGTTTCGGTGTTCTCAAAATCAATCAGCAGGTTGCCTCCTTTATAGATGAAAGGCTTATCGAGCGTGACGAGCAGGAGCCTAATACCACTTGTTTCTGATTCTGTCAGAGTACCCTCATAGACCAGGTCATTGGCGCTAAGCGGTTCAAACGTACTAATTGTGGTGTAGTTCACCTCTTTCATGTACACCTTGACTTTCTCCTCTGGCATTTCGCCGGCATTGAAGTTAGTGAGATAGTACATGAGACAATAGATGTCACCACCTACCATGTTCTTCAGATTCGCTGCGGGAATCACATATTGACTCCTGGTGTTGTAATCGAAATTGACACCGCCGAAGGGAACCAACCCATTTTCTACAGTTCCCTGATACACCGTGAGATAGCTTGCCTTCATGCTTCCTACGAAAAAGAATAGGAGCAGCATGGTAAATAGGCGACATTTATTCTTATACATATTATTATAACTATTATTATCTGTCAACTTCGGTGTCTTCTATGTCGTCACCATCAAAATTAAACAATTTATCAGCGCCTTCACCAAGACCACCTACTTTGTAGTCTGCGCCATGTTTGCTACCTGCCAGCAGGCATCCCTGCTGCTTCAGTTCTATTACCTGCCATGCAGGTTTTAAATATGTCTTTTTCATATTGTTTCTTTTAAAAAAAAATGCACAGGGGGACTGTCCCTCTGTGCACTTTTGTCATTACCACTCATCGTCCCAATCGTCGCTCTCGCGGCCACGGCCACCAGAGCTGCTGCCACCACCCCAGTACCAGCCGCCATTACCATCTACACCGGTTACAGGACCACTTGCGCACAGCATCTGTGCCGTCTGAATCTCTACTACCTCCATCTGAGGTTTCGTATATTCCTTTTTCATATTGCTTCTATGTTTTATGGGGTCGCTACGCTCAAAATTACTAAAAAATCTATTTCAAAAT
>OMXL01000018.1 GCA_900314985.1 uncultured Prevotellaceae bacterium | reverse complement strand
GTAAAACCACTCATGGCGATGTGGTCGCCATTCTTAATCAGTGCTGCAGCCTCGGCAGCAGTCATACGTGTATAAGCCATTTCTGTTTACTATTTGACGATTTACATTTTACGATTCGTTACTGCGCCTGCAAAGGTACGAATAAGCGAGAACAATACAAAACAAAAAACGTTGTTTTTTTTATTTGCATTGTCGAACGCTATCATATTTCACGTATATAGACCGGTTTGTTGGTCGTTCTATTGTAGACTATAATCTTGCCTGCACCGCCTGCAGGAAGATTCCGTTCGGCCTTTTTGCAGGTGTCAAAGACATACTTGTTGCATTCTTCTTCCTCGCCATCCATCGTGAATTCATCAGAGTCAATGTTTAGCGCAGTCTGATAGACTGACATCACTTGATAGCTCCAGTTCACGGCAGCGTCGCCAGTCAGCATGCCTCCTGCTGTTACAGTGATTTTGTAATCATACTTGTCATTGTCTTTCTTACAAGAAGTAAACACGGTAGCAATCATTACGCAGCAAAGGACGGCTGCCAGCGTCATCATCATTTTTTTCGTCATTTTCATCTTTTAATTGGTGTATTAGGTAAATCGCGGCAAAGTTACTACATTTTCATCAAACAGCCAAAGGAAAAAGAAAAGGATTTTGAGAACATTCGCTTGAAATCAAGTGTCACTGTCACGCGTAAGTTGTTGTTTGACAACACGTTTAGTGTGACACTTGTTTTTCGATAAAAAACGTAGAAGGGGGATCCCGTATTAGCCTAAGCCAGCGCTGTATTAGTTTGTCCTGTATCTGTATTTGCTGTACACAGCGCCGTATTAACTCTATTCGTTTAGTGCGACGGATGTCGCAGATATGTCCGACGGCCGTCGAACATATTTTTGATGGCCGTCGCACGAAGAGGGAAAAACTGATAGGGCGACGAGAAGAATTGATTTGGGAGATGAGAAGAATAGATTTGGAAGTGATTGTGGCTGAGGTGGTTACAGGAATATCTCGTGCAGATGAGGAATAGTTGTAGTTGGCTCGATTATCAAATAAACCGCAAGAATTTAACACTAATTTAACAGAAGTTTAGATTCGTTTTGATTTGTTGTAAAGGAATCGGAACTCGCTGATAGTCATACATATAAAAAGAGGATAAGCCGATGGACTTATCCTCTTTACATGCTGCTATATTTTCAATTAGTCGACGCTTACAATCTCACGACCAAATGGGGTCAGAGCGATAGAAGCCAACTTGAAGTGTTGTTTTCCGAAAGGAATTCCAATGATGGTAATGAAGAAGATGAGGCCCCAGATAGCATGACCAACGGCAATCCAGATGCCACCAATCAGGAACCACAACACATTCATACCAGTACTCAGACAACCAGTACCCTTTTCTGTGACACGAGAGTCACGTCCGAATGGCCACAGACACAATGACGACAGTTTCAGAATCTGCCAACCGAAGGGAATGCCAATGATGGTAATCATCAGAATAAGACCCGAGAGCACATAGCCTAAGGCCATGAACAAACCTCCGAAGAGGACCCAAATAATGTTTCCTAATAGTTTCATAATGTTTGTAATTGTAAGTTTTAATTATCGGAATCAGGTGCAAATATAGCGAATATTTTGGAAAGAAAAAAGAAAACAGCCAGTTTTTTGTACGATAACATTCTTCTTTCAACGTTGATTGACGATTCATTGACGAAAATTGACGTTTTTTCTTTATGAGCCAAGAAAAGCTTGGTGGATTCAGCAAAAGTGTGTAACTTTGCAGACAAAGCCATAAAACATTAGGAGTCATGAAAAGAGCAATCATTATTGGAGCATCATCAGGCATCGGGCTGGAAGTGGCTCGCCTCTTGAAGCAAGAAGGATGGACACTGGGAGTGGCTGCCCGTCGTGTAGAACTGTTGCAAACGATAGGCGCTGACGAGGTAGCACAAATCGACGTTACTGCCGAAGATGCCACAGAGCGTCTGCGCAAGCTGATCGATAATCTCGGTGGAATGGACCTTTTCTTCTACGCTTCAGGCATTGGTAAGCAGAATCGTGAGTTGAAAGAAGAGATAGAACTCGCCACGATGAATACCAATGCTATGGGCTTCACCAGAATGATTGGAGAGGCCTATCGCTATTTTGCCTCGCAGGGTAGAGGACACATTGCAGCCATCACATCGATTGCCGGCACCAAAGGACTGGGTCCTGCTCCCTCTTATTCTGCCACAAAGGCCATGCAGAACGTCTATCTGCAAGCCCTAGAACAGCAGGCGAATGCCAGAGGACTGAAAATCCACTTTACTGACATCCGCCCAGGCTTTGTAGATACAGCACTACTGGCTGGCGACTTCCACTACCCTATGTTGCTCAAACCCCAGAAGGTAGCACAAGAGATTGTCTATGCCATCAACCATCGACAGCACGTCCGCGTCATCGACTGGCGCTACCGACTGCTGACTGCTCTCTGGCGCAGAATACCCCGCTGCCTCTGGCGCATCATAAAACTATGAAGATGCAAAAAACAAGTGTCACACTAAACGCGCTATCATACAGCCACTTAGCCGTGACGGTGACGGCAATTTGCAAGCAAAATTCTTTGTAGCATTGATTTCAATGCATGTTCCATGTATGTTAATAGGTTAATAGTTTTCTTGCAAAATTTGTGACAATTTATTCAGTTTCTGTGCATGAATTAAAGATAATGTATTAATTTTGCACCCGAATTTTTCAAATAATCAACTAAATTAATACTTAACTATGGGTAAAAAGTATTTCTTCGGGATACTGCTGACAGGTATGCTGTTGGCATTTCCAAGTTATGCTCAGACTGTTGCTAAAAGGAAAGCGGCAACGGCTGAGTGGTTAAAAACACAAGAGCCCTTGACGCAGGATGCAGTCCGTGCTGCCAAAGCCGCTAAGGCAAAGGCCGCTAAGAGCAAGCGTCCGCTGAAGACTCCTGAGTCAACTGGTGAGGTGGTTGACGAACACGGCATCATCCAGCAGCCTGCTGAGGGTGTAGAGAAGACCTATGTACGCACAGGTCAATGCTACATTTCACAAAATCAGCAGGTAAAGCAGATGGAACAGAGCGGTACCATCACTATTGTGGAGTGTAGCGACGGTACCGTTTACATCAAGGACATCATTGCATATAATCCTTGTGGCACATGGGTAAAAGGTACTAAGGAGGGTAACACCATTACCATTCCTACCATGCAGCCTCTGATTTATATCGGAAGCAAAGGTGCCAACGCCAGCATCAAATGGGGCATGAAATATCCCAATGGAACCTATGCAGTCAAAGCCGACCAAAGTGAGCCATTCACCTTTACCATTGAGGGTAACTCTATCATTCAGCAGAACACAAGTGCCAATTTCTTTATGGGACAGTTCTACGACAATGACAACAGTTTCTCTCGCTATGGTATTTTCCAGAGCGTATGGAACGAGTTTATCGTTCCCACTCAAATTGATGACCTACCCTACATTCCCTCTTTCACAGATTTGACAGATCAGAGTTCATTCACCATTATTAATGCCAACAATGACGGTGACCTTAACACATGGTCTTTCCCCTCATCTTCTGACTATGCCAGATATCACTACAACAACTATGCCGTGGCTGACGACTGGCTCATCACACCGGGTATCAAGCTGGAGGCTGGCAAGGCTTATCGCTTCGCCATCGACACATGGGCATCTTACTTTGATGAGCGCGTAGAGGTGAAGATGGGAACAGACAAGACGGCTGAAGCAATGACCGTACCTGTTATTGCTTCTACCGACGTGACATGGAGAGATGACGACAAGCACTGCTTGGAGAACAAGCTCATCACCGTGGATGAGGATGGTTACTACTATTTTGGTATTCATGCTATCTCGGATGAAGGTCAATATTTCTTGTATGTCAACAACCTGATTGTAGAGGTGAGTGCCGATCTGCAGGCTCCTACTACGGTTGACGACTTGACAGTAGTTCCCTCAACAAGCAAGTTGGCTGCCACCATCAGCTTCAAGGCTCCTACCAAGAATGTGAAGGGAGAGGACCTGACTGGCAATCTGACACAGATTGAGATTCTGCGCAACGGCGAGGTCATCAAGACTTTTGAAGATGTAGCTCCTGGCAGCGAGCTCAGCTATGTTGACGAGGACGAGGCGCTGACTATCGGTAGCTACACATATCAGGTTATTGCCTACAACGACAAGGGTAAGGGTCTGACTAGCGATGCCGTAGATGCTTATATCTCTAACATTGCAGAGGTTCCTTATGTCGTTGACTTCTCTACTCGCGATGCTTTCGAGAGCTGCCAGGTGATTGATGCCAATGGCGACAACTACACATGGAAGTGGGAAGACGCTGCGCACAACGCTTACTACGAGCACAACGACAACTTTGCCGGTGACGACTATCTGGTTTCTCAGCCTATCCACTTGGAGAGAGGCAAGCACTATGTGGTAACTGCCAACCTCAACGCCTTTGACGAGGAACAGCCCGAGCGCTTCGAGGTGGTACTGGGCAGAAAGGCAGAAGCAGGCAGTCTGACGATGAAGCTCATCCAACCCACAGAGATTACTTCTCGCTTTGCTGCTGACTATTCTGCAGAGTTCACAGTTCCTGTAGAGGGCAATTACTATATTGCCATCCACGCCATCAGCGATCAGGATATGTACTATCTGGTGGCTCACAGCCTGTCGGTAACCAAGGGCGTAGAGCCTATGGCTCCTGCTGCGGTAGAGAACTTCACCGCTACTGCTGGTGCCCAGGCTGCACTGGAGGTAAATCTTGCCTTCACTGCTCCTACCACGACGGCCAACGCCTCTGAACTGAGTGGCGACATGAGCATCGACATCTATCGCGATGAGATTCTGGTAAAGACCTTTGAGAATGTGGCTCCTGGCACAGCACTCACTTGGAAGGACGAGAACGTAGGTAATGGTAAGACCTATACCTATCAGATTATCCCAAGCAACGGCGAGGGTGCTGGTGAGAAGAGTGAAAAGGTATCAGTATATGTTGGCTACGATGTTCCTGCCAGCGTAGAGGGTACTGCCGTGCAAGACCGTTTCTCTAATGTATATTTCTCTTGGAATGGTGTAGGCACTACCGGTCCTAACGGTGCTTATGTAGATCCTGCTCAAGTAACCTACAAGGCATGGACTGTAAACATTGAGACCTATCAGGGCATGCAGTTCCCCGTACTGAACCAACAGATTGGTGAGGCTACAGGTAAGACCAACCTCGAAGTGGCTTACAACACACTGCAAGGCAATCAGGACTATCAGTATTTTGCTATCCAGCCCACTAACATCAGCGGTGCTGGCGAGGAGGAATATGTAGCGCTCTTGACAGGTAAGCCTTATGAGTTGCCATTCCTCGAGAGTTTCACTGACAACAATCTGCATTATTTCTGGGAGACAGAGAATGCTCGTCTGCTGACATCAGAAGATGCTAGCGATGGCGACGGTGCTGCTGTAGAAATCCTGGCCAAGCAGACGGGTGGTGTATTCTTCGAGTCTGGTAAGATAAACATCAAGGATATCACGAACCCCGCCATCATCTTCGACGCAAAGGGTACTGGTGTAAGAGCACTGACTGTTTACGTATCGAAGGATGGTGGTGACTATCAGATACTGCAGACTGCTCAGCTCAGCGGTACTTACAACACCTTCCAGATGCCTTTGACGGAGGTACAGGATGCCGAACAGTTTATCCGTTTCAAGTTCAAGGGTATGTATATGACTCCTAGCGAGGTGAACGCTTCAGGCAACCTTGTGTCAAAGGGCAACTATGTATCACTGGATGCTATCCGCATTCTCGACCTCTATGAGCACGACCTTGAAGTATCAATGGAGGCTCCTGCCAGCATCGTTGCTGGTAATACGGCTAAGGTGAAGATGACTATCAAGAACAATGCCGAGAATGCTGCTTCTGGCTTCACCCTGAAGCTCACAGCAGGCAACAAGGTAATTCTTGACAAGACCTACGAGGAGGACCTGGATGGTTTCGCTACGCTGAAAGCGGAGGCAGACTTCGCTACTACGGTATTCGACGAGGCTGGTGCCGTAACCCTCAAGGCTGAGGTTATCTACGACAACGACCTGAATCCTGACAACAACGCACAGGAGGCTATCATCACCGTACAGAACCCTGTAGTGGCTGCTCCTGAGAATCTGAAAGCTCAGCAGGACGGCAAGACCGTAACCCTGTCATGGACCACACCTACCACCATCTTTAACAGCACGATTACCGAGAGCTTTGAGGATGGCATGGGCGAGTTTACCACGATAGATGCTGATAACGATGGCGACGACTGGATACATCATATCAATATTGCTGGTGAGGAAGGTGGATTTACTACCACTTCTGGTGATGGTTGCGTATATTCTGAGAGCTATAGCAACAACACTCGTACGGCGCTGACTCCCGACAACTGGCTGGTAACACCATTGGCTAAGTTGGATGGCACCTTCTCGTTCTGGGCATGTGGTCAGGACAAGCAATATCCTGCCGAGCACTTTGCTGTATTCGTTTCTACCACGAGTGCTACCGATCCTATGGCCTTCACACAGGTTTCTAACGAGTATGTAGCAACAAAGACGATGACACAGTATAGCGTAGATTTGAGCGAGTATGCTGGTCAGAATGGTTATATTGCCATCCGTCACTTCAATGTTACTGACCAGTTTGTGCTGGTAGTTGACGATGTGACCTATACTCCTGGCAATGCTACTCCTGTAAGCTACAACATCTATGTAGATGCTGCTGCAACAGGCAACACCGTAGAGAACGCTACCGAACTGAAGGAACTGGCTCTGGGCAACCACGTATTTGCGGTGACTGCTGTCTATGCCAACGGTATGGAGTCGAAGCCTGCCACTACTTCTCTCGAGGTGGTTACTGCCATCAACGAGATTCTGAACAGTGGCAAGTCGTTCACCATCTATACACTGGACGGTAAGCTCATCAGCAATCAGGCTACCAGTCTGAACGGTCTGAAGGGTGTATACATCATCAATAACAAGACTGTAGTGGTTAAGTAAGCACTACTTCCTTGTAACTACTCATTAAGAAAGGGGCCAATCGGCTCCTTTCTTTGTCTCCTCATCCTGCAGCCATCGAAAATCCTTTCCTCTTTTCCTTGTTCGTTTGTTGAAAATGTTGTACCTTTGCACGCTGAAATAAACGCACACTAAAAACAGAACAATGAAAAAGCAATTGCTATTCCTCGTGTTAATGATGCTGCCAGTGGTAGCAAGTGCCACTTCTCAGATTATTGATGGTATCTATTACAACCTGGATGCCGAGAGCCAAACCGCAGAAGTTGCATTTAATCGTAAGAATCCTTTTAATGGAGATGTCGTTATTCCTGCAACGGTTACTTTTGAAGAAGTTGAATACAGTGTTACGGGAATTGAAGCAAAGGCATTTATGTCTCGTTCCAGCCTGACTTCTGTCGTGCTTCCCAATAGTTTGAAAACCATAGGAATCTTAGCTTTTGCGCGAAACTCAAGCTTAAGCTCCATCAATATTCCCGATGGCGTCACGAGCATCGGAGAACAAGCATTTCTGAACTGTACTGCCCTGACTTCCATCGTCATTCCCAATAGTGTGACAACGATAGGTGAAGAGGCGTTCCGTAGTTGCTCTGGACTCACTTCTGTTACGATAGGCAATGGTTTGACAAGCATTGACCAGTTTATGTTTTATGGGTGTACCAGCTTAACCGATGTAACTATTGGCAGTGGTGTAGAGAATATAGATGAACAGGCATTCTATGACTGCGACAATATCACAAAGGTTGTGCTGAACAGTCCTGGTATCGTATCGAAAGACTATAGTGAGGGGAGGTCAATATCCAACCTTTTTGGTTGGAAAGTCAAGGAATATGAGATTGGCGATGGTGTGAGAAGCATTGGTGACAATGCATTTTGGAATTGTTTTGTTATGACTTCTATTACCTTCTCGAATGACGTGACGCGTATCGGTAAGTCTGCATTCACAGGATGCTATGCTCTTACCTCTATCAATCTTCCTGATGGTATGGAAACAATTGGAGAAGGAGCATTCTATGGATGTAAGGGTTTGACGGCTATTGATATCCCCAATAGCGTAAAGAAGATAGAAAAATATGCGTTTTACTTCTGCAAAGGTCTTAGCTCAGTCATCATCCCCGAGAATGTAGATAGCATTGGTGAACAGGCATTTCTCGGATGTGAAAACCTGGAGTCAATCACCATTTCAGACAGAACAATTATTGGAACACAGGCCTTCAATGCAACAGCCTGGTTTGAGGCTCAACCAGACGGAGTGGTGTATTTAGGCGGCTATCTTTATGCATATAAAGGCCAAATGCCTGAGAATACAACCATTGATGTAAAGGAAGGTACTCTCCGCATCATGGATCGTGTATTTAGTTATTATTATAATAATATTGTTGCTGTTCATTTCCCCAACAGTCTGACAGACATTGGCCAAAGTGCTTTCTATGGTTGCACAAAGTTAACTTCTATCCATATTCCGACTGGTGTGACACACATTGGAAAATATACGTTTAATGGTTGCTCGGGGCTTACGTCCATTACTGTAGAGGAAGGGAATGCGGTGTATGACTCTCGTGAAAACTGTAACGCTATTATAGAAACAGCAAGCAATAGACTTGTATTTGGAATAAAAAACACAACGATTCCCAATAGTGTGACGAAGATAGGACCGTCAGCATTTTCTTACTGTATGAATCTCACCTCAGTATCCATCCCTAATGTAACTGTAATAGAAGAGGATGCCTTTTCAGGCTGTGCAGATTTGACTTCGATAGAATTGGGCAACAAGCTGACTGAAATCGGCTATGGCACTTTCGGAATGTGCACAGGTCTAACCTCCATAGATATTCCTCAGAGTGTCACAACCATTGGCAGCTTTTCTTTCTCCCAATGCACAAGCCTATCCTCCATTGTCATACCAAATAGTGTAACAGCCATTCATGAAGGTGCGTTTGCCGGTTGTACAAGTTTGTCGACAGTGGTTGTCGGTGCAGGTGTCAAAAATATAGATTATGCGACCTTTAGGGGATGTTCCAGCCTAACAGATATGTATTGCTACGCGGAAGAGGTACTGGAAACCAATTTCAATTACAGCTTTGAAAATTCAAACTACAAAAATGCTACGCTCCATGTGCCTGCTTCTGTCCTGGAAGCCTACAAGAGCACAGAGCCTTGGTACGAATTCGCCAGCATCGTAGCACTGACAGACAGCGATCCTAATCCAACGGGCATTAAGAGTGTAAGCAATAGCGCAAAGGCTATTGAGCGCTACTATACCATCGATGGCAAGCTGCTGTCAGCACCACAGCGTGGCCTAAACATCATCAAGATGAGTGATGGTAAGACACGAAAGGTCGTTATAAAATAGTAAAGAGAGGATAGCTGTTAATCCTCAAAAAATAACCAATTATCAATGAAAAATTTTCTTCTCGTGCTGTGCTGTTGGCTGGCAATGACCGTTTCTGCACAGACGACTATTGAACCTAATCTGAAATGGGGTAAGCCTACACAGCAAGAACTGACGATGACGGAATATGCAGCAGATAAAGATGCTGATGCCGTAGAACTGTTTCGTAGTGTGGAGGTGTTTTATGTCCTCGTTAATGGTGACTTCCGTGTTATTAACAATGTAAAATGCCGTTTAAAGGTGCTGAAACCTGAGGGCAAGCATGTGGCTGACCACGAGATTGGCGTCAGACTCAGTAGCAGCAGTTCAGTACCTGAAACGGTGAGAGGTCTAAAGGCTGTTGCCTATAATATGGAGAATGGCAAGGTGGTGAAGACCAAGATGGAGAGCTCAATGGTACATGAAGAGCAGATTGATAAGACGGAGAAGTTGATTAAGTTCAGCGTTCCTCAGGTGCGTGTGGGTACGGTTATCGAATATGAATACCGACTGGAGAGCGACTTCTATTTCCAGCTGCGCGACTGGTATGCCCAGAGCAGTATCCCCGTAGTCTATACAAAGTATTCTGTGACGATACCGGAGTGGCTGACCTTCCATCTGGATGAGACAGGAATGAGTCGTCTGGAGAAGAAGCAGGAGTTTGCCTCGATGGCGGTAGGCGACGAAATGATTAATACGGAGACGAACATCTTTATAGGTCACAACCTGCCGGCCCTGAAAGCCGACGACTATATCTGGTGTGCAGCAGACTATGGATGCAAGGTAACGCACGAGTTGCAGAGCGTTACGATTCCCGGCTACGTCTACAAAGACTATTCCGTAAAATGGGAGACCATTGACAAGACCTTGTTTGATGATGAGGAGTTTGGTGGCCGCATCAAGAAGAGCAGTCCGCTGAAAGACGAGATGACAGCAGCAGGAATCCCACAGATAGCCGACAAGCAGAAGCGTTTCGATGCCACCTGGAAATTGCTGCGCCAGCGTGTCAGATGGAATGGCGACTATGCCTTCTGGGCTAAGTCAGGCAGTAAGGTGCTGAAGGAAGGTACGGGTACGAATGCCGACATGAACTTTCTGCTGATTAACATGCTGCACGATGCAGGCATCGAGGCAGAGCCTGTCGTGCTGCGCCTTCGCAACCATGGCCGTCTGCCTCTATCACACGCCAGTCTGAAGTACCTGTCGACCTTCGTCGTTGCTGTAGAACTGAACGACTCTACAACAGCCTTCTTCGACAGTTCTGCAGAAGACGGTTATCTGAACGTGCTTCCCGCCTGTCTGTCGGTAGAACGTGCCCGTCTCATCAGAAAAGGAAAGAACCAACTGGGCGGTTGGGTCAATCTGCAGTCAGTAACCCAGGCAACAACACGTAGCATCATTCAGTGTGCGCTTACTGAAGACGGTCAACTCAGTGGTACCATGACGAATGCTCTCTCTGGCGAGGCTGCTGCCGGCCTGCGTAAGGCTTGGCGCACAGCGAAGGACAGCACAGAACTGATTCACCAGATACAGGAAGACAACGACTTCAGCATTACCGACTATCAATTGCAGGGACGCCACGATTTCTCGCCCAATATGCGTGAAACCATTGCGTTTACGAAGCAGTGTACGACAGCCGATGGCATCATTTATCTGAATCCATTGGTGGTAGTACCCATCAACAAGAACCCATTTACTGCAGAGACTCGAAATCTGCCAGTGGAACTGCCCTACAAACAGCAGAAGAGCATCAACGTAGTGATGAACTTGCCTGAAGGTTGGAAACTGGAGGAGGCTGCCAAGCCTATTGTCCTGAAGTTTGATGGCATCACGGCTACCATCAGATGCAGCCAGAATGGAAACCAACTGTCGGTACTCTATAAGCTGAACATCAGCCGTACGTTCTTTACGCAACAGCAGTATCAAGACCTGAAGGCCTTTATGGAGAAATTAGTGGAGAACTGCAAGAACCTTGTAACCCTGACGAAAACAGCTCAACAATAACATATTATCATGAAGAAACGACTGTTGTTATTTGTCGCCCCTCTGTTTACATTGTCTGTTGCTGCCCAGAAGGCTATCGTCGAAGAGAGTGTGGTAGATGTAGAATGCCTGAGTGCCACGCATGTCATTCAGCATTTTCGTGAGGTGACGACCATTCTTAGCGAGCAAGGAGCCGACTTAGCCACTTTTGTGTGCTCATGTAGCAAGAACGACAAGCTGACAGGCTTCAAGGGGGTGGTTAGCGACGGTACGGGACGTGTCATCAGAAAACTGAAGGAGAGTGAGTTGCAGAAGACGGAATATTCGCCCTATCTGGCTATTGATGACTACAAGATGTATCTGGACTATACGCCTCCCGTGTATCCGATTACCATCAGCTATGAGTGGACCATTGAGAGTCGTGACAACCTGATAGAGTTTCCTCGCTTCTGTCCGCAGGCAGACTATGATATCAGCGTCAAGAAGGCCAGCTATCGGCTGAAGGTGCCCAAGGACCTGAGCGTCCGCTATGCCTTGCAACAGATAGACAAGGAGGTGAAGGTCAGTGACCTCTCGGCCAGCACACAGCTGTTTACCCTCGAAGTGAACGATATGCCGCTTATTAAACAAGAGGCATACAGTCGTCCGCTCCGTGAAAGGATGCCGATGGCGTGGTTTGCACCTACCGACTTTGTATATTATGGTACGCGAGGAAGTCTTCGCTCGTGGAAGGATTATGGTCTTTGGGAGTATAGTCTGATTCAAGGTCAGGACGTGTTGCCTGAGGCTCTCCGTCGCGAACTGCATCAACTGACAGATACGATGAAGACTGATCGCGAGAAAGTAGAGGCACTCTATAAGCGTTTGGAGAAGACGACTCGCTATGTCGCTATTCTCTTGGGTATTGGTGGACAGAAACCTGCTTCGGCAGCCAGTGTCAACAAGAGTGGCTATGGCGACTGTAAAGGACTGACCAACTACTTGCGAGCTATGTTGAAAGAGGTGGGCATTGCTTCTAACTATACGACTATCAGTACCAACAATCGTCGTTTCTTGCCCGACTTTGCCAGTGTGGGACAGATGAATCACGTTATTCTGCAGGTTCCCCTCACCAATGATACGCTGTGGTTGGAGTGTACCAATCCAGAACTGCCGATGGGTTATGTGCATGACGATATTGCCGGACATGATGCGATAGAGATTAGCGAACAGGGTGGACGACTGGTGCGACTGCCTGTCTATGCCGACAGTACCAATCTGATGCATAGCACGATAACTATCGACCTGAATGCTGATGGAGCTGCAGAGATGACGGTTTGTCAGCAGACCTTCAACGAACAGTATGAGAATCATGTACCCTTGTTGAAGATGGACGAGAAGGATCGCCAGAAAGTTTTTCTGCGTATGGTTCATGTGCCACAGGCAGAAGTGAACCAGCTGAAAGTATCTCAGACACCTTCAGTAGCCCAGATGACTCTTGATGCAAAGGTCAGAAGCAACAAATACGCTACACAGACCGGACAGCGTCTCTTTGTACCCGTCTGTCCCGTCCATCAGGGATATACCGTTCCTAAAGGCAGTGATGAACGTCAGGAAGATATCTGGATAAATAATGGTTATCTGGATGAAGACGATATCACGTTGACTATTCCCGATGGCTATGTTGTGGAGGCTCGCCCCAAAGATGTAAACATCGAATACCCCTTTGCTGTGTTCTCCTTTACACTACAGGTTGACGGCAACTCCATTCATGTCAAGAACCGCTTGTTGAAGCGGTCGGGGATTTTCGATAAGTCCTTGTTCCCACAACTCGCTGAGTTCTTCCGTACTGTCAGCAATACCTATAGTCAGAAAATCGTCTTGAAGAAGGCCGTCAAGTAGCGTCTGAGAGGATTAAAGCTTGTCTTACAGGTATTCCATCAGCACGTCCCAGACGGCAATGATGTGGCAGATGCTGCCTGCAAGGACGAAGAAGTGGAAGACGGAATGCATGAAGGGCTTCTTGTGGAGGGAGTAGAAGAGGGCACCAGTAATATAGCAGACCCCCTCTGCAATAATCCAGATGACAGCAGCCGTCGACACACTGTCGATAAGCGGTTTGAAGGCTACCAGCACGCTGAGGCCCATACCAATGAAACAGAATGTTTCTACGTTTGAGTGTTCCTGCAGTTTGACGAAGCTGACGATGGTGCCCGCTATGGCACACAGCCACACAAACGAGAACAGCGACCACCCCCAATAGCCTTGGGTCAGCAGGGCTATCAGCGTCAGTGGCGAGTAGCTGCCGGCGATGTGCCAGTAGATGGCGGCATGATCCCAGTGGCGGAAGCGTTCGCGCCATTTGGAGCGTAAGGGCAAGGCATGATAGACGGTGGAGGCGATGTACGAGCTGAGCATGCCAAAGAGATACAGGCAGACGCCCAGACGAGCCCACGGGTTGTCGCCCCTGAACGCCATCCATAGGAATATCACACCAAAGATGACACCCATTACGATGCCTCCTGCATGCGACCATGAGTTCCATAGCTCTTCTTTATGAGTATATCTGATAGCCATATTGCGATGTCATGCTTTATCTATTTTCTTGCCACCTTGCGATAGTCTGAGGGCGACATGCCATAGGCATCACTAAAGACGCGGAAGAACGAACTGCGCGAGAAACCAGAGACTTCGGCAATGACGCCAACAGCATCTGTTGTCGTTGCCAGCAGATGGGCGGCATAGCGCAGACGGTACTCATTGAGGAAGCCGTTTACGCTCTTGCCGTCGGTGCAGGTGCTGATGGCGTCGGTGATATAGTGCTCGTTGGTGCCGAGAAGCTGAGCCAGACGACTGCGATCGAGGTCCGTGTCGGTATAGATGTGATTGGGCGCTTCCATGAGGTCGCAGATACGGCAGAAGAGCTGCTGCTCGGTGGTGAGCGCATCTTGCGGTTCTGCCTTCAACCGTTCAATGACCTGCTGCTCTTCCCGCTCACGTTGTTCTATATCGTCCAGCAAGCGACGGTTCTTCTCAAGGAGCACCTTATTATATTTATAAGAGCGCCATAGCAAGAAGACGACGAGCAAGATGATGAGGACGGCACTGACGAGAATGATACGGTGTATTTGCAGTTGTAACTTGTAACTTGAAACCTGAAGTTCTTTCTCGTGCGTCTGGTAGATGACTGACAACTCAGCAGCGTCGTCCTTCCGCTGCCAGATGAGGGCGGAGTCGATAGCCTCGCAGATATTGGCTCCAATTCTCAGCGCTTCATCCTTGTTTCCTGCCTTCATGTTGGCTATATACCGTGGCGTCAGACGGTAGCAGATGTTGTCAAAGTTCATTTGCGCACCGTCGCGTGACAGTTCGCTGCTGTCAAAGTGCTCGTACAGGTCTACAATCTCGTCATAGCGCCCAACGTCTTTCAAGAAACAAATGGCGTTGTCTATCACGAACGTATAGCGGATACGACTTTGTGGAATGGCATTGTAAACAGCCATGGCCTCACGGGTGTGTCCTGTACCCTGCAACAACATGGCACGGTAGATGGCCAGGTGGGCCTTGTATTCCTCTACTAATGAGGAGTCTCTTCTGGTTTTGCTTTTCTCTTCAAAGAACTTAAACTCATGCTCGCTGCGTTTCAGCCATTCGGCAAATTTGTCATACTCGCCAGTCTCCTGGTAGAAATCCATCAGATTACAGGCATAGATAACAAGATTGATGTTGCCACACTCCGATCCTCCAGAATACTGTAGCATCTCGTCGTAGGCTCTTAGGAAGTTACGTTCAGCATCTGGCATTTGCTTCAGTGCTGCCTGGTTCTGAGCTATCTGAAGAAGTACTGGTGAGCGCATTTGAGGAGGAAAGTCTTTGTTCTTCTCCATCACCTTCATCACCTCCATCGCAATGTCCATTGAGCCTTTCAGGTCATATCGGAGATAGCGGAGTGCCATCAAACCGTAGGCTGTCTCGGTATAGGTTTTCCAGTCTTTTTGGGGATTGTCCTTCAACGCATCGTACGCTTTCTTGAAATACATCTCTGCTATTCGCTTCTGTCCTATCCTGTCGTATTTCGAGCCACGCTTCCAGTCAGCCATCGCTGTCGTGTCGCGTTTCGCCTGTTGGTCCTCCTGGTTCTGACCATGGTTCTTTGTGCAAGCCAGAAGCAAGATAGCAATGGCTGTTAGTATGATGATTAAACTACTTTTGCGCATAAGTGGGTTCCAAGAAATTTGCGGCAAAGGTACAGTTTTTTTTGCAAACAGACAAGACAAAGTGAAAACTTTTTGGGAATTTCAGAACGAGCCGTTTGAACGACAATGACAAAAATCGCCCATTTCATCGGGAAATGTAAGCCTTGAATTTATCTGTCAGACTCACTTTTTCCCGTTTTGAGACTCTATTTTCCTGCTGTGGGACTGTTGTCTCCTAAAGACAGACTACTTTTGCAGACGAATTCAAGAACAGCATCAATATCATAACAAGTAGATATATCATCAATTATGAGTATGGAAGTAACATATATTGTCGCTGTTGCATTAGCCGCTACCCTTATTGTAGTGGTGCTGGCACTTGTACTCATCATAATTTACCTGCAATGGCGTATTGGTGACCAGAATGTATTCATTGAGCGGTTCATCCGACAGAACGAAGAGATGCGACAAAAGATGAGGAAAGCAGGAATACTATAATGAGAAAAACTAGATTCATCATCCTACTGACAGCCATTGTTGTCGTATTGGTGACTTGCACGGTAGGCTGCACAAAGCCTGACCGCAGTGAGGAGGCACAGAAACTGAAAACCGAGCTGCAGCAAATAGCATTCACAACACCCGAAAAGGCCTTTGCACGGATAGACAGTGCTGAGCGTGTGGGCTTGTTTTCACCTGCCCAGGCCAACCTCAATAGGACTAACTTCTACGGGCAGATGGGACAGACGCGGTTGGCAATCTTCTATGGCGAGCAGATAGTGAATGTCCCCGAACTGAAACGTGAAGGTGCTCCCTACTATTCAGCCCTTCTCCTGCTGATTGGATGGTTGGAGAGAAATGGCGAATACGGCAAGGTTCTCCGCTTGTGCGACGAGATTATTGCCGACGTAGAGCATGAGCGGGAGCAAGGTGGCGGCATTTCTGGTATCAGCGAGGAAGTGGCTTTGCGTGTAAAAAGTCGTGCGCTAGTGCTTAAAGGCGGTTGCGAGTTGGATATGAAACACCCCGACAAGGCCGAGCAGTATTATCTGGAGGGCATTGACATCATGATGAATGGTGTGACGCATACCAACGACTACTGGGTGATAGACGCCCTGTTCGCTGGCATTATAGAGGCCACAGAGTTCTACCTTGAGCAGGGCATGCCTCAAAAGGCCCTGCCTCTAGTGGCTAAAGGTGATACGGCCCTGGCTCGTCTGGACCGTTGCTCAGACCGGCCCGAATATGTGCGCCAAGTCCGTCACAACAACATCACCATCGGCCAAGCCATGATCTATGCCGCCAACGGTCAGCACGACAAGGCTGAGGCCCTCTATCTGAAGCACCGTCAGTCTGAAAATCTGAGGGTCTATGACATTGGTGCTGATGCCCGCTATCTGACGATGAGCGGTCGCTACGACGAGGCCATCCGCCTGTTCCGCCAGTCTGACTCGCTCTATATGGCCCAAGGTAGCGCCATCAACTCCGAATACATCAAACACTACCTGATGTACCAGTATGAGACCTTGCAGAAAGCCGGGCGCAAAGACGAGGCACAGGCCTTGTCCGACCGCATGCGCCAGTTGACAGACTCCATCCATATTCAGGAGCGGAAGATTGACATAGAGCAGCAAGAGGAAATCCGCCAGAAGGAGACCGAGATTGCCAACCGCCGCCAGTCACTCATCATCCACCGCATCATCCTCGTTGCTGTCGTCCTCATCTGTCTGCTCATAGCCTACCTGCTTTGGCGCTCTCATAAATATAATAAGGTGCTCCTTGAGAAGAACCGCCGTCTGCTGGCCGAGATTGAACAGCGCGAGCAAGAAGAACAGCAGGCCATCGTGCAGTTAAAAGCCGAACCTCAGGAAAATCTGACAGCTAATCAGCAGCTCTTCTGTCGCATCTGCGACCTCATGGATGGTCCAGACCATATCTATACCGATACCGACCTCGATCGCAGTCGCCTGGCTCAGCTCCTTGGTACCAACGAGCATTATGTGACGGATGCCATCAGCACCTGTACTGATGGTAAGAGCGTGAACGGTTTCCTCAACGAGTACCGTCTGCGCTATGCCGCCCGTCTGCTGGCCACTACGAAAGATTCTGTTGCACTGATTGCCGAACTCTCCGGCTTCTCCCGCAGCTCGTTCTTCCGCGTCTTCAGCGATGTCTACGGCATGTCGCCATCAGACTATCGTAGGGCAGCAAAGAAATAAAAATCGCCCATTTCATCGGAATCTTTAAGCCTGGCAGAAGTTGCCAGGCTTACTTTTTCTCGTTTTGAGACTCTTTTTTCCTGCCATGAGACGGTTGTTTTCAGGGGACATACTACTTTTGCAGACGAAATCGAGAACACAAACGTAAAAACAAATAGATATGAAAAAAAATCTCTTGATTGTATTGGCAGTTCTGTCTGCCATCATTGTAGAGGCCCAGCAATTGCGCGACGGGCACTTCTTCAAAACGTTTACGGATGCCCAGCAGGCCGCTCAGGCGGTTCCAGAGGTGTTCAGTCAGTGGTTTACACTCCCCGAGGGAACGGAATGGCGCGAGACAAGGCGCGAGACAGACAATCTGGGTATGGAGCACGTCGACTATCGCCAGTATGTGGGTGGTGTCGAGGTGGAGCATGCCATCGTGAAACTCCATTTCAAGGACGGCATGCTGCGTAGTGCCAATGGTAACGTGATGGAGGCTCGCCGCTCGCCCGCTAAGCTGCGCCGTGCTCCTATGGTGTATAAGAACGGCACACCCGTCGATGAGTTAGGCCGCAAGCTGTTGCTCGTCTATACCAATGAAGGCTACCGCTATGCCACGAAGATGCTGTCGGCTGACCACAATTACTGGATTTACATTGATGCCGAGAGTGGCAAGGAACTGCAGCGCATCCCTACGCGCTACTGTGTTGAACCGGAGAAAGCAACGGTGACAGGTAGCACTATCTACAGCGGCGAGGTACAGATGGATGCTTCCTTCGACCCCGATAAGGGTGTCTATTACCTCTACGACAAGGATCGCAATATTCATACCATGATTGCTGCGTACTTGCCTTCTTATCTGCAGATGATTGCCGACAAGACCCTTTATCTCAATTTCCCTGAGTTCGAGGCCTGCAATATTCCTATTGAGGAGCTGACCTTTGCAAAATTAAACGAGTGGCTGAGTAAGGGTTTTCAAGGGAAGGATTTACATCCGTTTAACTACCTAAATCGTAATGGCATCTATGCATACAGTAGCACGCCCATGTTCGACAGCTATCGCTTCAAGAGCTTTACCATCGACAGATTGAGCGCATCCACCAGTTCGGGCATGGTAGACCTGCATCCCAACGAGTTTCTCCCCCTCCATCTGAAGGTGGCTATTTCCTGTCTGAATAGTGAAGGCATGATAGAGTTCCAACAACAGAACATCACCAAGCTGCCCTATACCATTGACATGACCATGACCAATGACGAGATACCGGTAGTAGGTGTAACGATCAGTATCTATAGCAAGAGTCTTGGCGATGATGGCAAGGAAGATGTCAAACTGCTGACAAGCATTGAACTAAAGCCAGACGAAAGCGGTGTGTGTACGTGGGACAACGACTTTGTGAAAGCCTCTGCGCTCTACGAGAAGAGTCCCTGGTCGGCTGCAGATATCCATTGGGGAATGGCACGAACCTATGACTTCTACAAGGAGAAGTTCAACCAAAACAGTTACGACGACAATGGCAGCCCCATCTATAACCTCTTCTATCTGCCACTGACAAATTGGACTAAGGAGCCATACGTTGCTCTAACAGACATGAACAATGCCGCTGCAATGACGGGGTACGGTGACATTTTCATGGTGTATGGTATGGGAGGTCTGTATGCCCAAAAGTCTGTTATGCGCCCCGTTGTTGAAATATCTGTCATGGCCCACGAGTTCACGCACATGGTGACAAATGTTACGCCAGGACTGGTGTATCAGGGTGAGTCAGGGGCACTGAACGAGTCGATCTCTGACATCATGGGCATTAGTGTGAAGAAGTATGTCGAGGGTGACGCCGCTTCTTGGCTCATCGCTGAAAATGTGTTCCCTTATTACAGCTGCCTTCGTTCCATGTCCTCCCCCAAGGAGGGCAAGGATGGTGATCAGCCATGTCCCGATACCTACGGAGGAGAGTACTGGGTGGATCCCAATAATATTTCTTTCGACTACGGAGGTGTACACATCAACAGCGGTGTGCAGAACAAGTGGTTCTATCTCCTCTCTGACGGCGGCACTGGCACCAACGACAAGAATTTTATCTACGACGTGACGGGCATCGGCATCGACAAGGCCCAGCAGATTGTCTATCGTACGATGATGATGTATGCCACATCCCAGTCGCAATATGCCGACATGCGCCTGGCCTCCCTCCAGGCTGCCGAAGACCTTCATGGCATACAGAGTGCTGAACTGGCCTCTGTATTGAATGCTTGGGATGCTGTTGGAGTCACCGATGGCAGTGCCACTGGCATTGAAATGGTGAAGAATCCGCAGTCCGTGGTGAATGGTCTGGCTGGCAAATGGTATACCCTCGACGGTCGTCTGCTTGAGGGTCAGCCTACCAAGAAGGGTCTGTATATACATAATGGTAATAAAATAGTAGTAAAATGAAAAAGAACCTTATGACCTATGCTGCCGGAAGAATGTTGCTCACCATCCTCTTTTGCTGCGCAATGACAACAGTAGTGAGCGCTCAGACGGCTGAGACCGAGAGCAGTTTGGAGAAGTATCTTCGCCTGTCAAAGGAGGCCGACGAGAACCCCAACAACTGGCAGGCTCAGTTGGAGGTGGGCCACATGCTGCTCGACAAAGAGAACAGTTTTTACAACCAGTCGCGTGCCGCCAAATACTATGAGCGCATCTACCAGCAGGTCGCTGGCATCAACAAGGAGGTGCCCGACTCTGTCTTCCTCGAATCGCTTGTCATGTTGATGACGGTTGCATCAGACAAGAAGGACATTAAGAAGGTTTTGTTCTATATTGACGAACTGATGCGTGCTGACCAAATAGGCATGGATGTCAGGAAGGAGTATCTGATGACCTACGGTGGAATCGGCATTTTGTACAACCTGATGAACGGCGATGCTCTGAAGGCATTGTGGAACCTGCAGAATGTGCGGAAACTTGCCACTGCAGAAAAGATACCGGGCATTGAGTATACTGATGCGACGGCTGTCTTTATGTACGAGAAACTATTCTCAGAATATCGCAAGGCGTTCGGCGACAAGTTGGTCGAGGTGACATTTTACGGCAAGAAGTATGTGATTATTGCCATGAACGATTGGAATGTGGAAATGCAACTCATGGGCTGGCTGGGCGGTCTGAGCAACGATAGTGATGACAAGGAAACCAATGGTTTGAGGCTGCTGTATGGTGAAGACGGCAAGGTCTATGATGACGTACACGGTGAAATGAGTTACAGCTTCTATTACAACAAGGATGGTTTCGTACCTCAGGAAGGTTACAATATGCGTCTGATTACCGTCACACCCGAGCAGCGCCAGAAGATGGTGGATGCCTACCAAAGCTACATGAAGAAGAACAAGAAGAATAAGAAAAACAAGTAAGAATGAGTATGAAAAAGAATTCCATACGCTATGTAGTGCTTCTTTGCTGCATAATAGCAACAGTATTTACTGCCTGCACCACTGACGATGACAAGCAGACGATGAATCCGACAGATGCCAAGGTCCTGGTGGGTACATGGGAATGTGACCTCTCGGGACGGACCTTTGCCCTTTGGAACTATGGCAAGGCGTGGAACGTATGGACGTTCAATGCTGACGGCACTGGTGTTTGCGACGTGTTCTTCTTAGCAGGTGAGGAGCCTGTTGCCATTCAACATCAGCCATTCACCTATACTGCCGAAGACGGCAAACTGGTTACTAAGATGGAAGATGGCGATTGGGAATGGGAGTATCAAACCATTGATGGCAAACTGTTAATAAGCTATGGTGACAGCCCCATGACCTTTGACAAAGTAGATGCTGCGAAAGTCGCCCAATTTGGTGAGTGGAGCAAGCGGGAACTGCTGTCTGTGCCTGGTCTTCAGGCCCGCTATACTGTCTTTGTATATGGCAATGCTGGGGGCAAAATGGATAAGATTATTGAGAAAGACTTATGGGAGGCCCTCAGGCCCTATCTGAAGGATTCTACCAAGGTCCGCGTGGCAGTGCTCTATAAGTATGGTCAGAACACCAGCGGTGAGTTTAGCGACGACGGCGACGTGGTGTGGTTTGAGCTGAACAGCGAGACCGACCTTGATTGTTTGCATGAGGAGGGTATGAACAAACTGAACTTGCACACTGAGGCTATCGCCACCAAACTCTACGACCCCAACACCATCCATCGGTTCATCGAGTTCAGCAGCCTCTTCTGTCCTGCCGAGGAGTACATATTTACTATATGGGGTCACGGCAACGGCTTCGAACCCACCGTTGACATCCCTGGTAAGTACCAAGAGAACTATGATGTCTCACGTGGTGTCATCGGCGACGAATGGAACGGCAGTGAGAAACTCGATATGTATGAACTCTCTCAGGCCATCAAGGCTACGGGCCGCGCCCCACTGAAGGGTATCTTCTTCCATAACTGCATGATGGGCAATATGGAGTCGCTCACCGAACTGCGCGACGTGGCAGAATACATTGCCTGCTCCTCCCACTTGCTCAATAGCGACTACTCTGTGCTACCAGCCTTCATCAGAGGACTCATCGAGAAGGACAATGTGGAGGATGCCTTCGCTTACATGCTCAATGACGTTACCCCTGCTTGGCAGGAATGCTACAGCCATGACGAGGGGAAGGCTGTCAATGGCGACTTTAAACTGTTGCGCACCAGCGAACTGGACGGCATTATCGACGTCACTCGCCGATTGGCTGACCGTCTCGTCGCCCTCTATCCCACACAGAAAGAGAAGATAGACCTTGCTACCAAGGAAGTTTATCGCTTCATATCACTCTACGACGATGTCAACTTGGCATGGGCTAATCCTTTTTTCGACCTCCAGGACTATGCTGACAAGCTGGCTACCAACACTGGCGACGGCGAACTGAAGACGATTGCGCAGGACATGAAGCAAGCCTTCGACCGAGCCATCCTCCAGCGTGCTGACATCAGCTGGAGCGTAGAGCACCTTGACCACTACAGTCTCAGTGTCTGTCTCTATCATCAGGTGTTCTATGATTATGATTACATTGGTGCCGCTCAAAATCCCTGGAATTGGAAAGTCAACATCGGCGAAGGCTATGAGCAGTGTACCTTCCACAAACTGACTGGCTGGGGCAACTTCCTCCGCATCAATACGGGGCTGCCTTGGGGCAATCCTACCAGCGGTGGCGGCGGAGCAATAAAGTAAAAATAGCAATCCAACACAGTTATTATAACCATATTTATTCATTTAAAACCATTATTTATGAAAAAGAATTTCTTTAAGAGTGTTTTCGCCTTGATGTGCGCATGTATGATGACCACCAGTTTCGTAGCTTGTGGCAGTGACGATGACGACAACAGCGGAAACAAATCAGAGCAACCTGAAAAAGAGGTAGAACCCGGCAAGCTCGTATCTGGTTCTGCAGAGTTCACTGTTAACACTACAGCATTAGATGCCTTAAAGGCGATGTCTGCCGACGGTAAGGTGATGGTTCGTTACACTTATGAGAACGGTGCTGTCCAGACTGAGGAGCTTACCAGCGACACATACCAGAAAGCAGTCAATTACTCGCTTAACGACAAAGGTGAGGTTGTAGCTTCTATGCAGGTTTACATCGACGACATCAACGAAGAAAAGGTAAGAGAGATCATTGGTACCCAGTATATGGAAGTTAGTCTGCTGGGAACGGTAACTCTGAAATACGAGAATACCAATGAAAAATATGGACTTAAAAATGGTATGAGCTTCAAGCAGTTCGATCGTACCGACGAAATGGTGAATGCGGCTGTTAGGAGTCTTCAGCACGACAAGGAGAGACATGGCATCATACCCCTTGCTACCTACGGTTTGAAGGTCAGCGATGCTAATGGTTTTTCCTCAGGATCAAGTTGGTTAGGCAAATAAATGCCCCCACGATAGCATGCTAAAATGAACCCCGAAAGCCTATCTTTCGGGGTTCATTCGTTCCCAGTGATTCCTCAATTCTACATTTATATTGAATTTAACCCATTGATACAGTAGGGTAGTAGAATTTCCATGTAGTATTTCTTTGCGTTTTCATCAGTAAACTGTGCATAGAACCCGTCCTTCTTCTCAATGATTTTTGAGTACTTTTCATACTCATGAAGCATGATTCCGATTGGCTTCTTTTTCCCTAAGTAATGCATTCTGTCTTTTTTTATGGGATACAGACTAATCAAATAGACTCCACTTCCCCAAGTATAACTCGCCAAGGTGTCGTGTTTGAGATTATGAGGAATATGTTTCCTTAGCCAGACATGAGTAATGAACTTTGTCTTATCAACAGGATAGTTACTTAAAACATCATTAATATCGTCAACGTCAATAGGGAAATAATAGTCCCTTGATGTATTCTCTACTATAAATATGGGAGTCTCATCTAAATCGGTAGGAGCAGTAAAAGAATGCTCTCTCTTAAAGATGTTGTCATGAAGCTTGAGCCTCATGCGCCCACCCATCTTATCACCAAACCTACGATTCTTTTTCCAGGCTGTTTGCTTTTGTCTTATGTTTCTACTCATCTATTTATGATTGTATAGAACAGACTAAATTATTCTTTTGCAAAGTTATCTACTTTTACTGAGATATGCAAAGAAAAGATATACATTTTTCTCGATGACACGTCCTATGTATTAGTTCATCCCATCGCTGTATTAGATTATCCTATCTCCGTACTAGCCTGTCCCATCGCTGTATTAGCTGTACTTTTTTTATGCGACGGATGTCGCAGATATTTGTGACAGCTTTCGAATATATGTTCGACGGCCGTCGAACGAAGAAAGAAAAGTTGGATGGGGAGGTGGGGACGGTTGAATTGGGAGAGAAAGGTGAATGTTGCGTAACCTACAGGATGTGAGGTGGTTGTGAGAATAAAATGTACGAAGAAAGACTAGTTCTTGATGCATTCTCCAAATTTCCATTCCAAAAGGTTGAGAGGATGGGGCGAGGAGATTATTCTCCACTCTTTAATGGGTATTTCCGTAACAATGGTTTGAATAACGGATGAGGATTGTTTTCATATGCCTCAAGAAGACTCCAATGAAAGTCGAAATAGTACTTATCCCTTTGCTTGGCATTCGATATAGTCTTATCTATTAGGTTGTAGCTCCATCGGTCGTTATAAGCCATTAAAGCACCGAAAGCACTAGTAGCATAACTATCTGCATCTTTCTTATCAAGAATATTCTGACATACCTGTCGTACTTTTTGTTTATACGTTGCCGAAGGCCATGCTGCAACGGCATCCATTATGGTCCTGATACTATCGCGATAAGAAAAAAAGTCTTTATTCTCTATTTGCGAGAGCTGTCGAATAATCTCCTGCTTATCTTCCTCTCTATGATACCGCGCCAACGCGATTAATGCATAGTGGTCATGTTTGTAAAGCTGGCGTAGCCGGCTCTCAAATTCAGCTTTTGCAGGTAATCTATGGTAAAGGACATTCGAATAATAGAACTTTGAACAATTATCAGAGAATAGCACTGCACTATCGATACGCATGGAATCTGCTAATGAAACATTATATTTTTTCTTCCCATATTGTAACATACTAATTCTAACATTAGACACCACGTCCACTTCTCCGCAAAAGCCATCTGAGAGATGGACAATAGATGTGTCTTCTATCTCAGCAATAGCCACATTGACCGCCTCATGTGGATTCTTCATCAAAAGAGCACGGAAAGCTACCAGACGTTCTATTATATCTGTATGTTTGGAAGCGATTTGTATCAACTCTCTGGTAGAGGCATGAGCAAATAGACTGTCTGATTTCTTCCATTGAGGTCTAACCTCCCCTCTTATATTCGTTCTAGTTGTTTCAAAAGCCTCTTCAGCTCTTATCACAGGCTTTTTATTGAGAGTGTTATCAGTAACATCATTATTTGTCTTCCCATTATTCCCACAACCCAGTAAGAAAAGGGCAAATACTATTGCTAATCCTAGTTGTTTAATCGAGAGGAACAAAGGGAATGATTTTTGATTCCTCCCACGATTCTTGCCTAGTACTCTTCCTATTCTTTCCATATGACTATCGTTTAAATTTAATATGTTCAATAAAAATATTGCTCGAAGAATCAAAAATGCAACTATGATTCTATGCCTCCCCATTCGTCATAAACCAAACGATTTCTCCCTTAGTCAGATTAATTACGGCTGTCGCATAGCTGGGGCCACCGTCACAGACTTCGTAGATATCCATCTTTAATGATGTATAACCGTCAAAGGCACACCATCTCCTCAGAAGATTTACTGTCACTATGATGTCTCCGTTTTCGACATGGGCCGTGTATTGCCTGACATATTGATTGAAAGGATATGGGTATCTGTCTTTGTCCAGTTTATTTTGATATTCCTTGTTTTCGAAATAAGACTCTAAGATTCTTCTCGCCGTTTGTATCTCATGACGGCTAAGGATATGTATTTCCTTCTTAGCATACTCGTAATACTCATTGACAAGTACTGACTTAACATTGACATCTAAGGAATCAGGAGAAAGATCGCGCGCTGAGAAAACCTTGGTATGACAACCATCCATCATATATTCGCCTTCAGCAGACTTACCAACAAACTTGCGAAAATGCAGTTGAACACCAGTATTCTTGAAATCAGTAATCACCAAATCACTATCTTCCAAATGGTCAACTCTATAGATACTCTCTTGCATCTGATGGTCTGTCAGTATCAACGAGTCACCATTTATAGTAAAGTGGCGATAGTGATAGATAGTATCCAGGCTGGGGTCTATCCAAATATCAGAGTCATTAATAAACTCGATCTTACTCCACGGAAGTTCCTTGTTGACTTCCCCTTCGAGTTGCCAAAAGCCGTATATATCCTTTTGAGCTATAGTTCTATCTGCAGTCAATTGGCACGAAACCATCAACAACAGTAGCATCAAATAACAAATATTTTTCTTCATCAGGGTTTACCTATCATTTCTGCGGGTTTAAACTCGGTAGTGTTGTTTGCTGCATGGTGTATAATGTAGCCACCCAATGCTGTGCTTAGGATATAACTGTCATCCAGTTCACCTCTGTATAGGAGGAAATTGCATACA
Organism: uncultured Prevotellaceae bacterium; assembly: GCA_900314985.1. GTDB lineage: Bacteria > Bacteroidota > Bacteroidia > Bacteroidales > Bacteroidaceae > Prevotella. Next base: position 16,927 of record OMXL01000018.1, on the reverse strand, counting down.
TCCGTGGGGGTGATATAAGGATTATCTGCAAGATGACTATGCACGACTGATATGGCTTTATCAATTTCGTCAGTCTTGATAGCAATCAACGATTGATGATATTTACGAAAACATAATGGATTACCACTATTATCAAAATCGATGGAACAGTCATTACCGAATGGAATGGTATTTGGTTGTACAGTGCCTTGAAGTACATAGAGACGGATTAAGTTATCATTGATGCGTACAAAGTCAAAATTGGGATTGCCGATTTTTTCGTTATATTTGATCTGGTCGCCATACTTTTCGAAGGCGTTGTCTAACATGGTGTGTTTCAATTTTATCTGAACCTGCTCCTCTTCTGTTAATGGACGTATGTCGTACGAGAGGCTGTTTGCACCACTCATAGTATTTAGTTTCAATTCAAAAATACAGTTCTTCTTGTCCTTGTCGTAGAAGATGGCGCTCCAAGTGCTGGCAGTAGGTTGCCAGATAAGGCTTCCGCCCAGGTCTTCGTGACGATAGCGTGCCAACACCGAATCAGTAGATACCCAATTGAGGCGTTCGGCAGTATAGAGTACAGCACCTTCAGCACAGATACTATCGTTGATGGTCTGAATCACTTCTGGGTCAGTTTTGGCATTTTCTGTTTTTGACAGTTTCTTTTTTACATATTCCAAAAAACCTTGTTCAGTAGCATTGCCATTGAATGGACCGAAGTTGAGATGCGACAAGTTGCTACTCACACCGCAGAACATCCATCGTTTCTTGTCACTAACATTTTCCTCAACGCCATTTGTAAGCTCAAGTGTGAAGTACCGTACTGTGTGTTGGTTGCGGTCCAAGGCTGCAGCTACATATCTACAAAGCGGCATCTTCTCGGGTTCTGGCATTTTATAAACGATGATGTCGATATTGTTGGGTTGCGAATATACCTGTGCAGAAATGGCAGACCAATCCCACTCGTAGTGGCTGATAAACATACTGCCAAGATTTAACTGCCATGCTGTAATATCGGTAAGTTGTGCATCATCCACATTGCCTTTCTGCCATTCAAAAAGCATGCTTGGTATCCAGCTGAATTGAAATCCGTATGCAGTCATAGTGTCGCCACGCTCTATGATATTACAATATTGAGAGACTTGTTCGCCCAGTTCTTCATCGACTTTAAGACTGTCTAAAAGTAGCTTAGCTTTAGTCCTGTCGGGCTCTGTGCCCCATCCGTTGAAGTAGTATTTAGCCAGCGATATCTTTGCTAAAGGATAGCGCTGTGCAGATTTTGCAGTCCACTCAAAAGCTTTATTTAGATTGCGTTCTACCACAATGCCTTGCTCATAGAATAGGCTAACCTTGAATTGTGCCAAAACGTTTCCCTGATCGGCTGAACGCTTAAACCAGTTGAACGACTCGCCCAGGTTCCTTTCTACACTAATGCCATCCTCGTAGCATACACCAAGCATCAACTGGCCGTAGCGGTTGCCTTTCTCGGCTGCATCACGTATCAATGAGTAAGCCTTGGAAAGGTCTTGCTTCACCCTCTCGCCTGTAATGTATTCTGTGGCCAAATCAACCTGTATGTTCAGATTGCCAAGTGCCATAGAGTCCTCCATTTCCTTAATTGAGAGTTCCTTTTGGCCATAGGAGAACTGTGCAACCATGCTCAGCAAAGCGACCAGTGTCAATATTGTTTTTTTCATCATTGATTGTTTGTTTAATTCTGCAAAGGTAACCATTTCTTTCGATATAATCATTCTCTTTTTCATCTTTCATACTTTTTTTAATAACGGAGTCGTCAGCTGCCTGTCATTTGCGCCCCTTGACACCAACTGGCGACTCCATTCCGTTGGATTAACACTCTTGATTGATAAGTATGTCGATGCAAAGGTAGTAAATAAAAAAGCTCTTGTCAATAGCCATCATGCCATTGACACAGATAGAAATGGTTAAGTTGCTAATACACAGGCAGGTAGCAATTCTTTAAATAGTGGTATTGACACGCTCTGCAAGCCCAGTTTGCAAAATTCTTTGAGGATTGTGTATGGAGAATGGAAATAATTCTGTACTTTTGTAACAGTAATAATAGAATAAATATGAATATTGGCGTTTTTTGTTCAGCAAACAATCAGATTGATGCCGCCTTCTTCCTGCAGACTGAGGAGCTGGGACGATGGGCAGCAAAGAATGGTCATGTGATTGTCTTTGGCGGAGTGAACCAAGGACTGATGGAGTGTCTTGCCAAGGCTGTCAAGGAAGCGGGTGGCAAGACGCTGGGGGTGGTGCCCTCGATAGTTGAGGCTACAGGGCGCACGTCGCAGTATAACGACCGCGTGCTGACATGCAACAATCTGAGTGAGCGCAAACAGCTGATGCTCGATGAAAGCGACGTTTTTATCGCACTGCCGGGTGGCGTGGGAACACTCGACGAGGTGTTCACCGTGGCGGCATCATACACCATCGGCTATCACCACAAGCGAGTGATACTCTATAATATGAAAGGATTCTGGGATAGCACCATCCGCATGCTCGACGACTTGCAGCAGCGAGGAATGGTGCGTGGTCAATGGAGAGACTATATCTGCGTGGCCAATAATCTCGATGAAATGGGGGATTTGCTTGCGGAATAACCGCAAGCAGCCAGCTAAAAGCGCGTTAGCGCAACGCTAAGGCACGGTTCTCTGCTGCCTCCATCTGCTCGCGCTCGCCAGGCCCCTTGTCGTTCTGGCCGCAGAGGTGGAGAATGCCGTGGATGATGACGCGGTGGAGCTCTTCATCGTAATCTTTATGGAAGAGTTCGGCATTGGTGCGCACGGTATCCAGTGAGATAACGAGGTCGCCATTGAGCACATCGCCTTCGCAGTAGTCGAAGGTGATAATGTCCGTATAGTAGTCGTGCTGCAGGTATTCGCGGTTGACAGCGAGGATGTGCTCGTCGTCGCAGAATAGGTAGCCAACCTCACCGACTTTCTTGCCATAGGTGGCAGCCACACGACGAATCCACGCGGTGGTCTCGCGGCGCTTGATGTTGGGGAATCGGACGTTTTCTGAGCTGTAAGTTATCATGGGCAAATGGGTCTAATGGGTTTTATGGGGGAGATAGGGAGAAACATCGACACCGAAGTGCTGCAGTTCGCGCACCATGGTCGATGAAATGGATGAGAATTGCGGTTCGGAATAGAGTAGGATGGTCTCTACACCACTGAGCTGGCGATTGATGTCGGCCTGTTCGCGCTCGTATTCAAAGTCCTTGATAGAGCGCACACCTTTCACGATGAAATGGGCGTTTTCTGCACGGGCAAAGTCGACAGCCAGACCATAATAGGGCTTGACCTCAATGCGTGGCTCATCGCGATAGAGATCGCGGATGGCTGCCATGCGCTCCTCAGCACTGGGCATGTCGGGCTTATGCACCTGATCGCCCACCACGCCAATAACCAGGCGATCGAAGAGCGGTAGGGCTCTGGTCACGATATTGTCGTGACCTACTGTAAAGGGGTTGAAGCTGCCTACAAATATTCCTGTCCTCATTCGAAAAGATTTGGTTCCATGATGTTGCCACTATACGGATTGCGTCCGAAGTGCTTGTATGCCAGTTCTGTCGCCATGCGACCACGAGGGGTGCGCTTGATGAAGCCCTCCATGATGAGGAAGGGCTCATAGACCTCCTCGACAGTACCAGCGTCCTCACCAATAGCTGTGGCGATAGTGGTAATGCCTACAGGACCACCACGGAACTTGTCGATGATGGTGAGCAGTATGCGGTTGTCAATCTCGTCGAGACCGTACTGGTCAATATTCAGCGCCTTCAGAGCTATCTTCGTAATGTTAGAATCGATGCTGCCTGTACCTTTGACCTGTGCGAAGTCGCGAACACGGCGCAACAGAGCGTTGGCAATACGGGGCGTACCACGAGAGCGGCGTGCTATCTCCAGTGAAGCATCGGTGGTGATGGGTACTCGCAGGATGCTGGCTGAGCGCTCGATAATCTTCTGCAGTGTCTCAGGATCGTAGTACTGCAGGTGCATATTGATACCAAAACGGGCACGCAGAGGGGCTGTCAACAGACCACTACGCGTGGTAGCACCCACCAACGTGAATGGGTTGAGGTCAATCTGTATGGAGCGTGCCGAGGGACCCTTGTCAATCATGATGTCGATGCGATAGTCCTCCATGGCTGAATAGAGGTACTCCTCGACAACAGGTGACAAGCGGTGAATCTCGTCGATGAACAGCACGTCGTTCTTCTCCAGTGATGTCAGGATACCTGCCAGATCGCCAGGCTTGTCGAGCACGGGTCCAGAGGTAATCTTAAAGCCCACGCCTAACTCGTTGGCAATGATATTAGATAGCGTTGTCTTACCCAATCCGGGAGGACCGTGCAGCAAGACGTGGTCGAGGGGCTCGCCACGATATTTGGCAGCCTCGACGAACACTTCCAGGTTCTCGACAACCTGCTGCTGACCGCTGAAATCGTTGAATGCCAGCGGGCGCAGCGCGTTCTCGAACTCTTTCTCGCTCGACGACAACTGCTGTTCTCTGATATCAAAATCTTCGTCTGTCATGCTTTACAACAGGCTTTTGATGGTCTCTTCTAAGTCTTTGATGTTCTGCGCGCGACCTACGATGTTGTTGCCACGGTCGATGAGGAAGTAGTCAGGAATGGCCTGTACGTTATAGAGTGCCAGACTCTGAGATTGCAAGCCTCCGTCATCGCGAACATTAATCCATGGCAGTGCGGCAGTCTGCTGCTTCCAGAAGTGCTCATCGGGGTCGATGCTAACCTGATAGATTTCCAAACCCTGAGCGTGGTATTTGTTGTAGAGCTCACGGAGCAGGAGAATGCGGGCAGGTGAATCCTCAGTAGCAAAGACGTGGAAGTCAAGCAGTACCACCTTGCCTTTCAGCTCAGACAACTTGCGCTGTTTGCCTTTGTTGTCGCGCAGGGCGATGTCGATAATACCAGCAGATGATACCTTGCTGGCATCGATGGTCTGTGCACGGGCAGCATCATTGATGCGGATATTGTTCATGCCTTCAATGGCAATGTTGTGTAGATTGGCACCGCGTGCAGAATTGGGATAATAGCTGTCCCAACTGGTGGCTACGGCAGCAAAAGCCTTGATGTCCTCACGGTCGGCACGAGGATTGAAGAGCAGCATGTCGCCCAATGTCTGGAAGAGTGCAAAATAGGCATAGGCCTTACCAGGCTCTGCGTAGATGTAGTCCTTCTTGATTTCCTCTTTGTATTGGCGAACCATGTTGTAGATGCTGTCATTGGTAGCCTGTACGGTCAGGTCTTCGTTTTCGCTGATAGCGATGGCACGCTGGCGCAGAGCAATCTGTTTGAGAGACAGCTCCTTGATTTTCAAACAGTTGTCAGAACCGCTTACCTCGTAATCAGTAGCCATCTGTGGGTATTTGGCCTTGATGGTAACAGTCTCAGTAGAGTCGATAGAGACATTGATAATCTGACCTGCAATGCGCAAGCGATAGAACTCTGGAGCCTCCTGAGCATCACCGCTAAAGCTGAACGTTCCGTCTTCATCCAAACGAACAGAGTCGACAACGGTAATGTCTTCAATACCCACATTCTCTAAGAGGAGCAACGAGTCCTTAGCATTGCTGATAGAGCCCTCTACATGGAACTTCTTCTCGCTACACGATACCATGGCCAATGCTGCCACAGCAATCAATACGTATTTCTTCATTTTATTTGCTTGTTTTCGATTTTGAATGCAAAGGTACACCTTTTTTCCTAAAAAACAATAATTCCAAGGGGAATATTCGTTTATTATTATAATAATGTGTACCTTTGCACAGTTTTTTGCGCCAAGTCGCAGATTTTTTATTTTTTTAGATGTTTAATTTAAGATGAACGTAATTACGAAAAGTATTCAATTGCCTGATGGAAGAACCATCACAATTGAGACCGGGAAAGTGGCAAAGCAGGCCGATGGCAGTGTGATGCTTCGCATGAACAACACTGTACTGCTGGCTACTGTTTGTGCCGCAAAAGATGCAGTTCCCGGAACAGATTTCATGCCTCTGCAGGTTGACTACAGAGAGCAGTACGCCGCCGCAGGTCGTTTCCCCGGTGGCTTCACCAAACGCGAGGGTAAGGCCTCTGACAATGAGATTCTGACGAGCCGTCTGGTTGACCGCGTGCTCCGTCCGCTGTTCCCCTCTAACTATCACGCAGAAGTTTATGTCAACGTAATGCTGTTCAGCGCCGATGGTGTTGACCAGCCCGATGCTTTGGCAGGTTTTGCAGCATCAGCCGCGCTGGCATGTTCAGATATTCCCTTCGAGTGCCCCATCTCTGAGGTGCGCGTAGCCCGTATCAACGGTCAGTACGTTATCGATCCTACCTTCGAGCAGATGAAGGAGGCCGATATGGACATCATGGTCGGTGCCTCTGCTGAGAACATCATGATGGTAGAAGGTGAGATGAAGGAAGTATCAGAGCAGGATCTGCTCGGTGCCCTGAAGGCAGCCATGGATGCTATCAAGCCCATGTGTGAGCTGCAGGCTGAGCTGAGCAAGGAGCTCGGCAAGGATGTGAAGCGCGAGTACGACCACGAGGTCAACGACGAGGAGCTTCGCGAGCGCATGAACAAGGAGCTCTATCAGCCCGCCTACGATGTTACCAAGCAGGCTCTCGAGAAGCACGCCCGTGCTGAGGCCTTCGAGAAGATTTTGGCTGACTTCAAGGAGAAGTATGCCGCTGAGCATGCCGACCTGACTGAAGACGAGCTGGAAGAGAAATATGCCATGATGGACCGCTACTACCACGACGTAGAGCGCGACGCTATGCGCCGTTGCATCCTCGATGAGGGTATCCGTCTCGATGGTCGTAAGACTGACGAGATTCGTCCTATCTGGTGCGAGGTTTCTCCACTGCCCATGCCTCACGGAAGTTCTATCTTCACCCGTGGTGAGACACAGTCACTGACTACCGTTACCCTGGGTACCAAGCTCGACGAGAAACTCGTTGACGATGTACTCGACAAGAGCTACCAGCGCTTCCTGCTGCACTACAACTTCCCCCCATTCTGTACGGGTGAGGCTAAGGCACAGCGTGGCGTAGGTCGTCGTGAGATTGGTCACGGTCATTTGGCATGGCGTGGTCTGAAGGAGATGATTCCTGCTGACTTCCCCTACACCGTTCGTGTAGTAAGCCAGATCATGGAGTCTAACGGTTCTTCATCAATGGCTACCGTTTGTGCTGGTACGCTGGCTCTGATGGATGCTGGTGTTCCCATGAAGAAGCCCGTTTCTGGTATCGCTATGGGTCTGATTAAGAATCCTGGTGAGGACAAGTACGCTGTACTATCTGATATCCTCGGCGATGAGGACCACCTGGGTGATATGGACTTCAAGACCACTGGTACTAAGGACGGTCTGACCGCTACTCAGATGGATATCAAGTGCGACGGTCTGTCATTCGATATTTTGGAGAAGGCGCTGATGCAGGCTAAGGCTGGTCGTGAGCACATCCTGAAGTGCATTACTGATACTATCGCTGAGCCACGCGCTGAACTGAAGCCTCAGGTTCCTCGCATCGTTCAGATCGAGATTCCTAAGGAGTTCATTGGTGCTGTCATTGGCCCTGGTGGTAAGATTATCCAGCAGATGCAGGAGGATACCGGTGCTACTATCACTATCGACGAGATTGATGGCGTTGGTAAGGTACAGGTTAGCGCTCCTAACAAGGAGAGTATCGATGCCGCACTGGCTAAGATCAAGGCTATCGTTGCCATCCCCGAGATTGGTGAGGTTTACGAGGGTACTGTTCGCAGCATCATGCCTTACGGCTGCTTCGTAGAGTTCATGCCTGGCAAGGACGGTCTGCTCCACATCTCTGAGATTGACTGGAAGCGTCTGGAGACTGTCGAGGAAGCTGGTATCAAGGAGGGTGACAAGATTCAGGTAAAGCTCCTGGAGATTGATCCTAAGACTGGTAAGTTCAAGCTCTCTCACCGTGTACTCATTGAGAAGCCTGCCGACTATGTAGAGCCTCAGCAGCGTCGTCGTGAGCGCCCCGAGCGTGGTGAGCGTGGCGATCGTCGCCCTCGTCCTGAGCGTGGTGAGCGTCGTCCTCGTCCTGAGCGTCGTGAGCGCAATGATGAGTATCAGGCTCCCGCAGAGAACAACGAGCCAAAGGACTTCTCTGATGCACTCGACAAGATGGACTTCTAATCAGTAGAAGATTTATCATAACAAAAGGCGGACTTCATTGCGAAGCCCGCCTTTTTATTGTTTGTATCTGTTCTTTTTTAGAAGTTAACCATGAAGGAACCACCGATGGTGAAATAGTGTACATCTTTCTTCTTCTTGAACTGATAGGGCTCAAGATCTGTACCGGCTATATGATAGATAGACTCCAGATTCGGTGTTGACAACTTCATGAAACGGTAGGGATCATAAGTAAGCGTAAACTCCTTGTGAGAAAAGTCATAATCAACATACACTCTCCACGAGAAGTTCGACTTGTATTTGTAGGTAAGCGACAGTCCGGTACCGTAATTGGTAGAATTATTTCCGCCCATCGTCAGGTAGTCCCACTCCTGATCATAAGAATTACCAGTCGACTTAAATTGGTCAACAAATAGCATGGCCCCATCTTCTACAGGGACTGTCATGTTACCATCACTGGTAGGGATAATCACCTGAAAACCATTCGATGAAGGCAATCCATCGGTCATGGTCAGCAGGTATGCTGCCTTCTTAATGTCTCCTTTATAATGTGCGTTGATATCCAGCTCTTGTGTCATGGTGCGACCAATAAGCAGTTTGCTGCCCAAAGCGAACCTCTTACCTAAAGGTATATTGAAATACAGACCTACACTAGCCGAGAACTCAGTAAGGTGGTCACTTTCCACGCTATATTCCTCATCAGTACACATCGTGGTCATTTCTTTCTGGATATCCTCCGTTGGTATCAGGGAGTATTTGTCGATGACCTCCAAAACCTCTCCACTGATTCTTTTACGGTCATTTTGTGCAAGTCCCACAAAGTCACTCCATGACTTTGCAGTCATTGCGCGAACACGCAGTCGTCCGCCTACACCTATATATTTGTTAAAGAAGTAGGCACCTTCTGCATCGACCACAGAAGAGGTATGGAAATCAACGCTAAATGGATTGATGACATCCTCGTCTTCCGCATCTTCCGCATAGACAAGGTCGTTAACGTCGAATTCAAGACCTTTCAAGCCCCAGCCTAAGCCCATGCCGATACTGAAGAACGAGGGATTCTCGTTGAAGCTTTCTGCATCATTGCGGAGCAGTCCTTTTTCTTTGAACATCAAATCACAGAGAGCATAGCCTAACTCGGTAGAAAGGATACCGATACCGGCACCTGACAGCACATCACTGATCCAGTGACGGTTGTTCAGAATACGCATCACACCAGTAGCAGTAGCCACGCTATAGCCAGCCACTGAATACCATGGTGAGCGTGTCAGACCATACTCCTTGTGCAGGATGGTGGCACCCACGAACGAGGTGGCAGTGTGACCAGAAGGCCATGAGTTGGCAGTCGATCCGTCAGGACGCATCTCGCTGGCAGTGTACTTAATACCATTGACAAAGGCAGCCATGATAGCATACGACATACCAGCGCTTGCCAGCAGTCGGGGCCAGTCGCTACGTCCCTCGACACCACCCAGTTTCAGACCTACCGTCATCGCGGGACCGAAGAACTGCGTGTAGTCGTCGATGCCTGTCTTAAAGTTGGTGATCAGACGGGTGTTCGCATGGGTGTTGTTGTAGTTCTGACGGAAGTTAGCCTTGTCGCCCTTGATAGCGATACCTGCCAAGAACAGGGGAACACCCACGAACGTCATGTCGTCCATGAACTTGTAAGCCTTCACCCCTTTGTTGGTCTTTGACTTGAAGAAATCAATGTCAGGTTTCCACTTTAACCCCATGTTAGGCTCTGGAGCTACTTTGGTCTCAAATGTCAGTTCGGGAGTCGTTGTTAACTCAGGTTTCATCTCTGGCACTTCCAACTTGTAGCAATCCTCTGTCACTGTCTCTGTAGCTTTCACCTCCGTTGCGCCATAGCAAAACATCAGCGCTGCTATAAGACCTAGTTTTTGAATCTTAATCATATAAATTAGGTTAGTTTAACATCTTGATGCAAAGATAAACAAAATTTCTCCATTGACCAAGAAAAAAGGTAAAAAAATAAATGGTGGACTTATATATATAAGAAAAGGGGGTATGCCTACTGACATATCCCCTTATGATGATAGAAAGAGTGTATCTTACATGATGACCTCAACCGTATGTTTGCCTGGAGTGGCCTTGATGATGTTGCCTTCGATGGCAGCACCATCGAGCGTAATCTGGCTGATGCCGCTCTCCTTGCCGTTGGGGTTCTTCACCGTGATGTCAAACTCTGCATCGCGCAGCACGCGGTGTACCGTATACTCCTTGAGTGTAGATGGAATGCAAGGGTCAATCTCGATACCGTCATAGGTAGGTTTGATACCCAGAATATACTGCGTGATGGTAATCCAGTTCCACGCTGCCGTACCTGTCAGCCATGAGTTCTTGCCCTCACCAGTTTTAGCGGCATCCTTACCAGCCACCATCTGACAGTAGACATAAGGCTCAACCTTATGCAGCTGCTGGTCCTTGATCCATGCGGGACAAATCTTGGTGTAGTGGTCCCACGCGTCGTTGCCGCGACGGGCTACCGTCTCGCCGATGATGACCCAGGGGTTGTTATGACAGAAGATACCGGCATTCTCCTTGTAGCCTGCGGGGTAGCTGGAAATCTCACCCATCTCCACATAGTAGCGGGTAAAGGCAGGATTGTTCAGCACCATACCATGTTCGCAGTCGAGGTATTTCTTACAGCTGTCAAGAGCCTTATCGACCATTCCCTCTTCCTGTCCGATAGCTGCCATGGTACAGAAACCCTGTGACTCGATGAATATCTTACCCTCTTCACACTCCTTAGAACCAATCTTGTTGCCGTAGAAGTCGTAGGCACGCAGATACCATTCGCCATCCCATCCATGCTTCTTCACAGCTTCAACCATAGCGTCGATGCACTTCTGGGCGCGCTGTGCCTCCTCGTGCTTGGCCATTTTCTCGCAAAGCTCCACATACTGCTTACCTGTCAGTACGAAGAGACCGGCAATCATCAGCGACTCAGCCTTGCTGCCCACGCTGTTGTTCTCCGTAGTCTGGAAACTCTCGTTGGGATCCCAAGAGAAGCAGTTCAGGTTCAGACAGTCGTTCCAGTCGGCACGACCGATGAGTGGCAACATGTGAGGACCGAGGTTCTCTACCACATGGTTGAAGGATATGCGCAGGTGTTCGAAGAGCGATACCTCACTACCAGGCTGGTTGTCCCAGGGTACTTGCTCGTCAAGGATAGAGAAGTCGCCCGTCTCCTTGATATATGCCACTGTACCGAAGATAAGCCAGCAGGGGTCATCGTTGAAACCGCCACCAATGTCGTTGTTGCCACGCTTGGTGAGTGGCTGGTACTGGTGGTAACAGCCACCGTCGGGGAACTGTGTAGAGGCAATATCGATGATGCGCTGACGCGCACGACTTGGAATCTGGTGAACAAAGCCCACAAGGTCCTGATTGGAGTCGCGGAATCCCATGCCACGGCCTACACCACTCTCGAAGAACGATGCTGAACGAGAGAAGCAGAAGGTAATCATACACTGGTACTGGTTCCATATGTTGACCATACGGTTCATGCGCTCGTCGTCGCTCTTCACGGTGAACTTCGACAGCAGCTCGTCCCACAACTGGCGCAGCTCGGCAAAGGCAGCATCCACAGCCTCCACAGTAGCAAAGCGCTCGATGACAGCATGGGCCTTCTTCTTATTGACCAGTGTCACGTCAGAATTTTGTGATGAGATGAGCTCACCACGCTGCTTGCGGGCAATATCTTCTTGGCTAAACTTCTCCTCCTGCTCATTCTCTACATAGCCCAGCACGAAGATGAAGTCCTTCTGCTCGCCGGGTTGCAGCGTTACCTCTATATAATGAGAGGCAATGGGGCTCCAACCATGAGCCAGTGAGTTGGCGGGCTTGCCAGCCACGACACACTGAGGATTAGAGAAGTCATTATACAGGCCGATGAATGTCTCGCGGTCGGTGTCATAGCCGTCAGCCTTGGCATTGGTCAGGGCATAGTAGGCATAGTGGTTGCGGCGCTCCTTATATTCCGTCTTGTGGTAGATGGTAGAACCGTTCTCTATCTCCACCTCACCAGTAGACCAGTTACGCTGGAAGTTCTCCATGTCCGTAGCGGCATTCCACAGACACCACTCAGTAAACGAGAACAGTTTCAGCGTCTTCACCTCCTTAGAGGTGTTCTTTAGCGTCAGCTTCTGCACTTCTGCCCAAGTGTGCAGTGGTACGAAGAAGAGCACAGAAGCCTCCACACCGTTCTTGCTACCCGTGATGCGGGTGTAGTTCATGCCATGACGGCACTCATAGCTGTCCAGGGCAGTTTTGCAGGGTTTCCAACCAGGATTCCATACTGTCTCACCGTCCTTGATGTAGAAGTATCGACCTCCTGCATCCATAGGCACACCGTTGTAGCGATAACGTGTGATGCGGCGGAACTTAGCGTCTTTATAGAAGTCGTAACCACCAGCGGTATTGGAGATGAGGCCAAAGAAGTCCTCATTACCTAGGTAGTTGATCCAAGGGAACGGAGTAGCGGGGTCAGTGATGACGTACTCGCGATGTTGGTCGTCAAAATGTCCGAATGTCTTCATAGTTATTGTTGTTTTTTGTTTTGTCGATATTTCGATATTTCGATGTTTCGAAGCTTCGAGTTATTTCTCTGTCAACAGGTCAACGAGGCCCTTGTCCTTGAATTCGTGCTTTTTCTGATCCCAGAAACCGAAGTCGGCATCATAGCACCAAGTAGTCCAAGCAATGTTGTTCTCCTTGAACACGGTCAGCATATCCTTGGTCCACTTGTAGGCCAGCTCACGGTCAACAGGCTCATAGACACCCCACTCACCGCAGAACAGCTGCAGGTCGTACTTCTTAGCAACCTCGATGGCGTCCTTGAAGTCTTCGCGAATCTTGTTGATATCCCATACCTGAGTGGTGTAATGGTTCTCGTCAATCAGTGCCTTGACAGAGTCAGAGGCAGCCTCATAGTCTTCCTTCGACACCAGCACGCCAGGATAGTTTACCTTGCCAGTATACTTGCCGATAGGTGTCCACCAAGCACCATAGTGGGTCAGAATCATAGGATTATAGTAGTGGAACGAGAGGATGATATTTTTGTCACCTTCAGGTACCTTCAGATACTTCATGGTCTCGTAGCCCTGCCACAGATTAGAACCGATAACGAGGGTGCGCTGTGGCTCACGCTCGCGCAGTGCCTTATGAACCTTGACAATCAGCTGATTCCACTGCTCGTGGTCGTCGGCAACAGGCTCGTTCATGAACTCATAAGCCACAGAGTCGTTGCTATAGCCCTTCAGTACGTCAGACAGCTGGTACCACATGTCGATGAGCTGCTGCTGAGACTCATCAGAAGTGAACAGCGTATTGGCATCGGCTTGTCCCTCATTCACGGCATTGAAATAGTGTGAACGGATGATGTGCAGGTCGACGATGGCGCGCAGGTGGTGCTTGCCACACTGGTCAAGTGCAAAGGTCAGCAGGTCCCAGGCCTCAGGAAGTTTGTTGCCTTCCTCGTCCCAGAACTGTACCTCGTCGATAGGGATGCGTACGAAGTCGAAGCCCAGCGAATCCAGACGTGCGAAGTCGTCTTCCTGGATGTGCAGGCGACGGGCCTCACCACGGTCTTCATTGTTCTGCGACAGCCAGTGGCTCAAGTTAGTACCACGCTTGATGCGGAAATTGTTAACGTCGTTAGTCTCACTCTTGGTGGCACATGCTGTCATTACTAGTGCGGTCACAGCCATTAGTGCCCATGAAAAGATCATCTTTTTCATTGCTCTCTCTCTGGTTTTAAGTTCTTACTATTGTGATGTTGTTTATTTGTCTGTTTGTTATTGCCCACCCAGATGAGAGAAGTACTCAATAAGGTCTTCCCACGTCTTAAAGGTGTCGCTACCGAATTCCAGCAGTGTGGCCATGGTGTCAGCCTCTTTCTGCTTGCTAATCAGGTAGTCGCCATAGAGCAGGTCGCGACGCCAGGTGATAACAGTATGATGCCAGGCAGGCACACCGATATATTCTTCCAGCCAGGGGAGGGCAGTGGCTTCATTCTCAGCAACGAAGTACACCTGATAGTGCTCAATCAGCTGACGGATGGCTTTCTGTGCTGATGAGGCTGGTAGCTGCTCTCTGTTCATGAGGCTCTCTATACCTATATATATGATAGGACGTTCACGATGCTCCTGACGATCGTCAATCCAGCGAATGACGGGTACTACTGAGTGCATAAACGACTGGTCGTTCATGCGGTGCTCTCCATGAAAATGAATAGCCTGCGGATAGACGCTACGAAACAGGTCGTAGGTGTCTACCGTCGTGTCTTGGTCGCCAAAAAGACCATAGACGCGGCACAACTCATCGTCGGTAACACCACTGAAACGCTGTTCCGACTGGTCCTTGTATTCCTTGACCAACGCCTTGTCGACATAGAATTCCTGTACACCATCCTGTCGAGGATTCTGGAACTGCTGGGTACCCGTCATGCCGTGTGCCTTCATCGTCTCGCCCATCTCCAAGGCAGCATTTACGCAGATGCGGTCGTGGCCATAGAGCTGTTCAGCATACATGCCACCCATCGACGTACCGATAATCAGGTCTGGATGTTCCTGCTCGCAGATGTCTCGCAGCAGGGCAATGGCCTCGGCAGGATGCACGGGCAGGTCGGGGGCAATGACCTTTGCCTGTGGCATCACTTCACGGAGTCGTGCCACCGTTCCTGACTGTCCACTGCTGGCAAAGCCATGACAATAGAGGACCGTCTTGCCAGCCATCAATTCTGGAAATTGCTTGACGTAAGGATTGTCTGCTATCATGTGTGCAAAGATAGTATTTTTTTTCGTATCTTTGTTACGTTGCTATGAAAAAAGCTTTCTATTAGCAGGAAAGTATGTTTTTTTGATAAAAAACTTGCATTGTTCAGATATTTTCACTATTTTTGCGTCCAGATTATATCACATTATTAATCACTAAAACTATAAACGTAATGAAAAAGTATTTAGCAGAAATGGTGGGCACTATGGTGCTCGTGTTGATGGGCTGCGGCGTGGCTGTCAGTCTGGGTTGTGATCCTGTTAACAACATCCCCGCAGTGGTAGGTACCGCCTTTGCCTTCGGTTTGGCAGTGGTAGCGATGGCCTATACCATTGGAGGTATCTCTGGTTGCCACATCAATCCCGCTATCACGCTGGGTTGCATCATTGCCGGACGTATGGATGCCAAGGAGGGTGCCATGTACATCGTCTTCCAGTGTATCGGTGCATTCATTGGCAGTGCCCTGCTGTATGTGCTGACTACTAATGTTCCTGGATTGGAGGGTACGGGTGCCAACGACCTGCAGGCTAACGTATCGATGCTGGGTGGACTGCTGGCAGAGATTATCTTTACCTGCGTCTTCGTGCTCGTTGTGCTGGGTGCTACCGCTAAGACCAACGGTGCTACCAACAACTTCGCTGGTCTGGCTATCGGTCTGAGCCTTGTACTGGTCCATCTGGTCTGCATCCGCTATACAGGTACTTCTGTGAATCCCGCACGTTCATTGGCTCCTGCCGTCTTCCAGGGTGGTTCGGCGCTGCTCAACCTGTGGATATTCATCGTCGGCCCATTTGTTGGTGGTGCCCTCGCTGCCTGCATTTGGAAGATGATAGAGCCTGCAGAAAAGTAATATTGCAACATTTAGTTTGCATTTTCCACTGACGGATTACGTAGAATATGCGGAAAACTTAAAAAACCGCAAATTTCTACATAATCCGTTATTCTTTCTTTCTCGTTTTCCAAAAATAATTGCTAACTTTGCGGTCAAATAGATTTTTCTAACTATTTAATAAATACAATTATGGTAAATTACAAGGATTTGGGTCTCGTGAATACTCGCGAGATGTTTAAGAGAGCAGTAGCTGGTGGCTATGCTATCCCTGCTTTCAACTTCAACACCATGGAGCAGATGCAGGCTATCGTACAGGCTGCTGTTGAGACTAAGTCACCTGTTATCATGCAGGTTTCTAAGGGTGCTCGTAACTATGCTAACGCTACCATCCTGCGCTATATGGCTGAGGGTGCTGTTGCTTACGCTAAGGAGCTGGGCTGCGCTCATCCTGAGATCGTTCTGCACCTGTATCGACATGGGCTTCTCTTCAGTGATGTACGATGGTTCTTCACTGCCTTACGAGGAGAACATCAAGATCTCCCGTCAGGTTGTAGAGTATGCACACAAGTATGATGTTACCGTAGAGTGTGAGCTCGGTGTCCTCGCTGGTGTTGAGGATGAGGTTGTTGCCGAGGAGTCTCACTACACCAAGCCTGAGGAGGTTATCGACTTCGCTACTCGCACAGGCTGCGACTCTCTTGCTATCTCCATCGGTACTTCTCATGGTGCTTATAAGTTCAAGCCCGAGCAGTGCACACGTGACCCGAAGACCGGTAAGCTCGTTCCTCCTCCACTCGCTTTCGACGTGCTGGCTGAGATCGAGAAGAAGCTTCCTGGATTCCCCATCGTGCTCCACGGCTCTTCTTCCGTTCCACAGGACGAGGTTGACACGATCAACAAGTTCGGTGGTAACCTGCCCGACGCTGTAGGTATTCCTGAGGAGCAGCTCCGCAAGGCATCTAAGAGTGCTGTCTGCAAGATCAACATCGACTCTGACTCTCGTCTTGCCATGACTGCTGCCATCCGTCAGTATCTCGCTGAGCATCCTGACCACTTCGATCCTCGTCAGTATCTGAAGCCCGCTCGTGAGAACATGAAGAAGATGTACATCCACAAGAT
>OMXL01000048.1 GCA_900314985.1 uncultured Prevotellaceae bacterium | reverse complement strand
ATTGGATTATATAGCCAACCTCCATGATAGCGTTCCTACGGAACTGCCCAAAGGCTTGGAATACTTTGTTTTTACTTGTGACAGCAAGGACAACAAAGACATGGGAACAAGCCAATTGGTTGAAGCACTCAACCGCTTCACCGTTGACCATCAGCATCCATTCCAAAAGGAAAGGCTCGACAGTATCCTGCGGTCACGAGGCATAGCGGCTCAAAGCGTTACAACCACGAAGACAGACACGATGGTGTGGCAACCGTCGATGCAAACACATGGCTCCATTTGGCAACCTGTGATGAAGGTGTTTTATCCATACGACATCTTCGAGGGGCAGCAGGTTGTAGTGACAACGGCCATCAGTATTTCACCCGTCATCCGCAGGATGGCCTATACGCTGCTCATCACCATGCTGCTCTCGTTCTTCCTTATCTTCTGTCTGGTCTATCAGATACTGACAATCCGCAAGCAACGGCACATCGAGGCTATCCGGCGGGAGTTTCTGCACACGATGATTCACGAACTGAAACGGCCTATATCGACGCTGAAGATGTGCGTGTCGTTTATTGGCAACGAGCGGATGATGCAGGACGAAGAGAGCAAACAACGCATACTGGCAAGTTCGCACAATGAACTGGATAACCTGACTTCGTATTTCTCGAAACTGCGCGACATCACGTTCAGCGATACCGAGGAGATTCCGTTGGTAAAGTCGCGCTTTGCGCTGCGCGGACTGATGGAGGAATGTATCAGC
Organism: uncultured Prevotellaceae bacterium; assembly: GCA_900314985.1. Lineage (GTDB taxonomy): Bacteria > Bacteroidota > Bacteroidia > Bacteroidales > Bacteroidaceae > Prevotella. Next base: position 18,543 of record OMXL01000048.1, on the reverse strand, counting down.
AAGCAGAATATCCCGTCGGACAAAGATGTGAGGATGGAAATCGTGGCCGAGGGCGATTTGGAGATACAGGCAGATCGTATGCATCTGGCAAATATCGTCTGCAACCTGTTGGAAAATGCCATCAAATATTCTATAGAGACGGTGGCCATCAGGATAGACTACCGGATGCGTGAAGACGGGATGGTGCAAATCAGCGTAGCGGACAATGGCATCGGCGTCGCAAAGACCGACCAGCGGTATGTGTTTGATAAGTTCTACCGTAGTGAGTCGGCAAAGGAGAAGGCCATCCCTGGCATCGGGCTTGGATTGAGTTATGTGAAGTTACTGGTTGAAGCACACGGTGGCAGAATCAGCCTTGACAGCACGGAGGGTGAAGGCACCACGTTTATAATCGTAATACCGCAGAGTGATGGAGAGGATTAAGATATTGCTCGTTGACGATGACCGTCAGAACTCAGAGCTACTAAGGAAGTTCCTGGAGGTGGAAGGCTATGAAGTGGAGTATGCCGAGAATGGATGCAAAGGTTGGGAGGCATTCTCTACCGCCAAGCCCGACGTGGTGTTGTTGGACATCAACATGCCGCTGATGAACGGTTTTGAGTTGGCGCAGATGATACGTGAGCAAGACCGAGACGTGCTGATCTTCTTTCTCACAGACCGAACGGAAAAGACCGACCGCCTGAAAGGGTTCTACCTGAAAGGCAATGACTACATTCCCAAGCCGTTCTATCCCGAAGAACTCATTGCAAAGATTAAAGAGCGTTTCGAGCATCGCCAGGCTTCGTTACCATCGCGCATAGTCATCGGCCAGACCATTTTCGACTACAACCTCTCCACGATTGAATATGCCGGAACAGTGCAACACCTCTCTGCCCGCCAGTCGGAGATTCTCGCCATCTTAGCTCAGCATATCGGTCAGACCGTAGAACGTTCGTATCTGCTGGAACACGTCTGGGGAAACGATAGCTATGCCAACTCCCTCGCCCTCAACGTCCAGATAACCTATATTCGCAAGATGCTCGAACCCGACACCAGCATCTCTATCGTGTCCCTCAAGAAGCGCGGCTATAGGTTAGAAATGATATAACGAGATGGGTCTAGACGATTGCGACGTCCGCCGTGTCATAGGCATCACCCAAGAGGCCATCCCCTCCACAAGATACAGGATTCAACAGAAGATGAAGAATTAGATATGCGTTGATTGTTGAATCTCCATAGATGTTTTCAACTTGTCAACGTTAGAACCTGACAACCATCCTCATGTTCTTCTTTGCAGAATTTTGAGGCACAGATTCTGCAAAGGAGTGGCTACAACTCAAAACAAGATGAAATAATTGGCTACAAATTGGCTACAAATTTGAAATGTATATAAAAACAACAAGGAGTTAGATTTTTTCTAACTCCTTGATTAACAGTGCTATGCAGAGATTTTAACTTTTGCGCTTCAGGATGGGCTTGAACCAACGACCCCCTGATTAACAGTCAGGTGCTCTAACCAACTGAGCTACTGAAGCAGGTGCTATCGTTTTCTCGATTGCGGGTGCAAAGGTAATATGTTTTTCTGAATTGCGCAAACTTTTTGGCTAAAAATTTTATTAGAAGCGCATTTTTTTGTAATTTTGCCCGCAGAATAACATAAAAAGCAAATGAAAAAAAGAGTTTTATTGTCATTATGTGTATGTCTGAGCACACTGACACTGTGTGCACAGGATACGAAAAATCACAATCTGGAGGTTGCCAAGAATCTGGATATCTTTAATGCCCTTTATAAGAACCTGGACATGATGTATGTAGATACCCTCGATGCCAACAAGGTGATTGGAGTGGGTATTCAGGCCATGCTGCAGTCGCTGGATCCTTATACGGAGTATTATCCGGAGGAGAAGCAGAAGGAGTTGAAGCAGATGTTGACAGGTAAGTATGCGGGTATTGGTGCTCTGGTACGTTACCATCAGAAACTGAAGCGCGTGGTTATTGAAGAACCGTATGAGGGTATGCCTGCCTCGGAGGTGGGCCTGAAGAAGGGAGATGTCATCCTGCAGATTGATGACACGATCATGACGGATAAGAACGTGAGCTATGTGAGCAGCCATCTGCGTGGTGAGCCAGGAACGACCTTTATGCTGAAGATTCTGCGTCCTACCACTGGAAAGAAGATGAACTTCAAGATTACGCGTCGCTCTATCAAGATGCCAGAGATTACTTATTATGGTATGCGCCCTAATAATATAGGTTATATCAGCCTGAACACATTTACTGGTGAACCTGCCAAGGCGATGCGTCGTGCCTTCCTGGATTTGAAGAAGCAAGGTGCAGAGAAGTTGGTGCTCGACCTGCGTGGCAATGGTGGTGGCTCGCTGTCAGAGTGTGTGGATATTCTGAATATGTGGATTCCCAAGGGCGTACGTATTGTTGAGACCAAGGGCAAGTTGAAGCGTGCGGGTTCGGAGTATAAGACACGTCTGGAGCCTATCGATACCGTAATGCCGCTGGTGGTACTGGTGAATGGCGAGACCGCTTCGGCCTCAGAGATTACCAGTGGTGCTCTGCAGGATTTGAAGCGTGGTGTCATCATTGGTACCAAGACATACGGTAAAGGTCTGGTGCAGATTCCCAATGTGGAGCTGCCCTATAATGCCAACCTGAAGTTGACTACCTCACGCTACTATCTGCCCAGTGGCCGTGGTATTAAGATGAAGGAGGGAATTACGCCTGATGTGGTTATCAAGCCCGACACGATGGCAAATGTGACGCTCTATCTGGACCGTCTGGATTCTACGGAGGTCATGTTTGACTATGTGGTAGACTATATCTCTAAACATCCTACGCTGGCACCTGCTGCCGACTTCCATCTGACGGATGCGGACTATGAGGACTTCAAACAGCGCGTCATCAAGGCTGGCTTTACCTATGATCAGGTGAGCAAGAAGCAGTTTGACGAGTTGATCAGGACGGCGAAGTTTGAGGGCTACTACGAGGATGCCAAGGAAGAATTCGAGGCGTTGAAGCAAAAGATAGATCATCACGACCTGGGTCGTGACCTGGATGCACATCGTCAGGAAATTCAGCAAATGATAGAACAGGACATCGTATCAGCCTATTATTTTCAGGCTGGTCAGATGCAGGTAGGGCTTCGAACAGACAAAACATTGCGTGAAGCAGAGCGAATTCTGACCACTGATGGTGAGTATGAAAAGCTCTTAGGAACTGCACAAAATGCCACTAATGAGCAATTTGTCGACAAAAACCCCGCAACTAGCGTTAAATAATTCAAAAACGAGTAAGTTTTCTAGTATAAACACTTGCACGTATCAGAATTATTCGTACCTTTGCATCGCACACAACTAGTAATTTTAATCTATATTTATCATTTTCCTCGGAGGGAAGCTGTCTGTGAAGATTGCTTCCCTGTTTTTTTGTTTTTACTTCATCAGCAGTTCACTCAACTCGCGCATACCTTCCGATGCACCCTTCTGAATCTGGGTAATGTTACGACTGCCCGTATTGATGGGATTGGGATCGATCAGGTAAACGGGGGCGTCTGGGCGGACATAGTGGATGAGGCCTGCGGCAGGGTAAACAGCCAACGAGGTACCGATGATGATGAAGATATCAGCCTCTTGGCACTCCTCGGCAGCAGCAGTAATCATAGGAACAGCCTCACCGAAGAAGACGATGAATGGACGTAGCAGTGAACCGTCACCGGCCTTGGTGCCAGGTGTTACCTCACAGTTGTCGGGTGTTAGCAGCTGCTGGTAGCGTGGGTCGTCAGGGTCGTTGCTGGAACAGACCTTCATCAGTTCACCATGCAGATGGATCACTTTAGAGGAACCAGCCTGCTCGTGCAGGTTGTCCACATTCTGCGTCACAACCGTTACATCATACTTCTTTTCTAACTCTGCCACTAAGCGGTGCCCTTCGTTGGGCTTTACACCCCAGCACTTCTTGCGCAGCATGTTGTAGAAGTTGGTAACCAGTGTTGGGTCGTTGAGCCAGCCCTCGTGGGTGGCTACCTTTTGTACGGGATACTCTTCCCATAAACCGTCGGCATCGCGGAAGGTCTTCAAACCACTCTCTACAGACATACCGGCACCTGTTAATACTACAATTTTTTTCATAGGTCGAATAGGTTTGTTGTTAATTTGATGCAAAGATACAAAAATTATTATGAATGATGATGTATAAATTAAGAATTTATTTTGTGGTTTGCTCGCTTATTCGTACCTTTGCAGCCGATTTATTAATAATAAGGTATAAAACATGGATAAAGTAAGTTACGCATTAGGTATTGGTATTGGTCACCAGTTGGCAAATATGGGTGGTCAAGCATTGAATATCGATGATTTCGCACAGGCTGTCAAGGATGTCCTTGGTGGCAACGAACTGAAGATAAAGAGCAGTGAGGCTCAGCAGATTGTTCAGACATTCTTTGCCGAGCAAGAGGAGAAAATCAACAAGCAGCGTCAGGAAGCTGGTAAGATGGCTAAAGAGGCTGGCGAGAAGTATCTGGCCGAGAATGCCAAGAAAGACGGCATCATCACCCTGCCCAGCGGTCTGCAGTATCAGGTGCTGAAGGAAGGTAACGGTAAGAAGCCCAGCGCCAAGGACTCTGTGAAGTGCCACTACGAGGGCTTCCTCATTGATGGTACCGTCTTTGACAGCAGCGTACAGCGTGGCGAGCCCGCCGTCTTCGGCCTTCAGCAGGTAATCGCTGGTTGGACCGAGGGTCTGCAGCTGATGCAGGAGGGTGCTAAGTATCGCTTCTTCATTCCTTATCGTCTGGCTTATGGCGAGGGTGGTGCAGGTTCATCAATTCCTCCCTATGCAGCTCTCGTCTTTGACGTGGAGCTGATTCAGGTCATGTAATTGAGAATTAACAATTAAACACTAAATATTACAATGAAAAAGTTTACTTTTGCTGCTCTTGCAGCAGTAGCTGCCGTCATGATGTATTCATGCGGCAACGGCACTCCAAAGGCTAACCTGAAGAGTGACATCGACACCGTCAGCTATGCTATCGGTATGGCTCAGACACAGGGTCTGAAGGATTATCTCGTAGGTCGTCTGGGCGTTGATACTGCCTACATCGACGAGTTTATCAAGGGTCTGAACGAAGGCGCTAATGCCGGTGACGACAAGAAGAAGGCTGCCTACTATGCTGGTATCCAGATTGGTCAGCAGATTTCTGGTCAGATGGTTAAGGGCATCAACCACGAGCTGTTTGGTGACGACTCTACCAAGACTATCTCACTGAAGAACTTCATGGCAGGTTTCGTTGCTGGTACTACTGGCAAGGACGCTCTGATGACTGTTGACTCAGCCAATGTTGTTGCTCAGACCATGATGCGTAGCATCAAGGCTAAGGTGCTGGAGAAGGAGTTCGGTCCTAACAAGAAGGCTGGTGAGGACTTCCTCGCTAAGAATGCTAAGGCTGAGGGTGTTGTTACACTGCCCAGCGGTGTACAGTACAAGGTGCTGAAAGAGGGTAACGGTGCTATCCCTGCTGATACCTCTCGTGTAAAGGTACACTACGAGGGTCGTACCCTCGATGGCAAGGTCTTCGATAGCAGCTACAAGCGTGGCCAGGCTACAGACTTCCGCGCCAACCAGGTGATTAAGGGTTGGACTGATGCTCTGACTCACATGCCTGCTGGTTCTGTTTGGGAGGTTTACATTCCTCAGGAGCTGGCTTATGGTGAGCGTCAGCAGGGTGCTGATATCAAGCCTTTCTCTATGCTGATCTTCAAGATTGAACTGCTGGAAGTAGATTCTAAGAAGTAATGAAAAAACTGATTATTGTGGCACTCGCTCTCGTAGCGGGTGCCTCTTTGTCTACCATACAGGCAGGCAAGAAGACGAAAAAAGCGCCAAAGAGCGCCATTCAACTGGTTAGTGGTAGCGACTCACTGAGCTATGCTGCAGGCTATGTGTTGGCCGACATCGTGCGTGACCGCTTCCTGGCAGGTTTGGATAAAGAGGTTAAAGGTTCAGATGACTCGCTGCAGATGCGTCTGGCCTATCAGGGTCTCTTTGATGCTTTGAATGGTGATACTACACTCTTCAAGGCCCAGGGTGCTGAGTCATTCCTGAATATGCGCGTCAGAGCTATCCACATGGCTAAGGAGGAGAAGCTCAAGAAGGCAGGCAAGGACTTCTTGGATGAGAATGCCAAGAAAGAGGGTGTCATCGTGTTGCCCAGTGGCCTGCAGTATAAGGTGCTGAAGCAAGGCGACGGTGCTATTGCCAAGGCCAGCGATAAGGTACAGGTGAAGTATGAAGGTCGTCTGATTGACGGTACTGTCTTCGACTCTACCGATAAGCATGGCGGTGACCCTGTCACCTTCTCGCCCAATCAGGTAATCAAGGGCTGGACAGAAGCGTTGTGCATGATGCCTGTCGGTTCTAAGTGGCAGCTGTACATTCCACAGGAGTTAGGTTATGGCTCTCGTGGCGCTGGTGCTGACATTCCTCCCTATAGCACACTCGTCTTCGACGTAGAGGTACTGGGTATTGAAGAAGCATCCAAGCAAGAAGAAACCAAGAAATAAGATATGCAAGAAACAAGACAAAACAAGATAGCCCGCCTGCTCCAGAAAGAACTCTCTATGATCTTTCAGGAGCAGACGCGTGCCATGCATGGTGTGATGGTCAGCGTGACGCGTACGAAGATCTCGCCTGATCTGAGCATCTGTACGGCCTATCTGAGCATCTTCCCCTCAGAGCGTGGTGAGGAGCTCCTGCAGAATATCACTCGTAATGAGAAGCAGATTCGTTATGAATTGGGTACGCGCATCCGTCATCAGATGCGTATTGTTCCTGAGTTGCGCTTCTTTATCGACGACTCACTCGACTACATCGAGCGTATTGACGAACTGCTGAAGAAGTGATTTTCCCGCTCTATATCGCTAAGCGTTACCTCTTCTCGAAGAAGTCGACACACGCCATCAATATCATCAGCGGCATCTCTGTGGTAGGTGTCGCTGTAGCTGCTATGGCGCTGGTCGTTACGCTTTCGGTATTCAACGGCTTCCATGATTTGGTGGCTTCGTTCTTCACGAATATGGATCCGCAGCTGAAGGTGACACCCGTCAAGGGCAAGACGGCCTTGGCTACAGATCCTATCTTGACAAAGATTCGTCAGTTGCCGGAGGTGGAAGTGGCTACCGAGTGTCTTGAAGACCAGGCACTGGCCGTCTATGGCAACCGTCAGATGATGGTTAAGGTCAAGGGTGTACAGGACAACTTCGACTCACTGACGCACATCCGTGAGGTGTTGGAGGGCGACGGCTCGTTTGAACTGCATGCGGCCGACATGAACTATGGTATTCCTGGTCTGGGCATTGCCTACCAGTTGGGCTTGGGCTATACCTATCAGGAGCCGCTGAAGATCTATGCCCCTCGTCGCGAGGGTCAGCTGAACATGGCGAATCCCACCGATGGTTTTGTGGAGGACGACCTCTACTCCCCAGGTGTCATCTTCTGTATCAAACAGTCGAAATACGACAAGCAGTATATCCTGACATCGTTGGCGTTTACCCGTCAGTTGTTTGATCAGCCTAACCGTCTGACATCGTTGGAACTGCGTCTGCGTCCTGGTAGCGACTTTGAGGCCGTAAAAGCTAAGATGGTAAAGCTCGCTGAGGGACGCTACTATGTCTACGATCGCTACGAGCAACAGGACGATACCTTCCGCATTATGAAGGTAGAGAAACTGATGGCGTATATCTTCCTGACATTCATTCTCGTTATCGCCTGCTTTAACATCATTGGTTCCCTCTCGATGCTGATTATCGACAAGCGTAATGATGTTGTCACTCTGCGTAATTTAGGAGCTTCAGACAGACAGATTACGCGTATTTTCCTTTTCGAGGGTCGTATGATATCCTTGATGGGTGCAGTTATTGGTATCCTGCTGGGCTTGTTGCTCTGCTGGCTGCAACAGCAATATGGATTGGTACGACTAGGCAATAGCGAAGGCTCCTTCGTTATCGATGCCTATCCTGTGAGTGTTCATCCATGGGATGTCGTCCTCGTCTTCCTGACGGTTATTGCCGTAGGATTCCTCAGCGTATGGTATCCCGTACGCTACTTCTCCCGCAGGCTATTGCGTTAACCAATAACCATTAACCGTTAACCATTAACCGTTAACCAAGCGTAACGTTCTCCACCTCTATGTCTTCGTGGAGGAATAGTTGGGCTTGTTCCTTGAATTTCTCCGGATTCTCAGTGGTCAGATAACGTGTCAGACCATTCTTCGTGCAGCGCTGTTCCATATCAGGATGACGCTCGAAATACTGCTGTAGCGAACTCGCTACATATTCTCCTTGTGCAATGATACGAATGCCACGAGGCATGTATTTGTGTATCTTAGGCAGTAGGAGCGGGTAGTGTGTACAGCCTAAAATAACGGTGTCAATCTCTGGGTCGAGGCGTAACAACTGGTCAATACGCTTCTTGACGAAGTAGTCTGCTCCTGGTGAGTCGGCCTCGTTATATTCTACCAGTGGTACCCAGAAGGGGCAGGCAACACCGCTGACCTGAATGTCTGGATACAATTTATGAATCTCCAAATTATAGGACTCACTCTTAATGGTTCCTTCGGTGGCAAAGATGCCGACATGACGGTTATGCGTCAGCGAACCAATTACTTCTGCTGTGGGACGGATGACGCCCAAGACACGACGATCGGGGTCCAATTTGGGCAGGTCATTCTGTTGGATAGAGCGTAGGGCTTTTGCTGAGGCCGTATTACACCCCAGAATAACCAGATGACAGCCCATCTCAAAGAGCTTGATGACTGCCTGTCGTGTGAACTCATAGACCACGTCGAACGAGCGCGTACCATACGGTGTACGGGCGTTATCGCCTAAGTACAGATAGTCGTACTCAGGAAGCAACTGACGGATACCATGCAGGATGGTCAGTCCACCATATCCGCTGTCAAAGATGCCGATAGGACCTGGGGCCTGTGGCAATTGGGAATGGAGAATGGACAATTTACAATTACTTTAGCAGTTGTTCTTTGACGATAGCAGTGATGTCTTCACCAAGGGTGGGGTTCAGCCAGAGCGCTACTTTCTCGTCGGTGTTGACGATGAAGGCATAGCCGCGCTCACGACCGATGGCATCGAGCACTTCTGCCAGACGCACCTGTACAGGTACCATAGCGTCCTGCTCAGCCTGGTTCAGCAGACGCAGACTCTCTTTCTTGAAGGCTACGTTCTTGTCAAGCATTTCTTGCAACTCGCTCTGACGCTTCTGCAGAATGGTCTTCGGGAAGCTCTTCTGGCCATCGAGAAACTCTTCATACTTCTTGTTGAAGTCCTCTTCTACGCGCTTCTGCTCAGCTTCATACTTCTCGCGCAACTCTGCCATGCTGCTCTGAACAGCAGCATATTCAGGCATAACCTGTAGTACAGCGTTATAGCTTAAATAACCGAACTTTACAGCATCCTGTGCCATTGTAGGCAGAGTGGTCAGCAAAGCCAGCAGCACAAATAATATTGTTTTCTTCATAGTCATATATGTATATTCTTGCTCATTCCGCTTGCAAAAATACATATTATTTTCCAAACAGCCAAATCTATGGCATCTTTTTCGAATGAGGGTAATCAACAAGAAAAGGGAAGCAGAACGCTTCCCTTTATAATGATGGTGTGTAATACTGATTACATGCCAAGCTTCTTCTTGACCTCTGCAGTAACATCGGTAGAGAGGGTGGTAGAGATGTAGGGGATACCTCCTGTTACATCCATGATATATACGTAACCACCAGCCTGACCGACGGCCTTGATGGCGTCGAGAACCTTCGTGGTGATGACCTGCATCTTCTCCTGCTGCTCCTTAGCCAGTGCCTGCTGGTTGTCCTGGTAGCTCTGCTGGATCTTAGCGTACATGTCCTGCAGTTCCGTCTGGCGACGCTGCTTGATGTTCTCGGGCAGGGTAGCCTGTTCCTTGTCGAAAGCCTCAGCCTTCTTCTGCAGCTCGTCCTGCATGCTCTTTAGGTCAGCCTCATACTGCTTGGTAAGTGCCTCAATCTCGGTACGTGCCTTAGCGAACTCAGGCATAGCCTGGATAACCTCCTGTGAGTTGACATGTCCGAATTTTTGTGCGAATGCGGCCATAGGTGCCAACATCAGCATCATGATGAATAGTTTCTTCATTGTTTTCTTTGTTTGTTATTGTTATTAATTATTTTCGATATTTCGATGTTTCGATGTTTCGATGTTAATTCGAATAACCGAGTTTAGACAGCACCTCGTTAGAGATGTCTATCTTCGGTGATCCGAAGATGATGCCAGTGTCACTGGCGCGGTCGAGGATGAGCTGGTAGCCGCGTAGGTCGGCAATATCCTTGACGGCATTGTAAACCTCTTCCTGAATGGGTGACATCAAGGCAGTACGCTTCTTGAAGAGCTCGCCCTCAGGACCGAAGTATTTCTTCTTCAGGTCGGCAGCCTCTTTCTCCTTGGCAACGATGGCATCCTGCTTGGCCTTCTTCTGCTCTTGCGAGAGGAATACCACCTCGTTCTGGTAGTTCTTGTAGAGTGTCTGAGCCTCTATCTGGATAGCTTCTACCTCAGCCTGCCATTTCTTTGATACTTGGTTCAGTTGTTCGTTAGCACGCTCGTAGGCAGGTATATTCTTGAAGATATAGTCCATATCAACTAAAGCGAACTTCTGCGCCTGCATCGACAATGTCGCTGCAAACACTAAACTGGCTATTAATAATAATCTTTTCATCTTTGTCTCTTTTTATGGGTTTATATCTCTTAGACGTGGAAACTTTTAAAAGGTTTCAAGTTTTTACAACTTTTCACTATTGATGTTTCACATCGAGCCTGCTCACGCTCGGCAGAATTGGAGCAAGCTCCATTCTGCTCTCGCTTAATCGCAGCCTTCACTCTTCACTATTCACTCTTCACTATTCACTATTCACTATTCACTCTTCACTCTTCACTAGGCCTCCGGCCGCCTGGCCGCTTAGAACTCCTGTCCGAGGATGAAGTGGAACTGGCTGCCACCCTGTGAGGTGGTTGTTCCGTATGGTCTGTCGAAACCGTAGGCCCAGTCAATACCCATCAGACCCACCATTGGCAGGAAGATACGTACACCGAGACCAGCAGAACGCTTGATGTCGAAGGGGTTGAAGTTCTTAGTCTCTGTCCATGCGTTACCACCTTCCAGGAATCCCAGACCATAGATGGTTGTATTACCCAGCAGGATAGGATAGCGCAACTCCAGCGTGAAACGGTCGTAGGCATAGCCCTCAGCACGGTACGGTGTCAGTGAACCGTTCTCGTAACCACGCAGACCTATGGTCTCCTCAGCATAGCTTGAACTGTAGCCGCTCATACCGTCACCACCGACGTAGAAGGTTTCGAATGGTGACTTGTTATACTTGTTGTAGGCGCCCAGCAGGCCCAGTTCTACGCGGGTCATCAATACCAGACACTTCTGACCTTCTGTCAGGGCTGTGTAGGTCTTAGTCTTAAACTTCCACTTGTGGTATTCAATCCAGCGATATTTCTCCTGCAATTCAGCATTATACTGGTCCACATTCTTCTGGTAAGTCTCTGCTGTGGCCAAGTTTGCGTAGTCCTTATTGTTAAACAATGACCAGGGTGGCGTCAGGGTTACAGAGAGCATGAATTCTGAACCGCGACGTGGGAACAGCTGGTTGTCGGTAGAGCTACGCGACAGCGTGACACCCAAGTTGATGTTATTACAGTTACCGTTAGAGATCAGGAAGTAGCTCCAGTCGCGCAGAATATAGCGGGTGTATGACAACTGTGTAGACAACTGGAAGTAGTCATCAGGCCAGCGCAGACGCTTACCCCAACCGATGCTGGCACCGAACAGCTTGATGTACTTGTCCTCGTCCATCATCGATGTGTAGTCGTAATAGCCGCTATTGTACGAGCCGTAGCCTCCGTAGTAGTTGTAGTAGTTGTTCATCCATGCCGAGTTGCGGTAGGTGCTGGAGATGTCACTCTGCTTAGAGTAGAAGGCGCTAATGCTCAGCGCATTGGGGCGCTTGCCACCAAACCATCCCGTAGAGTAACCGGTTGATACTGAGCTGTAGTAGCTACCATTCGACTGGAACGACAGTGATACTTGTTCACCATCACCGATAGGCATAATACCACGGTGCATCTTGTTCTTGCCAAAGAGGTTACGCATGGAGAAGTTGTTCAACTTGATACCAATACGTCCGATGATACCGGTCTGTCCCCAACCCAGTGAGAACTCCAGCTGGTCGTTGGACTTCTGCTCCAGTTCCCAGTTGATGTCTACTGAACCGTCATCGTAGTTAGGCTTGATATCGGGGTTCACTTTCTCTGGATCGAAGAAACCGGTGGTAGAAATCTCTCGTGCTGAACGCTGGATAGCATCCTTTGAGAATAGGTCACCAGGCTTGGTGCGCAACTCACGGCGAACCACCTCTTCATACAGACGGTCGTTACCGAAGATGCGTACATGACTGATATGAGCCTGTGTGCCCTCCTGAATGCGCATTTCCAAGTCGATGCTGTCCCCTACGATGTTGACCTCGGTAGGCTCCAACTGATAGAACAGATAACCGTTGTTCCAGTAGTAGTTACCGATGGCATCCTCGTCTTCCGAGAGGCGCTTCTTCATCAGTTTCTGGTTGTACACATCACCTTTCTGCATACCTAATGCTCTGTTCAGGTAATCGGTGGTGACAACGGTGTTACCTACCCATGTGATGTCGCGGATATAGTAGCGTTCGCCCTCCTCCAACTTCACATAGACGTTGACATGCTTCTCGTCGACAGTCCATACGGAGTCCTCCAGGATGCAGGCGTCACGATAGCCCAACTCGTTATATTTCTCAATGAGCGATGTCTTGGCTTCCTCATAACGCTCAGGAGTGAACTTCTTGGCTTTGAAGAAGTTCTTGATTTTGCCATCTTCGTTAATCTTGCCAAAGGCACCCTTCTTAAACATGGAACCTGTCAGCTTGTTCTTCGACAGCTTCTCGTTGCCGTCAAAGATAATCTCGCGAATCTTCATCTTCGACTTCTTATCTACCGTGATGTCGAGGATGACCTCATTCTTGCCTGTTACGTCGTCACGCTGGGCAATCTCTACCTCAGCATTGTTATATCCTTTGTCGTCGAAGTATTTCTTGGCAAGAATCTTTGCGCGGTCAATCATGTTAGGCGTAATCTGACTGCCCTTCATGATACCTAACTTCGCCTCCATGTCCTCACGTTCAGTCTTCTTCAGACCATAGTAGTTGATGGTGCTGACACGCGGACGAGTGCCAAGGTTGATGCAGAGATATACCTTGTTGCCAACGATAGAGTCGGCAGAGATAGATACCTTCGAGAATAGACCATGCTTCCAGTAGCGCTTGACGGCCTCTGTAATCTCTGTGCCCGGCACGTCAATCACCTGTCCTACAGATAGTCCGGACAATCCTGTCAGTACATAGTCTTCATAGCCTTCTACACCCTTGACAATCATTCCGCCAATCTCAAGTTGACGTGGTGTACCGGCATACGAGATGTCTGGATTGACGATGACGTCTTGCGCCACTGCGTGGCTAGTGAATAGAGTACAGTGAATAGTGAATAGTGCTATCAGCACCATCACTCTATGTAAATAAGCTGTTCTATTCACTTTATTATTCATATATTTCATTAGAGGTAGCAAAAATATTCACTATTCGTTATTCACTATTCACTATTCACTAGAGACCTTCGGTCTCGTTTTCCACTTGTTCTTCCGTCTTGCCAAAGCGGCGCTGGCGTTTCTGGTAGCTCTCGATGGCCTTGTGCAACTCTGCTTCGTCAAAGTCGGGCCAGTAGGTGTCGCAGAAATACAGCTCAGAATAGGCTATCTGCCACAACAGGTAGTTCGAGATGCGCAGCTCACCACCTGTACGAATCAGCAGGTCGGGGTCTGGCATGAAGTTCGTGCACAGACGCTGGCTGATATACTCCTCAGTGATATCTTGTGGGAAGATGCCTCCTGTCTTGAGGTTCTTCCACTTCTGTGCGAGACTGGGATTGTCAATCTCTTCTCTGACCTCAGCAACAATCTCCCTGACGGCCTCGGTAATCTCCCAGCGGCTACTATAGCTCAGGGCTACCACCATGGTCATGGCGTCGTTCTTGGCCGTGTGCTCCTCGGTTTCGCGCAGCTTTTGCTGCACGGCATCAGGCAGACGCTTGGTGTCGCCGATGACGCGGAAGCGCACATTGTTCTTCATAAATATCTCGTCTTCCAGCGAACTGAGTACCAAACCCATCAGGGCGGCTACCTCGTCAGCCGGACGTCCCCAGTTCTCTGTAGAAAAGGTGTACAGCGTCAGATATTTTACTCCCAGACGGGTACATTCTGAGGTAATACGACGTACCGCCTCTACGCCAGCCTGGTGGCCGTAGCTGCGCTCCTTGCCTCGTTCGTTGGCCCAGCGTCCATTGCCGTCCATGATGATGGCAATATGCTGGGGGATGTATTTCAGTTCATAGTTCATAGTTCACAGTTCGTCGTTAATCGCGGTCATTATGACATGTTTTACATTTCGCCCATAAATCGTAAGTCACCGACAGCCGCAGATGACTGTAGCAGTCGGTATTCTTAAAGAGTCCGTGACTCTTAATGCCGTAGGGGTCGGAGACACCATCCAGACGGTCGGTGCTGGTGAAGTGCATAGCCCATTCCAGCCCCACGTTCAAACGGTCGGCCGCCTTGTACTTAACGCCAAAGCCCAGTGGCATGTTCATGGCTAACTGTGGCTTGTCGGTCTTGTAGACGGTGGTTCCCAAACCTCCAAATATATATGGTGTGAGCCGTTGGGCTCCACGATATTCCATTCCTGTTCCGAAGGGCCAGAAGTTATATTCCAGCCTAAGACCCACATCGCCGATTTTGTGCTTGAAGGTGTAGTTGGCCCATTGCTCTGGCACGAAGGACGTCACGTCTTTTGCCGACCCTTTCAGCGTCATATAGCTGATGTTCATGGCCAATGCCACTCGTGGGTTGTACTTATATCTTGCCAAGAGCGAGAAGGCGGCCTGTGGACTCTTGAAAATATTGCCGTTGAAATCGCCCTCATACGATGCCATACCAATACCTGCACCGATTTCCAGCCGGTATTCCGGCTCTGTCTGCGCCACTGCGTGGCTAACGAATAGTGAACAGTGAATAGTGAATAGTATCGCTACCACGCATAACCGTTTCTTCATGACACTCTTCATTCTTCACTCTTCGTTCTTCGTTCTTCACTATTCACTATTCACTAGCGAAGCGCTACTCTCCCCACGCCACTCTGTTCAGATGTCCGCGCCACACCTCTCCAGTGCCGGCACAGGTAATCCAGATATAGCCGTTGCTGGTAGTTGCTGAGAAGCTGGTAGCAGCATTGTTGAATGTTGCCTCACCGTCAGCTGGCGGCATGGTGTAGTTGTCGTCTTTCTTCCACGTGATGCCGTTGTCGCGGCTCTTATAGATGGTTCCCAGCGGCAGTACCGTCGGGTCGTTCAAGTCCTTACCACCGAAGGCCAGTATCACATTGTCGTACCATAGCAGCTGGATGTTCTCCAAGGCTGGCATCTCGTAACGTCGGTCGCTGGCACGGTCCAGATAGGTCCACTTGCGAATCCACTCAGGATTGTCGCTCTGGCCTTGAGCCAATTCGGTGATATATTCTATCAAGAGGCTGATGATACCCGTCTCACTGTAATCCACAATGCGGCGCCACATGCGGCTGTTCCATTCCTCGCCTATCTTCTTGTTGCCGGTCATCAGCACGTAGTCGGTACTGTCAGACAGGTTCATGGGGAATGATACCATGGCGTAGTCTTGTGTGGGGAGTTCGTCGAAGCTGCTCTGGGTCTCATCCGTGGCCTTGATCCAGATGGGCAGCTGGTCGTCGCAGTATTTAGTAATCAGTGTACCGTCGGTGGCCTGTGCATAGACCTCGGTATTGCTGGCTGCCAGCAGTCGCTGCAGGGTAATGCCTGCTGATAATATACTGTTGTCCACATCCCAAGTGGTGGCATCGTGTGAACGGTAAATCGTTGAACCGCTCATGAGGTATAGCGAGTCCTTAGTGGCTGCAATGTTCTGCCATGCGTTGGCATCGGTCAGGGCGGGCAGCGTGATGGGTGTCCATGAGTTGCCGTCTGTTGTATAGTAAGCTTTTGTTGCACCACCCTCATTACCAAAGACATAGATGCGATTGTCATAGGCTACGGTGCGCACTCCTGTCATTGCGGGGATGTCGGTCATCTTCTTCCATGCGAAAGCATCGGGGTCCTCTTTGTGTACGTTGACCTTGACGGTATATTCGGTATAGCCAGAGTTGCTGCTGGAGTAAACGCGGAATTTGCGTGGGGTTGTGAAGTCGATGCTGTCGGTACCCGTATAGTAGGTCATGTATTCACCATCGAGGTCGATGATAAACGGCATGCTGTTGTTGTATGTTGCCATCGAGCAGACAACGTGTGCGACGTCAGTACCTGCAGGCAGCGAGTCCGTGTTGTAGATTGTGCGGCTGTTCTGGTCAATATGGAAGAGGTATGTGCTACCGCTGTAGGTACTCTTCACACCATCTACGTAACGGTTCATAGTGCCCAGTCTAAAAGAAGTGATAGCAGCGTCGTCATAGAGTGTTGTCTCGCTGTCATCGGTTTTGGTACATGCGGTCAGTACTCCTAAGAGTATGGCTATCAGCAGGTATGTTGTCTTGATTTTTTTCATCAATAATGTGTCTTTTTTCCAAAATTCCGTGCAAAGTTACGCACAATTCCGCAAATTTGAGCATTTTTCTACCTTTTATTAAGTTAAATATATCATAATAAGTGATATTTTAGGTTTTATAAACAAAAAGAGCACGGTATGAATCACTCACTCCGTGCTCTATTCATTAACGCATGTTGGTGTTTACCAGCGTAATCACGCTTAAAATGGTTGCAATAGCCACTATGGTCAACAACAGCGTTGTTTGATAATCTAATAACATAATCTTTACCTTAAAAACCAATTTAACTACTAACCTAATGAAAACAACTGCAATCATCTCGATTGCGAGTGCAAAGGTACGATGAATAATTGAGAATGGAAAAAGGAGAAATGAGAATTTTCTGTATATCGATACCTTTTTGACTTATATCAAAAAATGACCACACCCTTCGGCGCAGCCATTTATTATGCATATAACTAATTTTCGTAAAACTCAGGGGATAGCTAAACTTCGGGGTTTACTTCTCGTAATACCCCTTGTTACTATATTGTGACCATCGGATATACATCTCTTGATAATGATCTTTAATAAAATCGATAATCTTAGAAATCTCTCGGTCATTGAGAATACCACGATTCTGTAGAATAGAATCACCATTGCTCTTGACAAAGAATTTGGCTGAGCCACCTTCGGTCAGTTTGCTGTCGCTGGCATGCACATGCATGCACTCCACCACACAGAAAGAAGTAAAATACAGATAATAGCCTGCTACCTTAAAATCATAATACTTGGGCATAGTTCAGTCCTCCATGTATTTAAGGCTTTGTTGGAGATAGCGACTTGCAATGGAAAGCTCAATATCATCCATAGTTGTTTCCAGCATCTGTCCGTCAGAACTGAACACTGCTGCCTTATTTGGGCAATTAAGATTAAGCACTTGGATTCGGTCTTCATTGCGAGTGAAGGCATATCCGTTTATGATTACATCCGCCTTGTCGGCAACATTTTTGATATCAGGCATAAGCAATGCGTACACTTTTAATGGGTTTCAGGAAAGCGGCAGAGTCGATATATAGTCCGTCAAGGATGGGCTTAAGATCTATGTACTCCTCTTCGGGCTCAGCATTGTGACTATACTTAGCCAAAACAACAAGATAACCATCGTCCCATCTCACAACATTCACATAACGTTCAAGGCTGTAAGGAGCCCTGAAACGGATGTGATAGCCGCCAAAGCTAAAGGCAGTAAAACCTCCAGCACTACTGAGAATAGCCTCATGGCATTTATTGGCAGTTGTCTTTGATGTTCCAGTTGTCATCTTCTTCATTTTTTTGTTATATTCTGAGTGCAAAGATAGAAACTTTTCCCGAATATAACAAATAAATAGAAAAAAAACAGTGAAATATCAAAAATGGCCGCACCTTTCGGCGCAGCCATTAATTATCTGAATTTGAAGAGCGGTAGCAAATTATTCACTATTCACTCTTCACTTTTCACTTTTTACAATTTAGGTCCTGCAAACTTTGCCCTGCGTAGGGCGAAGTTGCTTCGGCCCTAAATCTTACAATTTAGGTCCAGCAGCGACAAGTGCCTTACCAGCCTCGTTGCCCTCGTACTTCTTGAAATTCTTGATGAAGCGGGCAGCCAGATCCTTAGCCTTCTCCTCCCACTGAGCAGCGTCAGCGTAAGTGTCGCGAGGATCGAGGATGTTGGTGTCTACGCCTTCCAGCTCTGTGGGAACCTCGAAGTCGAAGAAAGGAATCTTCTTGGTAGGAGCCTTCAGGATAGCACCACCCAGGATAGCGTCGATGATACCACGAGT
>OMXL01000065.1 GCA_900314985.1 uncultured Prevotellaceae bacterium | reverse complement strand
GAATCCATAAACGGTAATACCATTACCATCATACAACTTCCAGTCACCGAATGCACCATTGTGCTCGTCAGCGGTGATACCACCGAGGCTGAATGGCTCAAATACGTCTGTGTCCTCAAAGTCCTCTGTTACAGCATCAGCAGCACGTGAAGCAGCAGGCATTGCCCATGTCAGTTCAACACCCTCAGCGCCCTTATCAACAGCGGTCAGGCTTGCAGGAGCACCAGCAGTAGGCTCCTTAACGGTAATGATAGTGCTTGCAGTGTTGTCATCAGGATTGAGCTCGTTCTCGTAGTCAACATCTACGGTCAGCGTTACGTCGCCAGCCTCGTCGAAGATAGAAGTCTCATACTCAACCTCAATCTCGTCCTTAGCGAATGGAGCAAGCTCATCACTGCCAATGACAGAAGTGATTACCTTCTCACCAGCCTTAACGGTTACGGTGTAACCCTGAACGGCATTATCACCCTCGTTAGTTACAGTAGCAACTACCTTAGCGCTCTTACCAGCAACTACAGACTTAGGAGCACTGATCTCAGCCTTCAGGTTGTACTCATAGAGGTCAACAATACGGATATTGTCGATAACAACATAGTCCTCATACTGAGATACGCTTGCTGTTGGGATAGTAGCAAGGATACCTACTGTAGAGAATGCTGTACCCTTGACACTTGTCAGAGCCTGCTTGATGGTAGTGTAATCAGAAGAGAGGTTGAACTCACCAAGAACAGTGAGATCAGCACCGTCAGCAGAACCAACAACCTTCACCTTATCTACATTCTGACCATTGAAGGCGTCGAAGATGATGGTCGGGTTTTCAGCAGCATTCAGATTAACTCTTGGCAGAGCGAAGAATACCTCAGAACCATTGCCATTATTGTAGAGCTTCAGAGCAACGCCATCCTCGTCAGAAGAGTAAGTGTCAATACCTAAGCCACCATTGCTCTCCCAATTGTAATGGAGCGTCTTGTCAGTGAAGCTTTCAGCGATAGGCAACTCATAGGGAGCGCCGACCAAAACTGCAGTGTATGCTTCGGCAGGATCAGTTTCGTCAGTGTCATAAGCAGCAGAGATACCGAAGTATTGATATTTCTGCTCTCCCTGCAGTGTGTTGTAGTCAATAGTAGCAGTTGTTCCACCAGTTACAGTTGCGACAGCCTCGTCAGCAACAAGCTCCTGCATAGTCCAACCTGGGATGATTTCAACTTCCTCAACGTGCATTGAGTAAATAGTATACTTGATAGCAGCGGTATTGATATAACCACCATGTACACCTTCAGCAGCGTTCCAAGTGAAGGTAATAGTAGAAGGAGTTACATTAGAAGCGGTAAATCCTGGAACACCACCCAGCGCGTCAATACCCACGAATACGCTAATCTTGTCGCTCTTCAGACCTGCTCCGTCAGCGTTAGAAGGAATAACCTGGTAAGTATATACTTTGCCGTTCTCTACGGTTTCATCCTTCCAGGTCTGCTCAGAACCATAGTCGATGTTCTCCAAAGTCTTTACGACAACATCGTCGCGATAGATGTCAACATTCAGCGTACCAGTAGCAGCAGCACCGTTCACGAAAGTGGTAGGAGCCGTGAAGGAAACGTTGGCTTCCAGAGCACCCTGGGCACCTGCGGTAACAGTAAAGTCGGCAACAGCGGCAGGAGCAGTAGGCTCTGCACCCTTCTCGATAGTCAACTTAGCAACACACAGTGTATTCATATCTGCATCAGAGATGGCATGGATAGCTACGAAATAGTCACCGTCCTCTTCTACAGAGAATGAACCCTCGTAATCGACATATTCACCAGCATTGGCGACGGTAGCAGGCAGGATGACCTTGTCCAGTCCGTCAACAGTAGCGGCCTTGCCCAACTTGACCTCGAAACGCTCTGGGTACGTAGAGCTACCCTTCGCATTGACAGTCAGATTATAGCTCTTACCAGCCACGAAGTGGATAGGCATAGAAACGAGATAATCATCAGCAGCATTCTCGCTATCATATGTGTAGAAAGCACCATTGCTTGCAGACCATTTCCAAGTCTTGCCATCGTCGTTAGCGTCGATAACGTTGAAGACGTCAAGAGAACCGCTCTTAGTGAAGTCTACAACATAAGGAACCTGGATAACAGCAGACAAGAATACAGAAACCTTCTCACTCTTCACGCCAACACCATTAGTATTATAAGGAATGACCTGATAAACATGTGTACCAACAGTCAGAGTCTCGTCGTTATCAACATAGCTCAGTTCAGCACCAGGAGTAACACCCTCGGTCAGGCTCTTGATGACAGCACCATCGCGCAGGATGTCAATCTGTGTCAAATCAGTCAAGTCGTCACCACCTACAGTCTTGGTAGGAGCCTTGAAACTTACAGTAGCCTCCAGTTTATTCTCAGTAGCAACTACGCTCAGATCTGTAACAGCATCAGGAGCTGCAGCATCAGCACCCACCTCGATGTCGAACTTCATGACCTTCAGGTTGAACATGTCGGCATCAGAAGTAGCGTGGATAGCCACGTAGTAGGTACCAGCCTCGGCAGCGGTGAAGCTGCCAGTATAGTCAGCAAACTCAGTGCTCTCGAGCGCTGTCTCGGCAATAATGACATTGGTCAGGGCCTCCTTGGTGGCAGCAGTGCCATAGACAACCTCAAACTTCTCAGGATAGCCGTTGCAGGCAGCATTGACGGTGACGTTGTAGTTCTTGCCAGCCTCGAGCTGGATAGGCAGTATCAGGTAGTCGTCAGCAGCGTTGCTCGAGTGGTACTTATAGTAAGCACCGTTGCTAGCGCTCCAGTTCCAGGTACCGTTGCCGTTGTTGGTGGCGTCGCCATTGGCGTCGAGCACGGTGAAGTCACCCATTGCGTCGGCCGTCGAGAAGTCGGCCGTGTAAGGTGCTGTGATGGGGGCAGCCTCCAATGCGAAGTCATCAACATAGAGATAGTATTCGTCAGCGTCAGAGATGGCGTGTACGCCGATGTAGTAGAAGCCCGTCTCGGCCACAGTGAACGCATCGTTCGTGAAAGGCACGAAGCCAGCGGTGGTCACGTCAGAGGATGCAATCACCTCGGTGCCAGCAGCCATCAGGGCTGCGCTGACGGGCTCGTCGAGCGACTCAGGAGCCAGGGCGGCCTTCACCTCAAGGCGCTCAGGATAGTTGGCACTCTGTGCGTGGGCCTGGATGCTGAAGACATACTTCTTGCCAGCCTGCAGGTAAATCTGTGGCGAGATGAGCCAGTCGTCACCCTGGTTGGTCTCGCTGTAGGTGTAGCGCGCCATGCCGTTGTACCAGTTCCATGTCCTGCCGTCCTCGTTGGCATCGATGATGGTGAAGTGCTTCTGCAAGGCAGCATCGTCAAAGCTGTTGACGTAGGGCAGCACGTCGATGACCGCTGGAGCGGGCGCCTCGGCATAGATGGTGAGCGACTGGATGTAGCTCAGATAGTACATCCTGTCCTCGGCGGCGTTGAACACCAGGAACTGGCCCTCGTCGAGCGTCAGCGTCTGGGCCTCGCTGTCGTAGGTCATGGTGAAGGCATCCAGCAGGTTGCCGGTCTGTGAATCGGCACCCACGGCCCAGATAGGCATGGTGCCGCCATACGCGCCTACATACTGGAACTTGCTGAAGGTAACGGTGGTACCCTCAAGCGTACCCTTGATCCAGGCTTCGGGGAAGTTGGCGCACAGTCCGCTGATATAGACGTCGCTGCCCACGAAGGCTACGTTCACGTCGGTAGGCACGGTCGTCGAGCCGGCACCATCGGCATACCACTGCTGTACTTCTGCGCCGTCGGGCAGCACAATGAGGTCGGTAGAAGCCGGCTGATAATTAGGATCAACTGTCCACACGGTACCATAGTCGCCATAGC
Source organism: uncultured Prevotellaceae bacterium (assembly GCA_900314985.1). Lineage (GTDB taxonomy): Bacteria > Bacteroidota > Bacteroidia > Bacteroidales > Bacteroidaceae > Prevotella. Next base: position 5,664 of record OMXL01000065.1, on the reverse strand, counting down.
CTGACCACGAGTTATCATCGTCCCAGAACACAGCGATGATTTTGTCAGCGCTGCTGCCATCGAGCGTGATGGTACCGGCCTCGTCGTCAACGGTGAAGGTGATGTCGCCCTCGCCTCTCACATAGGTTTTGCCGGTTTGGGTGGTTTCGACGTTACCCCAGTTCAGGCTGAGCGTAGCAGAATAGTTGGAATTCCACGCCAGCGGCTGGGCACCGGCCACGGTGATGGTGTTGCCATCCCTGGTGCCTTCCACCCAGGCTGCCTGAGCATAGTGCGACACGGGGTCCTTGATATACACCTTGCCGCCTTCGGCCTCGACAATGGTCACGGTGCCGCTCTGGTCTTCATCATAGACCGAATTATTGCTTACATAGAAGGCCGTTCCGGTACGGGTGTAGTACTTCGTCTCGCCCTCGTCCGGTGCGGTGATGATGCCGTGCTCGTCCGTCGTAGCGGCGCGGCGGCTAACCTGTGCCTGACCGTCGAAGCGGTTGAACAGCGACAACTCGCGGCCGGTGAACTTGTACAGCGGCTGGCGCACGTTGTCGGTGTTCACCAGTCCACTCGTTGATTTGAACTGCGGAGCCTGGTGGGCTGCCCAGTTCCAACTCTTGAACTGCTTGCCAACAGAGGTATCGTTGGCCTTCAGGACCTGGTAGTCCTCAGCAGTCTTCTGTACGGGAGCCTCAACGGCAGCAGCGCTACGGAAAGCCACACCGACGGTCTTGTCGTTAGCTTTCAGGTAGGCATCTTTAGTAGCCTTGAATTCCTTAGCGGACGGAGTCATCGTCTGAATAGCAGTCTGCTTGGCAGCACTCTTCTTGACGATGGTCTGTCCCTGAGCCGGTATAGCTAACAGCATGGCTGCGGCTAATACCAAAAAAGTAGTAAACCTTTTACTCATAATTGAACAATTTAGTTAATTAAAAAACATATAAAAAATACAATTCTTTTCCTTCTACTCACAGTAATATGGGTACAAAGGTAACAATTTATTAGCAATTATGCAAGCTTTTTTGTGTTTTTATTACAAAAAAATGCATTTAAGTATAAAATCGTCAGCGTAATGCCACATCTGGCGGGTTACACCTTATTATATATATAGTCATGTTTTTTGAAGTTGTCAACGATAGTTATTTGTTTAATATTCAGAGTGCAGCCTGACTTAGCAGTGCGATAAAATCGCGATGCAAAGGTACATTGTTTTTCGCATGTCGGCAATCACCATTTTACGGCATATTATATACCATACATTTGGTATATGAATCTGAACACTTTTTCTACTTTTCTTTGGCTGTTTGTGAGAAATATTGTACTTTTGCATCCAATTTAACAACAAATAATTAATCAACAAAAACTCAACGTGTATATGAAGAAATTTACCCTGTTCACGCTATTCGTGACATTTACAAGTGTGCTTTTTGCCCAAACACCCGTAGTAGTTCCAGAGGGTCTGGAGACTGAGATCTACATCTTCTCAGCTAAAGCTGTTGAAGAGGGCACATCTACAGAACCAGAAGACTACACTTACCAGAGCCGCATTGGCTTCGACGGAAACGATATGTACATCAAGGGATTGTCTACCAATACTGCTGACATGTGGCTCAAGGCCACCAAGAATGCTGAAGGCAAGTATGTGATTCCAGCCAACCAGTACATGGGTCAGCTGAACTTCGGAGGATGGCTCGTATTCGACTACTATCTGGCAGCAAGAGACGAGAATGACAAGGCGGCAGATGTTGTGCTCGACTTTGACGCAGAGAACAACAAGTTCACTACCAATCAGGTGGTAGTGCTGCATGAGTCACCAGAGCAATGGTATCCTTATCAGACATTCACCGAGGTAGCATTTACCAAGTATGTCGAGGCAGCTGCTACACCTGTAGATCCTACGATGGACAGAGTTGTTCTCAAAGGCAAGTACCCCTATATCCGCTGCACAATCCCTGCAACAGGTACCAATGACGAGGCGCTGAATAAGGAGAAGCTTTACTACACGGTATGGATTGAGAAGGACGGTCAGCAGATGCCCTACACCTTCACTGCCGGACGCTACTCAACCGAGGAGGATATGACAGAGATTCCTTATCTGTACGGACACGATATGGTTGGAGAAGTGTACGACATCTTCATCGAGGAAGCTGTAGAAGAGCTGAATACCTGGGCAAAGGTTGGTATCCAGAGCATCTACTATGGCGGTAACGAGTGCCACAAGTCAAACATCGTATGGAAAGAGAACGGCAATTATACTGACATAGCCGGTGTAAGAAGTAAGAATGAGGCTGCCAAAGGCAACATCTACAACATAGCTGGCCAGCGCGTCAGCAATGCCACTAAGGGTATCTACATCGTCAATGGCAAAAAGGTCGTTGTGAAGTAAATAACAAATCGGCAGAAAATGTTGGTCGAATGATGATAATTTACTATCTTTGCACCCTCATTACTAAACAGACATAATAAATAACCATTCATTTCACATTCATTTCGTATGAAGAAATTTACTCTAATGACATTGCTCTTCGCACTGTTCAGCGTAGTAGCATTCGCACAGAAGGACGTGAATCTGACCCGATGGCAGGGTAAGGTTACAGGCCCGAGTTATTCCATGAAGGGCGTAGAGCGCAATGCTCAGTCCACAACGACAGCAGCCAGACGTGCTTCTGGCGAGACGGTAACGCCTCCTTCCACTGCCACCGTACAGACGTGGTACACCATCGGCGGTCAGTTTTTCGTCTATGGCCGCTTCGGTTTTGAGGACCAGACCAGTACGGTACCTACAATTAGCGTAGCCATCGACGGCAGCGACCTCTACATTGCCGGACTGGCCCACTTTGCTCCCAACGGATGGATCAAGGGAACCATCAGCGGCAATACCGTAGTCTTTCCCTGCAGCACTTTAGCAGGTGCCGACGGTGACTACGAGTTTCACGTCATAGGTAGCAACGACGGCGAGAAAGTAGCTGATAACATTGTCTTCAACTACGATGCCGAGCAGGGTCTGTTGGAAGCAGCAACGACCCTCATCATAGAGTCTCCCACAAGCGCTGCTCCTGGAGATGCCATCACTGCCTATGCCTACTGGGCAATGCCTAAGTTCAGCAAGGATGAGCCCAAGGGTCCGGAGCCTGTAGTAGCTCCAGAGGGTCTGGTCACTTCAGAATGGGCTGTCAGCGCAGTCGACAACTACGGCGCTCCCGTGTCCACCTATTTCTATATTGGCTTCGACGGCAACGACGTCTATCTCAAAGGCTTCACCCACTACCTTCCTGAAGCATGGCTCAAGGGTACCCTGAGCGAGGATGGCAAGAGCATCACCTTCGAGGGCGGCCAGTATTTCGGCCCCTGCGATGCAGACCTCTACACCCACTATGAGTTCTATCTGAAAGATGGCTTTACGCTTGCCTACGACGCCGATGCCGGCAAGATGACCGGACAGGGTGAGCTGTATGTCTTTGAGGCTATCAGGTCTTACAAGGGCGACGTATACAACAATCCCGTCATCACCAAGGTTGTTGAGCAGGCCGGCAAGCCCGCTACGCCCAACATTTCACAGATCTACGACGGCACGCTTGCTCCTATTGTGATGTTCACCATTCCTACGACTGATGTCAACGGCAATGCCATGCTGTCTTCCAAGGTCTCTTTCCAGTTCCTCAAGGACATCGAGCAGGAGATTTCACCCGTCGTCTTCGACCCCACCGACTATCCCACGCTGACGGAGCCCATGAGCGTGTTCCCTTACGGCTTCACTGACGACAGCTACCTCTTCTACAACAACATGCATTTGTATCAGAAGGACTTCGGTCGCTGGAACAAGATTGGCCTGCAGATTATCTATACCGGCGGTGACGAGGAGAACAAGTCGGACATCTTCTGGCTCGACATCAAGCCTTATGAGAAGGCCTTCTTCAACTTCAACGCCATGGATGTCGCTTGCTCGTCGAACACCAGCCACGATGGCGACATCACCGAGCCACTGCTCCTGACAGAGAACAAGGTTAAGTTGACCGTATCTCCCAAGACATCGGGTAGCAATGAGAACCGCTTCTGGAGTACCAACAATGGTCCCCAGCTGCGCATGTACAGCGGTACGATGACCTTCCAGGCTCCTGTGGGCAAGGTGATTACCAAGATTGTATTCAATGACGGCAAGTGGAATGAAGGCAACAGTGCCGACACGGGTGCCTTTGATAACAAAGTTTGGCAGGGCGAAGCCAACAAGGTCGTTGTCACCATTGCCGGCAACACCCAGCTGAACAGCATCGAGGTCTATCCCACCGACATGACTCCCGTAGCCGTCGACGTCCCCGAGGGTCTGGTGACAGACACCTACATTCTCAAGGCTAACGTCCAGAAGCCCTACTACGATCCCGCCGAGGCAACCCTTTGGCTCAATGGCGGCTTCGACGGTGACGACTTCTACATCCAGGGCTTGGCCCAGGATGCCAACGACAGCGCCAAGGACCTCTGGGTGAAGGCCACCAAGAACGAAGCCGGCCAGTATGTCATCCCTGCCAACCAGTTCATGGGCGAGGTTTCCTTCTGGATGAGCACCGCCAGCTACTTCTTCACCGCTGTGGATGCAGAGGGCAACATGGTCGATGCCGTCTTCAACTACGACGCTGAGAAGGGCGAGTTCACCACCACACAGGCACTCGCCATCAACAGCGCCCTTACCGAGCTGAATGCCCAGGAGACCTTCACAAATGTAGCCATCACAAAGTTCGACGAGGTGGCAGCTACCCCCGCTACTCCAACGGTGAAGGCTCTCATCTTCGACGAATGGTCACACAACATCCAGTTCTATGTTCCTACCGTTGGCACCAATGGCGAGACGCTGAATCCCAGCAAGCACTTCTACACCATCTGGGTAGAGGTCAACGGCGAGCAGAAGCCCTACGTCTTCACGGCCGACATGTACTATACCGACCAGGATGTCACCGAACAGCCCTACAGTATGTACTACAGCTCATGGGACAATGGCCACAACATCTACTTCGCCGACGATGCTGCTGTCTTCGCTACCTGGGCCAAGGTGGGTGTACAGAGCATCTACTATGGTGGTGGCGAATGCAAGAAGTCTGAGATTGCCTGGGGCACCCTCACTGGCATCAGCGACATCAAGGCCAACATGCAGAATGGCAACGCTGCCATCTACAACCTTGCTGGTCAGCGCATAGCTAACGGCCAAAAGCCGACTGCTAAAGGCCTGTACATCATCAATGGTAAGAAGGTCATCGTGAAGTAAGTTACGATTCCTAATCATCAATAACAAAAAAGAATGGCAAACTGATCCGTTTGCCATTCTTTTGTATTGTTGCTTAGCACCTCAGAACAAGCAAGAGTCTATGCACAGATTTTTTTGCTTACAAAAATGTCAAAAAGTGGCCTAAGCCTACATAGAGCATGTTAACTTATTGATATATCGCATTTTAACTTATGTACCCTTGCCCTGTAAGGGTACATAAGCCTACATAAAGCCTACATAAAACAAAGAAAAAGTAATATATATTTACAAGAAAAGCTTGTAACTGATTATAACACAAGTAGTAACGCACGATAATTAGTTTGGTTACTACCAGTAACCAGCCTAGTTACTATCTGTTACCAGCTTAGTTACAGCGAGTTACCAGCCTAGTTACAATGAGTTACCAGCCTGGTAAT
>OMXL01000003.1:508-122725 GCA_900314985.1 uncultured Prevotellaceae bacterium | reverse complement strand
CCGATAATGGCATTGCCAATACCAATCCATGCGCTGGAGAGACCGTATTTCCAACCGAACTGTCCGGCATAGCCCACAAAGACTACTGCGGAGAAATAAGAGGTGCCAAAGGCAAAGGCGGTGAGCCACGGACCTACGGCACGTCCACCGAGGACGAAGCCGTCAACACTGCTGGCCTGCTTGCGGGTATAGAGACCCACGCCAATCATTACGGCCAGGAAAACGATGGTTAAGAGTACTTTGATAAACATATTGTCTCAATTCTCAATTCTCAATTAGAATGCTACCTGCACCTGAGCCTGGACGCGGTTATAGTCGTCGCCCATCAGATGGCCGCAGAAACTATGGGTGTATTGCAACTGCAGACGGCACTTGGGGTAGAACCAGTATTGCACACCGCCAGTGACGTTGGTCTGCTGCCATCCGCTGGTTGACGTGTTGCGGTCGTAGTAGTCGGCTGATGCGATAATGTCTACACCCTTGCCCAGTGCTACTGAACCCGTGAGATAGGCACCGCGGCTGCTGACGTCGCCATCCTTACCAGCTAAGAACTCGCTACGCAGGTTGATGCCACCACTGCTGGACTGGCGACCCAGCAGGGTGGGGACTTTCAGCTCGCCACCAAAGCTGACACGGTCGCGACGATAGTCATCGCCTTTATGAATGGTAGGATTCCAAGCTACAGGAGTTTCGTTGACAGCGTGTCCGCGACCTTTCTGTCCAGAAGCCACGAGGCGGAACTCCTTGCTGGGACGGTATTCTAACTTCAGGATAACGTCTTTGTCGCTGTTGCCATCAGCCGTATTGATGCCCTGACCATTCATCACAGCCAGTTCATAGTGGAAATGGTCGTTGAAGAGGTCGCCCAACAGCATAATACCCTGATCGCGGCCGTAGTTAGGACCGAGCAGTGGCTCGTAGCCGTTGGCCAGATTGGTTACAGACTGTGAGGTGATGTCGATGAGCTCAAGCATGACGGGCGTGAGCGGACTCTCCATAGAGAATGGGTGCTGGAACTGTCCGACACGAACAGTCAGCGCCTTGTTGTTGGTGATACGATAGTCTGTCCAGAACTCCAGCACGCCTTTTGACAGGGCGAAATTGTTCATGAACATGAACGACCAGCGGTCGGTGATGCGTGCTCTACCCCAGAAGATGGCTCGCTTGAAATTAAAAGAACTAGTAGTGTTTCCTCCTTTGTCGCTGTACTCATAACCACCTTGCATGTAGCCATTGATAGTGATACGACTCTTTAACTCTTGCATCCAGTCGATGCCCTCGGTTGATTTGTTCTGGCCTAATGCCGCCGAACTGCATGCTACAGTGATGGCGGCAGTTATCAGGTACTTTCTAATACTGTTAGATGTCATTTCTTATTATGTGTTGTTAATCAGTTTCTCTTTGTTGACAATATATTTCTGGTAATAGGTAATGAGCAATGTGGTCATTGGTAGGGCGATAATCATGCCCAAGATGCCTAACAGGGCGCCCCATATCGACAACGACAGCAGGATGATGGCTGAGTTGAGTCCCATGACCTTGCCCATAATCTTGGGGGTCAGAATGGTGTCCTGAATAGCTTGTACAATAGCAAAGACGATGAGTGCGGACAACATAATCAGCCAGAAGCTCTGTCCGGTGTCGGCGGCTTTGACAATAGCCAGAATGATAGTAGGTATGAAGCCTAACAGCTGCAGGTAGGGCACCATGTTCAACAGTCCGATGAACATGCCTAAACCTATCGCCATTGGGAAGTCTATAATCAGGAAGCCAATGCTGAACAGTACGCCGACGCAGAAGGCTACGATGCCCTGACCGCGGAAGTACTTGTTCATGCCTTGTTCGATGTCACTGACAATCTGGGTGGCTAAATTGCGGTAGCGCTTGGGGAACATCTGTATCCAACCGTTGGAGAACTGCTCGTAGTCCAATAATATAAATAAGGTGTAGAGCACTACCATGGTGAGTGTGAAGACGCTCGACAAGATATTGACAGACTGGGAGATGACACTCCAAATCTTGGGGATGGTCTGCTTGATGGTGTCTATAAAGCCTTCTTGGGTGATGACAGCCTTGATGTCTTCTGTGGTGATATGCTCGTGGATGAAGTCCTCAATCATGTTGGGGATGTTGCTCATCAGTGCATCGTGCGACACATAGGCAATGAGCAAGTCTTTCACTCTTGCTCCTTCTTCGATCATGGGGGGTACCATCAGCAAGATCAACCCTGTGAGCACGAGTGCAACGACAAGGAATGTCACAAGGATGCCCACGATGCGGAATCTCAGGTGGCAGCGATACTGGAAGAACTTGACCAAGGGGAACAACAGGTAGGAGATGAGCCACGCAAGGAAAAACGGTAGCAAGACACCGCTGAGCCTGTTGAGCAACATGACGATTCCTACCACAATGATGACAGCCATAACGCTGCGGATGAAGCTGTCAAAGGTGATTTTTTTAGGTTCCATGGTGCAAAAATACAAAAATTAGTGAAAAGTGAAGAGTGAAAAGTGAAAAATTTGCTTCTGCGAGTGATGTTTCTTTTCTCTTCAGGTTTTTTTTGGTATATTTGTGGCATGAATATCGAACCGATAGCCTTTTTCCGCTCTCCGCTGACCAGTAAGTTTGGTGTGCCACGCCAGAGTGGCATCGTCTGTGAGTTGCGTGGACGTATAGAGTTTGTGCCTCGCTATAAGAATGCCGAGGCACTGCGTGGCATGGAGGAGTATGACTACCTCTGGCTTGTCTGGGGATTCTCAGAGAATGTGGATGCACAGAAGCATCCTACCGTGCGCCCGCCACTGCTGGGTGGCAACGAACGGGTAGGGGTGTGGGCGTCGCGCTCACCGTTCCGTCCTAATAATCTGGGCCTTTCGTCGGTACGTATTGACCATGTTGATATGGAGAAGTTGACCATCGAGGTGTTGGGTGCTGACTTGATGGATGGCACACCTATTTATGATATCAAACCCTATCTGGCATACGTCGACAGTCATCCTGAGGCACGTGGCGGATTTACCGACAATCATCAGTGGCAACGGCTGGAGGTTATATTGCCCGACGAACTGTGTCAGTTGCTTCCGGCAACTGACATCGAGGTGCTGCGACAGACGCTGGCCCTTGATCCTCGTCCTCATTATCAGCAAGATGCAACCCGCCAGTATGGCATGCCTTTTATGGGCTACGATATTCTTTTCCATGTCGTTGACCGTACGTTGATGGTTGATGGTTGGAAGGTTGTTAAATAATCTGAATACTTCTGTTTGTGTATATGTATTTGTGTGGTAGGTCGCTAAAAAGGTTATGGAATGATATTGTTTTGTAGAAAAATATAATAATTCTTTAAACTTTTCCTGCCTCTTAGCGTCAAAATAACAGAAACCACACAAAAACTTCTATATATCAAGTAAAAACATCATAGTGATTTAGGTTAACATAGTGTTTTTATGGCAAGCGTGCCTCTATCTCATGAAGGTTTACGAGTCCGGGTAAGAAGACTCAGGACGACAGATGGATGCTCCGCAAACAAGCGGAGCATCTGTTTTTTAGATTATTTCCTTGCATATCTCGTGGTTTTTTATTACTTTTGCAACAGATCTTAAAATGTATATTATGAAGCAGATACTATCAGTAGTCCTTTTGGCCAGTCTGGTTGTCGTATTGGCAGCCTGTGGAGGAAAGAAGAAGAGTGAAGATATTATTGCGCCACGCATTGTCAAGGTGCAACCCAAAGAACCTGTACGCATGCAGCCTTATCTGGATGAGAAGAAGGTGGAATGGATTGGCAAGACGTATTTTGTCTCTGTCAGCCGTCAGCCCAGCGACTCTCTGCCGATGGTGAAAGACGAGACAGGACAGAAGTTTGTTGATAACGTGTTCCGTCTGACGGTATCACGCCAGGATGGTTCTGTCTTCTTTAGCCGTACCTTTACCAAGAAGTCGCTGACACAGTATCTGGATGATGACTTCAACAAGACGGGCGTCTTTGAAGGACTGGTCTTCGACAAGGCCGAAGGCGACTTCCTGCTGTTTGGTGCCAGCGTAGGACATCCTCAGAGTGACGAGTATATTCCGTTGGTGTTTAAGCTGTCGCGCATGGGCGATCTGAGTATCAAGCGTGATACTCAGATGGATAATCCACCAGCTGACGAAGACGAGGAAAATCTTCGCTAAGCGCTGTCATCTTAGGATAGATGAGGTCGGCTCCTTCACGAGCCAGCATCTCATCGGGCAAGGGACCAGTATTAACAGCAATGGTAAAGCAGTGGGCGGCATGGGCGGCACGCACGCCTAATGGCGCATTCTCTACTACGATGGCTTCCCAAGGGGCTACGTCGCATTTACGCGTACCTATTATATATGGTTCGGGGTCAGGCTTGCCATGGGTAACGTCAAAGGCCGTTACCATCAGTTCTTCACTCAGCAATCCTGGGAAGTCGGCCAACAGTTTGTCTAACAAGGTGTGTTGACCACTGCCTGTTACCACACAGATCTTCATACCGCTGGCTTTAATCTGCTCCATGAGTGTCTTGATGCCAGGCATGATGGTGGCAGGCGTCTCTTTACAGTGTTCTGCAAAAAGTGCTGACTTGTGTTTGTACATCTCCATCGCCTCTTCGTCGCTGAGTGTACGTTCCCACTGCTGGCGAGCAAGTAGCTTGACCGTCTCTACACCGCGCATGCCCTCATACTGGTAGGCTCCGCTATAGGGCATCTCCAACCCATAGTCTTTCATGGCCTCATGCCAACTGACGGCATGGTTAGACATGGAGTCGTAGATGACACCATCCATATCGAAAAGCACGGCTTTCGGGCAGAACTGCCCAAAGCCGTGACTTTCTAAATATTTCTTGATTGATTTATTCATTGGCTAAGCGTGCCTTGATGGCCTTTGTCTCTGCCTCGTAGCCAGGCTTAGCCAACAGTGCAAACATATTCTTCTTGTAAGCCTCTACGCCAGGCTGGTTGAACGGGTTGACACCCAGCACGTTACCACTGATACCACAGGCAATCTCAAAGAAGTAGATGAGCTGTCCGATGTAGTACTCGTTGAGCTTAGGAATGCTGATGCGGATATTGGGCACGCCACCATCAACGTGAGCCAGACGGGTACCTAACTCAGCCATCTTGTTGACCTCGTCAACACGCTTGCCAGCCAGGAAGTTCAGACCGTCCAAGTTCTCCTCGTCCTCAGGGAACAGCAGCTTCTTCTCAGGCTCCTCAATAGAGAGAACGGTCTCGAAGATAGTGCGCTCGCCCTCCTGAATCCACTGACCCATAGAGTGCAGGTCGGTAGTGAAGTCTACACTGGCAGGGAAGATACCCTTCTGATCCTTACCCTCAGACTCACCGTACAGCTGCTTCCACCACTCGCTGAAGAAGTGCAACTTGGGCTGGTAGTTGACCATAATCTCAATCTTCTTGCCATTCTGGTACAGGCCATTGCGAACAGCAGCATACTGGGCTGCGGGGTTCTCTGCGAAGGGAACGCTGGGAGCGCAAGCCTTCTCCATATCCTGAGCACCACCTACCAACTGCTTGACGTCGAAACCAGCGCAAGCGATAGGCAGCAGACCTACAGGAGTGAGTACTGAGAAGCGACCACCTACGTTGTCGGGGATGATGAAACTCTTGTAACCCTCCTTGTCAGCACAGGTGCGGGCAGCGCCACGCTTAGCATCGGTAACAGCCACAATCACCTTCTTGGCTTCCTCCTTGCCACGCTGAGCCTCACACTGCTTCTTCAGCAGACGGAAGGTCAGAGCGGTCTCTGTGGTGGTACCTGACTTAGAAATATTGATGACACCAAACTTCTTGTCCTTCAGGTATTCTGTCAGCTCAAACAGATAGTCCTCGCCGATATTGTTACCTGCAAAGAGGATGGTAGGATTCTTTTGGTCTTTGATGAGCCAGCCGAACGAGTTGCTCAGTGCCTCAATGACGGCACGGGCACCCAGATACGAGCCACCGATACCTGCTACAACGATAGCTTCACAGTTGTCGCGAAGTACCTTGGCGCAAGCCTCAATCTCATCGAGGAAAGCGGGAGTTATCTCTGTGGGCAAATGTAGCCAGCCCAGGAAATCGTTACCAGGACATGTTCCGTTCTCCAAAGCCTCTTGTGCGGCTTTCACCTTAGGCTCAAAAGCCTTTACTGCGCCAGCTTCCAGAAAACAGGCAGCCTTTGTGATGTCAAGTTTGATGTTGTTCATAATACGTTATAGTTGTTTGTTTGAATGAATGTCTCTCTCAGTATTTGTTTATCGGAAACTGTCAGTAAGTAGCTTGATTTCAATCTGCGGGCTGATGCGCTCGTACAATATATTATATACGGCATCAAGAATCGGCATGTTGACATGGCAGTGGCGGTTAATCTCCTTCATACATTTGGTGCCGAAGTAGCCTTCTGCTATCATCTCCATCTCTATCTGTGCCGACTTGACGCTATAGCCTTTGCCAATCATCGTACCAAAGGTACGGTTACGCGAGAAGTTCGAGTAGCCCGTGACGAGCAGGTCGCCCAAGTAGCAGCTGTCGACAATGCTACGCTCAATGGGGTGTACCACCTTGAGGAAGCGTGACATCTCCTGTACGGCGTTGGCCATGAGGACGGCTTGGAAGTTGTCGCCGAACTTCAGACCATTACAGATACCTGCGGCAATGGCATAGACGTTCTTCAGCACCGAGGAGTACTCGATGCCGATGACGTCTGTAGAGGTCTTTGTCTTGATGTAGTCGCTGGTGAGAATGTCGGCAAACGACTGTGCCTTCTCAATGCTGGCACATCCTACGGTAAGGTAGGAGAGTCGCTCCAGTGCTACCTCCTCAGCATGTGACGGTCCACCAATACAGGCCAAGTTCTCATAGGGCACGTCGTAGACCTGATGGAAATACTCTGAACAGACAAGGTTCTCGTCAGGTACGATTCCCTTGATGGCTGTAATGATGAATTTGTCGCGAATGCGTGTCTTGAGCTTCTTCAGGTGACTCTTCAGATAGGGTGAAGGAGTGACGAACACTAATGTGTCGTACTGCTCAACAATCTTGTTGAGGTCACTGGAGAAGAAAATCTCGTCAATGTTAAAGTGGACGCTGGTGAGGTAGGCAGGGTTGTGGCTCATGCGACGGAAGTCCTCAATGCGGTCATCGCGACGCATATACCAACCAATGTGATGGGTCTTTCCTACCACAATCTTGGCTATTGCTGTTGCCCAGCTGCCACCACCGATGATTGCTATTCTACCGCAGTCGTACATAATATGAGCCCCCTAAGTTAGGGGGTTGGGGGTCTGAACAAGCGACACCTCCAACCTGAATTGTTACTGGGTCTGCGCTTGTTCAGACCCCTATGGTCCCCTAACTTAGGGGACTTTGTGCAGCCTTCTCTATCCAAGCAGCGACTTCGTCAACACTTGGCTTCTGCATGTCGAGCTTGTATTTCTTAACAATGTCGCCAATCTTCTGCTGCAGGCCCTGAGCCTTCTCGTTGGCAATGTTTACAACCATGTTGAAACCTGCCTTGCGGAGTACGGGTACCCACTCTTCAGCAACACCAATCTCTGCCCACTCAGCGGGAGTAGACTGAGGAATCTTCTTCTCAGGCTTCATCTGTGGGAACAGCATGACCTCACCGATGGCAAATTTACCTGTGAGTACCATTACCAGACGGTCGATACCTATACCGATACCAAAGGTTGGAGGCATACCATACTGCAGGGCACGCAGGAAGTCCTGATCGATAATCATGGCCTCGTCATCGCCCTTGTCAGCTAACTTCATCTGCTCTACGAAACGCTCCTCCTGGTCGATGGGGTCGTTCAGCTCAGAGTAAGCATTTGCCAACTCCTTACCATTGACCATCAGCTCGAAACGCTCAGTGAGGCCAGGCTTAGAACGGTGCATCTTGGTGAGGGGTGACATCTCGACGGGATAGTCGGTAATGAAGGTGGGCTGGATGAAGCTGCCCTCGCAGAACTCACCAAACAACTCGTCGATGAGCTTACCCTTACCCATGGTCTCGTCGACATCCATGCCCTTTGACAGGCAGAACTGGCGAATCTCGTCTTCTGTCTTGCCGTCACAGTCGAAACCTGTCTTCTCCTTGATGGCATCGAGGATAGGCAGACGGCGGAAAGGAGCCTTGAACGAGATGATGTTACCATCAATCTCTACCTCAGGCTTGCCGTTGACAGCCGTACAAATCTGCTCCAGCATATTCTCTGTGAAGGTCATACCCCACAGCAGGTCCTTGTAACTGACATACAGCTCCATGCAGGTGAATTCAGGGTTGTGGGTCTTGTCCATACCCTCGTTGCGGAAGTTCTTACCCATCTCATAGACACCCTCGAAACCACCTACGATGAGGCGCTTCAGGTAGAGCTCGGTAGCGATACGCATATACATATCCTGGTTGAGCGCATTGAAGTGGGTGATGAATGGGCGGGCTGAAGCACCACCTGCAATGTTCTGCAGGATAGGGGTGTCAACCTCTGTATATCCGGCATTGTCGAGAATGCTACGCAGGGTGCGGATGATGGTGGCACGCTTCAGGAAGGTGTCCTTTACACCCTCGTTTACTACGAGGTCTACGTAGCGCTGACGATAACGCAGCTCTGGGTCGTCAAACTTGTCATAAGCTACGCCATCCTTGTATTTTACGATAGGCAGGGGCTTCAGAGCCTTAGACAACAGGGTCAGCTCCTTACAATGTACGCTGATCTCGCCTGTCTGGGTGCGGAATACGAAACCCTTGATGCCAATGAAGTCGCCAATATCCAGCAACTTCTTGAATACGGTATTGTATAACTCCTTATCCTCGCCTGGGCAGAGGTCGTCGCGGGTGATGTACACCTGAATGCGGCCTTTGGAGTCTTGTAATTCAACGAACGACGCTTTACCCATGACACGACGGCTCATCATACGGCCGGCGATGCTAACCTCACGGGGAGCGGCATCATCCTGGAAACTATCTATAATCTCTGTTGAGAATGCATTGGTAGGAAACTCTGCTGCGGGGTAAGGATTGATACCCATCTCGCGCAATTGCTGCAGACTTTCACGTCTGCCAATCTCTTGTTCACTGAGTTCTAAAACGTTCATATCTATCAAAAAATGTCGTAATACGTTGCAAAGGTACGAATAAGTGAGCAAAAAGCAAAGGAAAAATAGGTTTTTCTTTGCTTTTTCGAACGAAAGTACGTTCTCCAAGGGGGAAAGATGCAAAGAATTCTTTAAAAAGTTGATAAAAAAGTGGATAAAGTTTTGTAGATAAAAAATTATTTACTATTTTTGTCGCGTAATACTGACGTAAAACACAAATGCTATGATTCAGAACGACATCAAGACACGTGTTGTTGGAGTAGACATCAGCCTGGAACGGACATCGATAGGTATTGTCGATGTCCGTGGAGAGATTATTGCTACTGATTGTTTCGTCACTTCCGAACATCCCTATATCGGTGACTACCTGTCAGTGCTTTGTGAGCACATCTTGAATCTGGTGGAAGGGCATGGAGGCTTTGAGAGCATCCGCTCGGTCGGAATCTGTTCTCCAAGTGGTAATTTCCGCACCAGCAGCATTGAGAATGCTCCCAACATGCCGTGGAAGGGTGTCATTCCTCTTGCTGCCATGTTGCGCGACCGCTTAGGAATGGCTGTGGCCTTGGGTAATAATTCCCATGCAATGGCTCTTGGCGAGCAGGCTTTTGGTGCTGCTCATGGCATGCGCGACTTTGCTATTATCTCGATAGGCCACGGATTAGGAAGCTGTTTCTTCAGCAATGGTGTGGTACATCTTGGTAACGACGGCTTTGCCGGAGAGGTGGGTCATACGTGTTATATCCCTAATGGTCGCCAGTGTGGCTGTGGTAAACAAGGCTGTCTGGAGGCTTATGTTGCTGCTAAGGGTATTGTGCAGACAGCTCAAGAGTTAATGGCCAAGCGTCCTGAACCTTCGATGATGCGTCAGGTAGACAGACTGTCGCCTAAGCTGATTCAAGATTTCTGTGAATTGGGCGATGAGTTGGCCATTGAGACCTATCGTCTTACGGGTTATTCCCTGGGCGTTGGACTTGCCAACTATGCTTCAGTGATGAATCCAGAGGCTTTCATTTTTACGGGAGGTATTGCTCAGGTAGGCAAGTGGCTCTTTGAACCCGCTAACGAGAGCTTTGAGGACCACGTCTTCCATAACATGCAAGGTAAGGTGAAGTTTATGGTCTCCAATTTGGAGAATCGTACGCGTAACATTTTGGGTGCCAGTGTGCTGGCATGGACAGTAAAGGAATATTCGTTGTTTAAGTAGAAGGAGGTGTCGGTATGGTAAATGATAAGGTAAAATCCAAGGTGATAGGCATCAATATCGATGTCAATTCAACAACCATCGCCGTTGTAGACCTGCGTGGTACTATTCTGGCGCAAGATGTGATTTCTACCAAGGACTATCCTAATGTGAACAACTTCATTGAGGTGCTCTCAGAACGTGTCATTACGTTGGCAGAGAATAATGGTGGCTACGAGAATATTCGTTCGGTAGGTATGTGTGCTCCAAGTGCCAACTATCTGACGGGATGTATAGAGAATGCCGCCAATATACCTTGGAAAGGTATCGTTCCTCTTGCTGCCATGTTGCGTGATAGCATCGGACTGGCTGTGGCATTGGGCAATGACGCTCATGTGACGGCCTTGGGCGAGTCGGCCTATGGCATAGCTCACGGTATGAATAACTTCATCGTCGTGACCTTGGTGGGTAGTGGACTCGGTAGCTGTTTCTTTAGCAACGGTGTGGCCCACTTAGGCTATGATGGCTTTGCTGGTGAGTTCGGACATACCTGCGTGGTCGATGGTGGCCGCCTCTGTACTTGTGGCCGTAGAGGTTGTCTGGAGGAATATGTCTCTTACCGTGGTATCATCCAGACGGCTCGCGATCTGATGGAGGCTAGTGAGGCATCCAGCTCGATGCGTCAGTTGCCTGAACTGACGGTAGAAGCTATTGCCGCTTGTGCTGATCAGGGCGACGCCATGGCTAAGGAGGTGTGGACGCGTACTGGCGAGATTCTCGGCAGGTCGGTGGCTAACTATACCAGCGTCATCAATCCGGAAGCTGTTGTCCTGACAGGCGAATTGGTGGTTTATCTGGATAAGATGTGGGAGCCTATGGAGAAAGCCTTCAAGGACAATGTCTTTGGCAATATCCGTGACAAGGTGAAGATTGTGCTCTCCACCATTGATGACCACGAACGCAACGTGCTTGGAGCCAGTGCCTTGGCATGGAAAGTCAAGGAGTACTCGCTGTTTAAATAATAAGGGAGTTAATATTTGAAACTTGAGCCACCCAGGAACTCACGCATAATGCTGGTGGGTGGTATCTCTTTGTCGCTGACTGGCAGGAAGTAGTGGATGAACTTCAGCAGTCGGTGCGCCTCACTGTATTCCGGACAGTTCTTAGGTACTGACGAGAGAATGATTTCTGCATGGGTGCGCAGTACGGCAAACTCAATGTTGAGCGCTGAGTTGAACATGACGTCGGCAGTCTCCTGATAGGGGAATATCCATTTGTCTTCTGCCTGACATACGTTCTTCCATTGGGCAATAGTCTCCTGGGCAGTGAAGGCGCCCTTGTTGTAGTCGCGGATGATGCGGCGCAGCAGACGGTTGTCGTGTACAGGAATCCAATTGTGGTCATCTAGCGAGATGCTGGTCAGCGCAGAAATATATACCTTATATTTCAGTGAGTCATCAATCTGCTGTGTCAACAGGGGGTTCAGGGCATGGATGCCTTCGATAATCAGTACCGTGTCGCCTGCCAACTTCAGCTTCTTGCCGTTCCACTCGCGCTTGCCAGTAGAGAAGTTGTATTCCGGCACCTCTACGCGCTCACCCTTCATCAGACGGGTCAGGTGGTCTTCTAACAGGTGGTAGTCTACAGCCTCAATGTTGTCGAAGTCGTAGTCGCCATTGGGCAACTTGGGTGTATCTACGCGGTTGACGAAATAGTCATCGGTAGAGAACGACAGCGGACGCAGACCGCAGGCCAGCAGCTGGATGCTCAGACGCTTGCAGAATGTCGTCTTACCAGAGGATGACGGACCCGTGATAAGCACCAGACGGATAGGGTTCTCCTCAGCGTGGAAACGGCGCTCGATATCCTCGGCAATCTGCACAATCTTCTTTTCCTGCAAGGCCTCACTGACCTGAATCAGTTCAGAGGCATGACCTTTGAGGATGGCTTTGTTCACATCGCCGGCATTCGACAGACGCATAATGATATCCCAGCGTGTCTTCTCCGCAAACATCTCGTAGGTCTTGGGCATGTCAACCTTCTCAGCAAGAATGGTTGGATTATTCCAGTCGGGCACGCGCAACAGCATGCCGTCGTGGTAGGGCTCCAGACCAAACACTTTCAGATAACCTGCACTGGGTACCAGCGGGCCATAGTAGTAGTCGGCGGTGTCGCCCAGCGTGTAGTAGTCGCTATAGATCTGACCGCTGGTCTCTAACAGCTTCACCTTGTCAGCAAATCCACGCTCGGCAAAGACGCGGATGGCTTCCTCGTTGGTGGCTTCGGTACGACGGAAGGGCATGTCCAGATTGACTATCTCTTGCATGCGGTTGCAGATAAGCTCCACGTCACTCTCCGTCAGCACTTCGTTGCCCTTCTTCTTGAAGTTACAATAGTATCCGCGCGAGATGGTGTGCTCGATGAATAGCTTCGAGCCAGGAAAAACGTCCTGCGTAGCCTTGTAGAGCAGGAAGCACAGCGAGCGCACATAGACACGATGGCCACTGCCTTGACGGGCATCCAGAAATTCTACGTCGCGGTTTTGGAATACTCTGAATTTCAGACCTTGCGAGGCGTTGTTTACTTTAGCTGATACGACAGGGTAGGGCAGCTTGATCTCGTCGGCAAACTCCTGATAGATGTCCAGCAGTGAGGTTCCCTCAGGGAAACTCTTGGTGACGTTGTTGTTCTTGCAGCGGATTTGTAACATGGTGTCGAGAAATTTTGCCACAAAAATACGCATTTTTCATGAAATAACAAAATAAAATGCTATCTTTGCACCATCTGAAACAAAAAATCTAGGCTTATGAAGATTGTGATACTTGATGGCTACTCAGCTAATCCTGGTGATTTGACATGGAAGGAGCTGGAGCAGATGGGGACAGTGACGGTCTATGATCGCACGGCACCGAGTGAGACGGTGGCACGGGCCGCTGAGGCAGATATCGTGCTGACCAATAAGGTGATTCTTGGCAAGAAGGAGATGGAGCAACTGCCCCACCTTAAATATATAGGTGTGTTGGCAACGGGCTATAACGTGGTGGATGTGGCCTACGCCCATGAGCGAGGCATCGTGGTAACCAACGTACCCGCCTATAGCACTGAGAGTGTGGCACAGATGGTGTTTGCTCATCTGCTGACCGTAACCAACCGCACGGAGTATTATGCCATGCAGAACCGCCAGGGACGCTGGACAGCCAATGCAGATTTCTGCTACTGGGACTTCCCACACATGGAACTGGCAGGAAAGACTTTCGGTATTGTCGGACTGGGCAACATCGGACGTCGCGTGGCTGAGATTGCGCTGGCTTTCGGCATGAAGGTAAGGGCATTGACCAGCAAGGCTGCAGACGTTCTGCCTGCTGGCGTTGAGAAGGTGTCTTTGGAAGAGTTGCTCAGCACGGCAGATGTACTCTCGCTGCATTGTCCGCTGACGGAGACTACGCGCCACCTTATTAATATAGAGACCCTACGCCTGATGAAGTCCTCCGCCATCCTCATCAATACAGGACGTGGTCCGCTGGTGGACGACCAGGCTGTAGCCGACGCATTAGCTGCGAAGAAACTTGCCGCCTTCTGTGCTGACGTGCTGACTGAGGAACCTCCTAAGGCAGACAATCCGCTGCTTGGCCAGCCTAACGCCTTCATTACCCCACATATTGCCTGGGCATCGACAGAAGCGCGCATCCGGCTGCTACAAGTCGCCATTGGTAATGTCCGTGCCTTCCTAGACGGCAAGCCACAGAACATAGTATAACAGAAAAGGACGCTGCAATCAGCGCCCTTTTCTATTCTCTCACCTCTAGCTTCTCACCTCTCACCTCTATATTAGAAGAACAGTACCTTCTCTACCCAGTAGGTCAGGATACCTGCCATGTAGCCTACGAAGACAATCCATGTAATCTTCTTCATATACCAGCCGAAGGTAATCTTCTCCAAGCCCATGACGACAACGCCTGCGGCAGAGCCGATAATCAGCATCGATCCGCCCACGCCAGCACAGTAGGCCAGCAGTTGCCAGAAGATACCGTCAACAGCCATCGCACCATCAGCAGCAACGGGGTACATTCCCATGCAACCTGCTACCAGAGGAACGTTGTCGACAATAGACGACAGCACACCGATGATGCCGTTGATGACGTAGTAGTTACCTGCAAAAGCCTCGTTGAGACCCTCGCCCAACTGTGTCAATACGCCAACCTCCTGCAGTACGGCAACAGCCATCAGGATGCCTAAGAAGAACATGATGGTCGACAGGTCGATGCGCGACAGGATGTCGCTGACGCGCTTGGCCATCGTGTCGTCCTCTGCGGTGTTGTAGTGGAAAATCTCTGTGGTGGTCCACAGCACGCCGAGTACCAGCAGGATGCCCATAAACGGTGGCAGGTGGGTAATGGTCTTAAAGATAGGTACGAAGACGAGTCCGCCAACACCTAACCAGAAGATAATGTTACGCTGTACCTTGGTGAACTGGCTAATCTCAGCAGCGGGCAGATTCTGAGCCTTGTCAAACTTGCCTTCGAGATGCATGCTGAGAATGAAGGCTGGAATCACCATCGAGATGAGCGATGGGATGAAGATCTCGCTGAGTACACCCTGTGTGGTGATAACGCCCTTGATCCATAGCATGATGGTCGTTACGTCGCCAATAGGCGAGAAGGCACCACCGCTGTTGGCTGATATGATGACCAGTGCTGCATAAATCAGTCGGTCCTCACGCTCCTGCACCAACTTGCGCAATACCATAATCATGACGATAGAGGTGGTCAGGTTGTCGAGAATGGCCGACAGAAAGAAGGTCATAAAGGCCACCCGCCACAGCAACTTCCGCTTAGAGCGCGTCTTCAGCGTGTCGCGCACAAAGTTGAAACCGCCATTGGTGTCGACAATCTCTACAATCGTCATGGCACCCATCAGGAAAAACAGTGTACCACCGGCATCGCCCAGATGGTGCTCTATGACTTCGGCAACGTGGTGCATCACACCGCTGCCCTCTATCATGGGATAGTAGCTGAAGGGGTCAACCATCAGCAGTGTCCAACAGAAGACGCACATCAATAGGGCAATGGCTGCCTTGTTGACTTTTGTAATACTCTCCAACGCAATACACAGATAGCCCGTCACGAAGGTCGCGACAATACAAATCGTTAATACTGACATGTTCAAATGTTTTATATAGTATATTTCATTCTGGGTGCAAAGGTAGAAAATAATTGTGACATAATGGTACACAAAGGGCAATTATTTTCTGTCAGGAGGGGAAAAAGAAAAACGGACCGGAATATTGAGGGTATTCGGTCCGTTTTTTAGTTGGCTGCTCTGTAGTTATACATTCTTGCCATATTGATGCAATACTCATTGTAAGCCTCGCTCTTAAACCATTTTTTCAATAACTTTTTCATTTTCATTTCCTTTCTTTAATTGTTTGTTATCCTTAAAATCTTTTCTCTTAGAGATCGCTATCTCTTGTTTTCTGATGCAAAGGTACGACGAAAAGAACAATTATGCAAGGAAATTGCTGTTTTTAGCTGAAAAACAGCGGAATTATTGATTAATGTCAAATGTTTGTGCACGCACACACCACTTACTTCTTCGTAACTGCCTCTCTCATTTCCTTCAGCAGGTCGCTGGCGAAGATGAAGTCGGTGAGGCGTTTGTTGGTCGAGTTCATAATCTGGCTGGAGTTGCCCTGCCACTCTTTGTGACCCTCGTAGATGTAGACGATGTTCTCGCCGATGCCCATCACGGAGTTCATGTCGTGGGTGTTGATGATGGTGGTCATGTTAAACTCGCGGGTGATAGAGTGCAGCAGGTCGTCGATGACCAGCGATGTCTTGGGGTCCAAGCCACTGTTGGGCTCGTCGCAGAACAGGTATTTCGGATTCATGGAGATGGCGCGGGCAATGGCCACACGTTTCTGCATACCACCACTAATCTCTCCAGGATATTTGTTTTCTGCCCCCACCAGGTTTACACGCTCCAGACAGTACATGGCGCGCTGTTTGCGCTCGCGGTAAGTCATGTTAGAGAACATATCCAGCGGAAACATCACATTCTCCAGCACCGTCAGCGAGTCGAAGAGTGCTGCAGCCTGGAAAATCATACCCATCTCGCGGCGCATCATCACCTTCTCCTTCTTGGTCATGTGCACGAAGTCGCGACCGTCGTAGAGTATCTGGCCACTGGTAGGCTCAAACAGTCCCACCAGATTCTTCATCAGTACCGTCTTTCCTGAGCCGCTCTGACCAATAATCAAGTTAATCTTGCCGTCCTCAAAGACCGTGCTAATCCCTTTCAGCACCTCTTTCTCTTCAAAACTCTTATATAGATTCTTTACTTCAATCATGACAGCAATTGTGTTAAGAAGACGTCGGAGAACAGTATCAGTACGCTGGAGCTTACCACAGCGTCCGTTGAGGCCTTACCCACATTCACGGAGCCGCCCTCTACCGTATATCCGAAGTAAGATGGTACGGCCGAGATGATAAAGGCAAAGAACATACTCTTGATAATTGACATCCAGACGAACCACGCCTTGAAATCGTGCTGCAAGCCCAACGTCAGGTCGTCAGGCACGATGATATGGCCGATGTAGGCGGTGCCATAGGCGCCCATAATGCCCATACCGCTGGAGAATATCACCAGCAACGGCATGATGGTCAACATACCCAGTATCTTGGGAAGTATCAGGTAGCATGCCGAGTTGATACCCATGATGTCCAGGGCGTCAATCTGCTGCGTCACGCGCATAGTACCTAACTCTGAGGCAATGTTCGAACCGACCTTACCAGCTAAGATCAGACACATAATACTGCTCGAGAACTCCAGCAGCATAATCTCACGCGTGGTATATCCGCTGACCCAGCGTGGCATCCAGGGCGACTGGATGTTCAGCTTCATCTGAATACAGATTACGGCACCGATGAAGAACGAAATCAATAGCACAATGCCGATAGAGTTGATACCCAACTGCGCCATCTCCTTCACATACTGCTTCCAGAACATGCGGAAACGCTCTGGAACGGAGAACGTCCTTCCCATCAGCATCACGAACTTACCGAACGTGGTCAACCAGTTATAGAGTAGTTTTATAATCATAATCCGCTGCAAAGTTAGCACAAACAAAGCGAACTGCAAAATAAAAATAACTTTTTCTTTCTATTACAAATGGTAGAAAATGTCTGTTTTTCCTAAAATGAGACTCATTTTTCCTGCAATGAAACAACGAAATGACAGAATTGTCCTAATTTTGCCGTCGAATTTTAAATCTTAACAATTCAATTAATTAACAATGAACTCAAAAACAATTTTATTCGGTAAGATGGCAGTAGCAGTCTGCTGCCTGGTATTTGTGTGTCTGGCTACATCATGTAGTAAAGATGAAGAAACAGAAAGTGTGTATAAGAAGGCTGCGGTTACCATCAACACCGCTGAGCTCTACAACGAGCTTGGTATCTCCGCAGATGTAAACAAAGCATTGCAATTTGAAGGCTATGATATTGATGCCACACTCCTTGTATATAATGCACAGGGCGTTCTGGTAAAGAAGTATGTAGAAAACTTAAAGAATCTGGAGCCTATTCATTTTGATCTGAACGAGTTGGCTGATGGCTCCTACACGATGGTGGCATATCAAGAAGGTCGAATAGAGAAGACTGATGCGTGGGAAATGGTAGGCGAAGAAAATCTCTCTACAGTTTACATAAAGCAGTTACACAAGTGTGTGGTATCGCTGTTAGCAATAGGAACAGATGGTAAGGTGGTTGAAATCAAAAACGGCGAGGCAGAGGTTAGCCTGACACCTAAAGCTGCAGGAACTCTGATGGATGTAGATATTGATCGTGATGAAGAATTTAATAATAAGGTAAATATATGGATGGACAAGGCACCTACAGGCCTTTTCCTAAACCCGCAACTGAACGAGGACGAGCGTCTGACTTATAAAGAGGAAAACACGTGGGGAGTTGTCATTTCACCCCTTAATGAAAAAGGTTCAACGTCTTACTTTATTTTGGCAAGAGGAAAACAGTATTTTGATGCTGATTATTACGACGAAAATGATCAGGAATGGAAAGAATTATGGTGGGGCCAATATGTCAATATCGAGTCAGGAAAGAAAACCATGTTCTATTACGACTGCCATCCCCAGTTGATGTACAAGTGCTATTTAGGTTCAAGAGAAAAATATGCTGATTGGAAACAGGCTCACGACACCAAGGGCTTGAAGCTGGAGCCCATTGTACCCTTTGGTACCAATCTTGATGTGCTCGAAGAGGCTATCCACGATTCACCCTTCGATATAAATGAGGAATACGAAATGCGCCAGATAGGTAGTGATTGGGTGAAAATACACAATCTTTGGCCCAGCGGAGAACTCGTGGTCATCTACTTCTATGAAACGCAAGATGGCAAAAACGCAAAAGCGTGCACTTACCAATACGACGGACCTCTCTTTCCCTTTGAGCAGATGCGAGAAGAAATCGTAAAGTGGGGCTATGAATACAAGGGCTTCTTTACTGACCCTACTCTTCAATTACCCAATTATGTTTATTTGACTCCTGATGGAAAGGACGAAATTCAGATTTGGGAAAGCGTAACGTCAAGTGGTGAGGTCGAAGGATGGCAAATCTGCTTGCATCCCTATGACCAAGAGGATTTCGACAGAATAGCCGAGCAACAGAACGGATCCGGAAACTAACCTTAAATAACCCTCTATTTATACAGCTAAGCCACCACTGGCTTAGCTGTTCCCGTATCTGGCTACAGCTGTCCCGTGTCTGTATTAGCTGCACTCGTGCACCCCTTTTCTGATTTTTTCAATGAAATGCCTCCACGTTTCACTAACAGGGTCGGAACGCCCTGTGCATGGGCTTTCGCGCAGTGAAGGGACTACTCTAGCCTTTCACTTTGCTTTCACCGAGCCTTCACCAGCTCCAGCTATCAGAAAGGCAGCTGTTCCTGTGTGCGAGACAGTTGCATACACCAGCGAGACAGCTGTTGCGGCAGAAAAACGCTGAGCGTTTTCGCCAAAACGGTGAGCACTTTTCAGAAAACGCTCACCGTTTTTCTCTCTGCACAACTGATACACCATCACATACAACTGGCTCCTCGTGAAATCAGCGTGAAAGGAAAGTGGAACCAACCTGCGCGCGGTCCACTCTCGCGAACCTTAATATGTAAAGGGCTTGCACACAGAAAGTGAAACGTGAAAGCATTTTTTGATTACGACTATTGTTGCTTATCCCTGCTACAGCTTGACGGCTTGCTCATTAACCCTGCTCTTACTTGACTCGGTTAGACGTTCCACATGCATCATACATCACACATCATAAATCTTCCATCTTATATTATGATGTCAATCCCCTGTCCCTGCATAGTAGGGATGTTTTATTCGCTCAACCTTTTTTAGGAAAAGTGTAAACGAAGAAAAAAATGCGGGGCATTATGGATTCCTACTCTGAATAAGAAACTATCAAAAAACTAAAATAATTAGCTCATAATGAATGTCGTTTGCTAAATTATTCTTATCTTTGCAAACGTCAAAGATAAATAATCTATAAAGATGAATAATAAGACGCATGATGATTTAGTCAGTGAACCTGCTGCCCTTACTTATGGTATCAGCGATGAACTGCGTAGCAGTAGTCTTCTAAATGAGGTTGGCAGATTAAGCAAGAAAGACAAAGAGTGTCTAGTTAAATACATTTTTGAGACAGGAGAAACTGGACTCGAATCCTTTGACATGTTTGATGATGACCTCCAGCCCTATACATTGGAGGAACTAAATGCGCGAATTGATGAAGTCGAGGAAGAAATTGACCGTGGCGAAGGTAAATCGTTCCAGGAAATGATGGATGGTTTCAATATTCAAGATTATTTATCATTATGATGCCGTCAATGATGTAGTACATATTGCTGACATTTGGGATACAAGACGAGATCCCATTAAATTGGCTAAAAGGATAAAGTGATAATATATAATCGGAAGAAACATCCAAGTTGTTTCTTCCGATTCTTCTTTCTCCATACCATTTTCTCTCTTGATAAGGTTGTAAAATGTACTATAACAATTGCCAAAGAAAGAAAAATACATAGAATTTGGCTTTTTTTTAGACATTTTACGTATTTTTGCAAAAAATACGGCTTACATTGGATGTCGTTTGATAAATTTTTCTTATCTTTGCAACGTGCATTGGCTAATCCGATGCACACATGACATAAGAAACGTTTAGCTTTTCACAGTTGGTAAACTTCGACAATTAACTTGTAAAGAATGTAATGCTTTCAAGTAGTCGGGGACCTACAAGTGGATTGGCTGACAGGCTCACACTTCTTTTTGTCGTGGCTAACCTAAAACATAAGCGAATCCTGCGAGCAGAGCCATAACAGGATAGATTAAAATACAGAACGATGGCCTTTTGGGGACTTTTTTCGACGGCAATCTCAAGTGTAGTATATGGAATCGTCATTACTGCTGCTATCATGGCAATATTATATGGCGTTCTAAAAGCCTTGAGTGATGGTATCGTACGCTCTGTTCCTTTCTTTATTACTGGAGTTGTGATGGCTGTGCTTTTAACCATCCAATGTTCTCTACTTGTAGGCGCGATAGAGGCAAAGAGTGTTGCAGGGTCTATGGAGATTTATTTAAATCAACAGCTTGAGGGACAACAAGGAATCGTTGGTGCGCGAGACAGTCAGGAAATCATGAATAATGTCATAGATCATTTCCCTATTATAGGAACCTATTTGGGCATTGCAAATTTTGCCGGTCATGAAATATCCGATATTGCTCAAGTAATGCACGATACAATGGTGGATTATCTGAATACTTATATTTGGCATCGTGTGTTCTGGATCTTGGGCATTATTGTGGTCGGATGTGTTGTCGTATTGTTTTTCGACAAACCTAATGTGTCTGCAGGTCGCCGTCTTGCTGGAGTGTCGCGCCATGATGGAAGTCGGGCACGAACGGGCAGACATCAAAGAGTTAGTAGAAGAAGGTAACAAATAAAATAATAACTAAAACTTTAATATTATGCCGTCAAACAGCTATTGTAACACTAACCACATCCTTATAGGATTAGGTGGTACTGGAGGAAAAATCCTTCGTGCATTTAAAATGCGTATGTTTGAAGAGTTCCCTGATGAAAAGGAACGAGAGAAACAATCGGTGCAGTTGCTCTATGTTGACTCATCGAAGGAGATGATGCCCAAGGATGGTAAAGGACGCGCTGATTTCCGTGTAATGGGACAAGACGCATCGTTCACTAATGACGAGTTCCTTTTCATTAAAGGTAACGATGTAAGCTATATCCTTGACCACATTGACAGTTTCCCATCTGTAAAAGGAATTGTAAAGAATGCTCAGGCAGTGAAGTCTGCTATTGGAAACCTTGGCGAGGCTGCTGGACAGATGCGCCGTGCTGGTCGTTTGCTCTTCGCCAGTAATGCTGTAGCCTTTGTCAATGCCGTCAGAAATGCCTTTGCTCGTTGTGCTCATATCTCAGGCAACGAATCAGACCTTTACATTCATATTTTTGCCGGACTGGCGGGTGGAACAGGTTCTGGTAGCATTGTTGATGCCATTGTTCAGTGTCGCAAGCTTTATCCGGATGCAATCATTAGTGTTTATGCCATGATTCCTGAGATGAATCTTCCTAAGGCCAACATGGATCAGGGACGCTATTATGAAAACGGCTATGCTGCTATTAATGAGTTGAACGCTCTGCAGGCAGGTCGTTACATTCCTCACGACATTACAGGTGCTGGTGCTCCTGCTAATGTTTGGTCAGCACGGGTGCATGGTGTCGCAAACGGTATTACCATATATAGTAATGTTAATGACAATGGTCTGCGTTTAGACTCTCTTAATGAATTACCTAAGGTTGTCAGCGACTATATTTATGCGCGTGTATTCCTTATTAATCCTCAAAATAAAGCTTGCGAGGACATTATTCGTGGCTACAATTTTGAGAATATGAATAACTTTGAAGTGGAGTATGATGAGCTTGGTGGCGATTTAGCTGACAACGAAGAACAGTTAATTGCGCGAACAAAGAAGGTGAACTCTTTCGGTATCAAGCGTGTCATGTATCCAGAGTTGCGCGTTTTGAAACATATCACTTATACTACAGGCGAAAGTATTTTGCTTCAGTTTAAGTATAACAATTGGCGTGAGGAGATGGGTTTTGTTGATGAGGAGGCAAACAAGGACTATCGCGAACTCTACTTCAATGATAAGAATATCCAGAAGTGGATGCTTGATGATGATCATCTGACATTAAACAAAAAAATTCTTCCTACCGACAAGGATCAACAAGATATTGACGAATACTGGCATGACAAATCGTTAGGCTATGCCAACGACCAAACAGTAAAGAAAGCAGATTGTCCGCTGAATGAACTTGATTCTCTACTTGGTGAGGAGTTCTTTGCAAAGCAGTTCCGTGGCGTAGGTGTTGATGCTTACTATGCAGGCAAAACCAAGTCAATTCCTGACATGGTTCGCGAAATTCGTCACAATATTGAGCACGAATTGTTTGAACTGTGGAAAGCTGGCGATGTAAGTATTGTTGAACTGCAGAAAGTATCAAAATTGCTCATTGAGAAGGTAACTGATATCCGTCAGCACATCGAAGACGAGATTCAGAAGAACGATGAGGAGGTCAATGCTATCAACGATGACTGCAAGGCTAATGTTGCAGAGTGGAGTGAACTGAACTTTGTACAACGTCTTGCAAACAAAGGTGATCGCATCTATGCACGTCACCAGACCGACCTTGCAGATCTTTATGCGGCCCGTACTCGCACCGTAGCTTTGCAGTTTGCCAAGTCATTGGCATTGAAAACGTTAAATGCCGTGCAAAACATGGACAACGACATTAGTGCTTTTGCGGAGGTTATCAATAAGGCTATTACTGAGACTGAAGCACTAATTAGTGCCCAGCAGAAGATCAACAAGGGCATTGAGGACATGCGCGGTGCAATTGTTGAAGTGAGCGAAGAGGAGACTATGCAAGAATTTGAGGTTGAACTGAAACTCGACAAGACGGAGATGCCTGCCATTGCCACACAGTTACGTCAGGCAATTCTTCCTCAATCTCCTTTTGTAGATTTCGGCCATTTGGCTTCCGATGTTAGCATCGATAATATCCGTGATGCATTCGATCTCAAGTTGACAGAGATAGTACGTGCCAAACATAATGAAAAGGCTGAGAGCGACAAGAAGGTCTTAGGCATGAACATCATTACTCAGCTGCAACAGAAACTGCAGACAGAGGAAGATATTAAGAGTTTTGCCTACAAGATTGTTCAGCAGAGTGGTGTTTATCTGAAACTAAACAACGACCAGATTCAGTTGCACGTTCGAAATAACGAAGGTGACCGTTCTCCATCGAACCCAGCAAGCATCAACAAAAAGGCTATTTTGGTATCTATTCCCAAGCCTAGGACTGATGCCCAAAAGACCTTTGCCGAGAAACTTGAAAAAGCTTTCCGTTCCTCATTCGAGCAGGGTACAGCTATCACAACTTTGGAGTTCGACATGACAAGTCCGCGTGAAAATGAGTTGAGCATAGTCACCATTAGCTATTGCTATCCCATGCGCTGTGCAGACTGGTTAAATACATATAAAGAGAAGTATGAACGTTTTCTGAATACGGGCAATAAGGCTACAGACCGCAACAATGCAATTCTACTTCATACAGAGGATGATGGAGCTATGCTACCTTCACTTTTTGTCGTAGAAAATGCAGAGGAGATTGTTAAGCAGAAAACTGCAACAACTAAAGCCTCTGAGACCCAGACGCCGCCACCGCCTCCTGGCGCAGTTCCTCCTCCCCCCCCAGGTCCTGTCCCTCCTGTTGAGCCACAGGTACAGATGATGCTGTACATCGGTGGACAGCAATATGGCCCATACGACTACAAGACGTTAAAGCAGTTTGTCTCTACTGGTCAGCTGACAAAGGAAACCCTTGTCTGGCAGCAGGGTATGGCGGCTTGGACACCTGCTGGACAAGTTCCCGAACTTCAGGGACTATTTGCTCCTGCGGCTCCTGTACCCCCTGTACCTCCAGTTCCGCCAGTACCAGGTGTCCCCCCTGTACCTCCTACAATGTAAGTTAACAATATCATCTTATAATATCAATTTAAGTAAATAATAATATGTCAACATCATCACGCTCAGCTGAGCGATTCAAATATGGCATCTGTCTCAACGACGAATGCCCATTGTGCAAGGAAAAGAAAGTGCAGCAGATACCAATGCGCAAAGATTTGGTATGTAGTGAATGCGGTAAGCCCCTTCGTGAGTGCCCTCCTCCAAAGAAGAAGGGTGTTGACTCCAAACTAATCGGTATCATAGTTGCCGTAGT
Source organism: uncultured Prevotellaceae bacterium (assembly GCA_900314985.1). Taxonomy (GTDB): domain Bacteria; phylum Bacteroidota; class Bacteroidia; order Bacteroidales; family Bacteroidaceae; genus Prevotella. The sequence goes on along the minus strand of OMXL01000003.1, from coordinate 98,071 downwards.
TGTTATTGGAGGCGGTATTGCAGCTTTCTTCGGACTAAAGGGCGGTAATGAGGTGCCACCACAGGAAACACCAGTAAGTGTTGTAGACAGTGACAGCATTAAACGAGCTGAGGCTGAGGCTCTGCGTATTCAGGATAGCTTGAGGGCAGTTGCTGTGAAGGACTCGCTGGAAAAGATTAAGGGTGCAACTGCTCAACCTCCTGTTAAATCAACTCCCCAACCAAGATCTACGTCAAAGAATCTTGGTTATGCAACATTCAAGGGTAGTTGGCCCAATGATGTTAACGGAAGAATGGTGTTTACTAGTTCCCATGTCATTGATAGCAAAGACCCCAAGAAACGTGTAGCTGAGGCTGGTGACTATGTCATTGGTGAGTGGTCTGATGGTCATTTGGTACAAGGCATTTGGTATGGTGCCGACAACCAAGTAAAAGGTAGCGTGATTATAGGTAAGTAATCCAATTTTGATGAAGATGGCAAGGTGCAGCATCATAGCATTAGCAATGCTGATGGGATGTCTATCCACATCAGCACAGGAATTGAGGCTTTTCAGTTCCGAAATGCGTGATGCTGCAAGCTATCCTCATCAGGTAGTGATGGACTTCTTGGAGAGGTATTTCGGTAAAGAGTTGCCTGCATTAAGCCAAACAACTCTTGAACACAAAATGGCTGACGATAAAGTCTATTTCCGCAAAGGAAAGATAAAAGACCTATATCAGGTCACGGATTCAATGCCTTTCTCTATTTCACTGCTCGACAATTATTACGAAGTTAAATGGGAACCAACGATAACCGTTGTCTTTCCTGCACAATATGATCTCTTGTTGGGGATGCAGAAAGATGAAGCCACTCAAAAGTTGAGAGACATGATTCTTGCGGCTCCGACTCGGACCAATAGTGTTAATACTCCAACAAACTTCCATCTTCATGATGATAGTGTTTGGGTATCTACATCAGAGTACTTCGAATTGAAGAGTTTGAATGATGCTTCATATTATAATAAGGTACGCGAGAACTATAATTTAGTATTTGATACGACGCACTTGGAGTATTCTGCTGCAAACCTTTTTCAGGGATTGATAGCAGATGTGGACTATCGAATGTATGTGGAGCAGTCCATCTATGGCATGAAAACTATTAACTATACTCTTTCTTTTCAACAATGGCTCAATTATTGTGCCCAGCTTGGCATGAAGATATTCTTTGCTGTTGAGGAACAACGTGAGGATGGCATTCTTGCAATTGTTATAGCCCAAAGTCGTGAACTTGGTTTTAATCATTTGTTGTCAGTTGTTATCCCTGACAAATTTGTTACTGACAAGAATGCAGTCATGAAGGTGCGTCTTAGCCCATATATTCCTACTCACAATGTGAAAGATCTGTATCAAAAAGAATCTGCAAATCATAAAAAGAATATTTGGAAATGAAGATTACTCTCTCGGTGATATTGCTAATTATGGTCGGGCACCTCTCTGTCAATGCTCAAACCACAGATGATGTCACTCAAAACATCAATAAGGTGAAACGTGACAATATGTACATCTATGCTGAAGCTACGATGAAAGATCTTAACGAAGCTTATAGTGGCGCTCGTGCTATTTTGGAAATGAAAGTTGGCGATTGGGTTCGTGAGAAGTATCCTAGCGAAGGTATAGAGTTATGTATTGTTAAGGCCAAAGATCATTTAGTTCAATTAGAAACTAGACGAGGAGATTTCTATCGTGCCTTTGTCTATGTCAAAAAGAGTGATATTTTGCCAGTGGCTGATAAGAGTGAAGTGACTGTTCTTGAGGTTACACCAGTTACGCATCCCAGCAAGCCTGTCGCATCCCAAGCTATTATTGTAGAAGAGAGTACCTCTGCTATTGTGGAGAAAGCCCCAGTTTTAGAACTGACACCTGATGAAAAGCAGATGAAATTAGTTAAGAGTTTCTATGATGTTGAGCCTTACATCAAAGGCTTGAAAAGTAGAGGTATCCTGAAGGAGTATGGAAAATATGCCACCATGCCAGCTAATGCAGATTGCTATTTGTTTGTTTACGATAAACAAGGAAATATCTCGGCTTTACTTAAAAAGAGTGGTATTGCTCAGTATAACTTAAATACATTAAAAGAAGACAACGTAAAAAACTATAAGAACTGTGGTGCCATCTGGTTCCAAATAAAATGAGATCATTATGAAAAGATTATTGTTAATAATGGTGGTTTCAATGACAACCATCCTTTTAAGTGCAAATAACGTCACCTTTACCATTTCTGATGGTGTTGACAATGCTACTGTCAAATCAAAAATTGAGGGGAAGGTGAGTTCAATGCTTACGGAGATAAATGCCGCTCAGGCAGCTGGACGAGCTTTGAACTTCAGTGCAATGGGTGTTGGTACTCGTGTACAGCAGTCAATGTCCATGCTATGGGAAAACAGCCCGTTTATTTGCTCTGACGAAGATATTATCGAGCATTGTATCACTACAGGCTCTGGTTATCAAGTTCGTAATATACCTCTCATGATGAAGCCCACTGGTGAACGCGAGTTTAATGAGGACGAATACCAGGAGGCTGTTATCAGTTTCGACAAGCAAGGAGAGGTTGAGAGTTTTTATCTCAGCATTTCCATGAACCTTTACATGAATGTCATCAAAAGCAATCTGGAATTGACAGACCTTCGTCGTCGCCAGTTGATCCTTGACTATGTAGAACAATTCCGTACTGCATATAACCAAAAGGATATTAACTTCCTTAATCAGGTGTTTAGCGAAGATGCTTTGATTATCACAGGTAAGGTTATTACTACCAAGCATGCAGAAGGTTTTACTTCTCAGAAAATTCAATACAACAAACAGAGCAAGGAACAATACATTACGAATCTTCGTGGTGTATTCCAACGTAACAGCTATATTAAAGTTACATTTGATGACATTCAAGTAATGCGCCATCCTGTCAATCCCAATTTCTACGGGGTCACACTCCTTCAGGGATGGACCAGTGGTAAATACCACGATGATGGATATCTTTTCCTCCTTTGGGACTTTACCAATGAAAGTGCTCCACAAATTCATGTTCGTACTTGGCAGCCCGATAAGATTGGTGGTAAGCCATTACCCAAGGACGAAGTCTTTAGTTTGAGTGATTTTGATATCTAATTTTTGACCAAATGAAAAAGTTTCTGTTTAGCATATTGCTATTATCAGTAACCAATCTGATTAGCGCACAGGAGATAAAAGTGAAGCTCATGGAGTATCTCCCCAATGACCTTGCTGCCCGTACACATCCAAGACCGGATGTCAATGGAGTTAACTGCGCACTCATTCGTGTCATAGTTCCTGCTGTGAAAGACATGAAATTCGACGGTTGGGTAGTAGGAGATTGTACCTATCAACCAGGTGAATATCAGGTCTATGTTCCAGAAGGTGCTAAGAAAATCAAGTTCCGTCATGAGAACTATGAGCCTGGTGAGATTGTTTTTAACATGCCTATTCAGAGCCAGTGCGTCTATAAGGTTGTACTTGACATTCCGAACTTGAGCAAAATCTATGTCACTCAGAGTAGTGCTATGCTTGCGGAGGGTAGCAGACTTTACGAACTTCGAAAATATAAGGAAGCACGCCAGTCGTACGAGGGCGCATTGGCTGCCAAAGATGTGGTAACTGACCTGATACCCACAATCAAGAGCAATATAGCCCAATGCGACACCTGTATAGCTTATGAGCAGTACGTCCTTGGCGCATTCAGCAAGATCAGATCGATGAAGACGAATCCCGACGCCTCACAGAAAGAACTGGTGGATTACGCTAGTTCAGCTATTGAATACTTGCAGGTGCTTAATAGATATAATGAAGATGAATTCTATAGTAGCAAGATCACTATGCTGGAAGAATTCATCGGTGACCTGCCTTTAGAGGTGCGTTTTACCATTACGCGATGGGTGAACAATGCTTCTGGATTCTTCGAGGCAGGCAGAATTCCTAATGTGGAGATATGGCAATTTAACGGTGATACACCACCGGTACAGAATAACTATGCTAACGACAAGAAATTCCAGACAATGGTGGGCAAGTCAAATGAGTTTACCCAAATCACGGTTACTAATGCAGAGGGCATTGCTGATATTCAATTCAATAGAAAGTCCTTGCCCACAGGAATCTTCTTCCGTCCAGTCGGCTATGAAGACAAGATTAAGATCCAATACATGGACATGAAAAACCTCTTGTCAGAATCGCAGGGACAATACAACAAACGTAGATTCCGATTAAAAATGTTTGCAGCATATTAATAACTTATAAAACCAAAGATTATGAAAAGATTCATTTTTAAAAGTGTTGCCATTTGTGGCTTAATGTTGATTGGTGTTAATCAGATGTGTGCTCAGGGCTTTCTGAAAAAGCTCAGCAAGGCAGCAGACAAGGTGTCCTCTACTGTTTCAGCAGTGACTGGAGCAGCTGATAGTTCAAATGTGGCTGCTGATACAGCAGCTGTCAAAGCACTGAAATGGGATAATATTCCTGTTTATCATGCTGAGAAGCGTGTACTGACCTTCGAAGATGGTACCCCAAAAAAGAACGATGACGGCTCTCCTATGGTACGTGTCTTTTTGGTAGACCAGTTTAACAATGTCCGTAGCGCTGAGGCTGTCAAGGAACAGCAGAAGAAGCTAAACAAGGCCATCAACAACATCCTGCTTAAAGTTGGTGGCGGTGCTGCTGTTGGTGTGGCAGGTGGTCTTTTGGCTAGTAAAGGTAAGGCCAAAGGAGCACTGATTGGTGGTGCTGTAGGTGCTGCTGCAGGTCTTGCATTAAGTGCCAAAGATATCAAGGCAGCAAAGGCTCAGAAGAAGTCATTGAAGCAGCAGGAAGAACTCATTGCCAAGTATCAGGAAAACTTTACTAGCGAGGGAACTCCCGTTAATGCTTCTGTTGATGTAACGAAGATTGATGGCTTGGAAATCACAGATGGTGTTTCTATGACAGCAGAGTCTTTGAAAGCACTTGTTGCAAGCGAGTCTTTCAATTCTTCTGATGATAGTGCTTGGACATTGTAGTACTATGTTGTGAAGCATCTTCAATATGTTTCGTTAGATACTTGTTTAGGGGCAAATAATTGCTCCTAAACAGGTCTTCTTGTTTGAGTATCAGACACTAATGCGTATTGTGTTTGTCAATTGTATAGTCCAGAGAATGATGAATAAAAGATGGGCGGTTTTGCTCGGATTTATTATTAATTGTGCAATTGTTATTATAACCTCAAAGATTGCAGAACGGCCTGAAAAGCAGCAGCAATTCTTCGAGGATGCAGGCTTGTCGAGGATGCCCATAACGTGGATGGATGATTATCAGGATTATGAAGTGTATACCAAGGGCCATATCGAAATGGGTGCCTTCGCAAGTCTTATGGACAGGGTGGAGTTTATTGGTAAGGAGATAGTATATAAATGTAGAGGCGATGAACGATACTGATCAATTGTGGATGGACAGTTATGGCTTTATCTATTCAGCTGATGGAAAGCGGTTGTTGAAGGGGGCCAGTGTGGAGGGTGCCTACTGGATTCCTGAGGGTGTGGAGGAAATTGAACCTGAGGCTTTGATTGGGTGCAGGATAGGAACGCTACACGTTCCCTGGACGGCTCATGTGCATGAGTATGACCAACTGGTGTTTAGCAAGAATGAGGAGGAGAACGAAGAGATGATGCCAGCAGTCTATTTCTGGACGAAGGAATATGCCAACCGTGATGAAGAAACATGGGCTTTCGAAGACGAGGGGGAATATCGTATTGATGAGCACGGAGTGGCATATAGTCTTGATGGGCATCGCCTGTTGTTTATAAGATCTGAATTCAAAGATTCAGAATATGAAGTACCAGATGGCGTAAAGACCATTTGCTCAATGGCCTTTGCATCGTGTCGTCACTTTGTGACGCTCATTATTCCACGTTCCGTTTGTCTGATTGGTGACTTCGTGTTTGGCCCAGGTGGAGGAAAGATTGTCATTAGATGAAGATTGTGGAATCAGTCTGCTGGCTGTAGTGGAAATGCAAGATTTTAGCGAAAAGATTTGGAAACTTCAGAAAAAGTATTTTCTAAACACTCGCAAGCGAATGATTAGTCACAATTACATCTTCAAATTGCCAAACTACCGGAAAAAAGATTGTATTTATTTGGAAGTATCGTAAATTATGTCTATCTTTGCGACGGAAATCATAAAGAAAAGGAAGTAACATGAGTACAACAGCATTGACAGGATTACTCGAATACCTCTATGGTACACTCTCGCCAAGCAACATGCGTTGGGTGGGCGAACACCTTATAGAGTTTTCTAAGAAAGAGGAGAGCGAGCAGCTACGCCCCTTCACCATGCAGGAGATAGACGATATGCTTGACGAGGCTGAGACTGCCTTTGAGGCTGGGGAGTACCTGACTAACGACGAGGTGTTCCATCACACCAAGGAAGCTGTTTCAGTATGACGATACATTGGCACAAGCGGGCTGCTGAACAGCTGCATCAGGTGGAGAACTATGTCCTGCGTGATTTCGGTGAGCGGATACGTAAAGAGTTCATGAACGAAATAGAGCAGGCTGTACTTGCATTGGCAGACATGCCAACAATGGGTAGATTGGATCCTCTTTTCGCACATCGTAAGAAGGCTTACCGAAGTATTATCGTCCGCCGACTCAATAAGATTGTATATTATACCAAAGGGGACACTCTTCACATTGCAGCTTTTTGGGATACCAGACGTGAGCCCCAAAAACAAGCCAAACAGACGAAGTGATTGATAATAATTTGGATCCGACCGCAAATTCTATAGCGAAAAGATTTGGAAACAAAAAAGAAATCAGCGAGTTTTTTTTATTGATATACCTCGCAGGGTTACAGCTAAAGAGAGATAATAAACTGTTATTTTTGTTGAAAAAAGGAGAGGATTGAAAAATAATGATTATATTTGCGGCAGAATAACAGACGAGCGTTATGAATAGACTCCTTGCTTCGTGCTTTTTCCTGTTGGTCAGCATGCTGATGCCTGTGCACATGGCGGCACAGACGGAGAATGATGCGACCAACCTGTCGGGCAGGGAGGCTGGCGTAGCTCCTGTGGATATCACGAAATCGCTGCTGGCAGACTCTGTGCGTATGCGCTCAGAGTTGATGCGCCCCAACCTGTCAATACCCAAGGTTCCGACCTTGCAGAGCTATACCCAACTGACTAAACAGGGTGGAACAGGACTTGCCTTATGGCGGGGAGCCAGCCTTGGATTTTATGGGGCGACAGACATGAAGCCTGGACTGATGACTACGGAGATGGGTATGATGACGCTGCATCAGGATATTGGGCGGTGGCACTTTACGGCATCGGGCAATGTCAACAAATACTGGATGCCCTGGCAACACATGCTTTCTACGCAGTATGGCGTTGGTGGTACGGTGGCCTATCAGCTGACAGATGCTGTTACGCTGAACGCCTTCGGCTACTACTATGCCAATCAGTTGATGGTGGGGCCGGCCATGAGTCCCTATATGAATTCGTCAACGTATGGCGGCTATGCTGATATCCGTCTTAACAAGACCTTTGGTGCCAATATGGGTGTGCGCCGCTATGTCAACCCGATGACTGGCAAATGGACTACGGAACCTATCGTTAATCCTTATATTAAGTTAGGAGGCGGAAAGTTGGAATTCCCCCTCGGAAGTATCCTGAAAACCCTTATCGTGGGCAATGAGGATAATCCTCGCCAATTCCGTCCGCATCCTATGAGTCATCCAGAAGGAAAAAGGAGGTAATACAAGCTTCAGATACAGAAAAATCATAATTTATTTTGAATTTCGCTCGGTTTGCACTACCTTTGTACCCGATTATGGATAACTAACTACGTAACATGAAACTAAACTTATTGCAATTATTCGTTTTGTTGTTTTGGTCAGCCTGCATGATGATGGCTCAAGACAAGGTTAATATGAAGTTTGGCAAACCGACCAAGGAAGAGATGCAGATGACGACGTATGAGGCAGAGCCTGATGCGGAGGCTGTGGTGCTTTGTCGTCTGACGGATGTCGAATATAGCATTCAGCAAACAGGCTATCTGGTGGACTATCGCGAGAAGGTGCGCATCAAGGTGCTGAAACCCAGTGGTGTGCGATATGCTAAGGTCGTCGTACCTTTCCTGAAGAATACGCCTATTGATAATCGTAACAGCAGCTCGAAGAAGGTGCTGAAGGTGGATGCTACGGATAACAACAGCGTCAGCTCGTCGTTTGAAGAGCAGGCAGGCGCCATGACTACTGCCGACCTGGATCGCTATTCTGAGGAGAGCGTAGAAGACGTGAAGGCTACTGCCTATAATCTGCAGGGCAGCAAGGTGGTGAAGAGTGTCTTGAAAAAAGGCGCTTTCGTTGAAACGAAGATAGACGACCAGCATTATCAGGTGGAGTTTACCGTTCCTGACGTGAAGGAGGGTACGGTGATAGAATATGAATACACGCTGCATAGCGAGCTGTTCTGGCTGTTGCACGACTGGTTTGCACAGTGTGAGATACCAGTGGTCTATGCCAAACTGGATATGAATATCCCCAGATACCTGTTGTTCAACTTGGAAGAGCACGGCGTCCAGCGCTTGATAACTTCTTGTGAGTCAGGAACTATGAGGTTTAAGTTAGAGAGTGACCCGTTGGCTGCTCAGACGGTTGTTCCTTCGAACCACTATATCAGTGTGGGGCGTAATTTGAAAGGAATGAAGCAGGGCAATGGCGTGTGGAGCATGCAGGATAATTGTGCGGGTATCACAGCATTGCTGAAGCACTACAGTATGCGTGGTGCCGCAGTGGTGGACTATACCAGAACGTGGGAGCAGATTGATGAGATGGTTCTTAAATCGGACGATTTGGGCAAGCAACTCCAAGAGCATAGTCCGTTGGCTGCTGAGCTGAAGGAGGCGAAGATAGAAGAGATTGCCGATATGCGTCAGCGTGCTGAGGCCGTTGCCAAACTGGTGTTGAGCAAGGTGGAGTGGAACGGTCGCTACGAGATGAGTCCTGCCAATACGGAAGAGACGCTGAAGAATGGTGGTGGCTCGAATGTGGATATCAACATGCTGCTGTTGCAGTCGCTCCAGGATGTGGGTCTGAACGCTGCCCCCGTCATGCTTAGAATGCGCAATCAGGGAGTGCTGACGATGGATTATCCATCTGTCCAGAAGTACACGACGTTCATCGTGGGTGTGGTGTTGCCGCAGGGTAATCTCTATTTGGATGCTTCTTCAGCAGATGGCCATTTCAATGCTTTGCCAGAACTGTTACAGGTGGAGAAGGCACGACTGGTGCTGAAAGAAAAGAAATGCCAGTGGGTGAAATTTAAATAATTCATAATTCATAATGCTTAATTCATAATTAATTACTACCTTTGTAGCCGATTATGGACGAACAGAATAAGAATATGGAACCCGAGCACTTGGTGCTACGCACTGAGGGACTGGTGAAACGCTACGGAAAGCGTACGGTGGTGAACGATGTGTCGTTCGACGTAAAGCAGGGCGAGATTGTTGGTCTGCTGGGACCTAACGGTGCCGGTAAGACAACGTCGTTCTATATGACGACGGGACTCATCGTACCCAACGAGGGACATATCTATCTGGGCGACGAGGAGGTGACAACCTATCCTGTCTACAAGCGTGCCCGTGCAGGTATTGGCTATCTGGCGCAGGAGGCTTCTGTATTCCGTAAGATGTCGGTAGAAGACAATATTCTCTCTGTGCTGGAGATGACGGGTAAGCCTCGTGAGTATCAGTTGGAGAAACTGGAGAGTCTGATCAAGGAATTCCGTTTGCAGAAGGTTCGCAAGAATAAGGGTGACCAGCTCAGTGGTGGTGAGCGCCGTCGTACGGAGATTGCCCGCTGTCTGGCTATCGAGCCGAAATTCATCATGCTCGACGAACCGTTTGCTGGTGTGGACCCCATCGCTGTGGAAGATATCCAGTTTATCGTGTGGAAGCTGAAGGACCTGAACATCGGCATCCTGATTACCGACCATAACGTGGAGGATACACTGTGTATCACCAACCGTGCCTATCTGCTCTTTGAAGGACGTATTTTGTTCCATGGCTCACCAGAAGAACTGGCCGCTAATCCCATCGTGAGAAAGAACTATCTGACGGAGTCGTTCGTGTTGCGCCAGAAGGATTTTTCGGCATTGGAAGAGCAGCGTAAACTGGATGAGATGGAAGATTGATTTAGTTAATAATTCATAATTCATAATGCATAATTCATAATTAATTACTACCTTTGCAGCCAATTTGCGAAAGACGTATATATAATTAATAAGGTATAAAAAGAAGATGAATATTCAATTTGAAGCTCCTGATAAGGTGAATGGTCTGATGACTATCACACTGGAGACGGCTGACTATCAGCCAGAAGTCGAGAAGACTCTGAAAGATTACCGCAAGCGTGCACAGATTCCCGGATTCCGTCCTGGTCAGGCTCCTATGGGCATGATTAAGCGTCAGTTTGGTGCCAGCGTCAAGGTTGACGTGGTAAACAAGATGCTGGGCGAGAAGCTCTATGGCTATATCCAGGATAACAAAATCCATATGCTGGGCGAGCCCCTCCCCAGCGACAAGCAGGCTCAGCTGAATTTCGAGAGCGACGAGCCTCTGGAATTCAAGTTCGATATCGCTGTGGCTCCTGAGTTCGAGGCCAAGTTGAGTGGCAAGGACAAGGTGCCTTTCTATAACATTACCGTTGACGACAAGCTCATTGACCAGCAGGTTGAGATGTATCAGAGCCGTGCCGGTCACTACGAGAAGGTAGAGACTTTCGACCCTGAACAGCGCGACATGCTGAAGGGTGACCTGCGCGAGGTAGGCGTTGAGGGTGGCATTGAGGTTGCTGACACTGTGCTGATGCCTCAGTACATCAAGGTTGACGACCAGAAGAAGCTCTTCGACGGTTGTAAGTTGGGTGATATCATCACATGGAATCCCCGCAAGGCTTATCCTGAGAGCGACGTAGAGGTTGCTGCCATGATGAAAATCGACAAGGAGAAGATTGGTGAGCACACTGGTGACTTCACTTTCCAGATCACTGAGATTTCTCGCTTTGTCAAGGCTGAGATCAATCAGGAGTTGTTCGACCAGACCTTTGGCGAGGGCAACATCAAGGACGAGAAGGCTTTCCGTCAGAAGATTGCTGACCAGATCAGCACTCAGTTCAAGGCTGACAGCGACTACAAGTTCCTGCTCGACGTTCGTGCTCACATGGAGAAGAAGGTTGGCAAGTTGGAGTTCCCAGAGGCTCTGCTGAAGCGCGTCATGCTGAACAATAATAAGGATAAGGGTGCAGACTTCGTAGAGAAGAACTTCGACGCAAGCATCAAGGAGCTGGCTTGGCACCTGATTAAGGAGCAGCTGGTAGCCGCTCAGGGTATCAAGGTTGAGGATGCAGACCTGAAGGAAACCGCTAAGGAGGCTGCTCGTGCTCAGTTTGCTCAGTATGGTATGTCAAATGTTCCCGAGGAGTATCTTGACAACTATGCTCAGGAGATGCTGAAGAAGCGCGAGAATGTTGATGGACTGGTTGACCGTGCCGTTGACGTGAAGCTGACTGCTGCTCTGAAGAGCGTTGTTAAGCTTGATGAGAAGGAGATCTCTTTGGAGGACTTCCAGAAAATGCTTCAGGAGAAATAAGGCTGTTGGCTAATAGCTAATTAGAATTCTTTAACCAAAAAATAGAGTCGGAATGTATGGCGTTCCGACTTTTTTTTGTAATTTTGTATCTACTTAACGGTAAAATATGAACAACGATTTTAGAAAATACGCTACCAAGCACCTTGGAATCAATGGTCTGGTGCTCGACGAAGTGATGAGCGCACAGGCTCAGTATCTTAATCCTTATATTCTTGAGGAGCGTCAGTTAAATGTGACACAGATGGATGTGTTCTCACGACTGATGATGGACCGCATCATCTTCCTCGGTACACAGATTGACGACTATACTGCCAATACCCTGCAGGCTCAGCTACTGTATCTGGACTCTGTGGATTCGGGCAAGGATATCAGTATCTACCTGAACTCTCCTGGTGGCAGCGTGACAGCAGGCTTGGGTATCTATGACACCATGCAGTTTATTACCAGCGATGTGGCTACTATCTGCACGGGTATGGCTGCTTCGATGGCTGCTGTGCTGCTTGTGGCTGGTACAGAGGGCAAGCGCTCTGCACTGCCTCACAGTCGCGTGATGATTCACCAGCCTCTGGGTGGTGTACAGGGTCAGGCATCGGATATCGAGATTGAGGCCAAGGAGATTATGAAGTTCAAGAAAGAACTCTATACTATTATCTCTGAACACTCACACACACCATACGATAAGGTGTGGAACGACTCTGACCGCAACTACTGGATGACGGCTGAGGAGGCTAAGGAGTATGGTATGATTGACCAGGTACTCGTTAAGAAGTGAATAGAGAATAGTGAAGAGTGAATAATTTGCTACCGCGATAAAGAATGGCAAAGAAGAAATGTAATTTGTGTGGACGCACGGACAGTGAGGTAAGACTGCTGATTACGGGCGTGGATGGCTGCATTTGTGACGAATGTGCTGCTCAGGCCTACCAGATAGCAGTGGCCAACGGCTATGGTCCTGATGCAAAGAAGCCGGAGCCTGATTTCAAGAACAAGCGTATCCCTAAGCCCAAAGAGATTAAGGAACATCTTGACCAGTATGTGATTGGACAGGATGAGGCGAAGCGCTATCTCTCTGTGGCTGTCTACAACCACTATAAGCGTCTGCAACAGCCAAATGATGACAATGGCGTTGAGATTGAGAAGTCAAATATCATCATGGTGGGTTCGACGGGTACTGGCAAAACCTTGCTGGCCCGTACCATCGCCAAGATGCTCGATGTCCCTTTCACCATTGTCGATGCTACCGTATTCACTGAGGCAGGTTATGTCGGAGAGGATGTAGAGAGCATCCTGACACGCTTGCTGCAGGTGGCCGACTATAAGGTGGAGGCTGCTGAGCGTGGTATTGTCTTCGTAGATGAGATAGATAAGATAGCCCGTAAGACTGACAACCCTTCTATTACGCGTGATGTCAGTGGTGAGGGCGTACAGCAGGGCCTGCTGAAACTGTTGGAAGGTACTATTGTGAATGTGCCGCCTCAGGGAGGTCGTAAGCATCCTGACCAGGAGTACATCCATATCGATACGCACAACATCCTGTTTATCTGTGGTGGTGCCTTCGATGGCATCGAGCGCAAGATAGCACAGCGTATGAATACGCATGTGGTGGGTTACAACTCTGTGCAGAATGTGCGTAAGATAGACAAGAACGACCTGATGCAGTATATCCAGCCGCAGGACTTGAAGTCGTTTGGACTGATTCCTGAGATTATTGGTCGTCTGCCAGTACTTACCTATCTGAACCCACTGGATCGTGAGGCTTTGACCCGTATCCTGACGGAGCCTAAGAACTCTATTGTGAAGCAGTACGTGAAACTGTTCCAGATGGACGGTATCAAGTTGAACTTCACACAGGAGGCGCTGGATCTCATTGTGGATAAGGCTGTAGAGTATAAATTGGGAGCTCGCGGACTGCGCTCTATCGTGGAGAATATCATGATGGATGCTATGTTTGAGACTCCTTCAAAAAAGACAAAATCCTTTGAGGTGACGAAAGAGTATGCCCAGAAGCAGCTTGACCAGTCACATTTGCAATAATCATGGAGGAAGCCTATGGCAAAAGAAAAGCATAACTTGACAGAGGCGCTGAAGAAGTATTTCGGCTTCGATAAATTTAAAGGTGACCAAGAGGCCATCGTACAGAATGTGCTGGATGGTAAGGATACCTTCGTGCTGATGCCTACGGGTGGTGGCAAATCACTTTGCTACCAGTTGCCGTCGCTATTGATGGATGGTACCGCTATCGTCATATCACCCCTTATCGCCCTGATGAAGAATCAGGTGGATGTGATTAGCTCGATGAGTGACGAAGGTACAGCACATTATCTGAACTCATCGCTGAACAAGACGGCTATCGATCAGGTGAAGGCGGATATCATGGCAGGGCGAACCAAACTGCTGTATGTCGCTCCTGAGTCGCTGACCAAGGAAGATAATGTGGAGTTTCTAAAGCAGGCAAAGATATCGTTTTATGCTATTGATGAGGCTCACTGTATCTCTGAATGGGGTCACGACTTCCGCCCAGAGTATCGCCGCATCCGTCCTATCATCAACGAGATTGGTCCTGCACCGATTATTGCGCTGACAGCTACTGCTACCGATAAGGTACGTACAGATATCAAGAAGAATCTGGGTATTGTGGATGCTGACGAGTTTAAGAGTTCGTTCAACCGTCCGAACCTGTATTATGAGGTACGTCCTAAGACGGTGGATGTCGACAAGGACATCATCAAGTTCATCAAACAACATCCTGGCAAGAGTGGTATCATCTACTGCTTGTCACGTAAGAAGGTAGAAGAGCTGGCAGAGATTCTGAAAGCTAATGATATCAAGGCTGCAGCTTATCATGCTGGTCTGGAGTCGGCACTCCGCTCGCAGACGCAGGATGACTTCCTGATGGAGAAGATTGATGTTATCGTAGCTACCATCGCCTTTGGTATGGGTATTGATAAGCCCGATGTGCGCTTCGTCATCCATTACGACATTCCCAAGTCATTGGAAGGCTACTATCAGGAGACGGGTCGTGCTGGTCGTGATGGCGGTGAAGGTATGTGTATCACCTTCTATGCTCAGAAAGACCTGCAGAAGCTGGATAAGTTTATGGAGGGAAAACCCGTTGCCGAGCAGGATATCGGTAGACAACTGTTGGCTGAAACGGCTGCTTATGCGGAGACATCGGTATGCCGTCGAAAGATGCTGTTGCACTATTTCGGTGAGGAGTATGCACCCGATAACTGCCATAACTGTGACAACTGTCTGCATCCCAAGACAAAGATCGAGGCTGAGAAGCAGCTCGTCATCGTACTGCAGGCTGTACAGGCATTAAAAGAGAATTTCCGTACCGATTATATTATTGATTTCGTAGAAGGTAAGGAAACAGAAGAGATACTGGCACACAAGCACCAGAACCATGACCTGTTTGGTGCAGGAGAAGACGATAATCCGAAACACTGGAATCCCGTTATCCGTCAGGCACTCATTGCGGGTTATCTGAAGAAGGATGTCGAGAACTATGGATTGCTGAAGCTGACTTCTGCTGGTAAGAAGTTTATCAAGAATCCAACCACCTTTATGATTGTGGAGGACAACGAATTCTCGGAAGATTATGAGAATGTGACAGATCATGAGATGGGAAGTAGTGCCCTGGATCCTACGCTCAATGCGATGCTGAAGGACCTTCGCAAGAAGGTCAGCAAGAAGATGGAGCGTCCGCCGTATGTCATCTTCCAGGATGTCAGCATCGAACAGATGGCTACTGATTATCCTGTCACTTTGGAGGAACTGAAGAATATCCAGGGAGTAGGTGAGGGTAAGGTGAAACAGCCCTATGCCAAAGAGTTTGTAGATCTTATCAAGCGCTATTGCGATGAGAACGAAATCGTACGTCATAGCGATCTCCGTGTTCGTACGGTTGCCAAGAAGTCGATACTGAAGGTGAAGATCATTCAGGCTATTGACCGCCAGATTGCTCTCGACGATATCGCTACTGCTCAGGGCTTGGAGTTTGAGGAACTGCTTGACGAGGTAGAGGCTATTGTCTATAGCGGTACGAAACTGAACATCGACTACTTCTTAGAGGAGGTGATGGACGATGACCGCATCGATGATATCTATGACTACTTCGCAGAGAGTGACACAGATTCTCTGGAGGCTGCCCTCGATGAGCTGGGGCAGGAATGCTCGGAAGATGAGATACGTCTGGTACGTATTAAGTTCATCTCAGAAATGGCTAATTAGAATCATGAAGAGAATAATAATGATATTGCTGGCAGTGGCTTTTGTGTCATTGCCTGCTGAAGCGCAGTTCTTTAAGAAACTGTTTAAGAAAAAGGCAAAGACAGAGGCAAATGTTTCTGTCAAGGATGATGCTATCGATGACGATGCCCAGGTGGCACTTGCTGATATCAGTTCTTTTTCGAATAATCGCAACAATCGTAATGCCTTCCTTCGGATTCCTTTGGGTATTAAGGCCAATCGCTTTGAGAAGATGTTGTTGCAGCAGGGTTTCGTAGAGCGAAAGAATGATGGTAAGCAGACTTCCAAGACCTATTTCTATGAAGGAGAGGTCTATGGAGCGAAGTCGCTTATTACCTTGGCTGTATCAGATCAGACGGGGCGTGTCTATGCTGTCGATGTGGAAGACCAGACTGTCTACCCTTCATTGCAGGAAGTACAGCAGCGTTTTGCTGTTTTGAAGAACGAGTTGGTCAAGGAGTACGGTCGCGGCTATATTGATAATCAGGCTGAGGCATATACCATTCAGAGTCGTTTGGGTACGGTCAATATGCACTATGAGCGTAATTCTCAGACCACCAGCTATAGCATCGGTTTCGCGCTCGATGATGCCAAAGCTTATCAGGTAGCTTATCAGGAGATGGACGATAAGGAGTATGAGACTGCTCCACGTACTATCACTGATGGATTGGCCGCAGCGTGCAATCACACTGATTTGGTGGGACTGAGTGTAAAACTTCTTCAGAATAAAACCCTGAAAGGTGTGCAGGCTGTTCTTCGTAGCTATGACTATAAGGTGGAGAAGACGACAGCGAAGGCTATTACGGCATCGTATACCATAGAAGACTATAAGGTGTCTGTGGCCATTACCCGCCGTAAACAAAATGTCACATTAATTACATTAACAGCCAATGACGATTTGACTGCGGTCTGTCGTGATTTACAGACCAATGGCTTCACCTCTTCCAATCAGAAAATATGGCAGCAGGGTAATATGTCTGTTGCTGTGTCTACCGATAAGCAGGGTAGGGTGGTGATGACGTTACGTTAAATCCTATTAATAATAGGTGAAAACGCTTGCCGTCTCAGAAAAAATGAGTAATTTTGCACGCAATAAAATTTAAAGTAGTATTTTTATGTCATCATTTATTGCAGACAAAATTGTAATGGACGGCTTGACTTTTGACGACGTCCTGTTGATTCCCGCTTATTCTGAGGTATTGCCTAAGACGGTAGAGTTGAAGACACGATTCTCTCGCCACATCGAGTTGAATGTACCATTTGTAACGGCAGCAATGGATACTGTTACAGAGAGCCAGATGGCTATTGCCATTGCTCGTGAGGGTGGTATTGGTGTTATTCATAAGAATATGTCTATCGAGAATCAGGCTCGTGAGGTGGCTATCGTCAAGCGTGCTGAGAATGGTATGATCTACGACCCTGTGACTATTCGTCGTGGTTCTACCGTGAAGGATGCTCTGGAGATTATGGCAGAGTATCATATTGGCGGTATCCCTGTCGTTGACGAGGAGAACCGTCTGGTAGGTATCGTTACCAATCGTGATCTGCGCTTTGAGCGTCGTCTGGATAAGAAGATTGACGAGGTGATGACCAAAGAAAACCTCGTAACGACTCACCAGCAGACTGATTTGGCAGCAGCTGCCCAGATTCTGCAGGAAAACAAGATTGAGAAACTCCCCGTTGTTGATAAGGACAACCACTTGGTAGGTCTTATCACCTATAAGGATATCACCAAGGCCAAGGATAAGCCCATGGCTTGCAAAGATGATAAGGGCCGTCTGCGTGTAGCAGCAGGTGTTGGCGTTACTTTCGACACCCTCGACCGTATGCAGGCTCTTGTTAATGCTGGCGTTGACGCTATTGTTATTGATACGGCTCATGGCCATTCAAAGAGCGTTATTGAGAAACTGCGTGAGGCTAAGGCTTCATTCCCCAATATTGACATCGTAGTGGGTAACATTGCTACTGGTGATGCTGCACGTATGCTGGTAGAGAATGGTGCTGATGCTGTGAAAGTAGGTATCGGACCGGGTTCAATCTGTACAACTCGTGTGGTTGCTGGTGTAGGTGTTCCCCAGCTGAGTGCAGTCTATGATGTATATAGTGCCTTGAAGGGTACAGGTGTCCCCTTGATTGCTGATGGCGGTCTGCGCTATTCTGGCGATATCGTCAAGGCATTGGCTGCTGGTGGCTCATGCGTGATGATTGGCTCACTGGTTGCTGGTACTGAGGAGAGCCCTGGCGACACCATTATCTATAATGGCCGTAAGTTTAAGAGCTACCGTGGTATGGGCTCGCTGGAGGCTATGGAGCACGGCTCTAAGGATCGCTACTTCCAGGCAGATACCAAGGATGTGAAGAAACTCGTTCCAGAGGGTATCGCAGGACGTGTTCCTTACAAAGGAACTGTTCAGGAGGTTATCTACCAGATGGTGGGTGGTCTGCGCTCAGGTATGGGCTACTGTGGTGCTCCTACTATTGAGAAACTGCACGATGCCAAGTTTACGCGCATCACTAATGCTGGTGTCAACGAGTCACACCCGCACGACATCACTATTACCAGTGAGGCGCCCAACTATTCAAGACCTAATGATTAAATGAAAAAGCAATTGATTCTCGCAGCATGGCTGCTGAGTGCCTTAACTACTACGGCACAGTCTGTTAATGATCCTATTATCATGACGGTGGCAGGGACTCCTGTACCCCGTTCGGAATTTGAGTATTCCTATAACAAGAACAATACAGACGGTGTCATCGACAAGAAAAACGTAGAAGAGTATGTCGACCTGTTTATCAATTACAAGTTGAAAGTACAGGCCGCCTTGGATGCCCGCATTGATACTACCAAGGCTTTCTTGGCAGAGTTTGCCCAGTATCGCGACCAGCAGATCGTACCCACCTTTGTGACGGATGACGATATGTTGGAAGAGGCTCATAAGGTGTATGACCAGACTGTAAAGGATATTGGCCCTGACGGACTGGTGCGTGCAGCACATATTCTAATAAGGCTCTCTCAGAAGGCTTCTGAGTCTGAACAGCAGGCTGCCAAGCAGCGTATTGACTCTATCTATGATGCACTGAAGGCTGGTGCAGATTTTGCGACACTGGCCAAGAAAGTGTCTCAGGATACTGGCTCAGGACGTAATGGCGGTTTGCTGGGATGGTTTAGCAGAAACCAGACCGTAAAGGAGTTTGAGGAAGCAGCCTTTGCCCTGCAGCC
This sequence comes from uncultured Prevotellaceae bacterium, assembly GCA_900314985.1. Classification (GTDB taxonomy): domain Bacteria; phylum Bacteroidota; class Bacteroidia; order Bacteroidales; family Bacteroidaceae; genus Prevotella. The sequence goes on along the minus strand of OMXL01000003.1, from coordinate 78,934 downwards.
TGGCGAGATGAGCAAACCTGTCTTGTCACCTTATGGATGGCATATCGTTCTGATGAAGGAACGCAAGCAGTTTGAACCCTTTGAATATCATAAGGACAATATCCTGAAATTCCTGGAACAGCGTGGCGCACGCAACAGTGTCTCAGAGCGCAAAATCGACGAGATCGTGAAGAACTCCAATGGTCAGCTGACCAAAGAGAACGTGATTTCGATGCGTACAGACTCATTGTCGGCTGTCGACCTGTCTATGCGTTATCTCATCAAGGAGTATCACGATGGTCTGTTGCTGTATGAGGTTAGCAACCAGCATGTATGGGACAAGGCCGCCCAGGATGAAGAGGGTTTGGCACGCTATTTCAAGAAGAATAAGTCAAAATATAAGTGGGATGAGCCACGCTTCAAGGGTATGGCTTACCATGTGAAGGTGCAGTCTGATGTGAAGGCTGTAGCCGATTGTGTGAAGAAGCTGAAGTTCGATGAATGGAATGAGGCTTTGCGCAAGACCTTTAACAATGACTCTATCCTCCGTATTCGTGTGGAGAAGGGACTCTTTAAGAAAGGTGACAACGCCCTGATAGACCGTGAGGTGTTCAAAAAGCAGGATGCTAAGGTGGATAGCGTGAAAGGTTTCCCCATTGATGCTACCTACGGAAAACTCCTGAAGGCTCCCCAGGACTATACTGACGTACGTGGCTTGGTGACTGCTGATTTGCAGGATGAGTTGGAGCGTGAGTGGGTGGCTGACCTGCGTCGCCGCTATACGTTTACTGTGAATGAGGATGTTTTAAAGACTGTCAATAAGCATGAATAAGAAGAAACTGGTATTGCTGGTGTTACTGGTCTCACTGGTATCGCTGGTAAAAGCTCAGAACGACAGCCTTCGTGCTATTGTTGACGAAGTGATTTGGGTTGTCGGTGATGAGGCTATCTTGAAGTCGGATGTGGAGGCTATGCGTCTGCAAGGAGAACAAGAAGGTGTTCGCTGGTCTGGTGATCCTGACTGTTCTATCCCTGAACAGATAGCTGTACAGAAACTGTTCCTCAATCAGGCTATTACTGACAGTGTCGAGGTTACTGAGGCTGAGATTTCCAATGGCGTAGAACAGTATCTCGAGCAGATGATATCTATGATTGGTTCGCGCGAGAAGTTGGAAGAGTATCAGAAGAAGAATATGAGTCAGATACGTGCTGACCTGCGTGAGTCGTTCCGTGAACGTCAGATGGTACAGGGCATGCAACAGAAACTCACAAAGGATATCTCTGTCTCACCTTCTGAGGTGCGCAGATACTTCAGAGAGTTGCCTCAAGACAGTCTGCCTTTCGTGCCTACAGAGGTGGAGGTGCAGATTGTTACCATGCAGCCTCGTATCGAACAGGAAGAGATTAATCGTGTGAAAGAGGAACTGCGTGACTATACGGACCGTATCAATAAGGGTGAATCAACGTTCCAGACACTGGCGCGTTTCTATTCTGAAGACCCTGGTACTGCTCGTCGAGGAGGCGAACTGGACTATACCAGTCGTATAGAGTTGGATCCTGCCTTTGCTAATGTGGCCTTCGGATTGACTGATCCCAAGAAGGTCTCAAAGATTGTGGAGTCAGAATTTGGTTTCCATATCATTCAGCTCATTGACAAGCGCGGTGAGAAGATTAAGGTGCGCCATATCCTTCGCAAACCTGTGGTGAGCGATGAGGCTGTCAAGACAGCGATGACTCGCCTGGATTCGCTTGCTGACGCTATTCGTACAGGTGTTCCGCCAGAGATTCTGGGTGGCCATTTCAAAGGAACCTTTACTTTTGAGGATGCTGTGTCGCTCTTCTCTGATGACAAGGATACCCGTAACAATAATGGTTTGATGGCTAATGCTACACGCGATGGTCGTACCTCTCGTTTCAAAATGGCCGATTTGCCTTCAGAGGTTGCAAAGGTCGTTGACGGTATGGAGGTGGGTGCAGTCTCTGCTCCTTTCCAGATGATTAATGAGCGTGGCAAGTCTGTCTGTGCCATCGTAAAGCTGAAGAACCGTCGTGAGGGTCATAAGGCTACCATTACGGAGGACTTCCAGATTATGAAGAATGTGGTGACTGCCAAACTGCGTGAGAAGAAGTTACACGAGTGGGTGGTCAACCGTATCAAGTCAACCTATGTTCGTCTCAATGAGCGTTATCGTGACTGCAAGTTTGAGTACGAAGGCTGGGTGAAATAAGCGGGCAAAGTGGGCTTTGTCCTAGTGAATAGTGTATAGTGAATAGTTAAGAGTTGAGAAAGTCGCTAACTGTCATTCTTGGTATATTAGTGCTGGCCGTTGCCTTTGCTGCACAGCCACAGCGCAAGCGTCCTCCACGTAAAAAGGTGGAGGATAAGCGTGTCTATTTGGTACACTCTGACAATCTTCATTACGACCAGTATCGTAATGGCGATGCTCAGGTGCTGCATGGCAATGTACATTTCCGCCATCAAGGTGCCGACCTGTTCTGTGATAGTGCGCACTTCTATGAACAGTCGAACTCCTTTGAGGCCTTTGGGCATGTGAAGATGAAGCAAGGTGACACGCTGAGCTTGACGAGTAACTATGCCTATTATGATGGTAACGACCAGCTGGCACAAGCTCGTTATAATGTGGTGTTGCGACATCGTAAGACAACGCTGTATACCGACTCGCTGGACTATGACCGCATGTATAACTTCGGAAACTTCTTCGAAGGCGGTAAACTGGTTGACGGCAAGACGGTGCTGACATCGGACTGGGGCGAGTATCATACGGATACCAAGCAGGCCATGTTCTACTATGATGTGCGACTGAAAGACAAGAAACTCTACCTGACGACAGACTCTTTGTTCTACGATACCAAGACTTCACGAGCACATATCGTCGGCCCGTCGAATATCACATCGGGTACGAGTCATATCTATAGTGAGAACGGCTATTATAATACCAAGACAGAACGCTCGGAACTCTTTGGCCGCTCTGTAATCAAGGATCAGGGTCGTACGCTTATTGGCGACAGCGTGTACCATAATGCCAGTGATGGTACTAACTATGCCTATAACAATGTCATCTATACCGACTCGGTGAACAAGAATATGATGACGGGCGACTACTGTGAGTATAATGACTCTACTGGTTATGCGATGGCTACTAAGCGGGCTGTCACTGTCGATTTCTCGCAGCGTGACTCGCTCTTCATGCATGCTGACACCTTCAAGGTCTTTACCTATAATATCCGTACCGACTCCGTTTATCGTAAGATTCATGCCTACAACAAGGTGCGAGCCTTCAGAAAGGATGTGCAGGCAGTATGTGACTCGTTGGTATACAACTCGCAGGACTCTTGTATGACGATGTATAAGGATCCCATCGTGTGGAATCTGGGTCAGCAACTCTTTGGCGAGGAGATCAAGGTGTACATGAAAGACTCAACCATCGATCGCGCTCATGTGCTTCGTCAGGCCTTCTCTGCAGAGCAGATGAACGACTCCATCCATTACAATCAGGTTTCATCAAAGGAGATGAAGGCGTTCTTCAGGAATGGTGAGATTCGTGAGACGCAAGCCATCGACAATGTGTTGGTCGTGTATTATCCCATCGATGAGTCTGATAGCACCATCATCGGACTGAACTATACAGAGACACCGCTGATGAAGATGTTCCTGGAGAATCGGAAGATGCAGAAGATATGGATGCAGAAACCTACGGGTACCCTGTATCCGATGACACAGGTTCCACCTGACAAACACTTCCTCCCACAGTTTGCATGGTTTGACTATGTGCGTCCGTTGGACAAGGACGATATCTTCAACTGGCGTCCGAAGAAGGCAGGTACTGAGCTGAAGGAGGTAAAGCGTCGTGAACCACCAAAGAATATGATGAAGAAATGACAGATGTGATACAACTGCTACCAGATAGTGTAGCCAACCAAATAGCCGCAGGAGAGGTGATCCAACGGCCAGCTTCTGTTATTAAAGAGCTTGTGGAGAATGCCGTCGATGCTGGTGCACGCACCATCAATGTGTTGGTGGTGGATGCCGGACGTACCTCTATACAGGTAATTGATGACGGTTGTGGCATGTCTGAGACGGATGCTCGTCTGGCTTTTGAGCGTCATGCTACGTCGAAGATTCGTAAGGCTGACGACCTCTTTGCCCTTCATACAATGGGTTTCCGTGGTGAGGCATTGCCGTCTATTGCTGCTGTGTCTCAGATAGAACTGCGTACTCGCCGCCAAGGCGATGAGGTGGGTACTTGTCTGACTCTTTCTGGCTCACGAGTAGAGAGTCAGGAGATGTGCTCGTGTAGCGTAGGTAGCTCTTTTACTGTCAGCAACCTCTTCTTCAACGTTCCTGCGCGTCGTAAGTTTCTGAAGACGAACGCTACGGAGTTGAATAATATCCTGACTGCTTTTGAACGTATCGTACTGGTATATCCAGAGATATGTTTCACGCTGCATAGCAATGGACAAGAACTGATGAATCTGCGTGCCGGCACGTTGCGCCAGCGTATTACTGATGTCTATGGACGTCGCTACGGACAAGACCTGCTGCCTGTTGGTGTGGAGACGGCTCTCTGTAAGATTTCTGGCTTTGTCGCTAAACCAGAGTCTGCTCGCAAGAAGGGTGCCCATGAGTATTTCTTCGTCAATGGACGTTTCATGAAGCATCCCTATTTCCATAAGGCAGTCCTGCAAGCATACGAACGACTCGTTCCCGCGGGCGCGCACGTACCTTATTTTATATATTTCGACGTGAGTCCTGCTGATATCGATGTCAATATCCATCCAACAAAGACAGAGATCAAGTTTGAGAACGAGCAAGCCATCTGGCAGATTCTGTCGGCAGCGGTAAAGGATGCCATCGGACAGTTCTGTGAGATTCCGCAGATAGAATTCGATACAGAGGGACGTCCGGATATACCAGTCTACAATCCCGTCGCAACTCCTGTGGAGATGCCTCATGTAGAACGTAATCCGCAATACAACCCGTTCAAGGAGAAAGCATCGCGTAACTGGGAACGTCTTTATGAGGGACTGCCTACGCAGTCTGCCCAACAGGAACAGTCGCTGTTCGATGCTCCTCAAGGCAACCCTCTGCCTATATTTGACGATACTCCTGTTTCTGACCAACCTGTTGAGCTGACTGATGTCAGTCCACTGCACTATCAGTATAAAGGACGCTATATAATGACTGCTGTGAAATCTGGTCTGATGATAATCGACCAGCACCGCGCAGATGTTCGTGTCCGTTACGAGCGCTATATGCAACAGTTGGAAGAGACACCCTCCAGCAGTCAGCGCATGCTGTTTCCTGAGGTGATAGAGATGGCACCTTCCGAGGCCGTCCTGATGGAGGATATGTTGCCAGCCTTGGCGGCTGTCGGTTTTGAACTGACTCCTCTGGGACCTACCAGCTATGCTGTTAATGGTGTTCCTGCAGGTATTGAGGGTTTGAATGCTTCCCAACTGTTGCGAGACATCCTTGCCTCGTCCGTACCTGTGAGTCATGAGAGTGTCTCTGTCAACCACCAAGTAGCTCTGGGACTTGCCCGTCATGCTGCCATCCCTTATGGACAGCAATTGTCTAACGAAGAGATGGATGTGGTGGTGAATAACCTTTTTGCCTGTGACAATGTGAACTATACCCCCGATGGGAAAGCGGTACTCTGTATTCTTCCACAGGCTGATATTGAGCACTTATTGGCATAATTTATTATAAAATATGCCATTTTAGCATGAAAAATGCTCTTTTTATGGCGAAAAATCAAAAAAATGAGTGTAAAATTGAATTTAATTGATAAAAAACTTTGTTTATTCGAAAATAATATTTACTTTTGCAACGAATTTCGAATAGAATCTTTAACTTAATTTTTTAGTATAGTATGAAAAAGTTATTCTTGATGCTGGCAGTAGCCAGTCTTTCACTGAACGCTATGGCTCAGGAGGATCCTACTGAGAAGTACAGCGTATCAACCAATTCCTTCTGGAGCAACTGGTTCATCCAGGGCAACGTGAACTGGAATTCATTCTATTATGGTGGTGTGAACAAGTTTGGTTCTACTCCTTTCAACAAGTTCCCTCTCGGCTCAAAGCCTGATGGTTCTGAGGGTCACCCCACATCTCTCGGTTTCTCTGTAGCTATTGGTAAGTGGTTTACTCCTGGCTTGGGACTCCGTACAAAGGCTAACGCTCTTTGGCTCTCTAAGGCTTTTGACAGCAAGTCTGATAAGTATGTAGCTCTTAACGAGCAGGCTTTGTTCAACCTCCACAACCTGCTGGGTGGTTATGACGAGGACCGTTTCTGGAACTTCATCCCCTATGCTGGTGCTGGTGTTGCTCGCAACTTCGATGCTAAGGCTAACAGCTTCGTATTGAGCGCTGGTATCCTGAATACCTTCAAGGTTGGTAAGAAGTTGTTCCTGAACCTCGACCTCGGCTACTATAGCTATGACAAGGCTTTCGTTGGTGGTCTTGATGGTGGTATCCGCCCCGCAGCCCGTTTCAACCAGCTCTCTCTTGAGGTCGGTGTTACTTACAACCTCGGCAAGGGTACTTGGAACAAGACTCCTGATGTAGACGCTATCAAGGCTCTGTCACAGGGTCAGATCGACGCTCTGAACGCTCAGCTGACTGACGCTCAGTCAGAGAACGCTCGCCTGAAGGATCTGTTGGCTAACCAGCAGAAGGAGGTTGCTCAGACAACTGCTATGGTTGCTGCCGGTAAGACCGTTACAAAGGTTGTTGCTGCTCCTGTATCAGTATTCTTCAACATCAACAAGGCTAAGATTGCTTCTAAGAAGGACCTCCAGAACGTTTCTGAGCTGGCTAAGGTTGCTAAGGAGAACAACTCTAAGATCGTTGTTACTGGTTACGCTGATAGCAAGACTGGTTCTGCTGAGTACAACCAGAAGCTCTCTGAGAAGCGTGCTAACACCGTTGTTGCCGAGCTCGTTAAAATGGGTGTTGACCGCAACAATATCGAGGTCGTTGCTGCTGGTGGCGTGAAGACTCTGAGCCCAATCAGCTACAACCGTCGCGCTACTGTTGAGATTAAGTAATCTAAACAATAGATATCTCACAAAGGAGTTCCGAATCATCGGGACTCCTTTTTTGTTAAATATAAAAAAATACCTATTGCGGTAGCAAATTATTCACTTTTCACTTTTCACTTTTCACTTTTATTTCGTACCTTTGCAACAACACAAATGCTAACAATCAAACCTAAAAAAGAAGAAGATGATTTGGAATGAGACTGTTGAGTGCATGGATCGCGAACAGTTGCGCGATTTGCAGAGTGCTCGTTTGAAGAAGATGGCTGAGTATGTCTATTACAATACGCCCTTCTATCGTAAGAAATTTCAAGAGATGGGTCTTGAGCCTGGTGATATCAAGAGTATTGATGATATCACCAAGTTACCTTTCACTAATAAGCTCGACCTGCGCGACAACTATCCTTTTGGGCTGGCAGCAGTACCCATGAGCCAGATTGTGCGTATCCACGCCAGTAGTGGTACTACAGGAAAACCTGTCGTTGTGCTCTATACCCGCAAGGACTTGGCTATGTGGTCTGAGGCTATCTCGCGTGCCTTTACGGCTTATGGCGCTACGAAGGAGGATATCTTCCAGGTGGCCTACGGCTATGGCCTGTTTACTGGAGGCTTGGGCGCTCACGATGGTGCTACGAATATTGGTGCCAGTGTGATTCCTATCTCTAGCGGTAATACGCAGAAGCAGATGACGCTGATGCACGACTTTGGTACTACCATTCTTTGCTGTACCCCCAGCTACGCTATGTTCTTAGGCGAGGCTATGAAGGAGTGCGAATATCCACGTAGCGAGTTCAAGCTGAAGGTTGGCGTCTTTGGTGCTGAGCCTTGGACAGAGAAGATGCGCAAGAAGTTGGAAGAGAGCCTGGGCATCAAGGCTTACGATATCTACGGACTTAGTGAGATTGCTGGTCCTGGCGTTGGCTACGAGTGCGAGCACCAGTGTGGTACCCACCTGAACGAAGACCTGTTCTATCCTGAGATTTTGGACCCCAAGACGGGTGAGCCCTTGCCTGAGGGACAGTTTGGCGAGTTGACCTTCACCCATCTGACGAAAGAAGGTATGCCGTTGCTGCGCTATCGCACCCACGACCTGACAGCTCTGCACTATGACAAGTGTAAGTGTGGACGAACCTTGGTGCGTATGGATCGTATCTTGGGTCGTTGCGACGATATGCTCATCATTCGTGGTGTCAACGTCTTCCCATCGCAGATTGAGGACGTCATCCTGAAGTTGCCTGAGTACGAGCCACACTTCCTGCTGACCGTTGACCGCGTGAACAATACCGATACCAGCGAGTTGAAGGTAGAGGTGAAGGAAGAATACTTCACCGACGATATGGCTACGCTCGTTGGCTTGCAGAAGAAGTTGGAGGCTGAGTTGCGTTCAGTTATTGGCTTGGGCTTCAAGGTGAAGCTGGTAGAGCCTAAGGGCATTGAGCGCTCTGAGGGTAAGGCCAAGCGCGTCATCGATAACAGAAAACTTTAAACGTAATATCGTAATAACGAGATATCGAAAACAAAACTATAAAAATTATGTTAGCAAAACAATTATCAGTCTTTCTGGAGAACAAGTCTGGTCGTCTGACCGAAGTAACAGATGTGCTGGGTGCTGCTGGTGTAAACCTCTCAGCCATGAGTATTGCCGACAACTCTGACTTCGGCATTCTGCGCTGCATTGTCAGCGATCCTGATAAGGCCTATCAGGTGTTGAAGGCAGCCCACTTTGCTGTGAAGATTACTGATGTCATCGGCTTTACCTGTCCCAACGTCAGCGGTTCGCTGGCCAAGGTGCTGAAGCATCTCTCAGAGCATGGCGTGTTCATTGAGTATATGTACTCGTTTGCCAATGGCGACGTGGCTACAGTCGTTATCCGTCCTACCGATTTGGAGAGCTGTGAGCGCATCCTTTCAGAGAAGAAGGTGGAATTGATGGAAGCCAACGAATTGTACGAGTTATAAGCGGATTTTGGGTCGAAAGTGTTAAAAGGAGTTAAGAACTTAAACATTTTCGGCCTGAAATTTTTTTGTTTCAAATAAAGTCCTTACCTTTGCACCCGCTAACAAGAAATGAGGGCGTTTAGCTCAGCTGGTTTAGAGCATCTGCCTTACAAGCAGAGGGTCGGCGGTTCGAATCCGTCAACGCCCACCAAGGAGTTCCGAAGTCATTCGGGACTCTTTTTTTGTTAAATATCAAAAAATATCAGTAGCGGCAGCAAATTATTCACTTTTCACTTTTCACTTTTCACTTTTATTTCGTACCTTTGCAGTCACATTTGAGAGAATGTATAGCTATATATTAACACTAAGGTATTAGAGACAGCATGGAATTAGATGCATTGACCGCCATTTCTCCTATCGATGGCCGCTACAGAAGCAAAACAGAATCATTAGCAGGATACTTTTCTGAGTATGCATTGATACGCTATCGTGTGCGCGTAGAAATCGAGTATTTCATTACCCTTTGTGAACTGCCGTTGCCCCAGTTGGAGATGGTAGACCACAACCTTTTTGAGCCCTTGCGCGACATCTATCGCAACTTCACAGAGCAGGATGCCCAGCGCGTGAAGGATATCGAGAAGGTGACCAACCACGACGTGAAGGCTGTGGAGTATTTCATCAAGGAGAAGATTGACGCGCTGAACGGCTTCCCCGTTCAAGCTAAAGAGTTCATCCACTTTGGTCTGACCTCACAGGATATCAACAATACCAGTGTGCCCTTGAGCATCAAGGAGGCGCTGGAGCAGGTGTACTATCCGATGGTTGAGGAGCTCATTGAGCAGTTGAACGACTATGCTGAGCAGTGGAAGAATGTGCCCATGCTGGCTAAGACCCACGGACAGCCTGCCTCTCCCACACGTCTGGGTAAGGAGATTATGGTCTTCGTATGGCGCTTGGAAGAACAGCTCCGTGCTTTGAAAGATACCCCCATCACCGCTAAGTTTGGTGGTGCAACAGGTAACTACAACGCCCACCACGTGGCTTATCCCCAGTATGACTGGCGCGAGTTTGGCAACCAGTTTGTTGCTGAGAAGCTAGGCTTGGAGCGTGAGCAGTGGACCACACAGATTTCTAACTACGACTGGCTGGCAGCTATCTTCGATGCCATGCGTCGCATCAATACCATCATCATCGACCTCGACCGCGACTTCTGGATGTACATCTCTATGGAGTACTTCAAGCAGAAGATCAAGGCTGGCGAAGTAGGTTCAAGCGCTATGCCTCACAAGGTGAACCCCATCGACTTCGAGAATTCAGAGGGTAATATGGGTATCGCCAATGCCGTGCTGGGCTTCTTGGCACAGAAATTGCCTGTAAGCCGTCTGCAGCGCGACCTCACCGACTCTACCGTTCTGCGCAATGTGGGTGTTCCTATGGGTCACGCCCTGATCGCTATCCAGAGCACGTTGAAAGGTCTGCGCAAGCTCATCCTCAACGAGCAGAAGCTGGAGGAAGACCTGGAGAATACGTGGGCAGTAGTGGCTGAAGCCATTCAGACCATCCTGCGTCGTGAGGCCTATCCCAATCCCTATGAGGCATTGAAGGCGCTGACCCGTACCAACCAGAAGATGACTGAGGAGACCATCCATGCCTTCATTCAGGGTCTCGACGTCAGCGACGAGCTGAAAGCAGAACTGATGGAAATCACACCAAGCAACTACACTGGAATTTAATGTCGAAGCATCGAAATAACAAAATAACAACAAAATAAAAATCCGAATTATTCAAAACAATCCGCGAGCCGTGAGGCTCCACATTTAATCAACAACACAATTATGGAATTCGAAAACGAAAAGAAAACAGAAGAGCTGTCAACCGAACAGCAGAGTCAGAATCACGAGAGTGGTTATCAGGGTTACCGTCCAGGACGTTCACCACGTCCCCGTATTCAGAAGCCTCGTCCCGCACAGTATGGACAGCAGGGCGGTTACAATCGTAATCAAGAGCAAGAAGAGGGCGGTTTCCGTCCTGAGGGCTTTGGAGCAGGCCTGATGTCAGGTGCTCCTCAGCGTCAGCAGGGCTATCGTCCACGTAACAATTATAACAATGAGGGAGGCTACCAGCAGGGTGGTTATCAGCAGCGTGGCGGCTATCAGCAACGTGGTGGCTACCAGCAGCGTGGCGGTTATGGCCAGCGCCCTCAGTATGGCAATAAGCCCTATAATAAACCTTACAAGTCATACGACAACAATGGTGAGGAAGGTCAGGAGGGAGGCTATCAGCAGCGTCCACAGTACGGCCAGCGTCCTCAGTACGGTCAGCAGCGTGGTGGTTACGGTCAGCAGCGTGGCGGCTATCAGCAGCGTGGTGGCTACGGTCAGCAGCGTGGTGGCTACCAGCAGGGTGGCTATCAGCAGCGTGGTGGTTACAACCAGCGTGGTGGCTATGGTCAGCAGCGTGGCGGCTATCGCCAGCACACTTCTGGCTACGATCCCAATGCTAAGTACTCGCTGAAGAAGCGCATCGAGTACAAGGAGGAGAACTACGATCCCAATGAGCCCCTGCGTCTGAACAAGTTCCTGGCTAATGCTGGCGTCTGCAGTCGTCGTGAGGCTGACGAGTTCATCACAGCAGGTGTCGTAAAGGTCAATGGCGAGGTTGTTACCGAGCTGGGTACCAAGGTACTGCGTACTGACGAGGTGCTGTTCCACGATCAGCCCGTTCGTATGGAGAAGAAGGTCTATGTGCTGCTGAACAAGCCCAAGGACTATGTGACCACCAGCGACGATCCCCAGCAGCGTAAGACTGTGATGGACCTGGTGAAGGGTGCTTGCGAGGAGCGCATCTATCCTGTTGGTCGTCTGGACCGCAACACCACTGGTGTGCTGCTTCTGACCAACGATGGTGACCTGGCTTCTAAGCTGACTCATCCTAAGTTCCTGAAGAAGAAGATCTACCACGTATATCTCGACAAGGCCGTTACTGCTCACGATATTCAGCAGATTGCCGAGGGTATCACCCTTGACGATGGTGAAATCAAGGCCGACGCTATCGACTATGCCAGCGATACTGACAAGAAGCAGGTAGGTATCGAGATTCACTCTGGTAAGAACCGCATCGTTCGCCGTATCTTCGAGAGCCTTGGCTACAAGGTTGTCAAGCTCGACCGCGTACAGTTTGCTGGTCTGACCAAGAAGAACGTTCGTCGTGGTGACTGGCGCTACCTCACTGAGGAGGAGGTTGACCGCCTGCGCATGGGAGCTTACGAGTAGTATGAGCCCCCTAAGTTAGGGGGCGACAGGGGTCTGAACAGGCGCAGGCCCCAATATAAGAATAATGGTCTGATTTCGCTTGTTCAGACCCCCAACCCCCTAACTTAGGGGGCATAGATAACAATGAAAAGAACAAAGATAATTGACGTACTGAAGAGTACTGATTTTGGAAAAGAAGTATGTGTGAAGGGCTGGGTGCGCACGCATCGTAGTTCGAAGGCTGTCGACTTCATCGCGCTGAACGATGGTTCTACCATCAAGAACGTACAGATTGTCGTTGACCCCACCAAGTTTGACGAGCAGTTGCTGAAGGACATCACCACTGGTGCCTGCATCAATGCCGAGGGCGTGCTGGTAGAGAGCCAGGGTGCTGGTCAGACCTCAGAGATTCAGGCCACCAAGCTGGAGGTCTATGGTCTCTGCGGCAACGACTATCCCATGCAGAAGAAGGGCCAGTCGTTCGAGGCTATGCGTAAGAATGCCCACATGCGCCTGCGTACCAATACGTTTGGTGCCGTGATGCGCATCCGTCACAATATGGCGATGGCTATCCATACCTATTTCCACGAGCACGGCTTCTTCTACTTCCACACCCCGCTGATTACTGCCAGCGACTGTGAGGGAGCAGGCAACATGTTCCAGGTGACCACCAAGAACCTGTATGACCTGAAGAAGGACGAGCAGGGTAAGATTATCTACGACGATGACTTCTTTGGCGAGCAGACCTCGCTGACCGTTTCTGGTCAGTTGGAGGGCGAGCTGGGTGCCACCGCTCTGGGTGCTATCTACACCTTCGGTCCTACGTTCCGCGCTGAGAATAGTAACACTCCTCGCCACCTGGCTGAGTTCTGGATGGTAGAGCCTGAGGTTGCTTTCCTCGACCAGGAAGAGCTGATGGACTTGGAGGAAGACTTCATCAAATACTGTGTGCGCTGGGCTCTCGACAACTGTAAGGACGACCTCGCCTTCCTGAACCAGATGATTGACAAGACCCTGATTCAGCGCTTGGAGGGTGTATTGAAGGAGACCTTCGTGCGCCTGCCTTATACCGAGGGTATCAACATCCTGCAGGAAGCCATCAAGAACGGCAAGAAGTTTGAGTTCCCCTGCAACTGGGGTGACGACCTGGCTTCTGAGCACGAGCGCTACCTCGTCGAGGAGCACTTCAAGAAGCCCGTCATCATGACCGACTATCCACGCGCTTTCAAGTCATTCTATATGAAGCAGAACGAAGAGCAGGGCGAGGGTAGTGTAGGCTATAAGGGCGCTGTGGCTCCTGGTCCTACGATGCAGGGTACCGACGTGCTGTTCCCACAGATTGGTGAGATTATCGGTGGTTCTGTTCGTGAAGAGAGCTACGACAAGCTGATGGCTGAAATCAAGCGTCGCGATATGGATATGACCCACCTGTGGTGGTATATCGACACCCGCCGCTGGGGTTCATGCCCACATGCAGGCTTTGGCCTCGGTTTCGAGCGTCTCATCCTGTTCGTTACAGGCATGCAGAACATCCGCGACGTCATCCCATTCCCACGCACTCCGAAGTCAGCAGAGTTCTAAAATTGCAATTTCTGCTGCAATTCTTAAAATATGTTCCAAATTTCTTAAAAAAAGTTTGGAACATATTTCTTTTTTACTTATCTTTGCAATCAATAAAACATTATTAACTAAAAAACATAAACTTTATGAAGAAATTACTGATTGCATGCAGCGTAATGTTGCTCTCTCTGGGTGCTTCTGCACAGGTTCATTTCGGTATTGGTGCTGGTGCTGGTACTACCGGTATCTCGCTGGATGCTTCTCTGATGGTTGGTAAGTATGTTGGCATCCGTGGTGGTGTTGACATCATGCCTCAGATTAAGGTGAACAAGGATATAGATCTGAAGACAGAGGATGCCAACAAGAAGGTGTCACAGCTGACCAACGAGATTAAAGAACTGAATACCAAGTTGGCGCAGTACGGATTGGAGCAGGTTGACCTGAGCCAATATCCTGGCGGTAACCTGCCTAACAATATGGAAATTCAGGGTAAACTGAAGAATACCACTGGTCACGTGCTGATTGACCTGTATCCTGGTGGTCACTCTTTCCACTTCACCGTCGGTGCATATTTCGGTCCGGAAGAGATTATCGATGTATATAATAAGGAGGATGGTTTCATGAAGCCTATCACCGCCTACAACGATGCTATCATCTATGCTCAATCACAGACTCCGTCAAACTCTGTCGTTCCTCAGAACGTACGAGACGTTGTCGATAAGTACGGCCTGAAGATGATTGGTGGTGAACTGGGTGACTACTTTGTAACTCCTAACCCTGCCGACAAGGGTAATGTGAACGCTTATGCCAAGGTCAAGAGCTTCCGTCCATACGTTGGTCTGGGCTTTGGCCGTGCTGTTCCTAAAGGTCGCATCGGTTGCCAGTTTGACCTCGGTGTACAGTTCTGGGGCAAGCCTGAGATTTACGTTCCCACCTACAACAAGACTACTGGCACCTATCAGTGTGAGAAGATTGATGGTGACAAGGCTGGCGACGACGCTGGTAAGGTGCTGAAGACCGTTTCTAAGGTCAGCGTTTATCCCGTCCTGAACTTCCGCCTCGTAGGCCGTATCTTCTAAGAGATACCCCACAGAAAATAAACTGTGAATAATCAGTCAAAGGACAGTCCATAAAAATGGGCTGTCCTTTGTTGTATTGTTATCAGCCTAATACGCCTCTGTATCACGCTAAGCCACGTCTGTATTAGGCTAATACGGCTCTGTATTAGCGTGTCTCGTAGCGAAAATTACACAAGAGATTGCGAAGCCACACTTCGATCTTTAGTCGAAGAACCGACCCTATTGTGTAATTTGCGCTTGCAAATGTTAAAAATGAGGGGGAAAGAGTGAAAAATCTATGAAATAATTTGGTTTATAAAATAAACTTCTTTATCTTTGCATCGTGATTCGAACACAATGTGGCCCTCATCGTACCTTCTGCAGGGGTGGGATTGAGGCCGAAAGAGAACTAAAACTGAGTAGAAACGCATTAAAAAACAACTTTGAATCATGGAAGAAAACAGCAATATGACTGCTGAGCGCAGTCTGGAAATCATTACAAAACAGATAGAACAGAACCGTCGTGCGGTATCTAGAACCTTGGGGCAGTCGCTCTATATCTCTGGTCTTTGCATCATGGCAACAACCGTCTTGGTGGCCGTCATCAATTTCCTCGCGATGAGTTCGGGTATGGTGGGCATCGGCCACTTGTTGTGGTTTTTGTTGCCCGTGGCCATCTGGTTCTTCTCGCGTAAGTATATTAAGGAACGCGCACACACGCCTACGAACATGGTGGGCCAGATGGTGGCTAAGACGTGGCAGACGTTTGGCATCTTCGCCCTCGGATTTTTCATCATTGCCATCGTGTGTACAGCTATCCTGCTCCCAATGATGACGGTCGCCGAATATTCCGTAGTACAGATTAGGGTGGCTCCTATCATCGTGCTGTTGATGGGTATGGCCATTGCCATGAGCGGTCAGATTCTGAACCAGCGCTGGCTGGTATGGTTTGGCGCAGTGGCTGGTCTGTTGTGCTTCGTGTGGGAACATTTCGAGGTAGGCGCAACGCTGCTGACGAAGTGCGTAGCAATAGAGCCTTACGAGGCGAGCGTCTTCCTGTCTACGCTGCCCTGCATCACCATCTTTGTTTTCGGACTTGTCGGCCTGTTGCTCCCAGGCATGATGCTTAAAAAGCAGACGGCATGATGTTTCCAACGTTAGACCCACTGTTGCACTCCGAGTTGCGACTGGCTGTGATGTCGCTGCTGGTGAGTGCCGAGGAGGCCGAGTTCCCGTATATCAAGGAGCAGACGGGGGCTACGGCGGGCAACCTCAGCGTGCAGATTGACAAGCTGTCGGCAGCGGGATATATCGAGGTGGAGAAGACCTTCAAGGGCAAGAAGCCGTGCACGCTGTGTCGCATCACCCCCACAGGCCTGAAAGCCTTTGAGGAGTATGTGGAGTCGCTGAAGAGCTACCTTATACGTTGAACGTTGAACATTGAACATTGAACGTTGAACGTTGAACGTTGAACATTGAACGTTGAAAATCAGGCGAGGCGGATGCCCTCGTCGGAGATGGTGATGAGGTGGCGTCGATAGAGGTCGCCTATGGCTTTCTTGTAGACTTTCTTGCTAACACCGAAACGGGCGGCAATGGCTTCCGATGGGCTCTTGTCGCCCAGTTCGCAATAGCCGTCGTGCTCTCGGAGATAGGCCAGTAGCACCTCTGCGAAGTCGAGGCTCAGCTCGTAGCCCGTCTTCTTCTGGTAGCGCTCCACCTTGGAGGTAGCCATCAGTCGGTGCGTCTTCTCGTCCTCCATCACATAGACGTAGTAGCGCTGTCCACGCACCATTCGCTGCTTCTGCTCGCGGAAGGGACAGAAGAGGTCTTTCATCAGGCCCCAGTTGAGGAATGCGCCATACTCGTTGGTCCATGCACACTCCATCCATGCGAACTCGCCCACCTTGGCAATGGGGTGCTCGGTGGTGGCCACGATGCGCTCGTCTTGGTCGAGGTAGAGGAATACCTCCAGCTCGTCGCCGATGTGCATGTCGGGCGTGCAGTAGCGGTTGGGCAGCAGGATGTTGCCCTCTTCGCCACCGTCCAGGTAGAGGCCGTAGTCGGTGTGCTTCTTTATTCTGAGGGTGTTGTAATCGCCGAGACGCAAGCCCCCTAAGTTAGGGGGTTGGGGGTCTGAACGACCGATTTTTGAGCCCCCTAAGTTAGGGGGTTGGGGGTCTGAACGACCCACTTGTTTTTTATCTTTTTCTTCCTTCATATATGTATGTATATTCCCTTGTTCAGACCCCTGTGGCCCCCTAACTTAGGGGGCGAAGATTTCCCTTGTTCAGACCCCTGTGGCCCCCTAACTTAGGGGGCGAAGATTGCGCTTGTTCAGACCCCTGTCGTCCCCTAACTTAGGGGACAAAAACGAGGCCGTCGCGCATGTGGATGGTGCGGTCGGTGATGGTGGCCAGTTGCTCGTCGTGGGTCACGATGACGAAGGTCTGGCCGAACTGATCGCGCAGGTCGAAGAAGAGCTGGTGGAGCTCCTGCTTGTTCTTCGAGTCGAGAGAACCTGAGGGCTCGTCGGCCAGGATGACGGCGGGGCTGTTGACCAAGGCGCGGGCTACGGCAATGCGCTGCTTCTCGCCACCAGACAGCTCGTTGGGCTTGTGGTGGGCACGGTCGGCGAGCTGCATAAACTGTAACAGCTCCTGGGCACGCTCCTTGGCGGCCTTCTGCGAGGTTCCTGCGATGTAGGCAGGTATCATGATGTTCTCCAAAGCGCTGAACTCAGGCAGCAGCTGGTGGAACTGGAAGACGAAGCCGATGTGGCGGTTGCGGAAGTCGGCCAGCTTCTTGTTGGAGAGGGAGGTCACGTCAACGGAATCGACACAGACAGAGCCTGCGTCGGGGCGGTCGAGGGTGCCGATGATTTGTAGCAGGGTGGTCTTGCCGGCTCCGCTGGGGCCGACGATGCTGACTACCTCGCCACGATCTATGTGGAGGTCGATGCCTTTCAGTACTTGTAGTGAGCCGAAGCTCTTGGTGATATTTTCTATTGTAATCATCGTAAGCCCCCTAAGTTAGGGGGTTGGGGGTCTGAACAAGCGAACCAGACCCTTTTATTGTTTGTTTTGAGGCCTGCGCTTGTTCAGACCCCTGTAGTCCCCTAACTTAGGGGACGAATTCATCCAGCGTGCCAGAATGTCGTAGAAGCTGGTTTCCTCTTGGTGCTGAGCGGTGGTGAACGTCATCGACTCTTCCTTCTGCGTACCATACTGGTCGGGGAAGAGAATCATGAGGTTCTTGCCAGAGAAGTGCTGCATGAGCTCTTGTGGCAGACGCTCCAGCGCGTTCTTATACGAGATGGTACCCTTACGGGCGGTGATGACGACGAACATGTGGTCGTTGCTGATGTTCTCAGCCAGACGGGGCAGCTCGTTCCAATGCGCCATGAAGGTATATTCAGCACGCACGCTGGGGTGGCGGTTGTTGATGTATTCACGAATGAGCTCCAGCGACTCGTTGCGCCCATGGAACTGGATGCGGCAGTCGAGATTGCCCGCCATGCGTGCCAGTCGCTCCAGCCAGCGGTGGAAGCCAGGCTCGAACTCAGCTCTTGAGGGTACGGCCACCTGTATGCGTCGCAGCGTGTTCAGGGGTTGCACAAAGCGCGTCAGCACAATTTGGCGGTTCAGTCCATTATACAAACTCTGCAGAAATTCACCCCAGAACTTGGGGTTGACATCCGTGTGGACGTGCATACCCATAATAATCTCTGAACAGCCAAACTCGCGGAAGGCGTGCTTGATGCCGTTGGCAATGTTCGACGACAGGCGAACCTGCGTCTGCATCTGCAGGTCGGCCGCTGAGGCACGCTGTTGCAGTCGCTCCAGCAGTTGCAGTCCTGCCTCACGATGACTGCTGGCATTGACGTCGTCGTACACCACGTTAAGACCCACCAGTCCGCGATTGCGCTTCGGATTGCGCATCATAATGGCCAGCTCTAAAAGTTGGGGCGCGATGTCAGGGTATTTCACGCAGAGCAGCACCTTCTCGTTAGAGCGCGAGGCATCAGCGGGTGAACCGCTGACGGCGAGCCTGTTAGTGCCCGCCAGCGTCAGTTCCTGTGCGGCCTTCTCCGTCATCATGGTCGAGATGATGCAGGTGATGAGAATCATGATCACCACGCCGTTCAGCATCTCGTCGTTGACCAGATAGTGGCCAGGCGATACCTCCAGTCGCATACCCACCATCACCATCGCGATGGCACCAGCAGCGTGGGCGCAGGTCAGTCCGAACATCATGTGACCCTCGGCCTTGGTCAGACGGAACAAGAGGCTGGAGATATAGGCCGCCAACGCCTTGCCGAACGTGCCGAAGAAGACGGTGAGCGCCACCACACCCAGCATGCGCCAGCCATCGAACAGCGAGCCGACATTGATGAGCATGCCCACACCAATCAAGAAGTAGGGAATGAAGATGGCGTTGCCCGTGAACTCGATGCGGTTCATCAGCGGCGACACGTGGGGGATATACCTATTTAATATAAGTCCAGCGATGAAGGCTCCCACGATGCCCTCGACGCCAATGGCCTCAGAGAGGGCGGCCGAGAGGAACATGACGCTGAGCACATAGATGAACTGCATGATGGCGTCCGAATAGCGACGCAGGAAGTAGCGCGTCACCTTCGGTATGCCCCAGATGCTGAGGGCGCAGAAGGCTGCAAACTTCAGCACGAATAGCAGCCAGAAGCCAATGCCCACATCCTTGCTGTACGATGCCGACAGGGCCGCCAGCATCATCAGCGCCATGAAGATAGCCAGCATCGAGGCTCCCACGCTGAGCATGACGCTGGGGTGGCGCCCCATGCCGTAGCGCGAAATGATGGGGTAGGCGATGAGCGTGTTTGATGCCATGATACATCCCAAGAGGAACGAGGCCGTCGACGAATAGTCCAGCAGCCACATAGCCATCACGTAGGTCAGCACCAGCGGTACCAGACACGACAGCAGGCCAAACCACAGGATGCGCTTGGAGTTCTTCTTGACGCTCTCCAAATCCATCTCCAAGCCCGCCAGAAACATGATATACAGCAGTCCCACCTTGCCAAAAAGCTCGAACGAGTTGTCGCGCTCCAAGATGTTCAGACCGTGCTCGCCAATCAGCATGCCCGCCAGCACCATTCCGATGATGTGCGGAATGCGCAGCTTACCCATGATGATGGGCGCCAACAGAATGATAAGCAGCACGACAAAGAATATCAGCGTCGGACTGGTTATGGGGAAATATGACATCATTGTTCTATTTATGCTTTTGTATGCCCCCTAAGTTAGGGGGCGACAGGGGTCTGAACCGCCTCTGTTTTATTAATTATTACTCTGTTTATATACTCTCTAATTCTCTCTAATACACCCTCCACATCGTTTTCCACGTCTTCATTTCTGAACCTCAATACGTGAATTCTCTGCTCGAGGAGAAATTCTGTCCGCTCTTCATCTTTGAGCCTGACTTGTTCTTCATCATGAATATTTCCATCCAACTCAATACACAGCCTTAGCGAAGGACAATAGAAATCCAGTACATATGGACCATATCCATGTTGTTGCCTGAAACGTAATCCATCGAGCTGCTTACCTTTCAATCTCCTCCACAGCATATTTTCTGTAGGAGTCGTTGTCCGCCGGAGTATCTGTCGATATTCTTTTGTAACAGGATGATTGGAATAATGCATATTTATTTGTTATTGTTTGCAAAAGTACAATTTTTCTTTCAAAAAGATGCCGTTTTTCTATTTTTTTTGTATCTTTGCAGCCAAATTTATCATTAAAGTGATAATTGGGGGGAGGCTGAACAAGCGCAGTTCTCCTAGATAACAATAAACAATGGTCTGGTTCCGCTTGTTCAGACCCCCAGCCCCCTAACTTAGGGGGCCAAATAAGACTTATGAAAGTAGCAATTGTAGGTGCCTCAGGCGCCGTAGGCCAGGAGTTCCTGCGCCTCCTTGACGAGAGAAATTTCCCAATGGACGAGTTGGTGTTGTTTGGTTCTGAGCGTTCTGCTGGAACTAAATATACTTTCCGTGGTAAGGAATTGACCGTGAAACTGCTTCAGCACAACGACGACTTTAAAGACATTGATATCGCCTTCACCTCTGCAGGTGCAGGTACTTCCAAGGAGTTTGCAGAGACCATCACCAAGTATGGTGCCGTGATGATTGACAACTCCAGCGCTTTCCGCATGGACGACGATGTGCCCTTGGTAGTGCCCGAGTGCAATGCTGAGGATGCCCTGAAGCGTCCTCGTGGCATCATTGCCAACCCCAACTGCACCACCATCATGATGGTCGTTGTATTGCAGCCCCTGGAGAACATCTCGCACATCAAGCGCATCCACGTTTCTTCTTACCAGAGCGCCTCAGGTGCTGGTGCCGCTGCTATGGCCGAACTGCAGCAGCAGTACAAGGAAATGGTAGAGGACGGCAAGGTCAAGACCATTAAGAAGTTCCCCCACCAGCTGGCCTACAACGTGATTCCTCAGATTGACGTCTTCCAGCCCAACGGCTATACCAAGGAGGAGATGAAGATGTATAACGAGACGCAGAAGATTATGCATACCGACGCCAAGTGCTCAGCTATGTGCGTTCGTGTCAGTTCGTTGCGCTCACACTCAGAGAGCGTGTGGATTGAGACCGAGAAGCCCATCAGCGTAGAGGAGGCTCAGAAGGCCATCGCTGCTGCTCCTGGCTGTACGCTCGTTGACGATCCCTCCAACCTCGTTTACCCCATGCCGCTGGAGACTGCTGGCAAGGACGACGTCTTCGTAGGTCGTGTGCGCAAGGATATCTCTGACGAGAACGGCCTGACCTTCTGGCTCAGTGGCGACCAGATTCGCAAGGGTGCTGCCCTGAATGCTGTGCAGATTGGCGAGTATCTCATCAAGGTCGGCAACGTGAAGTAACCGCTCAAAATACCTACAATTAGTGATTGTAGGGAACTGGAAAAATGTGTACTTTTGCAGCGCGATAGTCCGCTATCCGCTAACGAAGTACACATTATTAATATATAAGACAAGCTTATGAAGAAATTATTTACGCTACTATTTGTGTTTTTGGCAGCACTGGGTGCCAGCGCGCAGGACTTGCAAGGCAAACTGGTTATCGGCAAGGTGTTCTATGCAGGTAGTACTCGTCTGAATGGCGCTACTCCCAAGAACTACATGTGCCACCTGTACATTGAACTCTACAACAACTCTGCAGAAAACATCGATGTCGCAGGAACCTATGTGGCTATGGCCAACAGCGATGCTGCTGCAGCTGCATGGACAGCAGCCGACATGACAGGCGACAAGGCTGGAATGGGCGTCTTCAAGCAGGTGTTCCAGATTCCTGTGGGCAACCCCGTTGTGATGGAGCCAGGCAAGAGTCTCGTCATCACCAACTGTGCCATCGACCATAGCGAGATTGCTGAGGGTATGGTTGATTTGAGTACTGCCGACTTCGAGCTGAAGAGCACCAATGCTGCTTTCAACTTCCACTCGGATGCTGTGCCTGCATTGTCGATTGTCTATTCTGCCAATGCTTCGCAGGACTACATCAACTTCATGAATCCTGGTCCTGACGGCATCGCCCTGTTCAAGGCTGATACGGACATCGCTAACTGTGCCAAAACCTATCCCAAGGGTAAGGATACGGGCAATCAATATCTTGTCATCCCGATGGTCAACAGCATCGACGCTGTAGATATCGTCAAGCAGAAGACACCATCAGCTGATGATAAGCGCTTTACTGCTGAATACGATGCAGGCTTCACCTGTACAGCCGATATCAATACTTTCAACTGTCAGGCTGTTGCACGTAAGGTGGTAAGCGCAGATGGCGGTCGCAAGGTGCTGCAAGATACCAACAATTCTACGGATGACTTTGAGTCGCTGTGGAATGTACAGCCTCGTGTCTATGACGTGAAAGAGGCTGCCACCATCGCCGATTTCAATGCCATCGAGGATGGTAAGCTGGTGAAACTGGCGTTGGTTGATGCTCGTGTCAATGCCTTCAACGACTTAGACAGAGCTTACTATGTGGAGGATGCCTCTGCTGCTACCGTCATTAAAGGCATTAGCCTTACTGCTGGTACGCTGCTGAATGGCTATATCGTCGGCACGAAGGCTACTACAGATATGGATTATGTGAATGATCCTTCTCAGGGTCTTGAGTATTCGCTGACTGTTGAGAATGCCGCTCTGTCTGCCTTCGAGGCAACGGAAACGGAGCTGGTGGGTACACCGATGACCATTGCTGAGGCTGCTGCACAGGCTAACTACGGTCGCCTGGTAACGTTGAGCGATGTGGAGATTACTGCGCTGGGCAATGGCATGAACAAGCAACTGAAAGATGCTGATGGCAACACGATAAAAGCGCGCGACCTGTTTGGTGTACTGCCCGAGGGTTACGAGTGGCCTGCTAAAGCCACCTCGATAACGGGTATTGTGTTGTACTACATGACAGGCTGGTTCCTGATGCTCATCTCTGTTGAGGCTATCGTTGCTGACGCTACTGGCATCGAGACCGTTCAACGTTCAACGTTCAACGTTCAACCTGCTATCTACAACCTGCAGGGCGTTCGTCTCAGCGGCTTGCAGAAGGGCCTGAATATCGTAAACGGTAAGAAAGTCGTGATTAAGTAAGAGCTAATAGATAAAAGGAAGTACCTGAAGCACTAAGCCTCAGGTACTTTTTTTATGCCTTAGAAATTGTGACCAGCAGCGATGAGGAAGGTGGTGCGGCTAGGGTTATGCAGATTCGATGGAGAACCATCGGGAGTGGTGGCGTGACGATAGTCGAAGGCTGTGCGCACAAAAGTGTTCAGACGAGTGCCTGGGAAGAGGAAGCAGTACTTCAGCTGCAGGCCGAGGTGGTACTGCTTGGCTGTCAGGTACTCATAGTCGCGATAGAGGAAGGTCTCCATCGTAGCAGGCTGAGGCTGTTTGGCGCTGGGTGTCACAAAGGAACCATCATGGTAGGGGTCGCCAGAGCCTGTCTGGTAACCACCCTTCAGCGTTACGCCAAAGATGCCACCCTTGATGTCCAGATTGCGCGTCAGACTGGCTGCTATCTCGCTGGTGCTCAACTGCTGCTGACGATAGTAGGGATAGAGGTAGGCCGTGATGTCGCGCTGCTGCCAGTGGTAGCCCGCCGTGATGGTCCATGTGGGCAACTCGTGGCGGACGCCCAGGTGCATGGTGTAGTCAATGTCCAGGTTGCGCCAACCCTTGTCGCCCGACGTAGTAGCGTCGTAGTATTCGTAGTGGGTGGCACCATAGTTGTTGATCAGTCCGCGATAGGTGTTGATGCGGTTCTGCAGCTTTTCATGCTGATAGCGGATGTCCAGAAGGGCTTTCCATGTGCGCTGCTCATAGGAGATGCGAACCTGTTCGGCAAAGATGTCGCGTTCGTGGTCGGTATAGGTGATGGTATAGGGCGACTTGCTACCGTAGTAGCCCGTAGCGTGGATGAAGCCAATGTTGCCAAAGATGCTAAGCGTGGAGAGGGGGCATAATTCCAGCTGTATGTCTCCTCCATGACCATCCTCAAAGAGGGGCATCTCGTTGTTCTTATCTGTATAGCCCTCGTTGCCGAACTGTTCAACGATGCCCATCATCGCACCATAGTCAATGAGTGACTTATACACCTTGTCGCTCTTGCCGTAGGTGTTGAATCCCAGGCTCTCCGTGCGACGGTGGTAGGTGTAGTCGGCACCAACGTTGAATGTGGAATGTTGAAGGTTGAAGGTTGAGAGGACGCCCGCTGTGAATTGCAAGTCCATCAACTTGTTCTTATGGCGCAGGTCTTTGTATTTGGCGTAGTTGCCTGCCGTATAGTCCATGCGCAGACCTATGGAGAGTTTTGGACTGAACGAATAGCTGAAGGCTCCCGTTAGCTGGTAGGTGTCGCGATGTTTGCGCCCGCTATTGGTCAGCGAGTCTTCTATGATGTCAAAGGGCAGACGCTGTTGCATGAAGACAGAGCCCGTCATGTCGCTGCCTGAGAAGTTGTCGTAGCTGATGCCACCTAAGACCACAGCGCGTGGACTGATGCGGTAGTACGACTCGATGCCTGCCTGCAGGTTGTTGACGGAGGGTGAGCCGCTGACGTCTGTCAGTTTGCCACTGGCATGTGTGAACGACAGCTCTGTCTCTGCGATACTCTCGTGGTTGTAGAGCCCGCGCACGAGTGCAGCTGCATTGCGCTGGGTGAGCCAGGGCGACGACTGCTGAACATAGCGGTAGTCGCGCAGCAAGAGGGAGTCTTGGGCGCTGAGTGTGTTCTCTGACCGAGGGTCAGAGTGTGGCGATGCAATGCTGTGACATAGCAACAGACAGGACAGGAGAGCGGTTATTTTCTTAGTGAGCATAGCTGGCGTTCGTGGAAATCGTTGGTAGCATTGTTGCTGTTCTGATAGATGATATGGGCGCCATTGTTGAGGCTGGCCTCTGCGTCGATGCCGCTGGGGTCGGTGCTGTCGTCCACTCCTAACGAGTAGTTGTAAACCAGTCGCCCCTCATTCTCAGGTAGCTGTTCTGTGGCCTGTTGGTCAACATTGCGATAGATAGCGTGCCCTTTCTTGTTGGTCATCCAAACATAGCCAGCGTCAATATCAGCTGTGAGACGCTTGACGCACTGTGTGGCATAGTCGATGGAGAATACCTCGATGGCGTCGATGATCCAGTCGTTGGGCACCTTGACACAGCGTTTGATGGCACTGGAGCTACCACCGTCATACCAGTAGTTGGCCGTGTTCTGGGCGAAGTCGGCAGGCGTCACGTCCTTCGTCTGGAAGAGTACGATGGAGGGCGACGAGTTGCTGAGGGGCCACGCATTACCCTGTCCGAAGACGACAGCCTTGAGATAGTGTGAGGTGGGAATCACCTCCGACGGCGTGGGACAGTAGCGTTGGTTGTTGTAGCCGCTCTCTGGGTCAAACATGCAGTAGTATTCTGGGTTGGCATAGTTGACAGACTGGCTGATGGTCAGCGTGTTGTCGATGGCTCCATGAATGTTGACCACCACCTGCGAGTAGGGCGCAATGGTCAGCGTCGTGGGGAAATACCAAATGCCGTTCCACAATGGGGTAAAGCCTTCGCCCTCGTATTTAAGGTGTCCGTCAGACGTGTAGTTGTTGTTGGTGGCCTGCGCATTGGCTGGTGCAGCCATTCCAAAGCAGAGGTTGTTGTAGGAGGCTGGCTCAGCACTATTGTTATAGAGGATGACGCACTTGTCGTATTGGAACGAGGTCGTACCATCGTCAGCCATACATCCACCACAATACAGTTCCTTGATGACCAGACGACTGATGACTGCACGTTTCATAATGATGGTGACGGCTGTCTGCTGGTCTTTCAGTACGGTAATCTGACCTGATGTGCCGTTATAGCTGTAGTATTCGTTGCCTGCTGCGGAGCGCGTCTGCGACGTCGCTGCCTCGTACAGTCCTGGCGTGACGTTGAACGTGGCTGTTCCCTGTTGGTTGGTCTTCTCAACAAAGAGGCTACCCGTACTGATATTGTGTAGTTGTACCTCTAACCCAGACAGGTCGTCGTCGAGGCCTGTCAGCGTGATGGTTACGACACCCGTAGTGACGGAGGGCGTAGCCTGTTCTGAACAGGAGGTCAGCCAGATGTAAGATATAAGAAGTATGATGTATGATGTGATATTTCGCATAATCGTATCGGTTATAGTTTCAGTCTTAACGACAAACCATAATAGTAGCTGGGAATGTAGCTGCTGGAGAAGAGCGACGTGTTGAGGTCGGTCTGCGAGGAGTGAACGGTCTTCATGTTGTTGAAGAAGTTGTTGGCATAGAACGACACGCTGACGTGGTCGCCAATCTCTTTGGTTACGCTGAGGTTGGCACTATAGTAGGCGCTGATGCGGTTGGGGTCCATCGTATAGGGCGTATTGCTCTTGACTACGAGGTTGCACAGGTCGTTATACAGCGTGGGGTCGTTGTCTTTAGCCCACAGGAA
The DNA here is from genome assembly GCA_900314985.1 of uncultured Prevotellaceae bacterium. GTDB lineage: Bacteria > Bacteroidota > Bacteroidia > Bacteroidales > Bacteroidaceae > Prevotella. The sequence continues at coordinate 52,117 of OMXL01000003.1, read as the reverse complement.
TTTCTCTGCAAATGGTATCTTCTCGTCAGGGTTGTCCCACGTAGAGTAGTATTCTGGATAGACGGCGATGTACTTGTTCTCCGTATTGCTGTCAAATGGTGTGCCCACATAGTCTTCCTGACTGTTGAGGGCGATGCCACGCACGGCTCCATCTAGTTCGCTGATGGCTTTATGATAGTTGTAAAGCGTAGCCTCCAGGCGCAGGGCGACGATGAGACGTATCTTGGGAATATGCGTAGTAATCGTGGTGTTGAGGTTCAAGGCCTTTGAAATAGCACCATTGGCTACTGAGGTTACAGCGGCACCCGCGCTGTTGGTACCACGATACCAACCGATATACTGATAGGGCTCCTGCGTGCCCGTCATCTTCGTGTTGCTGTTGTTCATGCTGGCAAAGAGCGTCTCGTCAGCACTCTTGTAGTAATAGTAGTTGCCGTCGAGTCGCAGGCTGGTGTTCAGGGCCTTAATCTGTTTGAAGTCGACTATCCACTCCAGTCCGTAGCGGTCAATGGGTGATGCATTGATATAGCGGGTATTCGTTTGGTAGAAACGGCGGGTATTATACAACTTGTTGCCGTTCTGGTCGACATCGAGGCGTATGGGACTCATAGTACCTGTTGCGTCGCTGATGGTGATGATACCCTCTTGATCGATGGTGTAGATGCGGTCAGCAGAAGGAATGCTGACATTCTCCAAAGACGCTACTGGCGTATAGTTATAGCTGAATGGCGTATAGACGTTGCTGGCCATATAGGCATTGTAGGTGCGGTGGTGGAAGGCAGACAGCGATATGCGCGTTCCTTTTATATTCATCTCTATGCCAATGTCCGTCTGATTGGTGTATTGCCACTTGAGGTCAGGATTGTAGATGGCCTTTGACGGACGACAATACCAGGCGCTGAGGGTGGTGTTGTCGGCAGTGGATTGTGAGCGGAATACCTCTGTGTCGTAATAGGACGGAGTGGGGTAGAGTATCTGGAAAGAGGGTAGCTTGACGCTCTTACCCCATCCAGCATGCAGCACGAGATCGGTAATCGTGTGCTTGCGACGGTTCTGCCAGAAGATGTAACGACCATTGAAGCGGGGCGATAGTGAGTTGACCGTTCCGTAGTCAGAACCACTAATCATCGTGATGTCATCGCGCAGACCTGCCGTCAACTCCATTCTCGACAGCTTGCTGGTCTTGATGGTGACCTTCTCCTCAGCATACAGTGCGATGTTATTCAGCGTGGGCAGGTCGTCATGACGGAACTCACGCCAGGTTGGTGCATAGCGCAGGTCATCATAGTAGGTGCCTCGACCATTGTTGCGGCTACCTGTATATTCTGCTCCCAGCATCAGTCGACTCATCACTTTGCCAAAGCGTCGCGTCCAGTCGCCCTTCAGACGTAGCGACCAGTTCATGGGTTTAGATGCTGAGTATTGCTTGACGTTCCAGTAGCCTGTAGGTCCAAGAATGACTGGCGCGTCAGGATTGCTGTCGTAGTTGGTGGCAATGAAGTAACCCTCGTTCATGGCGTGGATATAGGCCAGCGTTGTAGCACTATTGGTATGCGCAGAACTCTCTGAGGTGCGGTCTGATGTGGAGAAGGCACCACGCAGCGACAGGTTGGTAATCCATCGTTTGTTGAGCAGCCAGTTCAGTTCGAAATTGGCACGTAGCGCATTGTCGCGCACCTTGCTGTAGTCGTCCAACTCGTTGTCTGGGTCTGCTTCCGCATGATAGCCACCAATATTGCCCGTCACACCAACGTTCAGCGTGAGGGGGGCTGACTCTCGCATGAAAATGTTCATGTAGTGCAGCGACAAGATATTGCGCTGATAGGCGGTATGAGGTGAGGCGATGTTGCTAAAGGACTTGGCGTGTTCTATTGAGGCGTTGAGTACGCCTTTGTTGTGTCCTAAGTCAAATCCCTTGTTCAATGCAATCTGCTTGGTGTGCTGGTTCATCTTGCCCTCCACAATGAATGGTGACTTACCCTTGCGGGTGTTGACCTTGACGACACCATTAGACAGGTCGCCATATTCTACTGACGGGATACCCGTCACAATCTCTACCGACTCGATGTTCGAACTGCTGATAGCGCGGGTGGATGCACCTGCGGTCTCACCAGCGGCAGCATTGTTGTCAATGCGGATGCCATCGACCTCGATAGCTGTGCCAAACGAGGCATTGCCGCCTTCCTGTGAACCACTGCGCAGGGCCATGCGGTTGTCGTTCATCAGCGTGGCATTGACCGTCTTGCCGCCAGGCAATAGTGTCGACAGGTCGCTGACGCTGACAATCTGCTGGTTGTCAAGGGCTGTGCGGTCAATGATATAGCTGGTGGTCGACTCGTTATTCTTACGCTGGGCAGTCACGGTGACCTCATCGAGTTTCAGCGTCTCTTGTTTCAGTGTGATGCGTAGTCGTGGAATATCTTTGACGATGTCGAGCGTGAGTTGGCGAGTGGCATAGCCTAAGCACTGGATGGTCAGCGTGGCCTTGCCTACAGGTATGTTTTTCATGCTGAACGACCCGTCGTCGCCAGTAATAGCCCAGTAGCCGTTCTCTTTCATCAGAATGGTTGCAAAGGCAATGGGCTTATGAGTGTCATCATCGGTAATGCGACCAGCAACGATAACATGCTGAGCCAGCGTGGTTGATAGCCCATAACCAATGAGGAGGAATAAGAGGATAATCCTTTTATACATACATGTATTATATTGGCTGCAAAATTACAAAGTTTTTGCCGATTTTCCAATACCTAACAGTAGGTATCTGTCTAAATAATTCTTAATTCTTGCATTTAATTGGTTTCTATTTCGTACCTTTGCCCACAAATTATTGTAATAATGAAGAATACTGTTTTTTCTATTGTTTTATCATGGATAACCGTAGTTGCTGTTGCACAGCCACTACCGCAAGACCCTACCATTCGAACTGGTAAGCTGAAGAATGGATTAACCTATTATATCCGACACAATGCGAAGGAGCCGGGACTGGCAGATTTCTATATTGCCCAGAAAGTAGGCTCTATACAAGAGGAACCGCGCCAGCGTGGACTGGCTCATTTTCTGGAGCACATGGCCTTTAATGGTACCAAGCACTTCCCTGGCAAGGGTAAGCAACTGGGCATTGTGCCCTGGTGCGAGACCATTGGTGTGAAGTTTGGGGCCAACCTCAATGCCTATACCAGTGTCGAACAGACGGTGTATAATATCTCGTCAGTGCCTCTGAAGCGCGAAGGCATTGCTGACTCCTGTCTGCTTATTCTCAATGACTGGAGCCACTATCTGCTGTTGGATGACAAGGAGATTGACAAGGAGCGTGGCGTGATTCATGAAGAATGGCGTACACGACGTGCCGGACGTGCCGTGCAGCGACTGATGGAGCAGGCGATGCCGAAGGTCTATAAGGGTACGAAGTATGAAGACTGCATGCCTATCGGTTCGATGGATATCGTCGACAACTTCCCCTATCAGGACTTGCGCGACTACTACCATAAGTGGTATCGTCCCGACCTGCAGGCCATCGTCGTTGTGGGCGATGTGGACGTTGACAAGATGGAGAAGAAAATCAAGAAGCTCTTCTCTAAGATTCCAGCTGCCAAGAATCCTGCCAAGCGCGAATACTATCCCGTCAGCGATAACGACAAGATGATCGTTGACATTGAGAAGGACAAGGAACAGCCTGTCGTGCTGTGCCACCTTTATCAGAAGCGTGATGTCACGCCTGATGCAGAGAAGAATAACGAGAAGTATCTGCGTGGCAGCTATATTGACGACTTAATAGGCACGATGGTCAACGACCGTCTGGCTGAGTTGCGCCAACAGACCCAGCCTCCCTATCAGAGTGCTACAGGACGTGCCTCTACCTTCTTCCTCAGTCGTATGAAGGAGTCTTTCTCTTTGTCTGTTAGCTGTAAGGAGAATAACATCCTTGGTGGTCTGATTGCTGCCGTGGGTGTGGCAGAACGCATCCGCCAGCATGGGTTTACTCAGTCGGAACTGAATATTGCCAAAGGTCTGAAACTGAATCATGACGAGCGTAAGTTCCGTGAGCGTGACGACCGTCGTAACTCTAAATATGTCTCTGCGTGCATCCAGCACTTCCTCAATAATGAACCTCTGCTGTCTGCAGAACAGCAGTTGGAGCTGACGCGTCGTTTCGACCGAGAGGTAACGCTTGCAGAGGTCAATGCGGCCGTTCGTGAACTGATTACCGATAAGAACCAGGTGGCTATTCTCTATGCTCCTGATAAGGAAGGACTTGTGCTGCCTACAGAGGAGCAGATTGAGGACGTCATCTTGGCTGCCCAGCAGCTGTCGTATGCTCCCTATGAAGAGAAGCAACTTGCTGATAAGCTCATCGAGCAGTTGCCGAAGGCTGGTAGCATTGTCAGCGAGAAGGCCTACAAGCACGGTTTCAAGGAGTGGACATTGTCTAACGGTATGAAGGTGTATGTCAAGAAGACCGACTATGCTGCTGATGCCGTATCCTTCCGCATGCAGGCAGAGGGTGGTACCTCGGTATTCAGCAATGAGGAGGCTCCTAACTTCGCCCTGCTGAACAGCGCAATCACGGATGCTGGCGTGGGACAGTTTGATGCTACCACCTTGCGTCGTATGCTGTCTGGCAAGTCTGTACGTGTACAACCCTCAGTAAATACCCGCGGACAGAGCATCAGCGGTGGCGTCTCTCTGAAGGATATGCCCACACTCTTTGAGTTGGTACACCTCTATTTCACCCAGCCACGTCGCGATACGGTGGCCTTTGCCAGTCTGATTAACCGTACTCACGCATTCCTGACCAATCGCAATGCGTCGCCCAAGGTGGACTATAACGACTCTATCCGTGCTATTCTGTATGACCATCATCCTCGTCTGGCTCCTGTCGTACAGGCTACGCTCGACAAGGTTAACTACGACCGCATATTGGAAATCTACCGTCATGCCTTTAGTGATGCGTCTAACTTCAAGACTGTTATCATTGGTAACTACGATGAGCAGGAGTTGCGCCGTCTCTGCTGTCAGTATCTGGCTTCGCTGCCTTCTACGGGCAAGCATGAGCAGATCAATTGGCAGAATGTTCCCAAGATGATTGAAGGCTCGTCAGTCAACCGCTTCACCAAGAAGATGTCGACGCCATTGGCCAATGTCAGCATTTTCTATTCTGCTGATGTGCCCTTTACACCGCAGAGCGACTTGGAACTTGACTTCCTGAAGCGTTGCCTATCTATTGCCTATACTGACTCTGTACGTGAGGAGAAGGGTGGCACCTATGGCGTGAGCGTCGACTTTGATTTATCAAAAGACGAGAAGCCTAACACCACGCTGAGCATTTCTTACAATGCTGATCCTCAGCGCTACGAGGAGCTCAATCCCATTATCTACCAGCAGCTGGAGAATATAGCCAAATATGGTCCTGTGGCCAGCAGTATGGATAAAGTGAAGCAATACCTTATTAAACAATATGGCCAGGCTGCCATCACCAATGATTACTGGAGCTACATCATCTGGCACGAGCTGGACGACGATGCCGACTTCGACAAGGACTATTGTAAGATGGTCGAAGAAATGACTGCAGCCAAGATACAGCGTATGGCACAGCGCCTGTTGGATGCCAAGCGCTGCATCGAGGTGACGATGTTGTCGGAATAACCTAACTTACTAAACAATACTGATATGAAGAAACTTGTATTCACACTGATGGCTGTAGCAGCCTTGTGTGCCTGTCAGAAAGGTGGCGCACCAGCAGATTTTAACTATCGTGGTTTGGCATTCTCTATGCCTGTAGCGCAATTCGTTGATTCAATGACTGCTCGTGGCTTTGCTGTAGACTCTGCAGCGTCTGACAGTGGAAAGACTGTGGTGCTGGCTTCGCCTGCTGAGCACTATCGTGTGCTGGCAGCCTTTACTGGTGAGAAACTGACGGTTGTGCAGGAAACCTACAACCTGTCGACCAACGACAGTACTCGTCAGATGTGGCAGGAGATACGTGATGGTTTGGAGAAGGAACTGGGTGCTTGGCCCGACTGCCCCATACTGAAGGACGACCACAAAGAGGCTAACTTCGATGCTGGCGAGGGTCTGATATCTGTTCTTTTAGAGAATACCTATACACCAACGCTCACCGTTCGATACAAGAAGAAGTAAGCGATATAAAAAGAAAAAGCGGCTAATTAAGCCGCTTTTTTTGTTAGTGCGCCTGACAGGACTCGAACCTGCACGTCGCGAGACACTAGATCCTAAGTCTAGCGCGTCTACCAATTCCGCCACAGGCGCGAATCGACGAAGTCAATTCCCTTTTGGGGATTGCTGATGTCGATTTTGCGGATGCAAAGGTAATGCTTTTTGGTGAATTCGCCAAATTATTTGACTAAAAGTTCACGAGCCGCCTCAATGATGTCATCGCGATAGCTGCCAATGGTGATGTCGTTGGTGAGATCGACCTTCATGTCTGGGTCTATGCCAAACTCTGTCTGCTGTTTGTTGGCGTCGTACATCGGACAGGCTGAGAAGCGGACACTCCAGCCGTTGGGCAGACTGTTGTTCATGGGCATTCCGCTGCCACCACCAGTATGGTCGCCAACAAGGGTGACGTTGGGCAGACAATGCATCCATACCGCAAAGGCATTAGCGGCACTATAGACGCTACGGTTGGTCAGCACGCAGACCTTCTTGTGCCAGCGCACATTGCTCGACGGTTCCAGATAAATCTCCTTCATCTCCGAGAAGTCGTTATGACCTGTTCCCGTCTTGTGCTGCATATAGCCCACCAGCGTCTTCTCCTGTACAAAGCGGCCAGCCAGTCGTTCTGCAGTCGTCAGGTCACCACCTCCGTTGCCGCGAATATCGATGATGAGTCCTCTGCAGAATAATAGGTAGGAGAGGGCTTCGTCGAGATTGCCCTCTCCAATAGCTGACTCAAAGGAAGCACAACGGATATAGCCGATGTTGTCGTCAAGCACCCTGTAGCGCAGTCCACTGGCTATCTTGTAGTCTGTTCCCAGATATTGGCGTATCAGACTGTCGCTATAGTTGTATGGATAGTTCTCCTGCCACTTCCAATAGCGGCCGTAGTCCATCGAACTCGATAGGTTGACGTGTCCGTCGCGCAACTCGCCCAGCATGTCGCACAGTACCTCGAAGAGTTGCGTACTGCTCATATTGTCGTTGACGCGTACCTTATATTTCTCGTGTACTTCGTTCCAGTCAAGTCCATACTCCTTCTGCTTGTAGTCGAAGAAACAGTAGTGCTCGTCGAGTATCGTCCACAACGCCTCGAAGTTGCCCGTGGCAGTATCGTCGCGCTCCTCGATGTCTACACACGACATCAAGAGCCAAGAGCTAAGTGCTAAAAACCAAAAGCTGATATTTTTCATAGTGCGTGTGGAGTAATGCTGAATCGCTTGGTGATACCTATCAGGAAACGGTGTGTCCAGACGTGCTGGCGCAGGTTGTTTACCTTCATCTGCTGGATATTACCCAGATAGCCGATGCGGAGCGTGATCTTGCGGGTGATGGCAGCATCGAGCGTCAGTAGGTTGCGCCATTCTGGTGCGCAGACAAAGGTGGTGGGCACCACATTATGGTCGTAGTCACCACGATTGAATATCTCGTAGTACGACTGTCCGTAGTTGGGTGAGAACTGGATGCCAGCCAATGGCAGGTTCAGCTCATAGCGTGCTACCATCTGCTTGTGGAACAGTTGGAAGCGATAGCTGGCCACACCCGTTGGCATTAGGTTCAAGTGGGCGCGAGCCTGTGCAGGATTGTTGCCGTTGGAGGTGTTGTAGATAAATCCTAACGAGGCATTCACCAGTCCACCAGCTTGCAGACTGAGTGCTCCGTCAAGCAGTTGCCAACGGTATAGCTTGCCCCAATAGAAGTTATAGGCACCTTCCATCTCTTGCTGGGTGTTCCTACTCTTACATAGCGACAGGTTTGCTTCATGCTCCATCAGCGTTGACCAGCGACAATCAGGCTGCTGGCGCTCAATGGTCGATAGGATGCTGACGCCTGTACCCTTGAAGTGCTCGTCAGAGAGATAGGTGTCGAGGATGTTCGTACCACCAATACCTACTGTGGTGCTTCGGGTAACAACCTTCTGACTATTGGCAGGAAGCGCCAACAGCCAACAGCCCATAGCCAATAGCCCTATCTTATGCTTCGTCCTCATCAAACAGTCTCAGTTGTCCTGTCATCTCGTCGAGTACCTGCTGCTGGCTCTTGCCGGAGTCTGGGTCGAGGTTCTCTTCTTCATCCTCTGTATCTTCCTCCTCACTCGGGGGCTCAGGGAAGCGTAGGGGTTCCAACTCTTCGATAGAAGCAATCTGCCAAGTGGTGAGGCGCTTACCCTTGGCCTTGAAGCCCTTGACGGCAATGAACTGCTCTACGTCAATCTCCTCACTACCACGGAAGGCATCGTTGCCACCATAGGTTACCTGCAGACGTGGATAGACGGTATCTGTCAGCAATATCTGTTGTGAGTTGACATTCTCACCGATGTAGTTCTGCTTACGCTTGGTGGCCTCCATCTGGAAGCGCTTCAGGTACGGATAACCCTGGTTGTCGGCATCGTAGAGCACGCAGCTCCATACCTTCTCCGGCTCGTACTTCTCTATGCGCTGGATGTTATCCTCAAAGTGTACGTTGGGGTCGAAGCCTGACAGGTAGTAGTCGCCATTGTTCAGGATGACGAGGATGCTGTCGTCGTCGAAGAACTCGCCCAACAGGCGTCCGTGTTCGTCGTAGTTCAGGCGGTTCACGTCTGGGTCGTACCACACCTTGCGACCACCCAGCGTAGAGTGGCCGTGACTCTTCAGTCCGATGCGGTGAACCTGATACTTCGTCAGCAGGTTACCCTTAGCAGCACGTCCCTTGATAAGCACCTCTGAGAAGTCCTTGTCGAAGAATATCTTCTTCAGCTTGGGTGCTGGGTCGAGCGTTACCTTGATAACCTCAGCTTCACCATTGGGGTTGGCGGTGAAGTAAACCACACGCGAGCCCTCAGTACCAGCTGTGATGTCGTATTCGCGGTCGCGAGTGATGGCAGCCACGTTGAAGCGCTTGATGTAGTAGAAGCCCTTGCGACCATCACGGTAAACGGCATTGTAGATGGTGCGCTGGTCGTTCTTCTTGAACACGCTGATCCACATGACGTTCTTGCCCACAAACAGCTTGTCAGCCACACGAACCACCTTGAACTTACCATCCTTATAGAAGATGATGATATCATCGATGTCTGAACAGTTGCAGACAAACTCGTCTTTCTTCAAACCAGTACCGATGAAGCCGTCCTGGCGATTGATATACAACTTCTGGTTGGCCTCGACGACCTTGGTGGCCTCGATGGTGTCGAAGTTGCGAATCTCCGTCAGTCGTGGGTGGTCCTTACCGTACTTGTCTTTCAGGAACTGGAACCACTGGGCTGTCACCTCTGTCAGGTTAGCCAGGTCGCGGTCTATCTCCTCAATCTCCGCCTTGATGCGAGCCATCAGTTCGTCAGCCTTGTCCTTGTTGAACTTCAGGATGCGCTGCATCTTGATTTCCAACAGCTTCAGGATGTCGTCCTTGGTGACCTCACGCACCATCTGTGGATAGTAGGGCGTCAAGCGCTCGTCGATGTGTTCACAAACAGCATCGATGGTGGGCGCCTGCTCGAATTTCTTATCCTTATAGATACGTTCCTCAATGAATATCTTCTCCAGCGAACAGAAGTGCAACTGCTCTAACAGCTCACCCTTACGAATCTCCAACTCCTGACGTATCAAGTCTTTCGTGCGGTCGGTCGAGTGGCGCAGCACGTCACTGACTGTCAAGAACTGAGGCTTGTTGTCCTCGATGACGCAGCAGTTGGGCGATATGTTGATTTCGCAGTCAGAGAAGGCATACAGCGCGTCGAGCGTCTTGTCGCTGCTGACGCCAGGTGCCAGCTGTACCTGTATCTCCACCTTGGCGGCTGTGAGGTCCTCCACATGGCGGGCCTTGATCTTGCCTTTGTCGATGGCTTTCAGAATGGAGTCGATGAGTGTCTCCGTGGTCTTGGAGAAAGGTATCTCGCGGATGACCAGCGTCTTGGAGTCTAGCTTCTCAATCTTGGCGCGCACCTTCAGCATGCCACCACGCTGTCCGTCGTTGTATTTCGAGACGTCGATGCTGCCACCTGTGGGGAAGTCTGGATAGAGGTGGAACTCCTCGCCATGCAGGTAGCTGATGGCAGCGTCGCAGATGTCCACAAAGTTGTGGGGCAGAATCTTCGACGACAATCCTACGGCAATACCCTCGGCACCTTGTGCCAACAGCAATGGGAACTTGACAGGCAGCGTGATAGGCTCCTTGTTACGGCCGTCGTACGACATCTGCCACTCGGTGGTCTTGGGATTGAAGACGGTGTCCAAGGCAAACTTGCTGAGGCGGGCCTCGATATAACGGGGCGCTGCTGCGCGGTTGCCCGTCAGGATGTTACCCCAGTTACCCTGTGTGTCGATGAGCAGGTCCTTCTGTCCCATCTGCACCAGTGCGTCACCAATTGAGGCGTCGCCGTGAGGGTGGAACTGCATGGTGTGACCCACAATGTTTGCCACCTTGTTATATCTGCCATCGTCCATGCGCTTCATAGAGTGCAGAATGCGGCGCTGTACGGGTTTCAGACCGTCCTCGATATGTGGCACGGCACGCTCCAGAATAACATAGGAGGCATAGTCCAAGAACCAGTTCTGGTACATGCCGCTCAAATGGTGTACGGCGGCAGCGTCGAAACGGTTTACGGGCTTATAGTCGGAGTGTCCAGCACCCTCTGCTGACTCTTCCTGTTGTTCTGAAGCGTCCTGCTCCAAGATCTCGCTGTCTTCTCTTATTTCGTCATCCATAGATTAGGGTAGATTTTGATTTTCCTGCAAAGATACGAAATAATAGCGAGAAAGCCAAATTTTACACTAAAAAATCAGTTTTCTGATGCGACGATAGAACAAACAGCCGATAGCAAGGAGGATAACCAGTGCGGTGACGACGAAGGCCCAGACGTTGGTGACTCGCGAGGTGATGGCTACATCGTAGGGGTGGGGGATGAGTCGTTCGCCAGAGAACTTATAGTGAACCACGTTGCCATCTACTACGCCATTGCCAGCATCGATCACCTTGCCTGGCATCACGTAGTCCAGCGTGGGTTTCATCATTAGCAAGAAGGATATGTATTTATTGTTATCTTCAAGGCGATAATTCCAAACATTTTCGTCTTTGAATAATGGCGTGTAGGCATCAGAGTGGAAGAAATCCTCCAAAATCTTGCAGGCTTGCTCCTTTGTGTTGAATAATAAGTCCATATCAGCCACAGCGGGCAACATGGCGATGGAATCTATCAAGGCCTCAAACTGCTCCTTGCTGACAGGTGGATTCTTTACCTCATCATATTGTTCATTGGCGATAATTTGGCATGCGTGAGCCATTGTGCAGGCCGTAAGCCAGTGGCTGATTTTACTCTCAATATCATCAAGCATTTCTTTTTGCTCTGCTCCAGTGAGTCCTTCTGCAAGGTTTGGCTCACCCGTGAACCAGTAAGACGCGGTATCTGCGCTGACAAATCGCTCTAAGGGAATGAGAAATGCCTGATTAATGACGGCTATGGAAAGCGTCTCCTTATATACATAGTCGGTATAGAACCACTTGAATCGTTTTTCGAGTGACATCGTATCTTTGAATACATCTTGGCAGACTCGATTAAAAGACTTGCACATATCGTTGATTGATTGGTACTCTTGCTTGGTATACATTACGATATGCTGACCGACAAATTTGTCGTGGAATACGTTTTGTAAACTATCCCATTGCTGTTTAGTCATTGGACAAGCATGGCGAACAGAATCACCCTTGATAGACCATGTACGCTCCCAATCTGGGTGGAAGATCATACCTTCGACATTGATGGCGGTGTCAAGTGGTGATGTAACATCAAAGCTGTCAGGGTGAAACGTCATCTCACGACTGCATGTGCCATCTTCATTAATGATGGTGAGCATGCGCTCATGTCCATTGTTGCATGAGGTCAGCAGCGCTATAGCGGCTGCTACGATGAAAAGGATTCTATTGGTTTTCATAAGTCATCTTTTTTAATTGTTGATAATAATGTGGTTGAGCCTTGCGCTTTTCCAAATAGCACGCCAGAATTTCCCGGGGTGTTCCTTCTGTGCAGTAGGATGCTTGTGGCGTTGGCTTACCAGGATTGTATGCTGTTCCTGTTTTTATTTCAGGAGTCTGTTGCAGCCAGAAGAACAAGCCTACCAAGTAGATGGCAGCCATTGACGAGATGGTGCGGATGGCAACGAGCAGGGCTGATGGCTTGCGCTGTTTCTCCTTGCGTTGTTCCATGATGCTGTCGTACTCGGCCTCGCCCATGGTCAGTTCGCCCAGCATCAGGCGGATGGCCTGCCACTCTTCGGGCATGTCGTCGCCCTGTAGGGCAAGTGCCAGCAGGCGCTCTTCCTCAGGAGAGGTCTCTCCCTCCAGATATTTGTTGATGAGTTGTTGTATCTCTTTGTTCGTCATAGCTTCATTCTCCTTGTTAGTTCTGTCAGTACTTTCTTTCTCGCTGTCGATAGCATCACCGCTACTGAGGCTTTCGGAATGCCCGTCTGTTCAGCGATGTCTGCTGTTGAGAGTCCTTCCGTCTGGCGCATTTCGAAGAGTTGTCGTTCTCGTGGTTTCAACAGTGCCACGACTTCGTCCATCATGCGCTGTGTGTCCAGGGCTTCCAAGCGTTCTTGTGGAGAGTCTGACGTGTCTTCCTGACGCAGCATCCTCGGACTGATGTCCTCAAAGTGCTGCTGCTTAGCTGTCTGTCGCTTTCTATAAAGACTGACACAGCAATTCTTTGCCACCCTGACTGCTAGACCAGACACGTTGCGCCCGCTGTCTATCCGCTCGCAGTAGTGCCACAGCTGTACCATTGCGTCCTGTGCCACATCCTCAGCATCGTCCTGTGATCCGAAGAAGTCCAGCGCCACTTTCAGCATCTGCGACCTTAACTCTTGGGCAATATGTTCGAATTCTGACTGTGTCATACATATATAATACGCAACAACTGCCAAATTATTAAGTCAGAACCGCAATTTTTTTTAGAAAAAGTTGTGCATATTCTGTTCCTGCATATTTATGACGTTTTTGTAAAATAAGGTCGAAAAAAATGAAAAGAAGACTGTCAGACTGACAAAACACCGATGTGCAGGGCATTTGCAGTCTTTTTGGAGACTGTCAAGACTGACAGGAGACTGACAGTCTTCTGCCACGTAATAGCTGTATAAATGACAAATTCTCTAGAGAATTTCTCCATTATCAGCTGTATACACGCAAAATTCTCTAGAGAATTCCAAGAATTACCTAGACAATATATTCCGGTAGAGTTTAAGATTGGTGGACTGTCAGTCTCCTGTCAGTCTTGTCACTCTCAGAAATGGCCTCAATCCCTTTGTGTATCGGCGTTTTGTCAGTCTGACAGTCTTGAACTCATTTTTTTACTCATATAATAGTTGGATAGTCATTCACAGAGCTCCAGTGCCATCAAGTTCATCTGCGTACATTGTGCTGCCGTCAGCAGCCGCTTCTCATTATGGTGCTCCCAAGGCGAAAGCATCAGCAATGTTCCCTGCCCACAAGCATAGAATTGCTCACCGTGGGGCTTTGACAAGGGTGTAAAACCGTTCTCCATAATCACGATAGTAGGCAGCCCCGCATCAAAGGCAGCACGCATCACCCGTTTCTCGCCAGGCGAGATAGCTGGTGAAACAAGCACTGCTCCTTGGCGAGCCTCTTCCAGATACCGCTCTACTTCCCTTGCTATTTCTTGCTCAGTCAGACGTCGTGACACGCGAACAGCCTTGCGCTTAGCCGCTTTCAGCAACTCACGGTTCCCAATGCCGCTAAAACAGTGTTGACCTATTTGCAATCCAAAGAATGGGCGAAGCCACTCTGGTCGCGCCCGCTTCATCAAAAGCCGTCGCGGATTGTCGTGCAAGTAGTTCTGCCAAGCAGACAGCTCGTCATAGGAGCGGAGTATCAAGTCGTTATAACCCTTGGCAAAGAGTGGGCGGTATGCCTGGGTAGGCGCTTGTAACGGGCCGCGCGCGCTTTGTAACGGCAGAGCCGTTTCCTGCTGAGAACTGAGCGCCCGCTTTCCCGTCGCCTGCGGCGCGCCCTCCATCGCCTTTGCAGTTTTCTCTGTAGGGTGCGGCTCTGCCGCACCAATCAGCGCCTTCTCCGCCTTCCTGCAGCCCGCTTTGAACCCCGATATCACTTGCCCTAAATGCACGGGCAGTTGCTCGCGTACAAAGAGGATGCCGTGCATGTGGTCGGGCATCATCTGGACAGCCATCACCTCAATCTGCGGGTAGTACTCGTGAATGCCCATCCACTCGCTCTGTACGGCTTGCCCCAACGCTGTCAACTCTATCCGAGGCTTATCCTTACTTCCTTTGGGCGCAAAGGCGTTGCCGACGAGCCTGCCGAACACTGGTCGGCGCCCTTCCACCTCCAGCGTTATCATATACATGCGTCGCTCGGTATAGTCGTGATGGTCGTCACGACGTTTCATCGAGACTCTCTTCTCGCCTGCATGTTCCTTCTTTGCTGCTATCTGCTCGTCAGTCATAATGTTCGCAAAGATATGAAAAATTTCTGACATCTGCAAGCAAATATAACAAAAAGCGCAACAATTGTTCATTGCTGCGCTTTATGAATAGGGTTGTTAATACTTTTATTTCATCGTGACCTTTATGCTCTTTTCTCCCACCTTGACAATGACTATAGAGCCAGGCTGTATGCTGGTGGCAATGGTGGCTCTGTTGTTTTGGCTGATGGCTGAGCCTGCCTGCTTACCATCCGTAGTGTATACTGAGACATTGGTTCTGTCTTCAATACCTTCTACCGTAATAAATCCGTTGTCTGTCTTTACCAGGACGGGATGTGCAACTATCTGAGCTACGCCATTGGTAATGCCTTCCGTCTGTGGCGTAGCATCTATCCAACAGAGGGTGGCTGTAGCTACGTCTGAGTTATCATAACCTGACTTGGTGGCATATACGCTGATGTTATAGGTTACGTCTAACTGGATAGTTTCCGTGCTATAACTCTTGATATCTGCATCGGTAATACTGGAAGAGAATTGTACATTTTCTGTTTCGCAGTAAAATGTTATTTGTCCGTTCTGATAGCTGATGGTAGGTGTAGCGCACTTTTGGGGTTCTGTGATTGTGCCGTCCAGTCCCACGATGCTCTTGAAGTTTTTCCAAGGCTCTTTTGCTTTATAGGCATCTATAGATGTCGTTGGGACATGCAACGTTGCATATTCAATTAATGAACCATAGAAAGCATCGGTATAGAAAATAGATAGATAGTCAGTTAGCCTCATATTTGGCACATTCTCTGCATAGCAGTATACATCAGTCAATTCTAGGCAGTTGGCAAAGGCTTGAGTACCTATAGTATTCACGCCACTGCCAATAGTAATGGAGGTCAACGCATTGCAACCATAGAAAGTATAGTCTCTTATTAACGTCACGCTGTTAGGGATAGTGACAGATGTAAGGCTGCTGCAACCATAGAAAGCTTCACAGCCGATGTGTGTCACGCTGTTGGGGAGGATGACGGATGTCAGGTCGCTGCATTCAGAGAAAGCATTATTATCTATGCTTGTCACGCTACTTCCGAGGGTGACGGATGTAAGGCCGCTGCAACCAGAGAAAGCAGAATGGCCGATGGATGTCACCCCGTTACCGATGCAGACGGATGTTAGGCCAGTGCAACCATAGAAAGCAGCATTACCGATGGATGTCACGCTGTTGTCGATAGTTACTGAGGTCAGGCCGGTGCAACCGTAGAAAGCCGATCCTTCTATGCTCGTTACGCCGTTGGGAATTACTAAATCCTTTACTTCTTCTCCATTGAGAAAAAGGTGACGAGCAAATTTAAGTGGGTTTGAAGACTGTATAAAAGAGATTTTGCACCATGCCCCTATATCAGAAATGTGAACTGCAGTTAGGCCGTTGCAACCATAGAAAGTAGAATCACCTATCTTCGTCACGCTGCCTGGAATAGTGACGGAAGTCAGGCCGCTGCACCCCCAGAATGCAAGGCGTTCTATGCTAGTTACGCCGTTGGGAATAACCAAGTCTTTTATTTCCTCATCTACAAGATACAAATGGTGTGCACAATGTAGAGGATTGGCATATCCACTGCCAAATGATATTCTACACCATGCGGCTATATCTGATATATGAACGGATGTCAGACCGCTGCAACCTTGGAAAGCATTTTCTCCTATACTCGTCACGCTATTGGGAATCGTTACAGATGTCATGCTGCGGCCTTTGAAAGCCTCACTTCCAATGCTCGTTACGCTGTACTCCACTTCCTCGTAGGTAACAGACGCAGGAATGATCAAGTTGCCAGACGTTAATACCGCACCTTTCACTGTGGCCTGTTTAGCCTTCGATACCAGTTCGTAGTAGATGCCATCAATCTCTACAGAAGCTGCCCTCGCAACCATAGGCAGCAAAATCACAACAAGTAAAAGTAGTTGTTTCTTCATGATTATATAGTTTTAGTTATTGTTTGTCTGCAAAGATAATACAAATATTGTAAATACAAAAAGAAAACGTGGACAATTTACTTCGTCTACGTATTCTGAGGTATTGGGGATAACCTAACATTCTTAAACGAGTAAAAGCCCACGCCATTCAGCGTGAACTCCAACTTTCGTTCTTGAATGTTGTTCTTTCAATTCCCCAATTGTCAGAATACAAGAATCTAAAAGTGGATATTCATCCTATATGTCCTAATGTTGTTATTTCATCTCAGCCCATAGGCGTCACAGTTTTATTTTGTTCAACAATATTTAGATTTAAGCAACTACGCCTGAATGTAATTGTTCAATAGGGAATATTAAATCCCAGTTCTTTCCCCATACAATATTGCCGTTCTCGATGGTGAAGCGGCTAAACTTGCGTGGGTCAAGATACTTATTATATTGCGGATGCGGATGACGACGAATGAAGTCGCCAATATCCACTATCTTTGTGGTGTCATCGCTGAATGTTAGGCATACCGTCAGGTTACCTACATCTTCAGCCTTTATAATACATAATCTCTCCATATAAATTCCTCCTTATATCTTTTTCTTGATATTTGTACTACGTATAGTCTGCTTCAAAACAAAGAACTTTACCCATTTCTCAATGATATTTTTGTGATACTTACGGATAAACTCTTCTGCGGTACGCTTTTCTTTTTCTGAAAGAGGCTCTGCCCCCTTCTTCTCGCGAACATGAAGATTGACCAAGATGCCATTCAGCATAATGAGGTCAAAAATGCTCTCCTTTGCTCCATGAATCACGTGGACATGGATTGGTTCGTGCTCGTTAGAGTAGAAGTAGAAGATGAATCCGAAGTATTCAAATATCTTTGGCATACGTTTTCGTTATAATTATCTATCTGTCTGCAAATGTAGCAAGAATTATCTAAAATTCCAAACTTTTAGTGAATTATTTGTGGAATGGGCATATTATATTAAATAATGTGTAAAAATGGTGGATTATTCATTGAAAATGACTACCTTTGCACGAAATAAAAAAATAAGGATAAAAGCAAAAAGTAAAAATATGGCACAAGAAGATGTATTTAAGAAAATCGTGAGTCACTGTAAGGAGTATGGTTTCGTGTTCCCCTCAAGTGAGATTTACGATGGTTTAGGAGCTGTTTATGACTACGGTCAGAACGGTGTGGAGTTGAAGAATAACATTAAGCAGTATTGGTGGAAGGCTATGACGATGCTTCACGAGAACATCGTAGGTATCGACAGCGCCATCTTTATGCACCCCACTATATGGAAGGCTTCTGGTCATGTAGATGCTTTCAACGATCCCTTGATTGACAACCGCGACTCTAAGAAGCGCTATCGTGCTGACGTGCTGATTGAAGATCAGATTGCCAAGTACGACGAGAAGATTCAGAAGGAGGTTGAGAAGGCTCGCAAGCGCTTTGGCGACAGCTTCGATGAGGCTAAGTATATGGAGACCAGCGAGCGCGTGAAGGAGACCAAGGAGAAGCGCGACAACCTGCACGCACGCTATGCTGCTGCCATGCAGGGACCAGACCTGGAGGCGCTGAAGCAGATTATCCTCGACGAGGAAATCGTAGATCCCATCAGCGGTACTAAGAACTGGACCGATGTCCGTCAGTTCAACCTGATGTTCGCCACTGAGATGGGTGCCAGCGCTGATGCTTCTATGAAGGTTTACCTGCGTCCTGAGACTGCTCAGGGTATCTTCGTGAACTACCTGAACGTTCAGAAGACCGGTCGTATGAAGATTCCTTTCGGTATCGCTCAGATTGGTAAGGCTTTCCGTAACGAGATTGTGGCTCGTCAGTTCATCTTCCGCATGCGTGAGTTCGAGCAGATGGAGATGCAGTTCTTCGTACAGCCTGGTACGGAGCTCGAGTGGTTCCCCAAGTGGAAGGAGACACGTATGAAGTGGCACCAGGCTCTGGGCTTCGGCGCTGAGAACTATCGTTTCCACGACCACGACAAGCTGGCTCACTATGCCAATGCTGCTACCGATATCGAGTTTAAGATGCCATTCGGCTTTAAGGAGGTTGAGGGTATCCACTCTCGTACCAACTTCGACCTGAGCCAGCACGAGAAGTTCTCTGGCAAGAGCATCAAGTACTTCGATCCTCAGACCAACGAGAGCTATACTCCGTATGTTATCGAGACATCAATTGGTGTTGACCGTATGTTCCTGAGCATCATGTGCCACGCTTTCGACGAGGAGAAGCTGGAGAATGGCGAGACACGTACCGTACTGCGTCTGCCTGCTGCTCTGGCACCTGTTAAGTGTGCTGTAATGCCTCTGGTTAAAAAGGATGGTCTGCCCGAGAAGGCTCGTGAGATTATCGATCAGCTGAAGTATCACTTCGCTTGCCAGTATGACGAGAAGGATTCTATCGGTAAGCGTTATCGTCGTCAGGACGCTATTGGTACACCATACTGCGTCACCGTCGATCACGACACACTGACCGATGGTTGCGTAACCCTGCGCTTCCGTGATACCATGGAGCAGGAGCGTGTAAACATCAGCGACCTGAACAGCATTATCGAAGATAAGGTAAGCATTGCAAGCCTGTTGAAGAAATTACAGTAAAACGATGAAGTTCAGAAATATCATCTGGTGCCTGCTGGCAGTATTGGCTCTTGCCTCATGTAAGGAGGAAGACGATACTGTAGAGGAGTATGCCAACTGGCAGGCCACCAACGACTCGTTCTTTAGTAATATGGTCTCTGAGACCCAGCAGAAGATTAATGAAGGACAGACGTCGTGGAGCCTGTTGCCATGTTATACGCTGCCAGACAATGGCTATGCATTTGGCTACAGTGACTATGTCGTTGCAGAGAAACTGGAGCAGGGTAGTGGCACAACGTCACCCCTGCAGACAGACTCTGTAGAGGTGCACTACGCTGGTCGCCTGCTGCCTTCACTCAGCTATCCTCAGGGATATCAGTTCGATAGCAGCTTCTCTGGCACTTTTGATCCAGGGTTAGACACACCTGCCAAGTTCTGGGCCGGTGGCCTGGTAAAAGGCTTTACTACCGCTCTGGTGCACATGCATCGTGGCGACCGCTGGCGCATCTATATTCCTTATCAGCTGGCCTATGGAAGCACGGCAAGAACAAGCGTGCCGGCCTATAGCACGCTGATCTTTGATTTGCAGTTGGAAGATTTCTGGCGCAAGACCAAGGGCGACAGAGAATAACGGTTGTCGCCTGATGGTTATTGGTTAACGTTTATTGTTTATTGGCCTATGAAATACGCAGACTATATCCGAATCATCGAAATCGACTCCTTGTGGAGCGGTAAGAAGCATATCGTATGGAATCTTGACCCGCATGTGAATATCCTCAGTGGTATCAATGGTGTGGGAAAGTCGACCATCTTGAACAAGGTGTTCCGCAGTGTCAATACCAATGGCGACCTGCAGAACCACCTGCTCAAGGGTGTTCATCTGACGGTAGAGCCAGAGGATGCCACCCATATCCGCTACGACATCATTCGTTCGATGGATTCACCCATGCTCGATACGGAGACGATGAATCTGGTGGATGCGCGTATTTCTTCTGCCCTTGATTTCCAACTCTATCACCTGCAGCGTAAGTACCTGGACTATCAGGTGAACATTGGCAACCGCATTATTGAGCAGTTACAGGCTGGGCATGCTGATGCTGCACAGGAGTTGTCGAAACCTAAGACCCGTTTCCAGGATATTGTTGATGAACTCTTTGAGGAAACGGGCAAGAAGATTGTACGTACTGAAAACGAGATACGCTTCTCGCAGATTGGTGAGACGCTGGTACCTTATCAGTTGTCGAGTGGTGAGAAGCAGATGTTGGCCATCCTGCTGACCGTATTGGTAGAAGACCAGCAGCCCTATGTGCTCTTTATGGACGAGCCAGAGGTCAGCCTGCACATCGAATGGCAGAAGCAGCTTATCGACTTGGTGGTAGAGCTGAACCCCAACGTACAGATTATCCTGACCACTCACTCTCCTGCTGTCATTATGAATGGTTGGATGGACAAGGTGACGGAGGTATCGGATATCACAATCTAGTATCACTAGTAGGACTAGTATTTCTAGTATGGCTAGTAAACTGAAAGACCAACTCAATAGCCGTTACTTCGAAGCTGCCAACCAGTTGAAATCCAAGAAAGCACGGCGCCGCATCGTAGCCTATGTAGAGAGCTATGATGATATCTATTTTTGGCGTACGGTGCTCTCACGCTTCGAGGATGATACCCGCTATTTTGAGGTGATGCTGCCGTCACATCAGAAGTTGGAGCGTGGCAAGAAATCGGTACTGATGAATTTTGTGGGAGAGAAAGTAGGCCCAGATATGATAGCCTGTGTCGATGCTGACTACGACTATATGTTGCAGGGTGCTACTGCTCAGTCGCGTCGTGTGTTGGATTCCGACTATGTGTTCCACACCTATGCCTATTCGATAGAGAATATGCAATGCTACGCTGCCTCGTTGCATGAGGTGTGCGTCAGCGTAACGCTCAACGACCATCGCATCTTTGACTTCTACGACTATCTGACCCAGTATAGTGAGGCCATCTTCCCACTCTTTATATGGAGTGTATGGGCCTATCGCACTGGTAACTACAACCGCTTTACGATGACTGATTTCGCACGGGTCATCGATCCAGGCAGATTCAATGTGTTAGATCCTCAGCCTTCGTTAGACCATCTGCGTTCTAAGGTGGGACGTAAGGTGAAACAGCTACAGTCGGAATTTCCTGGTACCAAGTCTGAATATCTTGACACCAAACTCAGCATCAGGTCTCTGGGAGTGACTCCGCAGACCACCTATTTATATATACAGGGCCACCACCTGTTTGACAACGTGATAGTCCCTATATTAAATAAGGTGTGCAACCGCTTGCGTATGGAGCGTCAGGACGAGATATACCATACCGCCGTACATCATGAGCAGCGACGTAACGAAATGTCCTGCTATGAACACTCATTGCAGGACATTCGTCAGATGTTGAAAAAGAATACGGGCTATAAGCAGTCAATACAGTATCAGCGCATCCAGCAGGATGTGGAGCATTACCTTACATCAGTTGTCGTTCCAGAAGGAACGGGTAAACAGGACTAATACGGACATAATCTCCAAACGACCAACAAGCATCAGGAATGAACAGAGCCATTTGACGTAGTCTGGCAGTTCGCTCCATGACATCTCTGGACCAATCTGTGTGCCCAGCGTAGGACCTACGTTACTGATGCAGCTCAGTGAGATGGTGATGGCATTGGTGTTGTCGATGCCTGCGGCAATCATCAGCGTAGCCGTCAGCGTCACCATAATGGTGAAGATGGCAAAGAAGGCTAACAACGTATTGAGCTGTCCTTGCGGAACTGGCGTGCCGTTAATCTTGACGGGCAGTACAGCATTGGGGTGCAACAGTTTGTGGAACTCGTTGCGCAATACTTTCATTACCATCACGGCACGAACACACTTGAATCCACCAGTTGTAGAACCTGAGCAAGCGCCCACAAACATCAGACAGCCCAAGATGACCCAGGTGATGTGTGGCCAACGGGCAGCATCGTCGTTGAACAGACCTGTCGTCGTAATGAATGATACCACTTGGAACAAGGCTGATCGGAAGGCGCGCTCCAGACCATAGCCGTTGCGTGTCATCAACAGATAGAGTATCCAAATGGTGGCTATGCTGATAATCGTGATATACAACTTAAACTCCGAACTCTTAAACAGGGCCAGGGGCTTCAGCTTGAAGATGCTGGCATAGAGCATCATGAAGTTAATACCTGCCAAAAACTGGAAGAGAATGGAGATATACTCAATAGTGGCCGAATTGAAGAAGACCGTAGAGTCGTTGTGCGTGGAGAAACCACCTGTTGCCGTGGTCGTCATAGCGTAGTTGATGCTGTCGAACCAATCCATTCCTGCTGCATAGTAGGCAAGGATACAGGCAATGGTAAGAGCCAGATAGATACTCCAAATCCATTTCGCCATGGTCGACAGACGCGGATGCATCTTGGAACGTAGTGGCCCCGTGGCTTCAGCTGCAAAGACCTTCACGCTACCGCTACCCACCATAGAGGGCAGGATGGCGATGGTGAAGAAGACGATTCCCAAACCACCAATCCATTGAGTCTGTGTGCGCCAATAGAGGGTGGCGTGGGGTAGCCATTCTACATCGTCGAGAATCGTTGCTCCTGTGGTGGAGAAGCCTGACATCGTCTCGAAGAAGGCATCGGTAATATTGGTGATATAGCCACTGATAAGGAATGGCAGCATGCCGAACAGACTGAAGACAATCCATGTGGCCGTAACCAATAGGTAGGAGTCGCGACGGCTGAGGTTGTTGTTGGCGTCGTGGCCAAAATATTTAAGGACAAGACCGCCACAGAAGGTAAAGATGGCTGAGATGAGGAATCCCACCATGTCATCTTCCTTATAGTATAGCGATATCGCTGTGCAAATGAGCAACAATGCACCCAACAGGAAGAGCAGGGAACCGATAATCTTATATATCAGTCGCAGATTTACCATAGCATGTTGGCCTTAAAATACTTTTCTACCTTCTTAAGGTTCTGTTCGTGACAGAATACCATAACGGAATCGCCAGCCTCTATCTGTGTGTTACCATTGACGAGAATGCCTTGGTCGTGACGTACCAAACCACCGATGGTGACACCAAAGGGCAGACCCAGATCCTTTACAGGTTTCTTGGTAACACGCGAACCCTCAGCAGCCACAAATTCTGCTACGTCGCTGTCGACCATCATCAAGGAACGAACGTTGGTGACGTCAGCATCAAGCATCATCTGGTAGATATGACTTGCTGCCAGCGTCTTCTTATTGATAATGGTACCGATATCCAGGCTCTCTGCCATATCTACATAGTCTAAGTTCTCAACCATGGCAATGGTCTTGCGAACACCTAGTCGCTTGGCAGTCAGACAGGCCAGAATGTTGGTCTCAGCATTGTCGGTCAGCGCCACAAAGGCTTGTGTATGCTGAACGCCCTCATCTTGCAGGATGCCAAAGTCGCGGGCGTCGCCATGGATAATCATCGTATCGACGTCGTTCAGTAGCTCATTGAGACGTTCGCAGCGTTGCTCGTCAATCTCAATGATCTTAATGTTCATATATTCTGGGGCTGTCAGGGCTACGCGTACTGCTGTCTTGCTGCCACCCATGATGATAACATTCTTGACATCGGCATAGTGCTCTTTGCCTGAAATCTTGCGGATATAGGGAATGTATTCGCGGGTAGTCATGAAGTAAGCGATGTCGTTGACACGTAATTCGTCATTACCACCAGGGATAAGCGTCTCGTCACCTCGCTTGATAGCAACGATATGGTAGGGGTCGTCAGGACCGCAAAGTGTACGCAGAGGCTGATTCAGAATCTCGCAGGTCTCGCGCAACTTGATACCCAACATGATGAGTGCTCCACCATGTACATCCCAACGCTGGCGCACCCACGACATCTTCAGTCCATTGGTAATGTCAATGGCTGCCAGCACCTCGGGGTAGATGAGTGAGTTGATACCCATCTGTTCGAAAAACGCCTTGAGGTTGGGTGCCAGATACTCGTAGTTGTCAATGCGTGCTACCGTTTTCTTGGCACCAAGGGCATGGGCAATCATGCAAGCATTCATATTGACACTCTCGTCGGGCGTGACACCTACGAATAGGTCGGCATGCTCTACGCCGGCATCTTTTAGCGTCTGGATGCTGGTGGGCGAACCGTGAAGCGTCATAATGTCGTAACGGCTCTCCAAACCCGTCAGACGGTCAATGTTTTCATCTATCAGGACACAGTCTTGGTGGTCCTTGGATAATAGTTTCGACAGGTGGGTACCTACAGCGCCTGCCCCGCCAATGATGATTTTCATATACTTTGGTTATCGCTTGTGGCTGTTAGCATTTCACTAATGGCTTTCTTGATGCTCTCTTCGTCAATGCCGACGATGGCCTGCAACTCGCAGACACTGCCGTGTTCTACAAACTTGTCTGGAAGACCCAGTCGCTTGATGCGTAGCTGATAGCCGTGGTCGCTCATCCATTCCATCACAGCAGAGCCCATACCGCCATTGCGCACACCGTTCTCTACGGTAATGATGCGCTTAAACTTACGACCCACCTCGTTGAGAATCGTCTCGTCGAGTGGCTTCAGGAATCGCATGTCGTAATGGGCAACACTTTCGCTGTTGCTGAGTTCTGCAATAGCCCTCGTGACGTTGTTTCCTATCGGACCAATGCTCAAAACGGCTATATCTGTACCGTCCTTCATCTTGCGACCAGTGCCAACCTTTATCTCCTCGAACGGGCAACGCCAGTCTTGCAACTCACCACCACCTCGTGGATAACGGATAATAAATGGTCCTTTGTCAGGCAACTGTGCTGTATACATTAGTCGGCGCAATTCGTGCTCGTCCATGGGTGAGCAGATGGTCAGATTGGGTATTGGTCTCAGGGCAGCCATATCGAAAGCGCCATGGTGCGTCGGACCGTCTTCTCCCACCAGTCCTGCGCGGTCAAAGCAGAATACCACGTTCAGGTTCAGCAGTGCCACGTCGTGGATGATGTTGTCGAAGGCTCTTTGCGCAAAAGCACTGTAAATGTTGCAGAAGGGGAGCAGGCCGTCTTTGGCCATACCGCCAGAGAAGGTGACAGCATGTCCTTCGGCTATTCCTACGTCGAAGGTTCTTTCTGGCATTTCTGCCATCATAATGTTCATTGAACAGCCGCTGGGCATAGCAGGCGTCACACCCACAATCTTCGGGTTCTGGCGTGCCAGCTCGAGAAGCGTGTGACCAAACACGTCCTGATATTTCTGTGGCTTTGTCGGGTCGTCGTCAACGATACGCTCGCCAGTGTCGGGATTGAACTTGCCTGGTGCATGCCATGTCGTAACATCCTTTTCGGCAGGCGCATAACCGTGTCCCTTCTGTGTGTGCAGGTGCAACAGTTTGGGACCTTTCATATCCTTGATGGCGCCGAGTATGCGAACCAACTCTTTGACGTCGTGTCCGTCGAATGGACCGAAGTAGCGGATATTCATGCCGTCAAAGATGTTCTGCTGATGGGCAATGGCACTCTTGATGGCGTTCGACAGGCGTTGGATGCCTTTCTTGCGGTCATCATTCATCAGTCCCTTGCTATGCAACCACCGTGTGGTCTTGAACTTGATGGCATTATAGGTCTTGTGCGTATTCAGTCCTAACAGGTACTTCTGCATACCACCCACACTGCGATCTATCGACATGTCGTTGTCGTTCAGGATAATGAGCAGGTCGTTGGGTGATGATGAGACATTGTTCAGTCCTTCAAAAGCCAGACCACCACTCAGTGCACCGTCGCCAATCACTGCCACCACATGACGGTTCTCTTGTTTCTCCAGTTTTGCCGCCACTGCCATACCTAATGCTGCAGAGATGCTGTTTGATGCATGTCCACAAGCAAAGGTGTCGTATTCGCTTTCAAAAGGAGAGGGGAATGGACGAATGCCGCCCAACTTGCGGTTGGTGCAGAACTGCTCGCGGCGTCCCGTCAGTATCTTATGGCCATAGGCCTGGTGACCTACGTCCCACACAATTCGATCCTCGGGTGTGTTGTATACATAGTGTAAGGCAACTGTAATCTCTGCCACACCAAGGCTGGAGGCCAGATGCCCAGGGTTCACGGACAGTTCCTTCACGATGTCGTCGCGAAGTTCCTGACACACCTCAGGTAATTGGTCTACACTCAACTGACGTAGGTCGGCAGGGAATTGAATTTGGGCTAATAGCCCATCGTTCTGTGTTTCCAAAATAGTATTTACTTCTTTTCTAGACCGCAAAGATACAACAAATCATGCAAACTGCAAAATAAAATCAAAAATACTTGCAAGTTACATAAAAACTTCATATATTTGCACAAATATTTCAAGTGACTGACGTTAATATTTTATGACAAATATCATCCTGCCTGAAACCGCTACCGCAAGAAAACTCTCGTTTTTTCTTGCGATGGAAGAGTTTGTGGCTCGTCAGCAGTTGGCTGACGATGCTTTTTTCCTGTGGCAGGTGGAGCCCAGCGTGATTTATGGTCGTAACCAAGTGCTTGAGAATGAGGTCAATCTTGAATACTGTCAAGCCCATGGCATCCAACTGTTCCAAAGAAAGAGTGGGGGTGGTTGTGTATATGCTGATCGCGACAACCTGATGCTCTCATACATCACCAAGGAGGAGCAGGTGGGCTTTGCCTTCAACCGTTTTATTAATATGGTATTGCTCGTACTGCGTAAAATGGGTATTGATGCTACTGGTACCCGTCATAACGATATCATGATTGGCGACCGCAAAGTCTGTGGTACGGCCTGTCGAACGATGAATACTGGGTGTATTGTTCATAGCACGATGCTTTACGATACCAATATGCAGCACATGCTTCAGGCTATTACGCCCTCTCAGCAGAAACTGGCCAAGAACGGTGTGGAGAGCGTGCGCCAACGTATCACCCTGCTGAAAGACTATACCTCGCTAACACTGGAGGAGGTGAAGGCGCTTATTCTCAGTACCTTATGTGATAGCGAACGTGTGCTGACGGCCGACGAGGTAGCACAGATAGAACAAATAGAAGAACGATATAACCCAAAACAATAATCTGATATGATAAACAATCAAGAAGAGAAGAAAGACAAACAGACGTGTCTGTATGACAAACATGTCAAGTTGGGAGCATTGATGTCGCCGTTTGGTGGCTTTATCATGCCGATACAGTATGCTGGTATCACACCAGAACACATGGCTGTGCGTGAAAAGGTAGGCCTGTTCGATGTCAGCCACATGGGTGAGGTGACAGTCTGCGGCAAGGATGCTGAGCGCTATGTGCAACACATCTTTACCAACGATGTGGCCGGTATACCAGCAGGAAAGATTCTTTATGGCATGATGTGCTACGAGGATGGCGGTACCGTCGACGACCTCTTAGTATATAAGGTGGGCGACAATGACTTCTTTCTGGTCATCAATGCTGCTAACATTGATAAGGACTGGGCATGGATGCAGCAGCAAGCTGAAGGCTTTGACATCGACCTGCAGAACCGTTCTGACTACTATGGACAGATTGCCGTGCAGGGACCAGAGTCAGAGCATATCGTAGAGACGGTACTGGGATTGCCATGTGCCGAGTTGACGTTCTATACCTTTAAGACCATCGATTCTGTCATCGTTTCCCGTACAGGCTATACTGGTGAGGATGGCTTCGAAATCTATGCCTCACACGACTATATCCGTGAGTGCTGGGATAAGCTGATTGCTGCTGGTGTACAGCCTTGTGGTTTAGGCTGTCGCGACACGTTACGCTTTGAGGTCGGTTTGCCACTTTATGGCGATGAGTTGTCGCAAGACATCACACCGGTCATGGCTGGTCTCTCTATCTTCGTCAAGTTTGACAAGCCCGAATTCATCGGCCGTGAAGCGTTGCTGAAACAGAAGACGGAAGGTCCTGCCAAGAAGTTGGTCGGTATCGAACTCTTCGACAAGGCTATTCCCCGTCATGGCTATCCCGTTCTGAATAAGGACGGAGCGGCTATCGGTGAGGTGACTACAGGCTATCATACGCTGTCAACCGACAAGAGCGTGTGCATGGCACTCATTGATGCAGCGTATGCCAAACTGGATACTGAGGTGCAGATACAAATCCGCAAGAAGGTATTTCCTGGCAAAGTGGTAAAGAAACAATTCTATAACAAAAACTATAAAAAATAAATATTATGGCAAAAGTAATGGAAGGACTCTACTATAGTGAGTCACATGAGTATGTACGAGTAGAAGGTAACATCGGTTTCATCGGTATCTCTGACTATGCGCAGCATGCCTTGGGTAATGTGGTGTATGTCGACATGCCCGAGGTAGACGACGAGGTAACGGCAGGCGAGGAGTTTGGTGCCGTTGAGAGTGTCAAGGCTGCCAGCGATCTCATCTCGCCCGTCACAGGTGTTGTCGTTGAGGTCAACGAGGCACTGGAAGACCAGCCAGAGCTTATCAATAGCGATGCCTATGCCAACTGGATCATCAAGGTGGAGATCTCAGATGAGTCTGAACTCGAGAACCTGATGGATGCCAAGGCCTACGCCGCTTTCTGCGAGAAGTAACTCTCAACTCTCAACTTTTAACTCTCAACTATGTTTAAGTATTTCCCGCATACTGATGACGATCTTCAGCAGATGTTAGAGCGTGTGGGTGTCGATTCTCTCGATGCTTTATATGCCGACATCCCTGAAGCCGTCCGTTTTCGTAGGGAGTATAACCTGCCCGAGGCACTGAGCGAGATGGAGATTCGTCACCTGTTCGACACGATGTCGAACTATGCTGTCGGTGGTCCGCTGACCGTCTTTGCTGGTGCAGGCATCTACGACCATTATGCTCCCTCTGTGGTGCAGAACATCATCCAGCGCTCTGAGTTTCTGACCAGCTACACACCCTATCAGGCAGAGATCTCGCAGGGTACGCTGCACTACATCTTTGAATATCAGTCGATGATGGCTGAACTGACGGGCATGGATATTAGCAATGCCTCGATGTATGATGGTGCTACGGCTACTGCTGAGGCCGTGATGATGGCGTTTGCCAATGCCAAGAAGGCTGATACGGTACTCGTCAGCGCTACCCTTGACCCCAAGGTGCGTCGCGTCGTTGATACCTATGCCAAGTATCATGGCATCAAGATAGAGACTATTCCCATGAAGGATGGCGTGATAGAACTCTCAACGCTCAACGCTCAACTTTCAACTATAGAGGGTGGTGTGGCTGGTGTCGTTGTTCAACAGCCCAACTACTATGGTATTGTAGAGGACTATACAGGCTTTGCCGATGCCATTCACGAGCAAAAGGCACTATTCATTGTGAATAGTATTGCTGCCGATCTTGCCGTGCTGAAGACACCAGGAGAGTGGGGCGCAGACATCGCTGTAGGTGATGGTCAGTCGTTAGGTATCCCGATGTCGTTCGGCGGTCCTGGCGTGGGCTATATGTGTTGTACGGAGAAGCTGATTCGTAAGATGCCAGGCCGTATTGTCGGCATGACGAAGGATAATCGCGACCAGCGTGCCTTTGTGCTTACCCTGCAGGCCCGTGAACAGCATATCCGTCGCCAGAAGGCCACGTCGAATATATGCTCTAACCAGTCGCTGATGGCGCTCTATGTCACCATCTACCTCAGCGTGATGGGACGTCAGGGATTGCGCGATGCTGCTGAGTTGTCGTATGGTGGTGCCCACTATCTCTGTGAACAACTGGAGCAGACGGGGTACTTCAAACTCAAATACCAGCAACCGTTCTTCAACGAGTTCTGTGTCACCTACGATGGTGATGTCGATACTTTGTTGGCCGAGTGTGCCGACGCAGGCTTCATGGCCGGTGTTAAGATAGATGACCATACCATCATGCTGGCTGTCACTGAGCAGCGCACGAAGGAAGAGATTGACGAACTGGTAGAAACCATCAAACAGATTAGGGAGGACGCAGCATGAATAATAAGTTATATGGAAACCTGATTTTCGAACTGTCGAAAGCAGAACGTAAGGGCTATTCACTGCCCCAGAATCCCTACCAGCATACGACCAGCGAACTGCCTGCCGCCTTGTGTCGTCAGCAGGAGGCTCAGCTGCCTGAGTGTGACGAGATGACGGTGGTTCGTCACTATACCAATCTGAGTCACAATAACTTCGGTGTCAACGACGGCTTCTATCCGTTGGGCTCGTGTACCATGAAGTACAACCCCATCATCAACGAAG
Source organism: uncultured Prevotellaceae bacterium (assembly GCA_900314985.1). Lineage (GTDB taxonomy): Bacteria > Bacteroidota > Bacteroidia > Bacteroidales > Bacteroidaceae > Prevotella. The sequence continues at coordinate 21,767 of OMXL01000003.1, read as the reverse complement.
AGATTGCGGCTATGAAGATGTTTACGGGTCTGCATCCCTTGCAGCCTGCTGAGACGTGCCAGCATGCGCTGGAGTTGTATTTCCGCTTGCAGGAGTCGTTGGCTGAACTGACGGGACTCAGTGAGTTCACATTGAATCCTTGTGCTGGTGCACATGGTGAACTGACGGGTTTGATGGTTGTCCGAGCCTACCACGAGAGCCGTGGCGACCACCAGCGTACCAAGGTCATCATTCCCGACTCGGCACATGGTACCAATCCTGCCTCTGCTGCTGTCTGTGGCTTGGAGATTGTGGAGGTAAAGTCCTTAGCCGATGGTACCGTTGATTTCGATGACCTCAAGCGTCTCGTTGATCTAGAGGGACCCAACATCGCCGCTATGATGATGACTAATCCCAATACGCTGGGCATCTTCGAGCATGCTATTCCTGAGATTACGAAACTCATCCACGACGTTGGTGGTTTGATGTACTACGATGGTGCCAACCTGAATCCCATGTTAGGCGCTTGTCGTCCTGGCGATATGGGCTTCGACGTGATGCATATCAACCTACACAAGACCTTCTCGACGCCTCATGGTGGTGGAGGTCCTGGCAGCGGTCCTGTGGGTGTGCGTGCAGGCTTGGAACCTTTCCTGCCTACACCTCGCGTGGTGTTCCGTGACGATATGTTCCGTGTAGAGACAGGCGATTATGAGCAGTCATTAGGTAGCATCGGCGCCTTCTTCGGCAACTTTGGTGTGATGGTCAAGGCTTACGTCTATATCCTCTCGCTGGGTCGCGAACAGATGAAGATGGTGGGTCCGTTGGCTACGCTCAATGCCAACTATATCAAGGAGTCGCTGAAGGATGTCTATGAGTTGCCTATCGAAGGTCTCTGCAAGCATGAGTTCGTCTTCGACGGTTTGAAGGATAAGTCTACGGGAGTCACCACGATGGATGTCGCCAAGCGTCTGCTCGACTACGGCTATCATGCCCCCACGATCTACTTCCCGCTGCTCTTCCATGAGAGCCTCATGATTGAGCCTACGGAGAACGAGTCGAAGGATACCATCGACGGCTTTATTCAGGTGATGCGCCAGATTGCCGAGGAGGCGAAGAACGACCCTGAACTGGTGAAGACGGCACCACATACCACACCTATCGGTCGTGTGGATGACGTGTTAGCTGCCAAGCATCCGGTTGTGACGTACAAACAGATGATAAATGATGCAAACTGATCTTCTCATTATCGGTGCGGGCCCTGGTGGGTACCGCGCCGCTGAATATGCTGCCAAGCAAGGCTTGAAGGTGGTGATAGCCGAAGAGGGAGAGGTGGGAGGTACCTGCCTCAATGTGGGCTGCATACCCACTAAGACCTATGTGCATGCCGCCACATTTGCTGAGGCTCGTGAACGTATGGCTACTGTCATTCCCCAACTGCGTAGTGGCGTAGAGGGCATCCTCTCTCATCCTAACATCACGCTCCTTCGTGGTCGTGCCTCGTTCGTTAGTTCCTCCGAGTGTTCTATATGCGGCGACGTTGTCGCCGCTAAGAACATCATCATCGCTACGGGTTCTGAGACGAAGTGGCTCCCCATCAAAGGCGTTGATGACCCACGAGTAGTTGACAGTACTGGCCTCTTGCAACTCGATACCCTGCCCAAGCGGCTCTGCATCATTGGCGCTGGTGTCATCGGTATGGAGTTTGCCAGCGTCTTCAACCGTTTTGGTTCTGAGGTGACGGTTATCGAGTACCTCAAGGAGTGCTTGCCTGCCCTTGATAGCGACATCGCCAAGCGCCTGCGCAAGACACTTGAGAAACAGGGCGTTACCTTTAAGATGAAGACTGCTGTGGAGAATATTGCCGACCTCGATGCCGACGTCATCCTGATGGCTACGGGTCGTAAACCACGCACTGCTGGTTTCGGCCTTGAGACACTTGGTGTCACGCTGGAAAAGAACGGTGCCATCCCCGTTGATGACCACTTCCAGCTCCCTCTCCTTTTGGAGAGGGCGGGGGGAGAGGCTGGTCTCTATGCCATCGGTGATGCGAATGGTCGTCAGATGTTGGCACATGCCGCTGAGATGCAGGCCGTTCATGCAGTAAATCATATCTTGGGAAAGACGGATGCTATCCGCTTTGACATCATGCCTGCCGCTATCTTCACTGAACCTGAGGCTGCCTGCGTAGGTCCTACGGAAGACCAGCTCAAAGAGCAGGGCATTCCGTACGAGTGTCACAAGGCTTTCTGGCGTGCTAACGGCAAGGCTTTGGCGATGGGTGAAACTGAAGGCATGTTGAAACTATTCATCACTCCTCCCTCACAGGGAGGGGATGGGGGAGAGTCTCGTATTCTCGGTTGCCATGCCTTTGGCGCACATGCTGCCGACATCGTTCAGGAGGTCAGTGTCCTCATGTGTCGTGATACCACTGTCGCTCAGCTGCGCGATATGGTACATATCCATCCAACATTGGGCGAAATTCTTGTTTCTGCTGTCCTTTGACTTGATTTTACCTGCAATTTCTTGGCTAATTGCTGAAGAATTACTACTTTTGCAGCGTGATAAAACACAAGACGATGGTTTATAAATACGATTTCCTGATTATTGGTGCCGGCGTAGCGGGCATGAGTTACGCCTTGAAGGTAGCACGCGCAAAGAAAGGTAAGGTGTGCATGATTTGTAAGGCTGGCCTCGACGAGGCCAACACGTCGTTTGCCCAGGGTGGTGTGGCTTCGGTGACTAATCTGAAGCTCGACACTTTCGACAAGCACATCGCTGATACCATTATTGCCGGTGACTTTATCAGTGACCGCCATGCTGTAGAACAAGTAGTGCGTATGGCTCCTGAGCAGATTAAGGAACTGACGCAGTGGGGTGTCAATTTCGACCGCAACGAGAAGGGCGACTTCGACCTGCATCGTGAGGGTGGACACTCTGAGTTCCGCATCCTCCATCATGCTGATGATACGGGTGCCGAGATACAGCGTGGACTGATGGCTGCCGTACGTGCCTGTCCGGATATCGATATCAAAGAGGATCATTTCGCTGTAGAGATAATCACCCAGCACCACTTGGGTGTCCGTGTGACGCGCCGTTCACCGAATATCCAGTGCTACGGAGCGTATGTGCTGAACCCCAAGACGCAGAAGGTCGACACCTATCTGTCTAAGGTTACCATCATGTGCACAGGTGGTTGTGGCGCGGTCTATCTGACCACCTCTAACCCCGTCATTGCTACGGGCGACGGTATCGCCATGGTTTATCGTGCCAAGGGTACCGTGGCTGATATGGAGTTCGTACAGTTCCATCCCACCGTCTTGCACAACCCCAACGAGACGCATCCTGCCTACCTTATCACGGAGGCTATGCGTGGCTATGGTGCCGTACTGAAACTGCCTAATGGCGAGACGTTTATGGAGAAATACGACGAGCGCCTGTCGTTGGCTCCTCGCGATATCGTGGCACGTGCCATCGATAAGGAGATGAAGATTCACGGTTTGGATCACGTCTGTCTGGATGTCACCCATAAGAATGCTGACGAGACGCGCCACCACTTCCCCAATATCTACCAGAAGTGCCTGTCTATGGGCATCGACATCACTACCGACTACATCCCCGTACGCCCTGCTGCTCACTATATGTGTGGCGGTATCAAGGTGGACCTCAACGGCCTGTCCAGCATCGAGCGCCTCTATGCCCTTGGCGAGTGCTCTTGCACAGGTCTGCATGGCGGCAACCGCTTGGCCAGCAACTCCCTCATCGAGGCGGTGGTCTATGCGGAGACTGCTGCTCGTCACTCCTTGGAACATGTCGACCAGTACGACTTCAACGAGCGGGTACCTGAATGGAACGATGAGGGTACGATGACCAACGAGGAGAAAGTGCTTATTACCCAGTCAGTTAAGGAGGTCAACCAGATTATGTCCAACTACGTGGGTATTGTGCGCTCTGACCTGCGTCTGCACCGTGCCTGGGACCGTCTGGATATGCTCTACGAAGAGACCGAGCGCCTCTTCAAGCGTGTCAAGGCCAGTCGCGACATCTGTGAGCTGCGTAACATGATTAATGTGGGCTATCTCATCACCCGTTGGGCACTGGAGCGCAAGGAGTGCCGTGGCCTGCATTTTACCACTGATTACCCCCATCACGCTTACGATAAGCATTAAGTAGGCGATTGCTTGCTGTCAATCTATGCACAAAACGGTCGAAATGTGCACGTTTTTGCCGTTTTTGTGCATTTTTCTTTGGCTGTGTGCGCAAAAAGTAGTACCTTTGCGGTCGATTTGCAAAAAAGATATCATTTTTACACATTATTTATAATATGGCATTAAAAATTGTAGTACTTGCTAAGCAGGTACCCGACACAAGAAATGTGGGTAAGGACGCCATGACCGCTGAAGGCACCGTAAACCGTGCTGCCCTGCCCGCTATCTTCAATCCAGAAGATTTGAATGCCCTGGAGCAGGCCCTTCGCCTGAAGGAGCAGAACCCAGGCTCAACAGTAGGAATCCTCACGATGGGTCCTCCACGTGCAGGTGAGATTATTCGTCAGGGACTTTATCGTGGTGCTGATACTGGTTGGTTGTTGACCGACCGTCTCTTCGCTGGTGCTGATACCCTCGCTACCTCTTACGCACTGGCTACTGCCATCAAGAAGATTGGCGATGTAGACATCGTGATTGGTGGTCGTCAGGCTATCGACGGTGATACCGCTCAGGTAGGTCCTCAGGTGGCTCAGAAGCTGGGTCTCAACCAGGTTACTTACGCTGAGGAGGTTCTCTCAGTAAAGGATGGTAAGGCTACTATCAAGCGTGTCATCGACGGTGGTGTTGAGACTGTAGAGGCTCCTCTGCCTGTTGTTATCACCGTAAACGGAAGCGCTGCTCCCTGTCGTCCCCAGAACGCTAAGCTGGTGATGAAGTACAAGCGTGCCACCTGTCCTATGGAGCGTCCTGCTGAGGGTACTGCTTACGACTATCTGTACGACGAGCGTCCTGAGCTGACCCTGAACCAGTGGTCTGTTGCTGATGTTGACGGTGACGTTGCACAGTGCGGTCTCTCTGGCTCACCCACGAAGGTGAAGGCTATCAAGAACATCGTGTTCCAGGCTAAGGAGTCGAAAACTTTGACGGCTTCTGATGCTGATATTGAGGGTATGATCAAAGAATTGTTGGAAGAGAAAATCATTGGATAAGAGATATGAATAACGTATTTGTATATTGCGAAATAGAAGGTACTCAGGTACAGGAAGTATCTCAGGAGCTGCTGACCAAGGGTCGTAAGCTCGCCAATGAACTGAACGTAGAGCTCCACGCCATTGTTGCCGGTACTGGCATCAAGGGTAAGGTGGAGGATCAGATTCTGCCTTATGGTGTTGACAAGCTTTTTGTTTTCGATGCTAAGGACCTGTTCCCTTACACCTCAGCTCCTCACACAGATATTCTGGTGAACCTCTTCAAGGAGGAGCAGCCACAGATCTGCTTGATGGGTGCTACCGTGATTGGTCGTGACCTCGGTCCACGTGTTAGCTCGTCGCTGACCTCTGGTCTGACTGCTGACTGCACAGAGCTGGAGATTGGTCCTTTCGAGGATAAGAAGAACAACAAGACCTACGAGAATCTGCTCTATCAGATTCGTCCTGCTTTCGGTGGTAACATCGTAGCTACTATCGTTAACCCCGACCATCGTCCTCAGATGGCTACCGTTCGTAGCGGTGTCATGCAGAAGGCGCTGTACGAGGGCTCTGCCCGCAACGAAGTGGTTTACCCCGAAGTTTCTAAGTATGTTTCTCCTGAGGCTTTCGTTGTAAAGGTACTCGACCACCACGTAGAGGCTGCTAAGCATAACCTGAAGGGTGCTCCTATCGTTGTAGCTGGTGGTTACGGTATGGGTTCTAAGGAGAACTTCGACATGCTGTTCGACCTGGCTAAGGTGCTGCATGGTGAGGTTGGTGGCTCTCGTGCTGCTGTGGATGCTGGCTGGCTCGACCACGATCGTCAGATTGGTCAGACGGGTGTGACCGTTCATCCGAAGGTGTACATCGCCTGCGGTATCAGCGGACAGATTCAGCACATCGCCGGTATGCAGGACTCTGGTATCATCATCAGCGTGAACAGCGATCCCGATGCTCCTATCAACCGCATCGCTGACTACGTAATCGTTGGTACTGTGGAAGAGGTAGTTCCCAAACTCATTAAATACTATAAGCAAAATAGCAAGTAACCATGGTAGTTTGGAGCATACTCATTGTTATGAGCCTCATATTGTGTTGGCGGTTCTATAACAATAAGAAAAAGAGAATTATCTTTGGCTGTATTGTTCCTGTAGCTATTACAATTATCTGGGTAATTGCATTTTATATAATTTATGTTAATGCGCAAAAAGTATAATTATGGCAAACTATTATAGCGATCATCCTGAGCGGGTTCTACTTGAACCACCCCCTGATGGCTCGTATCGTTGAGCTGAAAGAAAAGGGTTTCGCTGATGCGAAAGAATATGACTACGCCCCCGTTGACCTGGGCGATGCCATCGAGAACTACAAGCAGATTCTCGACATCACCGGTGATGTGGCAGCTAACATCATCGAGCCAAACTCTGAGAGCGTTGACCTGGAAGGTCCACACCTCGAGAACGGTCGTATGATCTACGCCTCTAAGACTTACGAGAACCTCGACGCCACCCGTAAGGCTGGTCTGTGGGGTGTAAGTATGCCTCGTCGTTATGGCGGTCTGAACCTGCCTAACACCGTGTTCTCTATGCTCTCTGAGATGATTTCTTCTGCCGATGCCGGTTTCCAGAACATCTGGAGCCTGCAGAGCTGTATCGATACCCTCTATGAGTTTGGTAGCGAGGAGCAGCGCCAGAAGTATATCCCCCGCGTTTGCGCTGGTGAGGGTATGTCTATGGACCTGACTGAGCCTGATGCTGGTTCTGACCTGCAGCGTGTCATGCTGAAGGCTACCTTCGACGAAAAGGAGAACTGCTGGCGCCTGAACGGTGTGAAGCGTTTCATCACCAACGGTGATAGCGACATCCACCTCGTGCTGGCTCGTTCTGAGGAAGGTACCAAGGACGGACGTGGTCTGTCTATGTTCATCTACGACAAGCGCCAGGGCGGTGTCGATGTACGTCACATCGAGCACAAGCTGGGTATCCACGGTTCACCTACCTGTGAGCTGACCTATAAGAACGCTAAGGCAGAGCTCTGCGGTAGCACCCGTCTGGGTCTCATCAAGTACGTGATGGCGCTGATGAACGGTGCCCGTCTGGGTATCGCCGCACAGTCTGTAGGTGTTGAGCAGGAGGCTTACAACGAGGGGCTGGCATACGCTAAGGAGCGCCAGCAGTTTGGTGAGGCTATCATCAACTTCCCCGCTGTCTACGATATGCTCTCTCGCATGAAGGCCAAGCTCGATGCTGGTCGCTCACTGCTGTATGAGACAGCCGCTTACGTGGATGTATACAAGTGTCTGGAGGATATCGAGCGCGACCGCAAGCTCACTCCTGAGGAGAAACAGGAGTTGAAGAAGTATCAGCGCTTGGCTGATGCCTTCACACCGCTTGCTAAGGGTATGAACTCTGAGTACGCCAACCAGAACGCTTACGATGCCATCAGCATCCATGGCGGTTCAGGCTTCATCATGGAGTACAAGAGCCAGCGCCTGTTCCGCGACGCTCGTATCTTCTCTATCTACGAGGGTACCACTCAGTTGCAGGTCGTTGCCGCTATCCGCTACATCACCAACGGCACCATGCTGAATAACATCAAGGAGATGGCTGCTGGTCTGCAGACCTGCGACTGCATGGCTGGTCTCAAGGCACGCGTAGAGAAGCTCATCCCCGTTTACGAGGAGGCTCTCGCTGCTGTTAAGGCCCTCGAGAATCAGAATGCACAAGACTTCCTGGCTCGTCGTCTCTATGATATGACTGCCGAGCTCGTGATGTCACTGCTCATCATCCGCGATGCCAGCAAGGCTCCTGAGCTCTTCAAGAAGTCTGCCAACGTCTATGTTCGCATGACTGAGGAAGACGTTCTCGGTAAGTCTGCATACATCAAGAACTTCACTGTTGAGGATCTTGAGAGTTTCAAGGCTGCTGAAGCAGAAGCAGAATAAGAAGTAAGAAGGAGATAGAGGAAGATAGAAGGAGATAGAAGACGATAGTTCTGCACATCCGCTGCAAAAGTAACGTCCTTTATCTTCGTGGCGAAAGCCACATATCTTCCTTTATCTCCCTTTATCTCCCTAAATATGACCGATAAAGAATTAGACGAGCGCGTCAATCGCGCTGTAGATTTTTTCATGGCCGGATATGGCTGCTGCCAAAGTGTGGTGGCAGCCTTTTCCGACCTTTATGGCCTCGACGAGACCATGGCCAAGCGCCTTGGCGCAGGCTTTGGCGGTGGGGTAGGCCGTATGCGCATGATGTGTGGTGCTGTCTCAGGCATCGTCATACTTGTGGGTCTCGACTGCGGACAGACCGACGGCAGCGACCGTGAGGGCAAGTCTGCCTGCTACAAGGTAGTGCAAGACCTGCTGGAGAAGTCCCGACAGGAGAATGGCAGCATTATCTGTGCCGAAATTCTCGGACTGAAAGGCCACGAGAAAGCAAAAGATAGCTATGTCGCCTCTCCCCGCACAGCCGAGTACTACAAGACCCGTCCCTGTGCCGCCAAGGTAGAGAGTGCCGCCCGCATCTTCGCCAATTACCTAAAAGAGAAACAGCGTAACTCTTAGAAAAACATTAAAGTCCTGGTGCTTGAGCATCAGGACTTTTTTTATTCGTTCTACCGCTCTGACTTAGAGTTCGTATAGTTGACAGGTGCCAGTACCTTGACAGATTGACGATTGGAAGTCGTCATGTGGTGGATATAATCATTTTTTCAATTACATTATCATACAGTAATTGATAAGCCTCTTGTGGATTGAAGTCTACTTCAGGTCTTAAGAGAGGTTCTACATCTGTCAAGAATTCCTCGTCCAGCATCTTCTCATTCATATTCTGTATAAACTCCTTGTAGGATGGGGCACGGTCAACGACAAACTCCATATATCTTTGGTAACACCCCAGCATCTTTTCTATGTCACACTCACGAGCTGTCAATCCCTGATGTAAGTCAAAAAGGTCGCGTCCCTTCTTGCGTTGATATAAAGCACGCAATTTTGTTCCCATCAATTCTTCAAACTGATAGGTGGTCAATAAAGCCTCGCCCTTAAACCAGCTACTCTCAACCTTAAAAGGAACCTTTGTTAGCCCCATAACATTGAAATGCTCAAAGCAATTAATCTCAATTTTGATGCGAAGTTGTTGCACAGGCGGCATCTCTGATTCAAAGCGAAAGAACATCTTGTTGCTGTGTTTCTTTTGGGCAGTGCTCCTGTTTGGAAGCCAATCCAAAACCTCCCCCAATCGAAACATGATAGGTTTGATAGGACCTGGGGTAATCTGTACCAAGTCAATATCCTCACTATAGCGAGGCTGGGGCTGTAAATAGAGTTTATGTAATGCCGTACCTCCTCGGAATGCTAATTGCGAAGATAGAAAGACGTCACTAAAAATACTTATTAGGGCACGGCAGATAATCAAGTCTTGTTCTACCATTGCATCCGTGTTCCAGGGCACTTGCTCATGCCATTCTTGTATGGAATATTGGGGAATCATATTTCGTCGGTTTCTATTTCGTAGTTAATAATTATCTTCCATCGATTATTTATCGGCATGTCTTCAGTGAAGGCTACTGACTGCTTCAATGGTATCTTGCGTATGGTCTTACCAGATTGCTTTAACAATGAATATAGGTTGTTTGCCAGTTCAGTTTCTTCAATTAGTTCAAGTAGATAGCCAAGACGTTGTATCGTAGCACTGCTAAAATATGCTAGCAAGGGTAGCTTTGATTCATTCCATTGCATCGTTTCGCATAATTCCATAAGTACTTCAGTAGCTCGGCTTAGTCCTCCAATTTTCTGCTCCTCTGCTACGATGTCGAGGGCCGTCAACTCTGCACATGCCACGTTCATATATCCCATCTGCGTCTTTACCTTCTTGGTAAAATCGAGTGGAAGATGTTGTCTTAGTGTAAAATCCAGTCGTGTACCATTCTTGATACCAGAACGGATAGCGCCGCCATTGACGGTGGTCTGGAATACCATTGCCTTCTGATGTGTGGCACCATTTAATTCTGCCGCAGACAGCAGTGATACATAATAATCACGCCCAAGAAACGTCATCAACTTGTCAATGTAGAACGTTGGTGGGATTATTCCTCGCAGCTTGTACTCTGTAGGAATGATGACGTAAAAATTTTGCCAGGGCGACACAATGATGCCGCGATCAGATAGGCGCTTGAGGCTATTTTGTATGGCCTGATTCGATATGGGCAACTGAAGTCTCAATACATCATCCTTGGTAAAAATGTACCTTCCCCTTATCATCTCACTGGTTACCCAGTCCTGTAAATTATGAATCTCAACGTTCATTTTTTTTGTAATTCTAACGCATGATTACTCGCAAAATGATTATTTCTGCATTTCGATTGCAAAAATACGACTATTATTTGATATATCCAAATATTTCGAAGAATATTTGCATAAATCAAGGTTTTATCCCCTACTTCCTCCCATTCTGCATAATCCTGTACCTTGTAGAGCGGATGGCCTCTTGCGTGATGCCCATGATGCGGCGCACGTCCTTGTCATCCATGCCCATTTCGTATCAAAAAGATTTCATATCTTTGCATCCACAAATCTATTGGATGATGGAACAAAGATTCGGTAATAACAGTTTAGACATTGAGACGCTGCGGGAGTTCTGCAAGCGTGAGGGTGAGGCGGTCATCTACCACAAGGGTGACCAGTTGGAGCGTGAGGGCGACCCGGCACGTTGGTTTGCCTATGTGGAGAGCGGCAGCTTTAAGTACGTGACACATGGCATCAGCGACGATAGGGAACACATCACCTGGTTTTCTTTCGAGGGCGAATTTGTCGCCGACTACCCGACATACCTCTATGGCCGTCCGGCACGGACTTCCATCGTGGCGATGATGCCCAGCCGTGTGCTCAGAGTTACAGGTGAACAGATGGAGCAGTACTTCGACCAGAACAATGAGACGATGAAGCTACGTGCCATCGTTGCCGAGCACATCCTCGACCAGCACCGTGCCCGCTACATCGATTTCCATCGTACCACAGCCCGTGAACGCTATGATATGCTGATGCAGCGATGCCCTGGCATTGTGGGGCATCTCGACTTGCAGGACATCGCCTCATTCCTCAACGTCCATCCCAACACCATCAGCAAGATACGTCGTGATATCACATTTGAGAGTCGAAAAAAGTAAAAACAGGTTAAAACTCTCAACCTAAGTTGAGACTTTCACCCTCGGCGACCTTTTTCTTGGTTTCGCCGAGGCTTTTTCGTATGACTTTTTGTAACTTCGCAGCATAAATCGTATAAAAAAATATAATGAACAAGAAACTTATCATCATCACATTACTAGCCCTCGTCGCAATACTGACGGTGTTACCGTTAGGGGCGAGAGCACAGACAAAGGCCGACTCACTGCGTGCCGACAGTATTTACAAATCAATGGAACTACAAGGTGTAGAGGTTGTCAAACAGAAGTCGCTTGTGAAGTCGGATATCGACAAGATCACCTACGACATCGAGAACGATCCCGACTCGAAGTCAAATACGGTGATAGAGATGTTGCGTAAGGTGCCGATGGTAACGGTAGATGGTGAGGACAATATCCAGGTGAACGGCTCCAGTTCATTCAAGGTGTATGTAAACAACAAACCCAACCAGATGATGTCAAACAATCCGAAGGAAGTGCTGAAGAGCATGCCGGCCACTAGCATCAAAAAGATAGAGGTCATCACCAATCCTGGACCGAAATATGATGCTGAGGGTGTAGGGGGTATCCTGAACATCATCACCTACGGACAACGTATCGAAGGCTATACCGCCACCTTTAGCGGAAACGTCAGCAATCGTAGTGCCGGCGGCAGCACTTACGCTACCGTCAAAAGTGGTAAACTGATGATGAGTGGGCGTTATAGTTACAACTACTACAGCTCTCCCCGCAGTTACTCTGGCAGTAGCCGGAAGACCATCGGCAACATCACTGATTCATCGTCTGACCTCGAAAACGAAAGAACATCCAAGGGCCACGGACAGTCACAGTTCGGCTCCTTCGAGGCGAGTTACGAGATTGATACACTCCGACTGCTCACTGCTTCGTTTGATCTCTATGGCGGCGGTAACAAGAATAACGGTGACGGCACAACCCTTGCCACTTCTCCCCTTACGCAGACACCCCTTTACAGATATACCACCAGCAATCATTCCAATAATAGCTATTATTATATCAACGGTGGTATCGACTATCAGCGCAGCTTCTCTGTCCCGGAACGCCTGCTGACATTTTCGTATAAGATTGAGCATGAGCCTGATAAGAGCGAATCCAACACCGACTACCTTGACATGCAGGCTGCCGATGGTTGGGAGAATTTTCTGCAGCGCTTGAAGAATCAGTATAACGACGGCAGCGAGCAAATGATGGAACATACCTTCCAGATAGACTATACCACGCCCTTCGCTAAGATTCACACCTTGGAAACAGGCTTGAAGTACATCCTGCGCAACAACTCCTCGGAGAATGACCGCTACGAGGAAGACATCTTCGACCAAGACCATTCGTCGCACTATAAGCATCGCAACGACATCTTTGCTGCCTATCTGGGGTATGGTTTGAAACTGGAAAAGTTGTCAGCTCGTCTGGGTCTGCGCTACGAACATACTTTGCAGGATGTAGAATACAAACTGGGACGTGGCGAAGACTTCAGAAAGCACTTCAACGACTTTGTGCCCTCTGCCAGCATTGGCTATAAACTGACACAAACATCGAACCTGCGCTTAGGCTACGACATGCGCATCTACCGCCCAGGTATCTGGTATCTCAATCCCTATCTCGATGACTCTACGCCTACCAATATTTCTCAGGGTAATTCTCATCTTGAAAGTGAGAAGAGTCATTCGTTTAGCCTCAGTTATAGCAACTTCACGCCGAAGTTCAATATCAACCTCTCCCTGCGCTACGGATTCACCAACAACAGCATTGAGAACGTCGTGAGGATGATGCCCGATACGCAGATTCCAGGTCTGAAGAACCCGACAGGAAAGGACGTGCTCTACACCACCTACGAGAACATCGGGCGCAGTCAGAGCATTAACCTGAATACATACATCAACTGGAATGCCACTAAGAACACCCGAATCTACGTCAACGGCCGACTCTCTTATATAGACATGGATGATGGCGGCAGCCTCTCCAATCACGGTTGGAACCTCTTTACCTATGGAGGTGCACAGCAAACGCTTCCCAAGAACTGGCGACTCTCTTTTAACTTCTATGGCATAACCCCAAATATCAACCTGCAAGGACGTGGCAGCAGTTATAGCAATTACAGCATGAGTATTCAGAAATCGTGGCTGAAAGACCGCCTTAACCTGACACTCTCTGCCTCGAATTTCCTGAAGAAATACAAGCGATACAATTATTCGACGGTGGACAACTTCTTCCATGCAGATAGTTGGTCGAAGTATGTTAACCAATCCTTCTCCCTCAGCATCAGTTACCGCATCGGAGAACTCAAGGCCAGCGTGAAGAAGGCCGAGCGCAGCATCATCAACGATGATGTCAAGGGTGGCGGTAGTGGTGAAAGTAGCGGAAGTTCGGAATAAGTATTCATAGATAATCCATCATCATAATCATGAACAAGCAAATTATCATCACCGCACTGCTCGCCCTTGTCGCAATGACGGGTTGGGCAAAGTCAAAAAAGACAGCAGAAATAAAGGCAGATTCATTGCTGATGTTTGTGCAGGCTGGCGACAGTTGTATGTTGCAGTACAATACCTTTGAGGCACTGAAGTACTACCAGCAGGCTTACAATTTGGCTAAGACCCGAAGTCAGGAGCGAGCTATAGACAATTTCGACCTTCCTATTGAACACTTAGAGGAACTTCCTGAGGAAAAACAAGAGGAGATTATTGGGCGGATAAAAAATTCTGCAGAGAAGAGTGCTATAGTTGATTGCATGGTTCAGATGAAGCTGGCCGACTGCTACTATAAGCGTGGCAACTATCGCCAGACTGCAGACCTCCTGAAATTAGTTCCTGAAGATAGTCTCTCCCATGATGCTTTTCGCCAACTATGCTTCAGTTATCAGAAACAGGGCGATACGGACTCCTATATCTATTGGACGGGACAGTTGGTGAATCACTATCCTATGGACGGTGAGATGGTGGCAGGACTAACCCTTGCCTATGCGAAAAATAATCAGCCACAAAACGGTATCGTCTGCGGATTGAGATACTGCCAGAAGGACTCCACAAATATCCTTGTGAATAGAGCACTGGCCGATGCATGGTTCATGAATCGTGACTTCACAGCGGCATGTAAATTGTACGATCAGCTATTGGAACAGGGTGACTCTACATTCAACACCTTGTATTCCGCTGGCATGTGCTTCTCGCAGATCAAAGATTTAGAACGCGCCCATCATTATCTACAGTTGGCTTTCCTGATTAGCGGCATGCAGCACTATGGCTGCGCCTATCGTCTTGGCGTGGTTTGCATCGACACGAAGCGCTATCCTGAAGGTCTCGGTTATCTCAATCTTGCCAAACAACTGATGCAACCCGACACCACAATAATGAAGGCCATTACACTCTCGCAGGGCGAGGGCTACTACCATACACAGCATTACGAAGAGGCCGTCACAGCATGGAAAGAACATCTTGCCTATAATCCAACCTCCATCGCTACCTATTATAACATAGCCAATGCCTACGTTTATTTTCTCAAAGATAGTAAGCAGGCAGAATCATATTATCGCCAGTTCCTTGACCTAGCCCGCAAGGAGGAGAAGCCAACAGATAAACTCAATCAAATGATCAAGAGTGCCGAAGAGGTGATAAAGGCATTTGACTTGAGTAGAAAATCCTCAAAACATAAAAAACAATGAACAAGCAAATCATCATCACCGCGCTGCTCGCCCTTATCGCTATGGCGGGACAGGGGCAAGTGAGATCAGGCCTCGACCTCTGCTTTAAGTTCAGCCATAAACTCCTCGTCGGTCATCATCTTGTGCTCACCCCGTCTGGCACGCTTCATCTCGTCGAACGCTCTTTCGAGCGACTCCTTCACGTATGCCTGCTGTCGGAGCGCCTTTTTGTTGGACTCATCTTTAGTTTTGAACACAGTAGTCGAAACCACACCGCGAAGCAACTCAATGGCCTTGCGTACATGCAGCGTTGTCGCGTCCTCGTTCAATGTTACTAATATCTGCGTCATAATCGTTATCTTTTTGTTCTCGGGGGCAAAGATACAAAGAAATTCCGAATAATCAAAGAATTCGCATAAAATAACATGAAGTCCAACCCTTTAAAAACCTGAAACAGCGATGAGTCCTTTTAATAATCTGTAAAAGTTACGCCTCGAGATGTAACATTTGCGTGTAATTGTGTACTTTTGTTGATGTAGGGGTCAACAAAAGGACTTTTTGTATTCGTATTTTTAAAATAATGTCGTTTAGGGTTTAGTAATTCGGTTTTCGTGTGTAGTATAAGTGTATGACAGATCAAAGGAAACTTCAAAAGCTGTTCAAACAGCATTACCGTCAGATGTATCGACTGGCCACCATACTTCTGCACGACGATGCGGAGAGCAAGGATGTGGTGCACGACATCTTTGCCCAACTTCTTGACGATCATCGTGACCTTCGGGAAGAGACAGCCCAGTCCTATCTGCTTACCAGCGTGCGAAACCGATGTATGAATGTGATTCGTAGCCGACAGATACAAGAGCGTGTAGAACACCTCTATCTTCTTGACCTCGACACGACCATCATGCCAACAGAACTACTCGAAGAAGAGTTGAAGGCCTTGCGCATAGGCATCGACCTACTGGAGCCGCCTGTTTGTAGAGACATCATCTTGCAGCACTTCCGCGACGGTATTACTTTCAAAGAGATTGCTTGTCGTCTGGGTGTCAGCGAAACCACTATTTATAAGCATCTGCGTCGCGCGCTTAGTCAATTACGTACACATCTTAAAAACCAATGAGCGTATGAACAAGATTGATTTATTGCTCCAGATGATGGAACAGCCCCATCAATACACGGCCGACCAATGGCAAGAGATACTTGCCGATGACGAGTGTCGTGAACTCTACACACTAATGTCGAAGACACAGAGTGCCATTGATGCTTTTCATGCAGACGAGGATATTACCGACGAAATGATTGATACCGAATGGCAACAGCTGAAGACAAGGCATCATTATTTCCAGTTCAGGAAGTTCGCAGCCATGTTTGTTGGCATCTTGATGCTGTCGGGTATTGCCTTTGCTGCTATACACATTGTTACTTATAATAACACTCCCAAGGAACAGGACATAGTAGTTGAAGCAAATTCTCATCTCTCAACTGCCAGCCCTCAACTAGTAGAGAATGACACAATAGCGACATTACAGCCCAAACTGTTTGACAATGTGCCATTAGGTGAGATATTTAAAGAGCTGTCGGACTATTACCACGTCAAGGTAGTATATAGAAACGAAGATGCACCACAACTTCGTCTGTACTACCAATGGAAACCAGAATATACGCTGGAGAAAGTTGTAGAGATGCTGAACAATTTCGAGTGGCTGCAACTGGAATTGGAGAATGATACCCTGTATGTCTCATCAACCGTAGAACCACAGCCATGAAACAATTTCTGTTTATTATGCTGTGGCTGACTGGTATGACCGTTAACGCACAGCGCATTAGCTATGACTTTCGTGACGTTTCTCTTTCTGAGGCTTTGAAGTACATTCAGTCGCAGACAACTAACTATGACCTCATCTTTATATACAATGAGCTTGAAGATTTCCGTGTGACATCTCATGTGCAACATCAGCCAGTTCTCGATGCCCTAATGCAAATTGTCGGTTTCTATCCTGTTCGTATTTATAAAAGTGGGGAAAGGGAAATATATGTAGAATGTACTCACAAAACAGACCGTCATCTGACGGGTCTCATCGTTGATGAACAAGGATTGCCTGTGGCCTATACTAATGTTGCCATTCTTAATCCCAAAGACTCTACGCTGCTCAGTGGCGGTGTTAGCAATGAGAGTGGCTATTTTGCGGTACCTTATGAACAAGAACGTGTCCTTGCACGTTTCTCTTATGTTGGCTACAAGACTATCTATCGGCTATGTGATAAGCCTGAGGTTGGAACAATACGGATGAGGCCTGATAACTATACGCTGAACGGTGTGGTCGTACAGGGTGAGCGTCCCAAGGTGCAGTTGCAGGGCAACTCTCTCGTGATGAACGTGGAGGGTACAGTGATGGAAAGGATGGGCACCGCTGAAGATGTGCTGTCCCGTGTACCGACCATTTCAAAGAAAGGTGAGACTTTCGAGATATTAGGTAAGGGAGTGCCTTTGATTTATCTGAACAACCGAAAGTTGACCGACTTACAAGAACTGAAGAACATCCAGTCGGACAACATCAAGAACGTCGAGGTGATTCAGAATCCAGGAGCCCGATATGAAGCTTCGGTCAATGCTGTCATTATCATTCGCACCAAACGTACGGCGGGCGAAGGCCTTGGCGTAGAACTGACCTCATGGAGTCGTAAGGGACATGGTTTTGCGAACAATGAACGTATTAACCTTACCTACCGCACAGGAAAGTTAGATTTATTTGCAAATCTCTTCGGCGCTTACAATAAGCGGTGGGAAAAAGGCGAGTTCGAACAGACTGTTTTTGCCGACACACTGTGGGTAATTACCAACAAGCAGAAGGACAAGGTTTACAATCCATTCCTTGAAGGCCGCTTCGGCTTCAACTACCAGCTTAACGATAACAACTCTTTTGGCGGTTTCTATCAGCACACCTACGACTACGTGAAAACTTGGAGTGACTATGACGATGACCTGCAAGCCAACGGTTCCATGTATGACCATTTGCAGAATAGCAGTATCAACAGAGCCGAAGGTGCACCCAAACACCAAGTGAATCTCTACTACACGGGAAAGATAGGAAAGTTTTGCATCGACTTCAATGCAGACTATACCTATCGTAACCAGCGTAACCGCAACCAGCAGCAGGAACTGAGTGAAAGTCAGGAAAATCGCGATGTGAACACCTACGCTTTGACGTGTAGTCGTCTGATGGCAGAGAAGCTTTTCGTAACGTATCCGTTTGGGAAAGGGCAGATAGAAGTTGGTGAGGAGTACACCAATACCAGATGGAACAGCAGTTTTGAAAACGAAGAAGGATATATTGCCAACAGCAACAACGAACAACATGAGCAAGCCATCGCTCCCTTCGTGGAGTTGCAGCAGCAAGTGGGCCGTTTCCGCTTGTCGGCTGGCCTGCGCTATGAGCACGTGGAATCAGAATACTTTGTAGGCGGCATCCGTCGAGATGACCAAAGCCGTACTTACGATGAATTCTTTCCCTCGGTATCACTATCAACGTCTTTGAAGAGTCTGCAATTATCCTTCAGCTATGCCAAGCGCACTTCACGCCCGTCTTACTGGATGTTGAGCAGTGATGTCATCTATGAGAACCGTCTGAACATGCAGACGGGAAATCCTTATCTGAAGCCCGTCAAGTATCATAATGTGAATACGATGGCTATGTGGAAGTGGCTCTATCTCAACGTCAACTTTAGCCATTGTGTTGACCCCATCCTCTACACAGTAGAAAGTTTGGAGGGTGACAGCAAGGTGAACCTTGTGACCCACAAGAACTACGAATATGCCGATTGGATTACGATCACGCTGGGCGCACAGAAGAATGTCAAATTGGGTCACGAAGTCACATGGACTCCGCAATACAATTTATCGCTGATGAAGCCTTGGCTCAAAGCGGAGTTTTTAGGTGAGCAGAAGTGTTTCAATCATCCTATGTTGTCCCTACAATTGGGCAACATAGTCACCCTGCCTCACGACTGGCTTGTGCAAGCAGACTTCAACGTGCATACCCACGGCGACACTGGCTCGAATGCCCGTTTCGACTGCACTAACCCCATCCTCTCGCTCAGTATTGGCAAGGATTTCTTCAAGCGTCGCATCAACCGCTTTACGCTCTATAGCAATCGCATGATGTTCCATAAGACGGAAGACAACGATTCCCGTTGCGTCTCTCTTTCGCTTCGTTACCGCTTCAATGTTACTCCGTCGAAGTATAAGGGTACAGGTGCTGGTAATGCAGAAAAGGGTCGTCTGTAAATTCAAGGTTAATAATAAAGAAAAAACTATGAGTCCATAAGATATTTTACAAAAAGTGTCGGAATATGCAGGATTTTTAGTAATTTTGCAACCGAAGACATATAATAAGACGAAGCAACCGCAGCTTTATCGATAGTCTCCCGAACGGCAAATTCAAAAAGACTTCTCAAAGCGATGGCTGCCTGCTCACGCATCCTACAACGGAGGCGTGGGCATTTGGCAGTAACAGTAGTTTGAGAAGGGTTTTTGCCGACCTGGGAGCTTGCTGTGACACCAAATCCACCCACGTTCTCCGTTTTTTTCTCTCTCGCCTTACGGTGTATTATATGTGTTCATTATCAGAAATATAACGGATAACGTGAAGATGAATTTAAATGACGATGAAGCCATAGGCTTACTAAACCGTCTGCTTGAAAGGCCGGCCTACCCCCAGCCCCTCCCAAAAGGGAGGGGAGCAAAGCCTGCTGCCCGAGGTGCTGGCTACCGATGAAGCCATGACGCTATGGAAGAAAGCGCAGACGGCAGGGTGGGTGGATGCCAACTACCAACCACTCATCTCCCGCACCCAGTCAGCACTTCTGGCCGATGCCATAGCAGAGAAGTTAGGCATCCGCCAGAAGTGGAAAACCTTCGAGACGCTGTGGAATCGGAAGAACATGTACCGTGATTATTACCAGGCACTTGATCAGCGAAAAACGCTGTTTTTCAGAGATGATATTAAAAAAGTATTGGCTTAACGCATTTTTCTGCGAAAAAGTTTTGAGGTAATGAAATAATTACCTATATTTGCACTGTAATTCAAAAAGTAATAGATTATGCCAGAGATATTAAGGATGTTTGGAATGAGGTTCTTCTTCTACTCTCGTGAGCACGAACCGATTCACGTACATGTGAAGAATTCTGATGGTAAGGCTAAGTTTGATATCCTACCAGAAGGTATCGTGCTTGTGAAGAATGAAGGAATCAAAATGAAAGACATTAAAGCTGCGGAGATGGTTCTTGAAGAAAACAAGGAACTTGCGATTGAGAAATGGAAAGAATATTTTGGAAAGAGCGTGAACAATGAAGATTTCTAAGATTTGGTTTGAAAACAACCGCATCTATGGTCTTACTGACGATGGACGTACGTTGTGGCAGTCGCTACTTTATTATAAGCGACTGTTGAACGCTACACCTGAACAGCGAGAGGACTATGAGATGGATGATGAGGGCATACACTGGTATGACCTGGATGAGGATGTCTCTTTTGAGAGTTTCGAGTACGATGACCCCGAACCAACAGGAATATCTTTGATTTTCCTGTCTCATCCTGAACTCAATGCTGCTGCTGTTGGTCGTAGACTTGGTATCAGCCAAAGTTTGATGGCTCAGTACATCAATGGCACTAAGAAACCGTCGAAAGAAAGGGAGCGGATGATTATGGATGAAATAGCCAATATCGCTTCCGAACTCCATCAAATATGCGCATAAGATAGTTTCTTAGGCGCATTATTTTACTACCAATATACCCCCTATATGTACCCACCATATAGGGGGTAATTTTGTGCACAATTTCGTACCTTTGTACTGGTTAACCAACACAATGTATAACAATAACCAAAACGAAAAGCTTATGACAAAAGAAGAGATGATGTACAGAGAAGAACGGCAGTTGAGGGCAATAGTAGATTGCAACCTGCTGACGACGGACTGCGTGACGACGGGGACGGTGGCGCGACGGCTAAAGATGAAGGCCAGCGAGCTGTACCGCAAACTGAAGGAGCGCAAGATCCTATATCACAGCGACGGCATGTGGATGCTCATGCCGGAATACACAGATCTTGGCCTGCTGCGCTACCGCTACATCCCATACTACACGATGCTGGGTGAGCGCAAGGTCCGCGTGTATCCTGTGTGGACGAAGGGTGGTGTGGAGTTCGTGAAGAAAGAAATTGAAGAGAATAATCATTAAATTTAAGAAAGAAATTATGAGTATGTTTTACTG
>OMXL01000003.1:0-495 GCA_900314985.1 uncultured Prevotellaceae bacterium | reverse complement strand
CTGTGCGCAGCAATATTTTACTGAAAGAAATTACCAGAAATTAACCAGAAATTATTTTTGAGGTGGCATGTCTGTGCGCAGCAAAATTTCTGAATAATTAATGATAATTTCTTTCCAAATAAAAAAGATGAAAAAGAAGAAAAAGGAAGGTGGTGGGGAGGCAAAGGAGCCGAGGGCAGATAGGAAGCCGAATTGGCAGGAGGTGTATGCCACGGTGGAGGACATCAGGCAGTTCCTGGACGAGCGGGTGCTGCTGCGGTACAACGTGGTGACGAGGCGGGTGGAGGTGCACTGGCTGACGGACTTCGGCGACGCACCGCCAGGGCTGGACGACTGGGAGCCGCTGACGGACCGCGTGGTAAACTCGCTGTGGGTGGAGATGTCGGAGCAGAAGCCGGTGCGGGTGCAGGACATCTTCCGCGTCATCGAGTCGGACTATGTGGCGGAGTACAACCCCTTCGCCTTCTACTTGGAGCGACTGCCTCCATGGAACGG
>OMXL01000035.1 GCA_900314985.1 uncultured Prevotellaceae bacterium | reverse complement strand
CCGTTCCATGGAGGCAGTCGCTCCAAGTAGAAGGCGAAGGGGTTGTACTCCGCCACATAGTCCGACTCGATGACGCGGAAGATGTCCTGCACCCGCACCTGTTTCTGCTCCGACATCTCCACCCATAGCGAGTTCACCAGCCTGTCGGTCAGCGGTTCCCAGTCGTCCAGCCCTGGCGGTGCGTCGCCAAAGTCCGTCAGCCAGTGCACCTCCACTCGACGCGTCACCACATTGTACCGCAGCAGCACCCGCTCGTCCAGGAACTGCCTGATGTCCTCCACCGTGGCATACACCTCCTGCCAATTCGGCTTCCTATCTGCCCTCGGTGCCTCCCCACCACCCTCTTTTTTCTTCTTTTTCATCTTTTTTTATTTGGAAAGAAATTATCATAATTCGCAAGGCCACACTTTGACCTTGGTCAAAGAATTATTCAGAAATTTTGCTGCGCACAGACATGCCACCTCAAAAATCAGTAAAACATACTCATAATTTCTTTCTTAAATTTAATGATTATTCTCTTCAATTTCTTTCTTCACGAACTCCACACCACCCTTCGTCCACACAGGATATACGCGGAGCTTCTTTTCACCCAGCAGCGTATCGTATAAGGTGTAGCGGTAGCGCAGCAGACCGAGACCCGTGTACTTCGGCATGAGCATCCACATGCCGTCACTCTTATACAGCACCCCTCTCTCCTTCAGCCGCCCATACAGCTGCTTCGGTGTCATCCCCAGTCGCTTGGCCACCGTTGCCGTCGTCACACAATCCGTCGTCAGCAGGTTGCAATCAATCATTGCCCTCAACTGCCGCTCCTCTCTGTACATTTGTTCTTCTTTTGTCATAAGCTTTCCGTTTTGGTTATTGTTATACATTGTGTTGGTTAACCAGTGCAAAGGTACTCATATTCTTTGACTCTTACTACCTACGCATCCACTACGCTAGGTACTACGGTTGGGTAAAGGCCTTTAAATAATACGCAATTATTTGGCTATTACAAAGAATCTTTGTATCTTTGCAAGATAAATAGAAACGACATGGAGAACTAACTGAAAAAATGAAATACGAAGATTTTGAAGAACTCTTCTCTGCAAAGAGAATGCAGAAATATCTACAGGCTTGTGGAGGCGATACCCGCAGAGCAATGACACTATATCGCTATAACCTGAAATTGTCGCAGGAGATGTTTACACTGATAAGCTGTTTCGAGGTGGTGCTACGTAATCGTATAGACGAGCAGATGGTAGCTCATCTTGGAAACAATTGGCTGCGAGATGCCATACTCCCCAACGGTGCGCTATATTACGATCGTCGTGTGGAGAATACACGGAAGATTATAGAAAAAGCCTATAATGGCTTGATGCGTGAAGGGAATTACTCGCATTCAAAGTTGCTGTCAGAGATGGAATTCGGTGTCTGGAAGTATATGTTCTCCAATGCTACTTACGCACTAATGGGTCAGAGGCTTCTTCGTATATTTCCCAATAAGCCCAGGTCAACGCGCCAGCACAGATACGACAACACATATATCTTCCAGGAATTGGACTATATCAACAAGTTACGCAACAGAATAGCCCATCATGAACCTATCTGCTTTGCCCGTCCAAACCCGGTAATAGACACGACCTATGTACTCAACCAATATGCACGCATGATGCGGCTCTTCAGTTGGATGAATGTTGACGGCCCTTCTTTAGTCTACGGTTTAGATCATGTAGCCCAAGTAAGTGGAAAAGTGATGTGTATATAACATTTTTCGCAAATAATTGCCAAAAGATTTGGAAGTTTCAAGAATAATCCATATCTTTGCAACGTTGATTCCCGGCAGCCTCTGATTTTCAAGCTGTCGGGTCTGTTTTTAAAAGTGCACTTGATTGTTTCGACTTTGATACTGCACTATAAAAGGAACTGATGAGGACTGCCTTTCGAGACAGTCCTTTTTTGTGTCTTGATTGTTCACTCTCCTGTTGCAAACAAGGCTTTCAATTCAGTCAGAAAGTCTAGTGACTGTTGTTGCCTGAGTGCCAAGTTGTAGTCACTACGCATGTTCTTCCGATTCCACAGCGTCTCGAAGGTTTTCCACTTCTGGCGGATGCCTAACTTCTCTGCTATGGCATTAGCGTCATGGCTTCATCGGTAGCCAGCACCTCGGGCAGCAGGCTTTGCTCCCCTCCCTTTTGGGAGGGGCTGGGGGTAGGCCGTTGGCCGTAGGCTCCTACATTCTGTGTATGAATGGTCTCTACATGCTGGCTACCAGCCTCAAAGATGTACAGTGCGACGGTACCATTACTGTTTCTCACGATTTCAGCCAGCAGTTCGCTGACCTCTACTTTCTTGTTTTCTTTGTTCATTTGTTTAGAGTTCAGTGAGAAAGAAGTTCCAGAATTGGATCCTTTGCGCTCGCGAGACTCCCTTCGCTCACTTTCCTCCTGATGGCCGCTCCTTAACGGCCGCTAAGTTAATATTAATATTTAGTACCCTTAGGTTAGGGACATACAACAAAAGACAGCAACAGCAAAGAACATTCCTGGATCGTTTTTTCAATGCCAAGTTTTTTCTTTGCTGTTGCTGCAGCTTATATCAATATGTACCCGCTGGCACACTAATTTGTCGTATTTTGTGATGCAAAGATAACCAATAAAATCCAATTGTCAAATAATCGCCAACAAAATATTTGGATTATTTCTATTTTTGTCGTACCTTTGCAACTAATCATGGGAAAAACGCTTAGTGAAGCGCCCTGTGAGACTTTTGAGGGTAAAACAAAAATAAGCGTTTGCTGTTTATTCAATAACGTTCGGGAAACTTGGCGGTGGAAAGAACAAGAAAGTAGAATAATAGCGGATGCTCACGTTATGTGGGCACTGCTGCATCTACTTTCTTAGGTTTCCGCCAAGTACCTCCGAACGGGATGTGGTTAAAGTGTCCACTTCTCGTATTGTGTCTGGTGCTTGGCGGAAACCGTGTTATCTGAATCAACTGGAGTTGCTTTGTTTGATGATGCCCCCATCATTAAACCAAAACAGTATGACAGACATTGAACTTAAAACACTAAAAGATAATCTTTGGCACTCTGCCGACATGCTACGTGCTGGTGCTCACTTGGCAGCCAACAAATACGGTCAGCCCATCCTCGGGCTCATCTTCCTGCGCTATGCCGATATTCTCTTCAAGCAGCACAAGAAGGAGATAGAAGCCGAGTACCAACAGTATAAAGGTACACGTATGGAGAAGGACTACAAGGATGTAGCCATCGAGAAGTGTGGCTTCTTCCTGCCTGAGTGTGCCTACTTCGACACCATCAATAATGCACCAGATAATGCTGAAAAGGCTGTGCTCGTGAAGAAAGCCATGGAAGCTATCGAGCAGGAGAACCCCAAGATGCAAGGCGTGTTGCCCAAAGAGGTGTATGGCCAGTTGGTACCCGAAGAAGAGCCGGAACTGCTGAGCCGTATTGTCCGTGTGTTTAAGGATATTCCCGAAGACATCAGCATCGACCTGTTTGGTCAGATATATGAATACTTCCTTGGCAACTTCGCCTTAGCAGAAGGTCAAGGTGGTGGCGCCTTCTATACGCCTGCCAGCGTTGTGCAGTATATGGTGGAGGTATTACAGCCAAAGACTGGCGATAAGAAGTTCCTCGACCCTGCGTGTGGATCGGGCGGTATGTTCGTTCAGGCAGCCCGCTATATGCACCGTCATAATGCCACCAGCGACGACATGATGCACTTCCGCTGCTATGGTGTAGAGAAAGAGCCTGATACGGTGAAGTTAGCTAAGATGAATCTGCTGCTGAATAATGTGCGTGGTGAGATTACGGAAGCCAACTCATTCTATAGCGACCCTTACAATGCTTTCGGTGCGTTCGACTATGTAATGGCAAACCCGCCGTTCAATGTAGATGAAGTGGTGCTTGAAAGAGTCATCGATGATGCACGTTTCAATACCTATGGTGTACCTCGTAACAAAACCAAGTCAGCCAAGAAGCAGAGCGACAAGAAGGAGACTGTGCCTAATGCCAACTATCTTTGGATAGGCTATTTCGCTACAGCACTGAATGATAATGGTAAGGCTGCCCTCGTTATGGCTAACTCTGCCAGCGATGCAGGTGGTTCTGAATTGGAAATTCGTAAGAAAATGATTGAGGATGGCATCATCAGTCAGATGGTGACGCTGCCCTCAAATATGTTCTCTACCGTTACCCTACCCGCCACGCTATGGTTCTTCAACAAGCAGCGCACAAAGAAAGACGAAATCCTGTTTATTGATGCCCGCAATATCTTTACACAGGTAGACCGTGCTCATCGCAAGTTCTCTGACGAGCAGATTAAGAACCTAGGTATTATCAGTCGCTTGTATGAGGGCGACTCTGATAGTTTCTGGGCACTGGTAGAAGAATACAAGGCTGCTGGTCAGCAAGAACAGGTTGACTGGCTCTTAGAACGTTGGCCAGAGGGAAAGTATCAGGATGTGATAGGTCTTTGTAAGGTTGCCAAGCTCGATGGTGAGGATGGCGTTCGTGACCAAGACTATTCGCTGAATGCCGGTCGCTATGTGGGTGTAGTTATCGAGGACGACGGCATGACCGAATCTGAGTTCCGTGATACCATGAAAGGGCTGCATGCAGAGTTCTCTCAGCTCAACGACGAGGCTCTTGCTCTTCAGGCAGAGATTGATAAGAACATGAAAGAACTGTTTGGGGAGGAATAAATGGATACAAAAGTATATAAAATCTCAGAAATAGGTGAAGTTGTCGGTGGGGGAACCCCTTCAACAGAACATGAAGAGTATTGGAACGGAGATATTCCTTGGGTTTCTCCTAAAGATCTTACTGGATATAACAATGTTTATATCTCACATGGTGAAAATTTCATCACGCAAAAAGGTCTAAACAAGTCTGGGACAAAACTACTTCCTCAAAACACAGTGTTGTTTTCCTCAAGAGCTCCTATTGGCTATATTGCATTAGCAGCAAATCCAATTTGCACTAATCAAGGATTTAAAAGCATTGTTTGCAATGAAAAATTAGTATCCCCTTTATACTTATACTATTATATAAAAAGTAATCTAAACTACATAAAGTTATTTGGCAGTGGAGCTACATTTCCTGAAATATCAGGTAGCTCTATGAAGAAAATTAAGATTAACATCTTTACTGATTTAATATATCAGCGCCGCATTGCCTCTATCCTTTCTGCCTACGACAATCTAATTGATAATAATAATCGCAGAATTCGCCTGTTGGAGCAAATGGCAGAGAATCTCTATAAAGAGTGGTTTGTCCGTTTCCGCTTTCCTGGTCATGAAAAGGCAGAGTTTGAAAATGGATTGCCTAAGGGGTGGAAAATTGAGAAATATGATAAGGTTTCTACTATTTCTGCAGGTGGAGATAAACCAGAGTTTTTTTCTCAATTTCCAACAGAGGAATGTAATGTACCTATCTATTCTAATGGAATTGTAGATGACGGATTATATGGCTATACAAATAAAGCAAGAATAAACAAACCTTGTATAACTATTTCAGCAAGAGGAACCGTTGGCTTTGTTTGTATGAGAAGAATGCCTTTTGTTCCTATTGTCAGATTATTGGCAGTTGTCCCCAAAAATGATTTGAACGTTTATTATCTTTATCATAGTAGTAAGTACAACGACCTTGAGGGTAATGGTACTTCTCAACAACAGTTAACTGTTCCTATGTTGAATAAGAGAAAGATTGTGATTCCTATAAATGATTTATTAGTGTCGTTCAGAAATAAAGTAGAACCCTTATATAATCAGATTAATATGTTAAAAAAACAATCTGTTATACTCTCTCGCCAGCGTGACCTACTCCTTCCACGCTTAATGTCTGGAAAACTTGAAGTAAAAGCATAACAAAAAGAAATAGTCTATGAAATCCTTTATCAGCGAAGACGATATAGAGCAGGCGATATGTAACAGACTATCGCAGCCCGAATACGGATGGAAGCGCATAGAGTGCGATGCCAGCGTAGAGAAACAGGACGAAGTGGGTGCTACTGGTCGTAGCAGCGTAAAGGAATGCATCTTGCCAGAGGTGTTCCGAGAGGCACTGGTGCGTATCAATCCGCAAGTGGATAAGAGCATCATAGATGATATAGTGAACGACTACCGCAGGGACTTTAGCGCTCAGGACATAGTAGACGTAAACTATAGGCTCTATAACCAATTGCGAAATGGTATCAAGGTAGATACAAGAACGGCAAAGGGTGATGACTTCGAAATCGTGAAGCTGATAGACTATGACAACCCTGAGAATAACGACTTCCACTGCGTAAACCAGATGTGGATAAAAGGCCACTACCGCTATCGTCGTCCTGACGTGCTGCTGTTCGTGAATGGTCTTCCTGTGGTTTTCATCGAACTGAAGAATTCGACGGTAAAGGTGGAGGAGTCGTATAAGAAGAATCTCGTAAGTTATCGTCAGGACATACCAAACATCTTTGCGCTGAATCAGATATGTGTGCTGTCGAATGGACTGCAGACGAAGCTGGGGGCGTGGAATGCTGGCTATGAATTCTTCTTTGAATGGCTGCGTGTAGATAATGAGAAGGAGAAACTGGATAGAGAGCAGATAGCAGAACACGGACTATCAATACAGACATTGATAGACGGTCTGTTCAGAAAAGAACGCTTGATAGACTATATCGAGAACTTCATTTTCTTCGACAATATGCGCACAAAGATTATTGCCAAGAACCACCAGTATCTAGGTGTGAATAATCTGATGAAGAGCGTAGAGAGACGTGAGGAACTGAACGGAAAACTGGGCGTATTCTGGCATACACAGGGTTCAGGAAAGAGCTATTCGATGGTGATGTTCGTAAGGAAGGTGAGACGCAAACTGCATGGTAACTTTACTTTCCTGATAGTAACAGATCGTGACGACCTGGACACACAGATACACAAGACATTTGTGCGTACGGAGGTAATAGGCGAGAAAGAGGAATGTCAGCCTAAGAACTCGGCACAGCTGCGTGACTACCTGATGTCGAACAAGCCCATGCTGTTTACGCTGATACATAAGTTTCAGTACGACAAGACAAAGAAATACCCTGTGCTCTCTGAGCGCAACGATATCTTTGTGCTGGTGGATGAGGCTCACCGTACGCAATACAAACAGTTGGCAGAGAACATGCATACAGGACTGCCCAACGCCAACTACATAGCCTTTACGGGTACGCCACTGCTGGGCAGCAAGCGACTGACCAACCAGTGGTTTGGCGACTACGTATCGGAATATAACTTTGCAGAGGCTATTGCTGATGGTTCTACGGTGCCTTTGTTCTATAGCCGACGTGTGCCAGAAGTGGGACTGACCAACGACTGGCTGGATACGGATGTGGCAGAGATCGTGGAAGATGAGAACTTGAATGAGAGGGAACTGGAACTGCTGGAGAATAGCTCGTCAAGAATACTTGAAGTGATCAAGCGTGATGGGCGTTTGGACAAGATAGCGAAAGACATAGCCCATCACTTCCCACGCAGAGGATTCCTCGGCAAAGGTATGGTAATCAGTGTGGACAAGTACACAGCAGTGAAGATGTACGACAAGGTGCAGCACTACTGGGAGGAAGAGAAGAAAGAGCTCATCATGCAGCGCAACAAAGCCAAGACGATAGAGGAACGCGAGAAGTATAGCAAGATATTGGGCTATATGGACCGTGTAGAAATGGCGGTGATCATCAGTGAGGAAGGTGACGAGGTGGAGAAGTTCCAGAAGCAGGGACTTGACATCACCTTGCATCGTAAAAAGATGAACGAGATAACCACAGAAGGCAAAGACATAGAAGACCGCTTCAAAGACAAGGACGACAAACTGAGTCTGGTATTTGTCTGTGCGATGTGGCTGACGGGGTTTGACGTTCCTTCACTCTCTACGCTCTATCTTGACAAGCCGATGAAGAGCCATACACTGATGCAGGCTATAGCCCGTGCCAACCGTGTATTCCCAGGAAAGACGTGCGGTATCATCGTGGACTATGTGAACGTATTCAAATATATGCAGGATGCACTGAGCGACTATGCTTCAACAGACGAAGAAGGGAACTATCCTGCTAAGAACATAGAACAGCTGATAACGAATATTGATAACTGTATCTTAGAGTGTGAGGCGTTCCTGTTGCCATTGGGCATTAGTATTGATGATATCATTGCTGAAGCCAATACATTGGATAAACTGGATATGCTGCGTAAGGCATATGACCGCATCTTGGAGAAAGACGAGTGGAAGAATCGCTTCAAGGTGCTGAGCAATCTGCTGATGAATCTCTATGATGCCAGCAAACCAGAAATATTTGAGTGTGGTTGGCATAACGACAAGTTTGCTCCTATCAGTTATCTGAATGGATTGTTCTGTAATCAGATAGACGATGAGAAACTGGAGAGGGCAAAGGCAAGAATGTCTGCAAAACTGGACCAAAGCGTGACATCGACGAATAAAGTATGCGATGATGCAGACTATGTCATACATCAGGGAAAGGTAATAGACCTGAGTAAACTGAATATCGAGGAGATACGCAAGGAGATCAGTGCCACTCCATATAAGGCATTGGAAATAGACGACCTTCGTGAGTTCATTGAAAAGGCATTGCAGCAACTCATCAACAAGAACTGTACACGCATCGCATTCTCACAACGCTACAAGAATATCATTGACCGCTATAATGCTGGTGGCAGTGAGAATGAAGACTACTACGAGAAGTTGCTACAACTGATAGAAGAACTGAAAGCTGAGCAGTCACGCTCAACAGACTTGGGACTGACAGAAGAGGAACTGGAAATATATGACCTGCTGATACAAGGACGAAAGCTAACAAAGGCGGAAGAACAGAAAGTGCTACTGGCTGCAAAAAATCTATATCAGAAACTGATGGCAGAAAAGGAGCAAGTAATGGTTGTGGACTGGTATAAGGACGAACAGCCACGCAAAAGGGTGATGACACTCATCCAGCTATCACTCGACAAAGACCTGCCTGCAAGCTACGACCGCATCGCATTCAACGACAAGACGAACCTGTTACTGAACCACTTTGTAGATCTCAATGTCTAAACTGTTATTACCGAATCTTTGTTCCATCATCCAATAGATTTGTGGATGCAAAGATATGAAATCTTTTTGAGATTTAACAGCCAGAGGAAGATTTTCTTCCTCATCCTCTATGAGATGGGACTGGAAGACCGCGACGTGCGCCGCATCATGGGCATCACGCAAGAGGCCATCCGCTCTACAAGGTACAGAATCTTGCAGAATGGAAAGAAGTAGGGAATGTTAAAAGCCCTCACGCTTGCAGAACTCCCGCAGCGTCTCAATTTCTAAACTGTTATTACTGAATCTTTGTTCCATCGTCCTTCATCGGTTTATGTGGTGGGGATTTATATTACTCTGATTTGTTGGTGCGGAAATTACTAACGGCGCTTCATCAATCGGGCAATGGCACGGTTGAGTGACTCGGTGGGTTCGATGATGTTGTAATCCTGCCAAAAGACGGGGTCGAGGAAGTAATCAACCTTGTCGAAAAACGCGTCGCGCTGGTCGAAGGATTCGCGGCCACGGATGGGTCGCTCTGTAGTGGCATCCTGTCCTGTGACCACCATCTCGCAACAGGCGGTAAAGGCGGTAGCGAAGAGTCGGCGGCGCCAGTCGCAGTTGAAGCGGAACAGGGTGCGGATATAGCTGATGCGTGTAACGCCATCCTCCAAACGGTAATCTATCTGTAGCGATAACTCCTTGGGACGGAAACGAACGCCAAGGGGTTTCTTGACCAGCATCATCTGGGTAGCCTTGAGGCGGTCGCTCATATCCAGCGACAATTCGGCACGGGTGAAAGCCAGCGTCTCCTGGTCAATATATAGTCGTCCGAAATAGAGTGGATGGGGCATCTTACGACGTGGGCGCATGCTCACCACATACTGCTGGCGGTCGCCAATGGTTGTCGGCATTTCCATCTCCAAATGGTAGTAGCCTAACTCTTCCTCGTTAAGCAGCCAGTCGCGCTGCTTAACCATATCCAACTGGATAGGCAACACGGGACCGCCCGTCACCTTAACAGACAGGGTATCGCCCTTGCGAGGACTGAGCAAGCGACGGCCTTTGCGGATAGCTACACGGTCGTCATTACGCTGATAGTCGTAGGCCGTCTTGTACATATCGACAACGCCTTCTGCCACCATAATATAATGGTTACGCTTCTGAGCCGTCTCACGATAAAAACAATGGAACAGTTCGGGCTGCTGACTGTAGTTCTTGGGAATCTTACTGATAGCTGCAGCCACCAACTCACGGGCATTACCTGGCAGCACCAGCACCTCCTTCAGTTGGATGGTAGCAGGTTTCAGGCTGATGCGTAATGGCTCGTTCTGCTGAGAAGACAGTCTGACACGCTGTGCACGGTATCCGACATGTGACACGGTGATATTCATGAGTTCTGCGTCTGTCTTCAATACGAAGTAGCCATCGCCATTGGTGACCACAGTATGTCCCCCACCCGTCACGCTGGCGCCTACCAAAACATGGCCAGCAGCACTATAGACGGTGCCACTGACCTGTTTGGGTTGCTGGGCACAAACAGTTGTTATGCCCAGCAACACTAACAGAATAATTGTCGTAATCCTCCTTTCCATACCTTCTTACTCTTTATCAAGCAAGATCTTCATCATCTCGATAGCAGAGTAAGGAATCGGGGTACCAGGGCCGAAGATGCAAGCCACACCAGCCTTGTAGAGGAAGTCATAGTCCTGAGCAGGAATCACACCACCAGCGGTGACCATGATATCCTCACGACCTAACTTCTTGAGCTCCTCAATGAGCTGTGGAATGAGCGTCTTGTGTCCAGCAGCCAACGACGATGCACCCACAATGTGCACATCGTTCTCGACAGCCATGCGGGCAGCCTCTTCAGGAGTCTGGAACAATGGGCCCATATCCACGTCGAAGCCACAGTCGGCATAACCCGTTGCCACTACCTTAGCACCACGGTCGTGACCATCCTGTCCCATCTTGGCAACGAAGATACGTGGACGGCGACCTTCCTTCTCTGCGAACTCGTCGGTAAGCCTCTTAGCCTCCTCGAAGTCCTTATCGTTCTTTGATTCTGAACTATACACACCTGAAATTGTTCTGATTACTGCTTTATAACGACCTACGATCTCTTCGCAGGCATCTGAAATCTCACCTAAGGTACAACGCAACTGTGCAGCCTTGACAGCCAAGTCAAGCAGGTTGTTCTCGCTCTTACGGCCTTCTTTGAAGTCACGCACGCAATCGGTGATAGCCTTCAAGGCAGCCTGACATGCAGCCTCATCGCGCTTACCACGAACCTCCTTCAAGCTCTCCTCCTGCTGCTTGCGTACAGCGGTGTTGTCGACCTCGAGAATATCGATAGGATCCTCGTGTTCGAGGCGATACTTATTGGTACCCACAATGGTCTGAACGCCTGAGTCGATACGAGCCTGAGTGCGGGCAGCAGCTTCCTCGATACGCATCTTTGGCAGACCCGTCTCGATGGCCTTGGCCATACCGCCCAGCTTCTCAATCTCCTGAATGTGCTCCCAAGCCTTGTGAACGAGTTCATTGGTCAGCGTCTCCACATAGTAAGAACCAGCCCATGGGTCAATCTGCTTGCACACCTTCGTCTCATTCTGGATGTAGATCTGGGTGTTACGAGCGATACGAGCCGAGAAGTCAGTAGGCAGAGCGATAGCCTCATCGAGGGCGTTGGTGTGCAGCGACTGGGTGTGACCCAGCACGGCTGCCATAGCCTCGATACAGGTACGACCGACATTGTTGAAGGGGTCCTGCTCGGTGAGTGACCAACCAGAGGTCTGTGAGTGGGTACGCAGCGCCAGCGACTTAGGATTCTTAGCGCCGAAGCTCTTCACTATCTTTGCCCACAACAGACGACCAGCACGCATTTTGGCGATTTCCATGAAGTGGTTCATACCGATAGCCCAGAAGAAGCTCAAGCGTGGAGCGAAAGCATCGACATCGATACCTGCATTCACACCAGTACGCAGGTAGTCCATACCATCGGCCAGAGTGTAAGCCAACTCGATATCGGCCGTAGCTCCAGCCTCTTGCATGTGGTAGCCTGATATAGAGATGCTATTGAACTTAGGCATCTTCTGCGAGGTGTACTCGAAGATATCAGCGATAATCTTCATTGAGAATGCAGGGGGATAAATATAGGTGTTACGCACCATGAACTCCTTCAGGATATCGTTCTGGATGGTACCTGCCATCTCCTCAAGCTGAGCGCCCTGCTCCAGACCAGCCACGATGTAGAATGCCAGGATAGGCAATACGGCACCATTCATGGTCATAGACACAGACATCTTATTCAAGGGGATGCCAGAGAAGAGCACCTTCATGTTCTCCTCATTACAGATTGATACACCAGCCTTACCCACATCGCCCACCACACGAGCGTTGTCAGGGTCGTAACCACGGTGAGTAGGCAGGTCGAAGGCTACGGAAAGTCCCTTCTGACCAGAAGCCAGGTTACGGCGATAGAAAGCATTTGACTCCTCAGCGGTAGAGAATCCGGCATACTGACGGATGGTCCAAGGCTTGAAGGGGTACATCATCGAGTACGGACCACGCAGATAAGGAGGAATACCAGCCGTGAAGTCGAGGTGCTCCATACCTTCGAGGTCTTCCTTGGTATAAACTGGGCGAACCTCAATGTGCTCTGGGGTCTTCCAGTTGGCCTCTATGTTATTGTCTTTAATCCACTTGGCACCATCTTGAGCCTTGATGCCTGCATAGATATCAATATCTTTAAATTGTTTACGCATAATTCAAGTCTCCTATTCTTTAGATACCTAACTTTTGATTATACTCCTTGAGAGTCTCCAGCACGTTGCACTTAACGTGAACATAGTTCTCGATGCCAGCAGCCTTCAGGTCCTCCATGCAAGCAGGAGCACCAGCCACCACGAACATGGCGCGACCGTTCAAGTACTTAAAGGCGGGGATGGCATACTCAGCATACTCATCGTCAGAAGAGCAGATCACTACGATATCGGCCTTAGCCTCGAGCGCAGCATCAACACCCTCCTCAACGGTCTTGAAGCCGAGGTTGTCAATCACCTTATAGCCAGCGCAAGCCAGGAAGTTACAAGAGAACTGGGCACGAGCCTGACGCATGGCCAGATTACCAATGGTCAACATGAATGCCACAGGCACCTTCTTTTCCTCAGTATGGATGCGCAGATTCTCGAAGTCGGCAGCCAGACGAGTGCTCTCGATAGCCTTGAAGGCCACCGTCTCCTCGCCCTGATGGTGCACACCACCGCAACCGCAATTCTGCTTGTAAGCGCGCTTGCCCTCGCTCTTCTCGGTGAAGTTAGGGAACTGGTTGGTACCCAACAGGAACTCCTTGCGCTTGGCAGCATCGCCATGACGCTTCACGTTGGTAGCATTGATATCATCCTGAATGGTTCCAGCCTTGATAGCAGCCAGGAAACCACCCTCCTCTTCTACCTTCAGGAATATCTTCCAAGCCTCCTGAGCCAAAGCATCAGTGAGGTGCTCGATGTAGTAAGAACCAGCTGATGGGTCAACGATACGGTCGAAGTGACTCTCCTCCTTAATCAGCAACTGCTGGTTGCGAGCGATACGCTCAGAGAAGTCGGTGGCCTCCTCGTAAGGAGCATCGAATGGAGTAACCACCATCGAGTGAACACTACCCAGAGCAGCACTCATAGCCTCAGTCTGCGAACGCAGCAGGTTCACATAGCTATCAAACAGCGTCTGATTATAGGTAGAGGTGGTAGCATTAATAATCATCTTGCAAGCGCAATCGCACTTTGGCTCGTACTGCTTCACAATCTGAGCCCACAACAGGCGTGCGGCACGGAACTTAGCTATTTCCATGAAGTAGTTCTCGCTGACGCCCATATTAAACTTGATGCTCTTGGCAGCCAGGTCAACATCGACACCAGCATCAGTCAACTGCTGCAGGTACTCGTTACCCCAAGCCAGCGCATAGCCCAACTCCTGAACGATGTAAGCACCAGCATTGTTGAGTGCATCGCTATGAACCACGATGCCACGGAAGTGAGGATAGTCCTTGAGCGACTCGGCCAGTTTGGGTCCGAAGGCCAGTACGGGCGATACATCCTTACCCTTGAGCACCATCTTCTTCATGGGGTCCCACTCGATAGAGCCCACTATCTTCTCCTTGTCGTAGCCCTTCTTCTGCCAATAACTCTTCAGGATCTCAGCCAACTCGAGCGAGTGGCGCTGACAAGTCATGAAGTTTACCTCGATACATTCGCAATAGATGTCCTGGAGCAGGGTCTCAACAGTACTCATAGACACCAACTTGCCCGGCACCTTGAAACCAATGGAGTCGATACCCTTGTTCAGAATGTCAAGTGCTTTGGCATTAGCAGCCTTGGGGTCTTCAACCACAATGTTTTGACGAACATACCACTCGTTAGAATCCTTCTTGTTACCACGCACGAATGGGAATTCGCCAGGTAATGCATCGGGTGTTTTCAGGTTAGTCAAATCCTCGCGGCGATAGAAGGGCTGCACATTAAATCCTTCGTTTGTTCTCCATACCAAGCGCTTCTGGAAGTCGGCACCCTTCAGGTCGACCTCAATCTTGTCCAACCATTCTTGTTTGGTAGGCGCTGTGAACTCGGTAAAGAGTTTCTCTTTGTTTGCCATAAAAATGTGTTTTTATTATATAAGTGTTTTAAGTTGTAATCTGATGTGCAAAGATAAGAAAATATTTTGAACTAACGAAGAAATTAATAAATATTTCATTTTTATCAAAAAATGTTGCACAAAGATGCGGCTGTTGAGCAAATTCTTCGTAACTTTGCAGGCAATTATAATTTATAGGTATGTTATGGATTCATTTCAATGGTTAAAAGATTTATTTACGACGACTGACTCCGTAGCCCATATAGCTTTGCTATATGCCATGGTCATCGCCGCAGGAGTGTATTTAGGAAAGATTAAAATTGGTGGTATTTCATTAGGTGTAACCTTTGTACTTTTTGCTGGTATCATTGCCGGACATATCGGTTTCACAGCACCTACCCCCATTCTCACATTCATTCAAGACTTTGGTCTGATCCTGTTTGTCTTTATGATTGGTATGCAGGTAGGTCCTGGTTTCTTTGAGAGTTTTGGCAAGGCCGGTATCAAGCTCAACGTGCTGGCAGCCACCGCTATTCTGCTGAACATCATCGTGATGTTTGCTTGTTACTATTTGGTTTTTGACACCAGCGACCCACACAACTTGCCCATGATGGTTGGTACGCTGTATGGTGCCGTTACCAATACCCCGGGTCTTGGTGCTGCCAACGAAGCACTGGGTAGCGTCTTCGGACAGAATGCCCCACAGATTGCTTCGGCCTATGCTTGTGCCTACCCACTCGGTGTGCTGGGCATTATCGGTGCTACCATATTAATAAGGTATATCTGCAAGGTCAAACTGGAGAAAGAGGATGCTGACCTGGCAGCCTTGGAGGAGACCAGTGCTGACAAGAAGCCCTATAAGATGCACTTGGAAGTGACCAACCAGTATCTGGAGGGCAAGACCCTGTTGCAGGTTCACGACTTCCTGATGCGCGACTTTGTGGTATCTCGCATTGTCCACGAGGGTGAGTTGTATATCCCTAACCGTGACACCATCTTCCATATCGGCGACCAGATGCTGATTGTCTGTGCTGAGGCTGACCAAGAGGCTATTACTGCCTTTATCGGTCCTAAGCTCGACATCGACTTCGAGCAGTCTGACCAGCCACTGGTATCAAAGCGTATTCTGATTACCAACCCCAAGATCAATGGTAAGTCACTGGCTTCGATGCACTTCTCCAGCATGTATGGCGTCAACGTGACACGAGTAACCCGTCAGGGTATGGACATCTTCGCCAGTGCCTCGCTGCCCTTGCAGGTAGGCGACCGCATCATGGTAGTAGGTCCTGAGGATGCCGTTGACCGTGTGGCCAACAAGATGGGTAACAGCATTCGTCGTCTGAATGCTCCCAACATTGCCACCATCTTCGTGGGTATCATCATCGGTATTCTCTTTGGTTCACTGCCCATTGCCATTCCTGGTATGCCAGTACCTCTGAAGCTCGGTATTGCCGGCGGTCCGCTGATTATCGCCATCCTGATTGGTCGCTATGGTTACAAGATACACTTGGTAACCTACACTACTACCTCTGCCAATATGATGTTGCGCGAGATTGGTCTGGCACTCTTCCTGGCCAGCGTGGGTATCAAGGCAGGTGCGAACTTCTTCGAAACCGTCGTGCAAGGTAATGGATTGTACTATGTGATAACCGGTTTCCTCATCACGATTATCCCCATCCTGATTGTTGGTCCGATAGCCCGTCTACGCTATAAGTTCAACTACTTCACCATTATGGGTATGATAGCAGGTACCTATACCGATCCCCCCGCACTGGCCTATGCTAACAGCATCTGCTCGAAGGAAGCCCCAGCGGTAGGTTACTCAACGGTTTACCCGCTCTCGATGTTCCTACGCATCTTCACAGCCCAGATGGTGGTACTGTTCTTCTGCGGATAGCACAAGCATTTAACAACAATAATACACGTAAAAAAAATTAGACTAACAAAATGAAAAACCTAAGACTCCTAACCGGGGTACTTGTGGCCATGGCCTCGCTACCAATGTTGGCACAGATGGATGCCAGCATCAAGTTGAACGAGGTAATGACGCGCAACGAAAACAGTCTGATTGACGAATACGGAACAAGGAATGCGTGGGTGGAGATAGCTAATATCTCCCACTCCACGTATAACATCCGTGGGATGTATCTCACCACCGACCGTTCCGTACTCGACAAGAAGATGAGTGTGCCAGAGCGTGTCAAGCGCATGAGCCAGATTCCCAATGGCGACGCCCGCACCAATCTGAGCGGTCGACAGCTTGTAGTATTCCAACTCGGCAGCAGTCCTGCACAAGGAGCGCTGCATCTCTCCGTGCCTGTAGATGCTAACCAGCCTACATGGATAGCCCTCTACAATGGCAATGCCACCCAACTCATCGACTCTATCACCGTGCCCGTTCTGGCTGCTGACCAGTCGTTTGCCCGTATCTCTAATAATGGTACGCGAGCAGACTGGGAAGTCAAGTCTGCCGACCGTGTAACGCCTGGCATTCAGAACCAGACAGTGGTCAGCGAGTCGAAGATTGAGAAGTTCAAACGCGAAGACCCCCATGGTTTCGGCATGGCCATCATGGCGATGGGCATTGTCTTCTTCTGTCTGGCTCTTCTATGGATTACCTTCACCATCTTTGGTTTGTTGATGCGTCACATGGAGACGGCCAAGAAGGTCGCTCACCAACAGCCTATCAAACCCATTACCAAGACTGTCGAGAAGACCTTGGAGGTGGGCCACAAGACTGGCATCATCCTGCAGGAAGGTCTGAAGACGAAGGGTATTGACAAGGAGGTCTATCTGGCCGTCATCGGCATGGCCCTGAAACAATATCAGGACGATGTGCACGATGTAGAATCAGGTATTATCACGATTAAGTCGAAAGATACTGGATGGGACGACGAGTACGCTCAGATGACTCAGTTCCATTCTCCGATTCTCCCTGCCATGCCACAGAATCAAAGGATTCCGACAGGACCAGAGTTGAAGTAAATTTAGAATTGAGAATTAAGAATTGAGAATTATGAACAAGTATCAATATAAAGTACAAGGTGTCGACTACGAAGTAGAGATTGAGGAAGTAGAAGGCAACATCGCCAAAGTCAACGTTAACGGCATCCCCTTCGAGGTAGAGATGCAGCAGCCCATCAATGCTGCCAAGCACCCCACGATTGTCAAACCCAAGATAGAGGCTCCGAAGCCTGTCGCTGCAGCTCCCGTACAGACTGCTGCCAAGCCCGCACAGCCCGCACAACAAGCTGGCAACGGCAATCCCATCAAGGCGCCACTGCCTGGAACCATCACCAGCATCAATGTCAAGCAGGGTGACCAGGTCAATGTCGGTGACGTCGTCATCGTTCTGGAGGCCATGAAGATGCAGAACAATATCGAGGCCGAATATGCTGGTACCGTCACCGCTATCAATGTGACTCCCGGCGACTCTGTCATGGAAGGCGCTGTACTGCTGACCATAGGGTAAGTGAAAAGTGAATAGTGAAAAGTGAATAATTTGCTACCGCTATAATATGGGATTTACTAACTTCATCGTTGAAAACTTCAATGAGTTCCTGACCTACACCGGCTTTGCCAATGTGACGGCAGGAAACCTCATCATGATAGCAGTAGGTGCCTTCTTTATCTGGCTCGCCATCAAGAAGGACTTTGAGCCCCTATTGCTCGTACCCATCGGACTGGGTATCATTCTCGGCAACATCCCCTTCCGTGCTGATGCAGGACTGGAGATTGGACTCTACGAGGACAACTCCGTGCTCAACATCTTCTATCAAGGTGTGCGCCAAGGCTGGTATCCACCACTGATATTCTTGGGAATCGGTGCCATGACCGACTTCTCTGCCCTACTGGCTAATCCGAAGTTGATGCTCATTGGTGCTGCCGCCCAGTTTGGCATCTTCGGTGCCTATATGTTTGCATTGGCCCTGGGCTTTGAACCCAACCAGGCAGCAGGTATCGCCATCATCGGTGGTGCCGACGGTCCTACAGCCATCTTCCTCAGCAGCAAGCTGTCGCCCAACCTGATGGGCGCCATTGCGGTCTGTGCCTACTCTTATATGGCATTGGTACCCCTCATCCAGCCCCCATTGATGCGTCTACTGACCACCAAGCAGGAGCGCCTCATCAAGATGAAGCCTGCCCGTCAGGTATCACAGACCGAGCGCATCCTCTTCCCCATTGTGGGACTGCTGCTGACGACGTTCATCGTACCCTCTGGTCTGCCTCTGCTGGGCATGCTGTTCTTCGGCAACCTGCTGAAAGAGAGTGGTAAGACTACCCGTTTGGCCAAGACTGCTGGTGCTGCGCTGAACGACATCGTCGTCATGCTGTTAGGTCTGACGGTAGGCTGTTCTACTCAGGCTTCTGAATTCCTGACCATCAATACCATCTACATCTTCGCCATTGGTGCCGGAGCCTTCATCATTGCCACGATGAGTGGTGTCTTGTTCGTCAAGCTGATGAATGTCTTCCTGCCCAAGGACAAGAAGCTGAACCCGCTGATTGGTAATGCTGGTGTGAGTGCCGTACCGATGGCAGCCCGCATCTCCAACAACCTCGGACTGGAGTACGACCGCCACAACTTCCTGTTGATGCATGCCATGGGACCCAACGTAGCTGGCGTTATCGGTTCGGCTGTGGCTGCAGGTGCCTTACTTGGTTTCCTATCGTAGAACATTTAAAAAATTAAAATAAGCAACAATTAAAATCGGTAATCTTTTTTGATTGCCGATTTTATTTTGTACCTTTGTGCCATTAAATCTAAAACGATGCACATTGCAGTAGCAGGAAATATAGGAAGCGGGAAGTCGACACTGACTCAGTTGCTGGCCAAACACTATGGGTGGGAGGCACGCTTTGAGGCTGTCGAGCATAACCCCTATCTCGAAGATTATTACCGCGATATCTATCGATGGTCGTTCAATCTGGAAGTGTACTTCCTGAAGGAGCGCTTCCGCGACTTGATAGACATTGCCCATGCCGACCACACCATCATCCAGGACCGAACCATCTACGAGGGCGTCTATGTCTTTATGGAGAACAACAAAGCCATGGGACACCTCTCTGATCGAGACTATGAGACCTTCATGGAGCTCTTCGACCAGATGATGACGGTAGTGCGTCCACCAGAGTTGATGATCTACCTCCGCGCCTCTGTGCCCCATCTGGTGGGCAACATCCAGAAGCGCGGTCGTGAGTATGAACAGAGCATCCAACTGGAGTATCTGCAGAACCTCAACGAGCGTTACGACGACTTCATCTACCATAAATATCCTGGTAAGGTGATGACCGTCGAGAAAGACCAGCTGGACTATCTCAACAACCCCAAGGACTTGGCACAGATTATCGACCGCATCGATAACAACCTCTTCGGCCTCTTCAGTTAGTCCCCTAAGTTAGGGGACGACAGGGGTCTGAACAGGCGCAGGCTCCTGAAATACATAACAAATTAAAATGGGTTTGATTCGCTTGTTCAGACCCCCTTCCCCCCTAACTTAGGGGGTGTTGAAATATGCACATCGCAGTAGCAGGAAACATCGGAAGTGGCAAGACCACACTGACCAAGATGCTGGCCCATCGTTATGGATGGACGCCTCGTTTCGAACCCGTCGACAACAACCCCTATCTGGCTGATTTCTATGCCGATATGCCCCGCTGGTCGTTCAACCTGCAGGTGTATTTCCTCAACAAGCGTTTCAAGGAGGTGGTAGAGATTTCCAAATCGTCAGACACCATCATCCAGGACCGCACCATCTTTGAGGATGCCCGCATCTTCGCGCCCAACCTGCATGGTCAGGGTATGATGTCAGACCGCGACTTTGCCAACTATACCGACCTCTTCGACCTGATGATGTCGCTGGTAAAGCTGCCCGACCTGATGATCTATATCCGTTCGAGCATTCCTACGCTGGTAGCACAGATTCAGAAGCGTGGCCGCGAATACGAGCAGACCATGCGCCTGGACTATCTGGAGGGATTGTCAAAGCGTTACGAAGACTGGATTAGCACCTACAAGGGACAGCTTATCATCATCGAGGGTGATACCTGCAAGTTTGGCGAACGTGCCGAGGACTTCAAGCAAGTCACCGACATGATTGATGCCAAGCTCTACGGACTATTCCCCATGGAATAGCTGTTGGCTTAACGGCGACGCCTGCGACTCTTTGTCCTCTTGGTACGGCGACGTGATGCCTTACGACGCTTGGAAACTTTTTTCTTCGTCACCTCGGGAGGTGCCGTACTCTTCCAGGTTACCTGTTCCTCAGCCGTATAGTAAGGCACGTCATCATTGGGATAGCGCTCACAGTGCTTCAGAATGGCGTAATAGTCGATGTTGCGCACGCTATGGTTCTCGTAGAACCAGATCTCTACGGCTGTCTGTGCGGTAGCAATCATCACGATATCGCGGTCGTAGTCCACAAACCAACGGGCAAAGCGGTGACCGCGCACCGTCGACTCCCACGTCGGCGGGCCATAGTGTTTCTGCATCCACTTCATCAGCGTTACATAGTCTTCCTGCTGACTGACGCCCTGTTGCGAGCGAGTAGTCAGCACCAGATGACTACATCCCGTGGTATCTTTGTCAGCTGCTATGCTCAGCCAGACATTAAGACCTGCTATACGTCCTGAAAAGCTATTGCTATAGTCCCGCTGAAGACCTTTCTCTACCAGTTTCTCCGTCAGTTCGTCGGGACTCTGTGACAGTGAGAGCCCTACGAATTCTGTATGTTTCTGAGCCGTTGCCAGGAGTGGAAACGACAGCACGAGAAGTATCTGAATTAAATATTTTTGCATCTTTCTGTAAAAAATCAGTTGCAAAGATACAAAAAATTCGTGAATTATTCCTATCTTTGTAGCCAAATATGAAAATATAATCGTATGCAACACAGCATTACCCTTACCAATGACATCCAACAAGTGCCTCAATTGGCTGATTTTGTTGACATGGTGTGTGAAGAAGTCGGCATGGATATGGCAGTAGCCATCCAGATGAATCTTGCTATGGAGGAAGCCGTTGTCAATGTGATGAGTTACGCCTATCCCGCAGATACCGTAGGCGACGTTACCATTGAGGCTGTAACCATTGCCGACCAGCTACAGTTCACCATCACTGATAGTGGCATCCCCTTCGATCCCACTGCCAAGGCCGAGGTCGATACCACGCTCAGTGCCGAGGAGCGTCCTATCGGAGGTTTGGGCATCCACCTGGTGCGCCAGCTGATGGACAGCATCAACTACGAGCGCATCGACGGCAAAAACGTGCTGACGCTACGCAAGAAATTCGATAAGCCGCCCGTCATACAAGGGTAATTGCGTCGTATTAATGTTTTTTAACTGCGGTGAAGAGACCGCAGTGTGAGATTTTTAATAATTTTGCAAACAATATAGATATGGCATCATGGCAGCATGAGCCACCAAGAGAGAGATGACAGATATTATACTATCCAGCTTCATTAGTTTATTTGCCCTCTTCGGCAAAGAGGAACAGGTGGATGAGCAGCGGGCAAAAGACATGCTCGTCAGCTATCTGCGTCGTCATTTTGGTATCCGTAACATCGACCTCTATCTCGACCTCTACAGCGATATGCGAATGGCCTATGAGATGAGCGACGACCTGGACACGGTGGCTACTGTCAGCGGTATCTGTTCTACACTTCACGGCAACATTCGCTCTACGGAGGAGTCGCTGCTCTTGCTGCGTCTGATGGAGTTCTGCAGCGACGATGGTCTGCAGGCTGAAGCCATCTTCAAGACGATGGCCCAGATTTTCGGCATCACCGACCAGCAATACAACTGTTATCTCGACTACGTCAACAACGTTCCCACCGAGCATATCAAGCTCCACCAGCTGGAGCAGTTCGACGGCACGCTGAAGACCCTCCTCGACCCCGTTACCGGTCTGTTGCTGTTCACCTATCTGGGCAACGACACCGTCCTGCTCAACGATATCCCCGTACTTTCCGGTACCTATCAGGTATGGTTGCAGAGCAGCGTGCTGAAAGGCGCTGGCGGCAAGCCCGTCTACTACTCGTCTATCATCAGCAGCTACGGACAGGGCGACGATGCCACGCAGGCTGTCACCTTCTGCGGTCGCGACATCAATTTCCGTTTCCCCAACAGCGACAACGGCATGCACGACCTCAGCTTCACGC
Organism: uncultured Prevotellaceae bacterium; assembly: GCA_900314985.1. Taxonomy (GTDB): domain Bacteria; phylum Bacteroidota; class Bacteroidia; order Bacteroidales; family Bacteroidaceae; genus Prevotella. The sequence goes on along the minus strand of OMXL01000035.1, from coordinate 15,836 downwards.
TGCATAATGGCGAGTTGCTGGCCATCATGGGCGGTTCAGGAACCGGTAAGACTACCCTCTTGTCATTGCTCAACGGCACGCTGACACCCCAGCAGGGCAGCATCACCATCAATGGTCACGACATCTCAGAACCTGCTGCCAAGGCGCTCATCGGTTTCGTGCCACAAGACGACCTGCTCATCGAGGAGCTCACCGTCTATCAGAACCTCTGGTACACTGCCAAGCTCTGCTTCGAGGGCATGAGTGCTGAAGACCTTGACCGTCGTGTCATGAAGACGCTGAAAGACCTCGGTCTCGATGCTGCCAAGGACCTGAAGGTGGGTTCACCTATTCATAAATATATATCCGGTGGTCAGCGCAAGCGTCTGAACATCGCGCTGGAGCTCATTCGTGAGCCTGCCGTGCTGTTCCTCGACGAGCCCACCAGCGGATTGTCATCGGCCGATACCGAGAAGGTCATCAACCTCTTGAAGGAGCAGACGCTGAAGGGCAAGCTCATCGTGGTCAACATCCACCAGCCGTCTAGCGACGTCTATAAGCTCTTCGACCGCCTGTGGCTGTTGGACAAGGGTGGCTATCCCGTCTTCGACGGTAACCCCATCGATGCCGTCACCTATTTCAAGGAGGCAGCCAACTACGCTGATGCGGAGACCAGCGCTTGTCCTACCTGCGGCAATGTCAATCCGGAGATTGTGCTCAACATCATCGACGAGAAAGCCCTCAACAGCAGCGGCGAACTCTCTGACGAGCGCAAGACCTCTCCACAGGAGTGGCACGAGCTCTACCTGAAGACGCAGCAGGAGAAAGGTCAGGAGACCGTGGCCGTCAGCGACATTCCTGCTTCCGACCAGAAGAAGCCGGGTGCGCTCAAGCAGTTCTACATCTTCCTGCACCGCACCGTCCGCACCAAGATTACCAATACGCAATATATGGCCATTGCCCTCTTGCAGGCTCCCCTGCTGGCACTGGTCTGCGGCTATCTGACGCGCTTTGCTCCGCCCGAGGGCTATAGCATTATGACCAACAAGAACCTCGTCAGCTACTTCTTCATGGCCGTCATCGTGGCCACCTTCACCGGTATGAGTGGTAGTGCCGAGGAAATCATCAAAGACCGTGCCCTGCTGAAGCGCGAGCGCTTCCTGCGCCTGTCCTACGGCAGCTATATCTGGTCGAAGATAGTCTTCATGGCAGCCCTCTCGTTGGTGCAGACGCTGCTGTTCATCCTTGTAGGCAATACGATGATGGGCATCCACGGACTGTTCACCACCTGGTGGCTCATCCTCTTCGTCACCGCCTTCTTGGCCAACCTCACCGGTCTGTTGCTGTCCCAGTGTCTCAGCTCTATCGTGGCCATCTATATCAGCATCCCGATGCTGCTCATCCCACAGATTCTGCTCTGCGGACTGGTGGTCAGCTTCTCTGATTTGACGCCCAAGAGTACGACGGGCAACGTTCCCCTGATTGGCGACCTCATCCCCTCTCGCTGGGCTTACGAGGCATTGGCCGTGACGTCGTTCACCGACAACGACTACGAGAAGAATTACTTTGACGTAGACCGCCAACGATATGAGAATCAGTTCTTTAATATGGGCTATCTCTATGAGCTACAGTCACAGTTGCAGACGCTGCGCGACGAGCAGAAGAACGGCAAGACCGTCGATGCCAACCACTTGGAAGTGATACGCACCAATCTGCCACGACTCACCGACTACTGTGGTCTGCAGCCCTATCAGGGTGACTACAGCTACCAGTCGCTCCACGACTATATGGACCAGGCTGAGCAGGTGCTCGTCCAGCGCAGCAACAAGCTGGCCCTGCAGAAAGAGGCCATCACCAGTCAGCTGTTGCGCCAATACGGCAAGGAGGGTGTTCAGCAGCTCAAGCGCGACAACTATAACATCAAGCTCGAAGACTGCGTCATTGGTGCCGACCAGCATTCCATGGTCGATGTTGTCGACAACATCCTCGTGCCGCGCACGGGTCTCGTCTTCCTCACACCATTCAACAGCTGTGGCCGCGCTCCATTCTACGCCAGTCAGAAGGTCGTTGGTTCGTGGCATGTCAAGACGTTGTGGTTCAACATTGCCATCCTGCTGCTGATGAGCATCATCGCCATCATCCTGCTACTCACCGACTGTCCTGGACGATATGTCAGGAAGTGAATAGAGAATAGTGAATAGTGAATAACGAATAGTGAATAGTGAATAGTGAATAGTGAATAGTGAGAAAATAAAACGATAAACATTAGTAATAACTTAAAATTAAAAACAAGAAAGATGAAAAAGTTAACTATCCTGGCTCTTGCAGCCATCGTCTTCGCAGCATGCGGAGGTAACAAGAGTGCTAACAACGAAGCAGAGGCCGACACTCTGAAGAGTTTCGAACAGCAGCAGATCGAGGCAAGCATCAAGATGCACTTCGACAGCATTGCCTCTGAGTTCAGCAAGATGGAGCAGCCTGGCTTCGTCAAGGAGACCAAGGACGGCATCGCCCTCACCAAGGAAGAGAAGCAGGTGAAGCCAACCTATCTGCTCAACGCCGACGTTGCTGACGAGGCTACTACCCTCGCCGAGAAGTATCGCGTACTCAGCGCCCTGAACGTTGACAAGCGCATCGCAGCTCTCTATGAGATGCCCGTTGAGGACTACGACAAGGCCATCACCAAGCTGGCTGCCGACATCGACGATCCTTCTTTCAAGGCTATCGAGGACGCTGGAAGCATCTTCGAGACCTCTGCAGCTCTCTATGAGGCTATGAACCAGAACGGTCGCATCAACTACTTCTGGCAGATTGCCGCTGCTGCACTCGTTGAGCAGCTCTACATCGTCAACCAGAACCAGGACAAGTTCCTGAGCAGCTTCACCGACGACAATGCCGCCAACGTAACCTTCCGTATCATCCTCATCCTCGACGCTACCAACCGTCTGTCTCAGTACGATCCTGAGATCCAGCCTGTAGCTGCCGCCATGGCTCCTCTGGAGCACCTCAACGCCACTTCTGTTGCCGAGCTGAAGGCTCAGATGCAGGAGATGAAGGCTGAGATTGAGGCTGCCCGCAAGGCTCTCGTGAAGTAATTCAAAAAAATACAATCATGATATTTGACATTCAACAACAACCGCAAGGCATGTACGCCACCGTCAGTGGCCGTTTAGACACCCCCGCTGCCGTCAAGGCCCAGCAGGAGATTATACCGTTGCTGGAGAATGCCGACAAGGCCATCACCCTTGACTGCAAGGACCTGGAGTACATCAGTTCTTCTGGTCTGCGCCTCTTCCTCACCATCCGTAAGGAAGCGTCTGCCAAGGGCGGAAGCATCTGCATCGAGAACATCAACGAAGACATTCGAAAGGTGTTCATGATGACGGGCTTCTTCAACCTTTTCGACATCCGCTAAGGACCTGTTCAGTAGCGTACACGAAACGAAATGAGACCACCACACCGCAAAATGTGATGGTCTCTTTGTATTTATTTCAAGAAAAATGCGTACCTTTGCACCTTGAAAATGGAAATGCAGATGATGGGACAGCCGAAGGTAGCTGTCGTAGGTAGCAATACGCTGGCGCTGATAGGACTCAGACAGCTATTGCAGAGCGTGATGCCGATGATAGGGGTAGACACGCTGGGCTCCTTCGCCGAACTCACGGCCAACCATCCCGACCAGTACTTCCACTATTTCGTCTCCATAGAGATCGTCATGAGCGAGCGCACCTTCTTCCTGGAGCGTCGCCGCAAGACCATCGTGCTCACCACCACGCAGCAGGAGACCACCCAGCTCGCCGACTTCCACTGCCTCTACATCAACCAGCCCGAGCAGCAGTTGCTCCACGCCCTACTCCAGCTGGAGCAGCACGCCCACCGTGGCGGTCGCAACCTGCCACCATCCATGGCTGAAGAGCAGCAGCGCCCATTGCTGTCGCGTCGCGAGGTAGAGGTCATGTCGCTCATCGTGCAGGGCTATATTAATAAAGAGGTAGCCGACCAGCTCCACATCGGACTGTCCACCGTCATCACCCACCGCAAGAACATCATGGAGAAGCTGGGCCTGAAGAGCGTCTCTGCCCTGACCATCTATGCGGTCACCCATGGCTACGTTGACATTGACAAAGTCAAATACTAAATAATGAACAAACTACTACTAACAATGCTGCTATGCCAGCCCTTATTGGCATCAGCCCAGTACAAATCAGAAGTATGGTGTCCTGACAAAGGCGATGGCACCTACACCAATCCCGTCATCAATGCTGACTACTCTGACCCCGACGTCTGCGTGGGTCCCAGTGGCGAAGACTACTACCTGACGGCCTCGTCGTTCCAGTGCATCCCCGGTCTGCCCATTCTCCACTCGCGCGACCTCGTCAACTGGCAAATCGTGGGCTACGCCATCAAGGACAAGCTCTATGCTGGCCATCGTGAGCTCATCGAGCACTACAACACCGTACAGCACGGCAATGGCGTCTGGGCACCCTCTATCCGTTATCACGACGGCCAGTACTATATCTATTGGGGTGACCCCGACTATGGCGTCTTCATGGTGAAGACCCTCAATGGTGATCCTGCAGGAGAATGGACTGACCCGCTGCTGGTCATTGAAGGCAAGGGATATATCGACACCACACCACTATGGGACGAGGACGGTCGCTGTTATCTGGTCAACGGCTGGGCCAATTCGCGCGCCAAATTTGCCTCTGTGCTGACCGTTCGCGAACTGAGTGCCGACGGTACCCGCGCCATCGGTCAACCCGTCATCGTCTTCGACGGCAATGGCACCGAGAATCGCACCTGCGAGGGTCCTAAGTTCTACAAGCGCGACGGCTGGTACTGGATAATGTGTCCTGCAGGCGGTGTGCCTACCGGTTTCCAGTTGGCCATGCGCTCCAAGTCGCCCTACGGTCCCTATGAGCATAAAGTCGTGCTACAGCAGGGCAAGACCCACATCAACGGTCCCCACCAAGGTGGCTGGGTTCATACTAAATATGGCGAAGACTGGTTCCTACACTTCCAGGACAAGGAGGCCTACGGTCGCGTAGTCCATCTGAATCCCGTCGACTGGTCCACAGGCTGGCCTATCATGGGCAAAAAAGGCGAACCTGTAACCACTTACAGAAAGCCAAAAGCTAATGGTCAATTGCCAACAGCCAATCCCGCGGAGAGCGACGAGTTCAACAGCCCCGTTATGGGCAAGCAGTGGCAGTGGCAGGCTAACTACGACGAGAAGTTCGGTGTACCCACCGCCTTTGGCACCTTCCGCATCTACAACTACAAGCTACCAGAGGATGCCAATAACCTGTGGCTCGTGCCCAACATGCTGCTACAGAAGACCCCTGCCGACGAGTTCACCGTGACCACCAAGCTACGTTTTACGTCGAAGGCAGACGGTCAGCTAGGTGGCCTCATTATGATGGGTCTTGACTACCAGGCACTAGTCGTCAAGCGTGTCGGCCAGGAGTTCCAACTGCTCAAGCTCACCTGCCACCAAGCCGACAAGGGCACTCCGCAGGAAGAAGAGCTCATCACCACCCTGAAGCCCACCGCAGAGGATAAGACCGACTACAAGCCCGGCATCCACGAAGACATCTATCTCATGATAAAGGTCAAGGACTCGCAGGTCAAGTTCCTATGGAGTCTCGACGGGCGCACCTACAAATCGTGTAGCGACGCCTTTAAAATGCGCGAGGGCAAGTGGATTGGTGCCAAGTTCGGCTACGTCTCTGTAGACACCAACGCCAAGAGCGACCGCGGCTGGCTCGACGCCGACTGGATCCGCATCACCAAATAACTATTTTCACAAGTCTTGAGGTAGTTGACGAGGCGCTGGAATTGGGCGGGATCCTGAAGTCCCCGTGTGCACTTGTTTTCTTTATCAAAAGCCCATTTCACAAATAATTCGGCAAAAGTTTGGAACTTTAGAGATTTCTTGCTACATTTGCAGCGGTAGTGCTCGCTAACCCCCTCGACAACAACATAATTACATCATCTAACAAACAAGAAAATATATCAGTATGAAAAGAGTAATACAAATGGTCTTTGTTGCCATTATGGTATCCATCAGCGCACAAGCTCAGAAGATACAGGTAGTGGACGCGGATGGTAATGCTATTCCGTTGGTGAGCGTATTAACCGAAGATGGCGTGCTTATAGGTACCACAGACATCAGTGGCACATTGACAGATGTGAAGGGAGCTACGAAGGTGGTCCTGACACACGTGGCCTATAAGACTCAACTTGTCAGCGTTGCATCGCTGACCGACGGACGTGTCACGATGGAGGATGTGGATTACGGACTGGCAGAGGTCGTCGTCAAGCCCAAGCCCTATCTCTACACGGAATACTACTACCGCGCCTTTTTATACATCGGCGACTCGCTCCGGGCCTACGGGGGAGGCATCGTGCCAGTGGCCTATGAGGTCAAGAACAACTATAAGGCCAAGATACGCTTCGTCTCATCCCGTGGCGCCTTTGCCAACAAGGCCCCACGTTGGCATGGCTCAAGTATGGAGAATCAAGTTGAAAATTCGATAAAGAATACCTTTCACCAACCATTTGAGAAATGGCATAAGCTCGACAGGGCACAGGAAGAGTATCGCTTCACAATGGTGAGTGCCGGCCCCGACCGCTGGTGTGTTGAGATTCCCACGAATGAGGTGGTAGGACAGGTCATTCACTCAGGCAATCTGAGTCGAACGACGATTGATGCGTCACGAGTGCAGATGTACGCAGACGAGGTGCACGGCAGGGAGAAACGGCTGAAGAAAAACCAGGAAGATAACTATCAATACAAATACGTCTCTATCTATCAGTTGGATGACGGAGATGATACCCCCGACATCACCCGTCATGTGATGACCATGAACCAATGGGAGCGGGACATTGACAAGGGCCGTGAAATAAGAATCTACTACATTTACACTACTGGCCACAGTTATATGGATGAAGCCGAGTACAAGGCTCGCTGTAAGGAACTGAATGAGGGGCATGCCTGTGACATGACACTTGCCGAACTCCAGAAGTACGAGCGCGACCACAACATTCCAGACTTCTCGCCCGAACAGTTGCAGGCCATCAAGAGGTTGAAGAAAGGCGAACAATAGCAATCTGTAATCATCAACCAAGAATCAGATAGAGCCATTCCGGACTCGTTTTTTATGCCTGAGATTTCGGGCAAGCCATCCCCAGGGGATTAAACCTTGCCCTGAATCTGGTTCATACTTCTGCCCGGGGGGTAGAAACGTGTGCACAGGGGGACTGTCCCCGTGTGCACTCTTTATTTATAGTACCCTACCCTTACATAGTGTCTTGGAGTAGCGAAGGGATTCCAAGAGATGTGGAGCCAGCCGTTGCCGGTGAGGAGCTGGTCGGTATATTCACAAGTTTTGAGGAAGGCGACGAGGCGCTGGAACTGGGCGGGATCCTTGGGGCGAATGTCGGCAGCCTGACCGAGGAGGTGCTGGGAGCCTGAGACACCACCAACCTGACGGTTCACTTGGGAGTTACGGAAGCCTGAGTTGACGATGATGGGGCCCACCTCGCGACGGGCAGGCTCCAGCAGCAGGTGGCAGCCGTAGGCCATGTTGGCGACGGCCTGCATCGTGGGTATGTTGTCGGGATACTTGCTCAGTTGGCAGAACTCTGACAACGAGAAATGATTAGATAGTCTTGTGGGGTCCATTGATTTTCTTTGTTATTAGTTTCATGTAATAGTCGAGGCCGAAGATGCTGGCGACGAGCAGGAAGGCCTGTGCCACATAGACCAGCAGGCCATTGCTGACATCGTCAATCATCACTACCTGATAGGCTACGAGGGCGATGCTGCTCACGATGAGCAGCACCGCACAGGCGTACTGAGAGATCTTAAATCGCGTGTTTTCCATGGCATTTTTTACAACAGGGTCTGTGCTCCGGCACCGCCCAAAAGTCCAGCACAAATGGCGGCAATAATCTCCAGAATGATTTTTACTGTTTTGTTCATAGCGTTGTGTGTTTTTAATGGTGAATAATTAGGGTTAATTCTCAAGTACAAAGATACAAAAAATTGGCGAGATATGCAAGTTTTTCGGTCGTTATCTTTGTCATCTTGTAATTAATTATTATCTTTGCAGACAAAGAAACATTGTAGTTATGAAGGACGAAGAAAAGAAGTCTCATATGAATGAAGAGGAATGCACCAAGATGGCTGCAGAACCAGTTGGCGCTGCTGTACGTAATGATGTATCTTCTATGGGTTACAATATTGATAGCTGGCCAGGAATGCCTCTTGTCGGTCCGAGCAACAATGAAGAGATGAATGCCCGCATTGACCAGGCAGAGGAGGAAATGGATAATAATCATGGTTTCTCTTGGGAGCAGGTAATGCTTGATGCTCAGTCTATTGTAAACCGATATGCAACTACAGTTTACTAAACAGGCACGCGAAGAATACTTAAGGATTGTGGCTGTCTTTGCAGAGTATGCAGGGACAAGGTCTGCCAGCCTTTTTATTGAACGCGTTCGTGAACGTGGAGCTACATTACTGAAACATCCTGAGGTCGGTCATCCAGAAATGCTGTTGTCTGACCGCAAGCGCATGTATCGTTCTATCTCAATCAATAAGAACTACTATTTTATCTATCACGTTACCAAGACTACCATTTGGATAGTCGATATTTGGGACAGACGCCAGAATCCTTCAAGATTGACTGCAAGGATTAAATAATGCAATGATAGAGTTTCTTTGCTGATTTATTTCAATAACCACACAAAAAACGGAAGCCACGACAATGACTTCCGTTTCCTGTTTTATTTTATCTGTTGCCCTTTGCTCTATTATGGGTTTTACACAACATCTGACAGTTGCTGATGTCGGTAGCACCACCTTTGCTCCACGCTGTCACATGGTCGGCATCCATGTCTTTTAATTCCCAAATCTTGGTGTGGTTGGAATCGTGGCCGATGGCACATAGCGGACAGTTGCTCTCACCCTTTTCCTTGGCGGCTGCCGTCTGCTGCGCGTAGACTGCCTTCTTGGTAGGTTCGTCGAATACACGCACATTCAGCAACTTCGTATTCTGACACCCATCAAGGATATACTCGTAGATGCCTTTCTTTTCTTTCACATAGAAGCTCTCGTAGAGTTCCTTCACTTTCTCTGCTACTGCTGCAGGGTCGTAGGCCGTTTTGTGGTAACGTTCATATAGCTCGCCCCATTTCAGTCCACACATCTCCTTTTCAGGGCTGAAGTCGAATACTGAGGTTATCCAGTCGATGACACTGGTGAAGTAAGCCTTCAACTCCGTAATGTCGTTGTCGTATCGGTGGGCAGCCATATAGTTCTCCACATTGCCACGGCTCACCCAGTCGAGTGCAGCAGCCAGATAGTCCTGACGCTTGGCTGTGCCCGGGATAAAACAACTCCATTTGTTGATTTTCGTATTGTTGGAGTTCGAGAATTCCTCCTTGGCTTTTGTGACAAATGGACCACTATACACGGCGTTGAGCGTCTCTTGCTGATTCAGTGGAATACCCACGATATTAATGGTGCGGAACCAGTCTTTGATTTCCTTCTCCGTACCCTCGCAGACATAGATAAGCAATGGCGTGTTCAGGAATTTCTTCTGCTCGTCTGCATTCAAGGCCGAGAAATACCAAGGACGTCCATCAGCATCTATCCAAGCAAACTTCTCCGTAATGAAGCGTCCAAGCGACGTGATGCGCTGCTGACCGTCCAGCACCTCATACTTATCCTCCCCAACCTTAGAGAAGTAGATTAGTCCCAGCGGGTAGCCGTTACGCACAGACTGAATCACATCTACCTCCTTCTTGCCACCATTCTCAGCATAGAGATAATGGCGCTGAAACTCTGGCTGGATGGTCAGCTTACCCGAAAGACCATACAAGCCCTTCCCTTCGTATTCGTTGTACTGGAATCCCTTGCAAATGTCGCCAATGGTCCAGTCGGTGATAAGTGTAGGTTTCATATCTGTTATTTTTTTTTGCGGATTACTATACGTTCATACAAGCGAACTAATTTACCATTCTCTTCGACATAGAATCTTGGACCTCCTCCGGCTTTCCCCTGTCTTTGTTTAATGATATTCATATCTGCAAGTTGAAGGCTATGGCCAATTATCTCAAATTGCTCAGGACAATATCTATCAAGAAAAGAAATAGGAACGCCCATAGCACCTTCATAATCAGCAGGTATGGCATCTGAATATGGAACCTCAATTGCATCATAATTGATATAATGTTGATATCCTTTATCACAAAGATTTTTATGCTTGCCAAAACGTAAATTATCCTTCATTGTCATTAGACTCATTGGCTCATGACGGCGTCCGTGCTCAAGGTTAGTAAACCAATGTACACCTGGTACACGAATAAATTTACGTCCTTTCTCGTCGATTCTGAGCGATTCTGAATGAGTTTGGTAATCATTTGGAACCATAAACTCTCTATCTCCACCCGTTATGGAAGGCCCATACCATAGTTTGTTTTCCATAATCAACGGAAATATCTCTTTGTATCCAATTCCGTTTTTATTTCCAATAATCAAACACTTCTTTTGGGCTTCAAATATCCAAGCCACAAATTCTCTGAACAACGAGAAAGGCGGGTTGGTAACGATAATGTCTGCCTCGTCTCTCAGTTTGCATACTTCCTTGCTACGGAAGTCACCATCACCTTCAAGGTAATGCCATTCCAAGTCGTCAATATCTATGCGACCATTCTGATTGGTGTCGTGAGTCAATTCGAATATCTTACCCTTGATACGCGTCTTGTCAATATCAAAAATAGGGCTCTCTGTTTCAAAGAGCGTAGGCTGATAGTTCTTGTATTTCTTGCTTTCTACCGCATAGCTGGTACTGATGAGACGCTTCAACCCCAATCGCTCAAAGTTTTGCGCAAAGAAACGAGTAAAGTTGCTCCATTCAGGATCATCGCATGGTAGGAGGACCACCTTGTCACGGAAAGTGTCGGGGTTATATTCCAGATAAGCATTGATTTCCTTCTGGATATCCGCATATTGAGTATAGAACTCATCATTCTTCGCAGCCTTGGCTGCACCGAGATTGCTATTGTTTGCCATAGATTGATAGTAAATAATTCTCAGCACCGACTATCAATCACTCTTGCCGCTGGACACAAAAAAAGGCGTGATGCACCTTTTGCGTTCAGCTTTGAGGCAGCCTCGGAATGGAAACCCCAGCAGTTATACAAGTATGCACCACACCTAAGTGTCGATGCATTGCTATACACTAACTGCTAAGACATTCCTATCCGAAACATCTTATCACATATTATCTCTGTGCGTTGTTATTTCCAATAAGTTTCCGAGGCTTTTGGCTGAACGCGAAATAATAGCGAATGCTTTCATTAGTCCGGATTTCTCCCCGAACCGAGTGCAAAGATACGAAAAAGTTTGAAAAGTTATTCGCCTTTATGACAAAAACTGAAAATAAAAATTGATGGAAGCCGCAATGACTTCCGTTTCCTGTTTTCCAAGCCACCTCGTATTAACTATTTTTTTCATATATTTCTAGGCTGCCGATTAGGATAGCCCAGTTATTTTTTGTAATTTTGCATTCCGTTATTTTGTCATAGTTTTTCAGGATGGATAATAACCTTCATCACGACCACCAACCAGATAGCAGCGCTACTATCGCACCCCCGAAAACATATAGCGCAGAAGAACTTGCTGAGATTTACATCAACTCTCGGCCAGACTTTCTTGGCATAGATTTAGAGCATGCCACCAGAGGTTGGGATGATGAGTATATTTATCAGTTTCTCTATCTGGTAAAAGAGCAGCCTCTTATTGACCTTGCATTGGAATGGATTGAAACGGCATGGAAAAAGAAGTATTTTCCACTGGATAATTATTGTCTGGCCACTAACATTTCTCGAAATAGCGCAAAACAAGCCTTTCACATGAAGCTTGAATGCGTGAAGGTGGCTGTGATGAATCGCATAGAAGACGAGCATAAGGAGGAAGAACTTGTCAGGAAAATGCTGGAAGGATATGCAGAGAATAAGACGGCAACAGGAATTATTCCCGCCAGCACGGCTAATAATGACCAGACAGTAGAATACCACTTGGCTGACCTGCCTAATGATGTAGCAGATCAGATGCTGATAAAAGACGATGTGGTATATACTGAATTTGTAAATACCATGAAAGGCCCTGTAAACAGATGGATAGGAAAACGGAATCTGAAAGACTGGAACGTGGTACGCTTCGTCTGCCGACTGAGGGGTATCGTAACCACAAAGTGCTCTATGGCTGTTTTCGGAAAACTGCTGGAAAAGATGGGGCTGGGCAATCAGGAGAACAATATGAAGCAGCGCACGGATGCCAACGATAGAAATGCACTCATTGCCTATGACGACCCTGCTAACAAAAACCAAAAACTCTGGAAGCTGAAAAGAGACGGAAAGCAGATTGAAGAGATACTTGACGAAGTTATCAATAGCTGTGCTGCCTGATTCTTTTTAACCATTACTCTAACCATTTCTTTAACTATTCGTTCACTTTTAACCAGTTAATGCTATTGCTTTAACCTTATTTGTTGTATTCCCCCATTCGTAGTACCTTCGCACCCAGAATTCAGTTCCTTGGATAAACACTGAGCACGGTGCCAGGGGAATGACGGGAAGGTGAAAATTCTCTATGCCGAGACCCGTCAGTGCAAGAGAGTAAACTTCCATAAAAAAAGACAGAAAAATGGGAGCAAACAAAAAGTCCAACCTCAGCGGTTGGCACCACAACACGCATCTGGGCGTGAACGTAAAAACAGTGTTGAACAACGACCGCATCATGCGGGTCGGCAAGGACTATCAGGGCGTGCTGAAGCGCGACGTGGAGATTGACGAGTTCCGCTACGACGAGCACTTCACCTTCGTGGAGACGCTGCCTTGGAGCATGAAGCGCAACCCGCACCTGTACAATGGCCGCTACATCTCCGTAACCCGACAGGACAACGGCAACCTCAGACCGAACTTCAAGCCGCTGAAGATGGGCGACGATTTCAGCCTGGAGCGCTACGCCCTCGGAGTGTATAACGAACTATGCATAGCACTGGGGGGCCTGGTAGAGGAATGAGGTCTGATGGCTGATGTATGATGTTTCAGTCTCAAATCTCAAATCTCAATTAAAAAAATAGGTACTTCTTAACTCGGACACCTCTCTTTATAATCTTATAACTTATTGATTATTAATAATATATATAGTATATAATATAGATAAGTCGGGGTGAGGGGTACCTTTAAAAACAACTGAGATAACTGAGATTGAGATTGGACGAGTATCAACAAATCGTTTAATTATCTAAAAAGCAATGAGTTACAACATTTTCAATAGCACCGCACCAGCGATGCCCAAGCCTACTAAAGGCACAGAAATCGTAAAATTACTCCTCTCACAGGCCTCAAAAGACATGCGCGAAGTGCTTGTTCCGATGGCCATACCTGCTCTAGCTGCTCATTTGAGCGAAGTGGAATTCATGTATTCTGACAACAAATACTATGAACTGTGTGGCCAAATGGGGCATCTGATAGGCCCAAGTGGTATCGGCAAAGCCCAATTGACGCATCTCATAGAGGCTATCATGCGCTCTTTCCGAGACCATGATGAGATTGAATTCAACAAACTCGTCGACTGGCAGCGACAGATGAAGACCAAGGGTGCCAACAAGGAAAAGCCCGAGCGTCCTGATGTGGCCTTCTGGTTTCCGCCTGCTGACCTGACGAATCCTGCTTTTCTCCAGAACGCAATGGCACTGGAGAAGACGGGCGGCAGGACGCAGTATCTGAACCTGCCAGAAGTAGAGATGGCCGACCGCATGTGTGGCGGTCATAGGCAGGTGAGTCAGATGGTGCGTAACATCTATGACCGCCAGCGCGCTGGTGCTCTTCGTGCCACGGCAGAAGGCGTGTCGGGCAATCCTCTGCTTCGTGCCAACATCACGTTCAGCTCGACACCCGAGGCTGCCCGCTCGTTCTACAAGAAAGACCTGACCAATGGCTTCTTCGGCCGCATTCCCTTTGCCTACAAGGCGCGTGGTGAGCGCAGCGGCAAGATTCCGCGCCAAGGGAATTACGATGAGGATTTCCTCCAGAAACTCGATGAATACCTGCTGCGACTGGACAACTGTAAGGGCAAGTTCGTGGTAAAGCCGCTAAACAATATTGCCGACCAGTTAGCCGAGGAGATGGCCAGTCTTGCCGACCTTGCCGACGACGATATGCTCTTTGAACTCTCACACCGCAGCATCGTTGCAGCGTGGAAGAAAGCCGCTACGCTCTGGATTCTGAACGACCAGACGTGGAGCCGCTCGATAGGTGAGTTCATGGTGTGGTTCTGCTACTACGATCTGTGGTCGAAGGTGAAGGTATTTGGCGATATGTTCAAAGGTATCGACGCAACGGCAGCAGACACGCAGAAGTGTGGCCCGAAGAATATGCTCGACAGCCTGGACATGTCGTTCAACGAGCAGCAGCTCGAAGCCCTGCGACTACAGCTCGGCAAGAGTAAAGAGGGCACCAAGCATCAGATTCATGTATGGACGAACCGTGGCTTCATTGAGTATTCTGCCCAGACGGGACTGTATAGCAAAACTGAAACCTATCTGAAAGGCAATGGAAAAGTATGAACTGCAAAAGCTCCGCGACCTCCCCATCGAGGGGGTCGCAGAGCGACTTGGACTGCGAGTTACGAGACATAAAGCACTCTGCCCGTTCCACGACGACCGCCATGCCTCGCTGTCGTTCTCCGTGCGCAGAAACATCTTCCGCTGCTTTGTCTGCGGAGCCTCAGGGGGCACCATCGACCTCGTGATGAAGTATCTGAATAAGACGTTTCTCGATGCCTGCAGGTGGCTGAGCCTCACCCCCGACCCCTCCCCAAAAAGGAAGGGGAGTGCTGGCACCACAGAGTCCCCCCTCTACTTGGAGGGGGATAGGGGGAGGCTTCCTTTCGACGCGAGTCGATACGAGCGATTCTTCGAGCATCCTTGGTTGAACGACGAGGCTCGCCGCTTCCTCTACGACGAGCGTCGACTGGACCCGAGGGTGGTCAGCTGGTGCCGCCTGACATCGTGGCGCGACAAGCAGCAGGTACCTTGGCTACAGATACCCTACTACGATCGTGAGGGCCGTCTGGTGGGCGTACAGAACCGCAACCTCATCCGTGGCGCCCTGCCCCGCTTCCGCTTTCCGCAGGGCTCCCAATGCGGCATCTACAACCTGCCCGTGCTGAACCTTTTGAAGCCAGGCGAGGCGCTCTTTATCACCGAGGGCTGCTCCGACTGCTGGGCCATGCTCTCGGCCGGACATAAGGCCATCGCCATCCCCTCTGCCACGCTGCTGAAGAAGAGAGACGTCGCCCAATTATCAATTCTCAATTCTCAATTCTCAATTAAATTTAGAATGTACCCCGACCGCGACGAGCCTGGCGAGCGCCTCTTCCTGCAACTGAAAGAGCTGCTGCCCTCGCTGGAGCACCTCCAGCTGCCACCCGACTGCAAGGACTACAGCGACTACTATCTGGCCCACAAGACAGCTGTATAAGCCACCATTATCAGCCTAATACGCGCGCGTGTCACGCTAATACAGTTGCGTATTAGGCTGATAAATTTCTGCGAAAAAAAATGAAAAAGTGGTAGAAAAATTTGGTTATATCAAAACTTTTTCGTAACTTTGTAACATAAAACAAGAGAGTTAGTTACCTTAAATTTTAACCATCAAAAACACACAACATTATGTCAGTATTTTACAGATTGCATC
This sequence comes from uncultured Prevotellaceae bacterium, assembly GCA_900314985.1. Classification (GTDB taxonomy): domain Bacteria; phylum Bacteroidota; class Bacteroidia; order Bacteroidales; family Bacteroidaceae; genus Prevotella. The sequence continues at coordinate 80 of OMXL01000035.1, read as the reverse complement.
AAGACCAGAGTGTAGGAACGAAGCGCAGCGGCAAGTGGTATGCCCGCATGGTGCCTACCAGTTGTATCAACACCCGCCAG
>OMXL01000055.1:22134-22894 GCA_900314985.1 uncultured Prevotellaceae bacterium | reverse complement strand
GACGGCGCAGTGGTGTGGGTAGTGCTTCTCGATGAGGACGTGACGATAGAAGCGGCTCATGTTCTTGATACCGAAGATACCGATAGAACCGAATGAGCGTGTAGCCACAGGAATCACCTCGCCCTGAGCGATGTAAGCGCGGAGTTTGGTGTCGGCCGTAGACTGCAGACGATAAACTGTAGCCAGACCTGGCTGGATGTCACCCTCGAGGGTACCGTTGGTCACCTCTACAGGCAGAGCGCGGGCCATAATGCGCTGGAAGCACATCTGGCAGTTGCATATCTTAGAAGAAGCGGTGTTACCGCAGTGGAAGCCCATGAAGATCTCCTTCTCGGTATAGGTGTCGCAAGCGAACTTCTTGCCCTTGATGCTCTCCTCGTACATGTCTTGAGGAACGGTGTTGTTGATGTCGAGCAGGGTAACGGCATCCTGAGAAATGCAGGTTCCGATGTACTCTGACAGTGCACCGTAGATATCCACCTCGCAAGCTACGGGGATGCCACGACCGGTGAGACGGCTGTTCACGTAGCAGGGAACGAAACCGAACATGGTCTGGAAGGCAGGCCAGCACTTGTTGGCCATAGCCACGAACTGGCGTGAACCCTTGTGAGCCTCAATCCAGTCGGTAAGTGTAAGCTCATACTGAGCGAGCTTAGGCAGCACCTGAGGAATCTTGTTACCGTGACCGAGCTCAGCAGCCATATCCTTTACAACGTCGTCGATACGGGGATCGCCAGCGTGCTTCTGGAATGCCTCGAAC
>OMXL01000055.1:0-22107 GCA_900314985.1 uncultured Prevotellaceae bacterium | reverse complement strand
GTTGTTAGGACGGGGACCGAAGCTGATGATCTTCAGGTTCTGCAGACCAACGATAGCGCGGGCGATAGGCAGGAACTCGTGAATCATCTCAGCGCACTGGGCAGCGTCGCCAACGGGCTCCTCGGGGATGTAAGCACGGGTCTTACGCAGAGAGAGAGCCTGGCTAGCGTTCAGCATACCGCAGTAGGCATCACCACGACCATCGATCAGGTTGTCCTGAGTCTCCTCAGCAGCAGCGCAGAACATGGCGGGACCCTGGAACCAGTCAGCCAACATGGTCTCAGAAATCTCAGGACCGAAGTTGCCGAGGTAAACGCACAGTGCGTTACAGCCAGCCTTGGTGATATCCTCGAGAGCCTGCTTAGCGTGGATCTCGCTCTCAACGATGCAGATAGGACACTCGTAGATGCCTTCCTTACCGAACTTCTTTTCATACTCAGCGATAACGGCCTTACGACGGTTAACAGCCAATGACTCGGGGAAACAGTCGCGTGATACGGCGACGATTCCAATCTTAATTGTAGGTACGTTGTTCATAGATAAACTTGTTATAAAGTAAATGTTTAATTGTTTATATGTTCTCGAATAATAATAGGTTGCTCAATCTCGCGCTTCCAGGCTTTGAGGTATCTGAACCACTCGTTGGCAGCGTGATAGCCAAAGGTTTCATTGGCGGAGGTGTAGTTCACCTTATAGTGCATCGACTTGCCTGGTATCTGCAATACGTAGGCGTAGTTGTCTTTGTTGGCAGGCTCCTCGCTGACAATGTACTTCTGTGGTACATAGACTGCCAGTCCAACGGTCTCGCGCTTCCATTTCAGCGTGTCGGTAGAGGGATAGTCGGTACCCCAGCAGGCTCGCAGCCCTTTTTTGTCGCTGAACTCCTCAGAGCCTTTGACATTGATAAGGCCTGTAGAGAAACGATAGTCGCTAACCTCTTTATTAAATAGGACATCAACATCGGTATCGCGATGGCCTGCGTACTGGGTGTAGCGAAGCGTCATGTTGACAGCTGCCTGATTGGCATCAGCCTTCCATCCACGATCAACGAGCTCGACGATGGTGCGCAGGGGACCGTAGCTGACTATGCGCTGTGTACGGCTGCGAACAGGTTCGACGAGGGTAGGCTGCTGACCGTCCCAACCACGGAAGGCACCGAGTCCGAAGGTCTGACCCACCCATAGTACATCGTCGCCATAGCCTTGCTGCTTCTGGGTGTCAGAGGTATAGAACTGCGTGTCCTTCAGCTCCAGACGCTGCTGGTATTTACCATAGAGATCCAAGGTCTGACGTGCATCGAAATAGATACGGATGCCGTTCAGCTCGCTCTCGAAGGCTACACCGTGATGGTGCAGTATATGATAGGTGTCGGCAGCATCGCCACGGGCTGTAATGGATTCGAGGAAGTTGTTGTGCTGATTCTTCTGCAGTTTCTTGTCCTGCGTGTTGCGTACCAGTAATTCTGCATACACACGGGTGGGATAGGAGCGGGGAGTGCCCTCGTTGGAGAGCGTCACCAGATAGCGCTTCTGCTCTTTCTTGCCCAGATCTGCCAGAAAACAGAGCTCGTCAAAGACTTCGTCTTGGTCGAGGTCGTCCAACTGGCAGGGAATCTCCTGACCTTCGCAGGTAACCAGCGCTGAACGGAAATCATGTCCATAGCGACTCAATTGTATGATGACTGGCTGGTCGCTCCGTTCTTGGGAGGACGGATTGCTGACACTGACCTCGATAGTCTTCTGGGCCATCAAAGGTAGTGCTGCAGATGCCAACAGCCAAATGGAAATCGTACTTTTCATGCTATGGATAGTTGATACCAGCTACAAATTTACTCATTTCTCAAACGTTATTTTATCTTTCTTGCTAAAAATTTGGCATACTAAATATTTTTTAGTAATTTTGCATCGTATTTTTAATAAAATTAATGATTTTCCTGTTGGTAACGTGCAGAAAGTTTATGTAATACTGGTCGTGCTTATGTTTGTCTGCATTGGTTGTCAGTGGCAATGGAAGCCTGCTGAGACTGATGCCTCAGGACGGCGTATCGGTATCCAGCGCTTTGACCGTATTGAGATGCTCAATCTCACTACGGGCGACTATTCGGCGTTACAACAGATGAATACCTACTTCCCCACGGAGACGCGCATGTTGATAGAGGACATGCTGCATCTGGGACAGGTGGACGACCCTGACATCAATACCAAGTTCCTGTTCTTCTTCCAGGACTCTACGCTGCAACAGATGCTCAACGACGTGCAACAGCAGTTTAACAACATGGATGATGTCGATGAACAGCTGTCGTTGGCCTTCAAGCGTCTGAAGGAGGCTATTCCTGACATTGCGGTGCCAGTGGTTTATACACAGATAGGCTCTTTTGACCAGAGCATCATTGTGTCGGGAGGCTCGCTGGGCGTTAGCCTTGACAAATACTTGGGTGTTGACTATCCCTTCTACGCTGAGCACTATAGTGAGCAAGAGCGTAAACTCATGCACCGTGATATGATAGTGCCTGACTGCATGAGCTTCTACCTGCTGAGTATCTATCCGATGCCTAAGGGACATACGCAGGCAGACCGCGACAGGCACATGGGACGTATTATGTGGACCGTAAACCGTATGATGCAGAAGCAGGTGTTCGACAACGACTATGTGGACGCTGCGTCAACCTATATGCATCACCACCCGCGTACCTCTATACATGAATTATTGCAAGAAAGATAAGACTGATTATGGCCGAACAGAATAAAACAAGAACACGCAGGCAGCAACCTGTAGACAATACCTATGCACACGTACAGCCTCAGGCTACAGAGATAGAACGTGCCGTGCTGGGCGCCTTGATGATTGACAAGGATGCCTATGCCGTCGTTTGTGAGTCGCTGACACCAGAGAGCTTCTATGAACCACGCAACCAGAAGGTCTATCAGGCCATCATGGAACTGTCGCTGAAAGAGCGCCCCGTCGATATCTGGACAGTGACGGAACAGCTGGCCAAACAGGGAGACCTGGAAATGGTCGGTGGTCCGGGATATGTCACTGAGTTGTCTTCACGTGTAGCATCGTCGGCCAATATTGAGTATCATGCCCGTATCATTGCCCAGAAGTCGCTGGCTCGTCAGCTGATCTCCTTTACAAGTAATATCCAGACGAAGGCTTTCGACGAGACGGTAGATGTGGACGACCTGATGCAGGAGGCAGAGGGCTCGCTCTTTGAACTGGGTCAGCGTAATATGAAGAAGGACTATACGCAGATTGATCCGGTGGTGAAGAATGCGGTGGCCGTTATCCAGAAGGCTGCAGCCAACAAGGACGGTCTGACGGGTGTGCCTACAGGTTATCATAAACTCGATGATATCACCTCTGGTTGGCAACCTTCCGACTTGGTCATTATCGCTGGTCGTCCTGCCATGGGTAAGACGTCGTTTGCGCTGTCTATGGCTAAGAATATTGCAGCTGACTATCAGGTGCCGATGGCTTTCTTCTCTCTTGAGATGTCGAATGTGCAGCTGGTGAACCGTCTGATATCGAACGTCTGTGAGATTCAGGGTTCGAAGATTCTGAATGGCCAGTTGCAACAGGACGAGTGGGAGCGCCTGGACAAGCGTCTGAACAAACTGCTGGGTGCTCCGCTGTATGTGGATGACACACCAGGTCTGTCCGTTTTTGAACTGCGTACCAAGGCACGCCGTCTGGTTCGTGAGCATGGCGTGAGAATCATCATGATTGACTACCTGCAGCTGATGAATGCCAACGGTATGCGCTTCTCGTCACGTCAGGAGGAGGTGTCGGTGATTTCTCGTTCGCTGAAAGGACTGGCCAAGGAGTTGGATGTGCCCATTCTGGCACTGTCGCAGTTGAACCGTGGTGTGGAGAGCCGTGACGGTCTGGAAGGTAAGCGCCCGCAGCTGAGTGACTTGCGTGAGTCGGGAGCTATTGAGCAGGATGCCGATATGGTGCTGTTTGTGCACCGTCCCGAATACTACCATATCTATGAGGATGACAAAGGTCGCGACCTGCATGGTATGGCGCAGATTATCATTGCCAAGCACCGTAAGGGTGCTACGGGCGATGTGCTGCTGACCTTCCGTGGTGAATTTACGCGCTTTGAGAATCCGGAAGACAAACGTCTGGGCAGCAGCCATCATCAGGATGATGGCGGTGGAGAAATCCTTGGCAGCAAGATGAATGGTGGCATGCCTAACGATGCAAATGCCTCACCCTTCGAACCAGGTGAGGCATCAGGTACGGTACCCTTCTAACGCTAACCGTTAATTGTTAACCGCCAACAGCGCTTTTGCATTTTGAATAGCAGCGTCAGTGACATCACTGCCGCTGACCATTTGCGCTATCTCGCGGATGCGCTCGTCGTCAGTAAGCAGATGCAGGCTACTGGTAGTACCCTGTGCAGTCTCTTCCTTGGAAACACGATAATGATGACTACCCATGGCCGCAATCTGTGGCAGGTGGGTGATGGAGATAACCTGTCGCTCGGCCTGTCCCATCTCACGCATCATCTCAGCCATCTTCTCTGCAATCTTTCCACTGACACCTGTGTCTATCTCATCAAAGATAATGGTAGGCAACTTCACTGCACCACTAATCAGGGCTTTCAGCGATAGCATCACGCGTGCTATCTCACCACCGGAGGCTACCTGACTGACGGGTTGTAGTGGGGTAGAGGTGTTGGCGGAGAAGAGGAAACTGACACTGTCCTGACCATTGCGTCCTAACTGTTGTGGGGTGATGGTCACAGAGAAACGTACATGTGGCATGCCCAGTGGTACCAGACGCTGTTGCAGCTGTTGCTCTATCTTCTTGGCAGCTTTCTGGCGCTGTTGGGTCAGCTTGTCTGCCTGCTGTTGGCTCTTGGCCGTTAGCTCTTGGCATTTGGCTTGTAACTCGGCCAATGCTTCATCGCTATTCTCAATAGCTGCCAACTGTTGTCCCAGTTGGTCGCGCTGACTGATGAGTTCTTCTATGTTGTCCGCATGGTATTTCTTCTCTAAATCGTAGATAAGGTCCAGACGATTGTTGAGGCGGTCCAGTTCGGCAGGGTCAAAATCAGTTCGCTCCAACAATCTGTTTACCTCATCGGCAATATCTTTGAGTTCGATATGACAACTCTCTAAGCGTTCTACCAATTCACTGGCGGCAGGGAGCATACGCGTGATGCCACGTAAGGACAAGAACGACTGTCTGACGTTGTCGACAGCACCTCGCTGGTCGCCATAAAGGAGACCATCGGCTTCATAGAGGGCGCTTTTGATATCTTCAGCATGCGAGAGCATATCGCTCTCCTGTTCCAACTCTTCCTGTTCACCAGCAGTCAGATTGGCTTGTTGCAACTCCTCATATTGGAACTGCATGAAGTCCTGTTGCTGACGGTTGCGCTCGATATCGTCTTTGAGCGTCTGCAGTTGGCTCTTGGCTGTTTGCAGTTGACTATATATCTGCTGATAATCATTCAGCGTCTGTTGGTCTTGCGCGATGATGTCTACCACACTCAGTTGGAAGTCCTGCTTGTTGAGCAACAGATTCTGGTGCTGTGAGTGAATGTCAACCAGTTGTTCACCGAGTTCCTTCAGCATCGACAAAGCCACAGGGGTGTCGTTGATGAAGGCACGGCTCTTGGTGGCTGTGATCTCTCGACGAATAATGGTGTCGTTGGCATCGTAGTCGATGTCGTTCTCTTGGAAGAACGGCTGGAGGTCATATCTGGATAAGTCGAAATGGGCTTCTATCACACAGCGGTCGGTACCCTGTTTGATACTCTTAGAGTCGGCACGCTGTCCTAACAACAGACCAATGGCTCCCAGGATGATACTCTTACCGGCTCCTGTCTCACCAGTCAGTACCGAGAAGCCTGGATACAATTCTATATCCAGTTCGTCAATCAACGTAAAATTCTTGATATATAGTTGCTTTAGCATAACTTTTCACTTTTCACTATCCGCTATTCACTAGCGAAGCGCTTATTGCTTAATCTTCTCCCACGCATCGTTCTGTGACGCATTGAGATTAAATAGGATGTTATATACGGCCTCTTTCTCCTTTTGCGTACCTTTACCTTTATAGATGTTGGCGAGTTCGTCGCGCTTGTAGTCTGTCCATATCTGTGGCACCATACTCAGCGGCTTATCCTGATGGGCTTGCTTGAGCAATTCTAACGCCTCGGACACATTGGTACGACCACGCTCTGCATTATTGGACATCTCGTCGAGTCCCTTGCGATAGTAGTCATACTGTAGCTGACGGAAAGGTTTCATGGCCTCGTCGAGGTAGTCGTTGATAATGGCAAAACGATTACGGCTGTCTTCAAAGGCTTTCCAGCCAGGGAATCCCAGATCTTGGGCATTATTCGTCAGATTCATGCAACGCAGCAAAACCTCTGTACCTGCCATAGGACCGAAACTGTCGAGGTCGAGGCCGATAATCAGATAGGCATAGTAGGCCATGAGGGCTGTCAGCTGGTTGTCAATCATCTCGTCGTTATAATTCAACTGGTCGAACTGTATGAAGTCGAAATTGAAATCACCATCCTTATTATTATATAGGGTGGTGGTGTAGGCAGAGTTATAGACGGGACGGTTAGCCTGAATCATGGCCGTACACGTGAAGCGGTTGTTGGCCTTGTCGTATTTTGAAACCGTGATATTGAAGGTGAACTGTTGATGCTAATCTTGACTTGTAACTCTTGAGATCGAACACCAAGATGACAGAGCAGTAACAAAAGAATGATGAACGGTCTCATAGGCGTGCTGATAGTTCGTCAATGATATCACGGGCTACTTCCTGCTTGGACTTCTTCTCGTAGTCACGTTGTCCTTCGCGTGAGATAATGCTAATCTGGTTCTCGTCCGACTGGAAACACGTTCCTTTGTTTTGGAGAGAATTCAGAACGATAAAGTCTAAGTTCTTCTTCTCCAACTTCTTCTTGGCATTGGTCTCCTCGTCGTTGGTCTCCAAAGCAAAGCCTACCAATAGTTGGTTTGCTTGCTTCATCTGTCCCAAAGACGCAGCAATGTCAGGATTAGCAACGAGCTTGAGCTCAAGGCTCCCCTTCCTTGTGGAGGGGGATGGGGGGAGGCTCCTCTTGATTTTCTGCGTTGCCTGTGTTGCTGGGCGGAAATCTGCAACAGCAGCACAAAGGATAGCCGCATCACTGGTCTTGAAGGCTGTTGTCGCTGCCTGATACATCTCCTCGCACGACTCCACATCGATACGATGGATAGCTGTTGAGCACGAAAGACTCACAGGACCAGCAACCAGCGTGACCTCTGCACCTCTACGGGCACACTCCTCAGCCAGTGCAAATCCCATCTTCCCACTGCTGTAGTTGCCAATAAATCGCACTGGGTCTATCTTTTCATAGGTCGGTCCCGCAGTAATCAGTATGCGTTTGCCTTCCAGGTCTTTTTTCTCAAAATAGTTGTCGAGTCCATGGCTGGCGCAATGAATACGGGAGCCTTCATAGAAAGATAGGTGGTAATGAGCATGTTGTCGGCAATACCGTTGGCCATCTTCCCTAAGGTCGATGCCGTACAGGGTGCAATGAGCATGGCGTCAGCCCATAGTCCTAAATCTACATGCGAGTTCCATGTACCGTCACGTTGTGAGAAAAACTCGCTGATCACGGGTTTATGCGTTAGTGCCGATAGCGTGATAGGAGTAATAAACTCCTTGCCAGCAGGGGTAATCACCACCTGCACCTCTGCACCAGCCTTAATGAGTCCACGGATAATCAGACAGGCCTTATAGGCTGCAATACTACCCGTAATTCCTAATACGATTTTCTTTCCCTTCAACCCTGAGCCCCCTAAGTTAGGGGGTTGGGGGTCTGAACAAGGTCTATTTGTCATCGTCATTATCTAATATAAATGGGGTCTTCGTTTGTTCAGACCCCTGTCGCCCCCTAACTTAGGGGACATAAGTTACTTTTGTGCTTCACGCAAGCGAATGCGCGTCAGTACCTGCTTGGTATTATAGGTAAAGTCGCCGTTCAGTATCCAACTGTAATAGCCTGGGTCCATACGCAGCACATCAGCCACGGGGAGACCCTTGTGCTTACCGAAGTTAAATACCTCAGTACGCTGGCCGTTTACCTCAGCCCATACAATACGACCAGCAAAGTCTACGTTGTCGTTGACCTTAGAGAACTCGGCCAGTGCCTGCATGTCGTTGGGCAGGGTACGCTCTGTGGGGTCTTCACCAATAGCTCGCTGATGCTCTTCGGTATAGCAGTCCAGCTCACCCATCAATACGCGATAGGTAGCCTCGGTGTCCTGGTCGGCACGGTGGGCCTCGAAGTCGTCCTCCATCTTTCTGCCGCAATAGAATTTATAGGCAGCAGCTAAGTTTCTGCGCTCCATCTTGTGATAGATGGTCTGCGCATCAATCAGGCGACATTTAGAGAAGTCGAAGTCGATACCTGCACGCAGGAATTCCTCTGCCAGCAGGGGCACGTCGAAGTGGTTGGAGTTGTAGCCAGCAATATCAGAGCCGGTAAACACCTCACAAATCTTGCTTGCCAACTGCTTAAAGGTGGGCTTGTCCTTGACATCGTCATTAGAGATGCCCGTCAATTCTACCACCACATCGGGAATAGGCTTCTCCGGATTGATAATCTCGTTGCCTCGTTCCTCTCTGCCGTCGGGATATACCTTAATATATGATAACTGGATGGCGCGGTCCTTGACAATGTCAAGGCCCGTCGTCTCCAAGTCAAAAATCACCAGTGGTTTCTGTAAGTTCAGCTTCATTCTATACTATTCGTTATTCACTATTCACTAGCGAAGCGTTTAATCGTTAATTAGCATCGGCATCATCAGCATCAGCACATCCTGGTTCTCAGGCTGCTCTGAAGGCAGTACCAATCCTGCACGACTGGGGTCTGCCAACTGCAGAATGACATCCTGACAGTCGAAGTTGCTCAGAATCTCGATGAATGAAGAACCCTTGAAGCCAATGCTCATGGGCTGACCGTTGTATGAGCATGACATACGCTCGGTAGCAGTCTTAGAGAAGTCGTAGTCCTCGGCATCCAACTGAAGGGTACCACCTTCTACGTGGAAACGAATCAGGTTGCTGGAGTCGTTGGCGAAGGGCTGTACACGGCGCAGGGCAGCCAACAGGGTCTGACGGTCAACAGTCAGCTGGTTGGGGTTGTTCTGTGGAATAACGCTATTGTAGTTAGGATAGCGACCCTCAATCAAACGACAGATAATCTCTCCGTCACCATAGTTGATCTGTGCATTACGCTCGTCGAAGCGGATGGTGACATCGCCACCGTCCTTACCCAGCAGGTTCTTCAACAGTGAAGCGGGCTTCTTGGGCAGGATGAATGCAGCGGGCTGCTCGCTCTGGATGCTCAGCACCTTGTTGCGTACCAACTTATGACCGTCGCTGGCAACGATAGCCAAGCATTCGGGTGTCAGGTCGAAGTAGATACCGTTCATTACGGGGCGCAACTCGTCCTGAGCGGTAGCAAACAGTGAACGGTTGATGTTCTCTGCCAGCAGGGCGTTGCTGATAACAATCTCATTGGCACCATCGGTGATGCTCTGTGACTGAGGATACTCGTCAGCGTTTTCTATAGGCAGTGAGAAAAGACCGTTCTGATAAGAAATCTTGGCGATGTTGCTGGTCATATCGATATCAAAGGTGATAGGCTGCTCTGAGAATCCCTTGACAGCTTCTAACAGGTCGTGGTTGCCAATGGCAAAACGACCACTGCCGTCAGATTCGTTCAATTCTAACTGTGACTTCATGACATTTTCGCTGTCTGAAGCAGTCAGATAGAGCATGTTGTCCTGTACGTCGAACAGGAAATCGGCCAGGATAGGCAAAGAGTTCTTACTGTTGATAACTCTCGAAAGAGCATTGAGTTTGCTGCTAAGCGCAGTGCTGGAAACTGTAAATCTCATGAGTATTTATATTTTTAGTTTTATTCGTATTCTTCAAAATTGACCACAAAAATACAAAATAAGTTGGTCAAATGCAAAATTATTATAGGAAAAATGAAGTTTTTAAAATTATTTTTGTAATTTCGCACGCTGAAACTAGAAAAACGTATAAAACAACAAAATAATTATGGATTTAACAGGTAAGATTATTGCAGTATTGCCAGCAAGTAGTGGCGTGTCTCAGCGTACAGGTAACTCATGGATGTCACAGGACTATGTAATTGAGGTTCCTGGACAGTATCCTAAGAAGTGTGTCTTCCGCGTATTCGGTGAAGATCGCATCAAGCAGTTCAATATCCAGATGGGTGAAGACGTCACCGTATCTTTCGATATTGATGCTCATGAGTTCAACGGCCGTTGGTTCAACGATGTTCGTGCTTTCAATGTGGTACGTGGTGCCGCTCCTGTTGCTGCTCAGGCTGCTCCTTTTGCAGGACAACCCGTTGCTGCACCTCAGGATGCCACCTCTCCATTCCCTCCAGCTCAAGAGCCTGCAGGTGAGGGTAGTGCCGACGATCTGCCCTTCTAAGGTGGTCTTTTAAAGGTACGACAAGTTAAAAATAATTAAAGATTATTGGAATTCTCGATTCTCAATTGTCAATTCTCAATAATAATGTGTACCTTTGCACGCGCTTTTACGAGATAAGAGCATTGAAATTCATTTAATAACAACAAAATCAAACATTTAGACAATGGCAACAAAAATCAGATTGCAGCGCGGCGGTCGTAAGAGCTATGCTTTCTATCGCATCGTAATCGCTGACGCTCGTGCACCACGTGATGGTCGTTTCACTGAGAAGATTGGTACTTACAACCCAAACACCAACCCTGCCACAGTAGACCTGAATTTCGAGCGTGCACTTTATTGGGTCGAGACTGGTGCACAGCCAACCGACACTGTTCGTAACATCCTCAGCCGTGAGGGCGTTTACCTGATGAAGCACCTGAAGGGTGGCGTAAAGAAGGGCGCTTTCGATGAGGCTACTGCACAGAAGAAGTTCGACGCTTGGAAGGCTGACAAGCAGAAGGGCCTGGAGAAGGTTGCTGCTGACGAGGCTAAGGCTAAGAAGGACGCTGCTGCTAAGGAGTTGGCTCAGGAGAAGAAGCTGAACGAAGAGATTGCTAAGAAGGTAGCTGAGAAGAAGGCTGCTGAGGCTGCTGCTAAGGCAGAGGCTGAGGCTGCTGCAGCTGCTGCAGAGGCTCCCGCTGAGGAGGCTGCTGCTGAAGCACCTGCTGCTGAGTAATCATCATCTTTGCAGAATGATAAAGTCGGAAAGAGTTCTTCTTCCCGACTTTTTTTGTGTCTGACGGTTGATAGACTACAGTTGCAGATAGTAGCCCAACCGATATAAATTGAAAAGGGTAAGACTGGGGGTGTTACCAGACAGTTGGCGACGCTCCCATTTTGCTGCCAGTCGATGCCACCAGCGAATCATGGTTGCCAACACCTGATGCTGGTTGACGAAATCGAGGAGACGTGAATAATCCTTTAGCTCTTCACGGAATTTGTGGAGCGTTCGCAGACCTTCTTCTGTCTTGCTGATGAAGTCTTCGTTGGTCTCAAAGACTTCAAAGCTTAAGGGGTTGTCGAGGTGTTTGATCTCAATGTGCTGCTCCTTTAGCTGTTTACCCAGTAGAACGTCTTCGTAGCCGTAATATCTGAAACGCTCGTCGAAAGGATATTGGAGCATGATATCGCGCTGAATCAGGAAATTGGCAGTATGAAAGTCTTGGTATGGTGACTGCTGTCGCTTCTTGAAGGTGTGTTCCTGTTCTTTTGATTGCTCATAGATAGCACGCAGGTTGTCCTTTGTCACTCTTCCAATAGTCACCCCGCCACATGCCACTTGTGCGTCAGCCATCACATATTGTTTGACGTAGTCCTCACGACACATCGTCATATCGCTGTCTATAAATAGCAGCCAGGCGTATTGGGCCTGTTGTGCCAAGAAGTTACGGATAGATGCACGACCACTGTTCTGTTTGCGCTCGATGAATTTGCAACAGGGTAGTTGGTTGATGGGACGATTGCGAGAGATGACTGTTGCATCGCTCGATCCGTCGTCAGCCACAATAATCTCATAGCTGATATCCAACGAGGCGGCCTGCTGTTGCAGACTGCTTACGAGTGTGTAGCACTCATCGTTATAGGTGGGTATCAATATCGATAATTCCTTCATAAAGTCTGCCTATAAAACTGTTCGTATTGACGGGCAACCTTGATATAATCATGGTGCTTTCTGATGTAGTCAATGCTCTGCTGCTTGAGGTCGGCTATGCGTTCGGGGTGAAGCACCAGCTGTTCCAGCTCGTGGTAAACGCTGTCGTAGGTGGGCTGTACGTTGACGATAGGCTGTAGTGCTGTCTCATGGATAATCTCGTAGTTCTCCGGTTCTCCACCACCCACCGCGATGATTCCTTTGGACATAGCCAACAGGGCATTCATGGCTGGCGTATAACTGTAGAGCTGGTCGAGTAGCACGTCGCTATTATTCATCATCTGCTGATAGTCGTCAAAGGGAATGCCTTCTGCCTTCTGCAGAATCATCTTGTCTGGATACTGTGCCTGCAAGTCTTCTGCTGCTTTCAGCATAATATCGGTGCCTTTGTAGACTGAGCGTTGCTTGCTGATGCCGATGAAGATGCGCAGAGGCTGGTGAACGTCTGTTAGTGGGGCTGTATGACTGACCTGAATGGGGAAGGGAATGAACCGTGTCTTCTCTGGGAAACGTGGCCTGTAGCAGACGTCGTATTCGTAGAGTCCAGAAATGATTCCGTCGCAGTCTTCGGCTATCTTTTTGTTCAGACGCTCTTTGGACGTACCCAACCAGTCGCGCTGTTCTTTCAATGCGTCGTCGTTGGTGCGTAGCTCCTTGCCGATGTTGAAGTCGCTATAGCGCAGAGGCATCGTTGTGGAACAGGTGTTTACCCAATAGTAGTCCATGCCGAAAGCGCCCAAGAAGACACGCTTGTTGTGCTTGCGAAGATAGTTGTAGAACCAGAACAGTCGCTCGGCTTTCAGTTCAAAGAACATGGGATTGATGAGTTGTACTACGTCGTAGCCTCGCATCTTGGGCAATATCGACCAGAGTTTGAGCATCAGTCGGATGCCACCCAGCTTCCCAGGTGTTCGCGCCACATCGATGTCGCGTGGATAGTTTTTCCAGAAGTCGCCATTAGAAATGACGCACACCTCATGGCCGAGGCTTTTCAATCCTTGTGCCAGCGTCCAGTGGACGTTGCTGTATTCGCCTATGAGCAGTATTCTCATTTTTCTCTCTTCATGAAGGGCAACATGTTGAGCAGGATGGTGCGACCCAATGCCGAGTTTGTCATTCGGCGGAACCACTTGTATTTCTGCGTATAGTCACGGTCGGGCAAGGGGAAGAGCCCTTGTTGACGTAACTCTTCCAAACAACTGTCCAGTGCCTTGCGAGAATGTGTCAGCATAATGGTGTTGTAGATGTAGTCCATGCTCAACTGGGCAACTCTGCGCTGCAGCGCCAGACGGTCGTTATGGGGCAAACTGTCTTCTAAGAGATGCAGCTTGACGATGACTTCTAAGCTGTCGTTCAGGCGTTTCGTTTTCTTGCAGTCATCTTGCTGATGGACAGCTGACGTCTTGCGTTGACGGTAGTAGTAGGCTTGGGCATCTGTGACGCAGATGACTTCTGCTCGTACCAACAACTGTGCAGTGAATTCCTCGTCTTCGCCATATTCAATGCCTGGCGTGAACTCCAGTTCGCTACGGACAGCCTGACGGAAGAGACAGCCACAAGCTGTACCATGGATAGAATGATTGCGCATATACTCCGAACCACTCATTAGGGGACTATCGTGAAAGGACTCCTTGTCTTTTGACGGCAGAGTCTTCGTGAAGTCAAACATGATAACGTCAATTGGCTGCAGACTGTTGCGAACAAGGTCAAGACAGTGTTCATAGGGTATCTTCAGCAGAGAGTCGTCGCCATCAATAATCTGGACATAGCGACCATGAACCATTTGCAGGCCCCTGTTACGGGCAACACTTACACCAGCATGATGCTGACGGACATAGATAATTTCACTTCCATATTGTGTGAGACCATTTATGGGACTGGTTTCTGAACCGTCATCGACGATGATAATTTCCCGTTCGCTTTCAGACAGCGACAAGTCCAAAATGCTGTTGATGCACTCACAGAGCATCTGCATGGGCAGATTATAGCATGTGATGATAAAACTCACCAACGGTTGGGCTTCTTGAAATAGTGTATGAATTTGTTTATTCTGCATAAAGTACTAATTCCCAATGCATTTAGAAGTATTGATTTAATTTTTAATTTACCATCAAGACTACTGGTGTTTACTTGACGTGTAGGCAGAATGATAGGCCTACCCGTCTGTTCACATACGTCCATTTGTATGTTTACCAGATACATGTAATAACGGTCGTCAATGGGCATGCCTGACGTTAGATGCGCATCAAGCAACATCGCCAGTTTCTCACCATCAGCAGTGGCGGTAATGCCAGACGGATTCCACTCGTAGTGGTAACAGCCCTGACTTGTTGTGCTGACGCGTTTAGCTTTACGCAGCAACAAGGGCAAGGTATAGACGTCTTCGAAAACCTTTCCTTGGGGATAGCGAACGTCGTCGAAAAGAGAGCGCCGGTAGATTTTATTGCAGGCAAAAGTGTGGGCGTATGCCTGTTCTGTCAGCCAGTAGTCGTCTATATTGTCGTAAGACCGGTCTGACAACGACAAACGACGAGCAACGGGGAATTCCACGATGTCGTCATCATCCATCAACTTCAGGATAGCCTTGTAAGTTCCTGCTTCCATCCAGTCGTCACTATCGACAAAGGTGATATAATCACCTTTCGCTATGTCTATAGCAACATTGCGTGCATCGCTCAGTCCACCATTCTCTTTGTGAATCACGCGGATACGGACATCTCTCTCTGCCCAGTCATCGCACATCTTCGGACAGTTGTCTGGTGAGCCGTCGTCTACCAGAATAACCTCCATATCGTCCACATCCTGTCCCAACACACTCTCCACACAGCGGTCGAGGGTGGCTTCTACACGATAGACGGGTATGATGACGGTTAGTTTCATGTGCACAAAATTACATAAAAATAACGGATAATCAAAATATTTGTTGTACTTTTGCGTTTTAAAATGAGAATAATGAGTGAGAAACGCGACGACAGCTATAGCCACGTATTGAAATTCACCAGTCTTTTTGGTGGCGTACAGGTTCTATCTATTATGATAGGTCTTGTGCGTAATAAGGCTATGGCCCTGTTGCTTGGCGCCTCTGGTATGGGCTTCAATGCCCTGCTCACCTCCATGCAGAATTTTGCTTCTCAGTGTACCAATCTGGGTATCTCCTTTGGTGCCGTACCACGCCTTTCTGAACTGCACGAGCATCAGGATGATGTAAAATTGCATTACTATGTACAGGTGGTTCGATTGTGGAGCATGATTGCTGCTGTACTTGGCCTCCTATTCTGTGTTATAGTCAGCCCGTTGATGAACCAGTTGTCGTTTACGTGGGGTGACCATACACTACACTATGCCATGTTGGCTCTTGCTGTTGCGATGATTGCTATTACAGGAGGCGAAACAGCTATTATGAAGGCTACACGACAGTTGGGCAAGGTGGCAATGGCTCAGATTCTTACCGTGATTGCCACACTCATCGTCTCTGTTCCGCTATACTCTTTTTATGGCCATTCGGGCGTTGTTCCTGCTATTGTGCTGATAGCTTTTGCCACGATGCTTATCACGCTGTTCTACTCATACCGCGCTTTCCCCTTCCGTTTTGATTTCCATCGCAGCATGTTGCGCGAAGGAGCTGGCATGATACGTTTAGGTGTTGCTTTTGTGATGGCTGCGGCGATTGGTAGCGCTTCTGAGGTGGCTATCCGTGCCTATCTGAATGTGGTGGGCAGTATGGATGATGTGGGTCTTTATAATGTCGCCTTTATGATTACCATTACCTATGCTGGATTGGTGTTCTCGGCAATGGAGGCCGACTATTTTCCACGCCTGTCGGGTGTTGCTAACGACTATGAGGCTACCAACTCTATTGTCAACAAACAGATAGAGGTGTCGCTATTGCTGCTGGCACCCATGTTGGTGGGATTGATGATGGCATTGCCGTTGCTCGTTCCCATTCTGTTCAGCAACGAGTTCGTGCCTGTCGTCGGTATGGCACAAGTAGCTGTCCTCGCTATGTATTTCAAGGTGCTCACCATGCCTGTAGCCTATATCACTCTGGCTCGCAGATTGTCGCTGTCGTTCCTCTTGCTGGAGTCGTCCTATTATGTCATCTTGGTATTGGCCATTGTGTGTTGCTTCCAGCTTTGGGGACTTTGGGGCACTGGTCTGGCCATCGTGATTGCTCACGTGGTAGAGAATGTCCTGGTGATAGGCTATGCCACCTGGAAATACGGCTATCGCATCACGTCGGCAGTCGTACGCTATGCAGCCGTTCAGATGTCGATTGGTTTCTTGGCATTTGCCGTTACCTTGCTCTGTGAAGGCGCCCTCTATTGGATAACAGAAGCCGCACTGACTATTGTCAGCACGGCTTATTCTATTTATGTCCTGCGTCAGAAGACGCATCTGTGGGAACGCTTACGCAGCAAGTTTAGAATCTGAAGTCGAGTTGTACGTCAACAAAGTTGTAGTTGTGCTTACCGGCTAAGCTGCGGTCATTAACGCGAGCATACTCGAGGTTCATCTGCAGGTTCTTGGTGAAGTAATAGTTGGCACCAATCTCATACATGGTCTTTGATGTAGCCCAATCCTTTGCTGGACGATAGGTCTGGTAACGGGCCTTAGCGTGCAGTTTTGACTTGATGACAGGCACGATACCAAAGGCGTACCAACCATCGGCCTTGTCGCCTAAATCCAAGTTGGAGCCCCAACCCTGAGAGTGCAGATACTCAGCACGGAAGGTGTACTCGTCCTTGTCGTATTCAGCAGAGATGGCATAACGGTTCTTGCGAGCGCTGGTAATAGTCATCGACTGCTTATCTCCATTATCGTCAGTAAAACTTGTAGACAAGCTACCCTTTGTACCAGTCCATCCGAAAGCACCGATGCGTACACCCTTGACAGGCATTACCCACACGCCACCAATGATATCTTTCTTGTTGTCTGCATCCTTGCTGTTGATACCCTCACCATTGTAGACACCAATCTGATAGTGGAACAGGCGACGACCTTCAGCATTGGGGAATAGGTCACCAGAGAACTGAACACCGATGTCGCGACCGCCTGAACTCTTCTCGCCAGTACGATCACCAAAACCTGAGAGGGCGTTGATGACATTTGCATAAGCGTACCAGCCCTGTGTGATGGGGTTTGTGGGGTTCTCAAAGGTGAAAGCACGCTTAAACTGTCCGGCACGAATCTTGAACTCAGGATATTTGCGCCATTCTGCGTAGAGGTCTACCAGCTGTACGGTAGGCTCACCAGGACCTTTGACGTTGGTACCCTGAATCTGTGCACGCCAGTCGAAGTCGCCAATCTTACCATCCAGAATGAAACGGGCCAGACGGAGATTGAAACTATTTGTAGCGTTATCCTCGGGGTCCTGTCCTTGATACTGCAGCATGCCGTAGCCGCTAAACTTGACATTCTTAACCCATTGTGGCACTTCAATCGTAGTCTTCTCCTGTGCATGGGCTGTCAATACAATGGCCATAAGGGCCAGTGTCATAAGTTTTTTCATAGTTTTTTATTTTTTTATAAGTAATACTACATTCTCTACATGTGGCGTATGAGGGAACATGTCAACAGGTTGTACCTCAGCCACTTTATATTGTACGTCAAGCAGTTGTAGATCACGAGCCTGTGTGGCAGGATTACAGCTGACGTAGACAATACGTTCTGGAGCTGCATTCAGAATAGTCTTCACCACGTCAGGGTGCATGCCAGCACGGGGTGGGTCAGTGATGATGACATCTGGACGACCATGCTCTGCGATGAAGTCGTCCGTCAGGATATCTTTCATATCGCCAGCATAGAACAGCGTGTTCTCGATGCCGTTTACCTGCGAGTTGATCTTAGCATCCTCAATGGCCTCAGGTACATACTCGATACCAATCACCTTTTTAGCCTTCTTTGCTACGAAGTTGGCAATGGTGCCCGTTCCTGTGTATAAGTCATATACCAGCTCGTTGCCGCTAAGGTTGGCAAACTCGCGAGCTACAGAATACAGGTGATAAGCTTGCTCTGTATTCGTCTGATAGAAAGACTTCGGACCCACCTTGAACTTCAGGTCCTCCATCAGTTCAAAGATGTGGTCTTCGCCCTTGAAGGTCAGTATCTCCTGATCGCCAATAGTGTCGTTACACTTCTGGTTGTCCAGATACATCAGCGACGTTATCTGTGGGAATTTGTCTGCAATATGCTGCATCAGTGCAAAAGCTTTCTGACCATTCTCGTCATCCCAGCTCCCCCTCTCATTGGAGGGGGTTGGGGGGAGGCAAAACTGGAATATCACCATCCACTCGCCACTGGCTGAGTTGCGGATAATGACATCGCGCAGCAAGCCTACCTGCTGTCTTAAGTCGAAGAACGACAGTCCGTGCTCGACAGCATAGTCGCGCACCTCGTTACGAATCTGGTTCTGCAGGTCGTCCATCAGCCAGCACTTCTCAATGGGCAGAATCTTGTCGAAGGCACCTGTGATGTGGAATCCAATGGCAGGCGTGTCCTTCACCAGCGTCTCGTCTTTCAACTGTTCAGAGGTCAGCCAGCGCTTATTGGCACAACCGAAGTCCAACTTGTTACGATACTCCTGTGTCTTCACGCTGCCCAGGATGGGACGGAAGTCAGGTAGTTCTACCTTACCGATGCGATGCAACTGGTCATAGACCTGCTGCTGCTTGAATTTCAACTGTTCTTCATAGGGCAGGTTCTGCCACTTACAACCGCCGCAGACACCGAAGTGCTCACAGAAGGGAATTGCGCGTACCTTACTATATGTTACGAAGCGTACCACCTCGCCCTCGGCAAAGCTGTGCTTCTTGCGTCGTATCTGTACGTCGCACACGTCGCCAGGCACACAGAACGGTACAAATACCACCATGTCGTTCCAATGAAATAGTGATTTTCCCTCAGCTGCAACGGCTTCTATTGTTACGCTCTCAAGGAGCGGTAATGGTTTCTTATTTCTTGCCATTATAGTGTTGTGTATTTCAGCGCAAAGGTACGAAAAAAATATCATAGTACCAAATTCACTTCATAAAAAACACAAAAAACTTGCACGAATAAAAAGTTTTATGTATCTTTGCAAGCTAAGATATGAAAACAACAATTTATTACTTAATAATACACTAATATTTATGAGCCAAAAAAGAGTTTACCTCTTCGGCAATGGTAAGGCCGAAGGAAATGCAAAAATGCGCGAGGAACTTGGTGGCAAGGGTGCAAACCTTGCAGAGATGAACCACATCGGTGTGCCTGTTCCTCCTGGTTTTACAATCACTACTGATTGCTGTAACGAGTACTATCAGGTTGGTCAGCAGAAGATTATGGAACTGCTGAACGACGATGTGATGGCTGCTGTTAAGCACATCGAGGACTTGATGAATTGCAAGTTTGGCGATGCACAGAATCCTCTGTTGGTTTCTGTACGTTCTGGTGCCCGTGCTTCTATGCCTGGTATGATGGATACCATCCTGAACCTGGGTCTGAACGACGAGGTTGCCGAGGGAATGGCTAAGAAGACCAACAATCCTCACTTCGTTTACGACTCTTATCGTCGTTTCGTACAGATGTACGGTGACGTTGTGCTCGAGATGAAGCCTGTTAACAAGACTGATATCGATCCATTCGAGGAGATTATTGAGGGTGTTAAGAAAGAGAGCGGCGTTGTGCTGGATAAGGACCTCTCTGTTGAGGATCTGAAGAAGTTGGTTAAGCTGTTCAAGGCTGCTATCAAGGAGCGCACTGGCAAGGACTTCCCCGACAATCCTATCGAGCAGCTCTGGGGCGCTATCTGCGCTGTGTTCCGTTCATGGATGAACGAGCGCGCTATCCTGTATCGTAAGATGGAAGGAATCCCCGACGAGTGGGGTACTGCCGTTTCAGTGATGGCCATGGTATTTGGTAATATGGGTGACACCTCAGCTACTGGTGTATGCTTCAGCCGTGATGCCGCTAATGGTGAGAACCTGTTCAACGGTGAGTATCTGGTTAACGCTCAGGGTGAGGACGTTGTAGCTGGTATCCGTACCCCACAGCAGATTACGAAGATTGGTTCTCAGCGTTGGGCTGAGCGCGCTGGCATCTCTGAGGAGGAGCGCGTAGCCAAGTATCCTTCTATGGAGGAAGCTATGCCTGAGATCTATGCAGAGCTGAACAGCATTCAGGACAAGCTGGAGCACCACTATCACGATATGCAGGATATGGAGTTCACCGTTCAGGAGGGCAAGCTGTGGTTCCTCCAGACACGTAACGGTAAGCGCACCGGTGCTGCTATGGTGAAGATTGCTATCGACCTGCTCCACGAGGGTATGATTGACGAGAAGACCGCCATCATGCGCTGCGAGCCTCAGAAGCTCGACGAGTTGCTGCACCCCGTATTTGACAAGAAGGCTCTGGCCTCGGCTAAGGTCATTGCTCAGGGTCTGCCTGCATCTCCAGGTGCTGCATGCGGTCAGATCGTATTCCACGCTGACGACGCTAAGGAGTGGTACGAGAATGGTCACAAGGTAGTTCTGGTACGTATCGAGACCTCTCCTGAGGATCTGGCTGGTATGGCTGCTGCCGAGGGTATTCTGACTGCTCGTGGTGGTATGACCTCTCACGCTGCCGTTGTGGCTCGTGGTATGGGTAAGTGCTGCGTATCAGGTGTAGGTGCTCTGAACGTAAGCTATAAGGATAAGACTGTCGAGATTGACGGCGTTGTATATAAGGAGGGTGACTACATCTCTCTGAATGGTACCACTGGTCAGGTATATGCTGGCGAGGTTCCCACCAAGGCTGCTGAGCTGAGTGGCGACTTCAAGGAGCTGATGGACCTCTGCGACAAGTACACTAAGCTGCAGGTTCGCACCAATGCTGATACTCCTCACGATGCACAGGTAGCTCGCGCTTTCGGTGCTAAGGGTATCGGTCTGACTCGTACAGAGCACATGTTCTTCGAGGATCAGAAGATCGTTGCTATGCGTGAGATGATTCTCGCCGACAGCGTTGCTGGTCGTGAGAAGGCTCTTGCTAAGCTGTTGCCTTACCAGAAGGCTGACTTTAAGGGCATCCTCGAGGCTATGGACGGTCTGCCCGTAAACATCCGTCTGCTCGATCCCCCTCTCCACGAGTTCGTTCCCCACGATCTGGCTGGCCAGGAGACCATGGCTAAGGAGATGGGCGTAAGCTTGGATGAAATCAAGCGCCGTGTTGACTCACTCGCTGAGAACAACCCCATGCTGGGTCATCGTGGTTGCCGTCTGGGTATCACATTCCCTGAGATCACCGCTATGCAGACCAAGGCTATCCTCTCTGCTGCTTGCGAGTTGAAGAAGGAAGGTAAGAACCCAATGCCAGAGATCATGGTTCCTCTGATTGGTACTGTTAAGGAGCTGAAGCAGCAGAAGGAAGTTATCCAGTATGCCGCTAAGGAAGTATTCGCAGAGTACGGCATCGAGGTTGAGTTTGAGATCGGTACTATGATTGAGATTCCTCGTGCTGCCCTGACAGCTGACCTCATCGCTTCAGAGGCTCAGTACTTCTCATTCGGTACCAACGACCTCACTCAGATGACCTTCGGTTACAGCCGCGACGATATCGCTTCGTTCCTGCCCGTCTACCTCGATAAGAAGATTCTGAAGGTTGACCCCTTCCAGGTACTCGACCAGACTGGCGTAGGCCGTCTCATCAAGTTCGCTGTGAAGGAAGGCCGCGAGGTACGTCCTGAGCTCCGCTGCGGTATCTGTGGTGAGCATGGTGGTGAGCCCAGCTCAGTGAAGTTCTGCGCCAAGGTTGGCATGAACTACGCATCTTGCTCTCCCTTCCGCGTGCCCATCGCACGCCTCGCCGCCGCACAGGCAGCGGTCGAGGAATAATCGAAAGATGCTGAAAATCAGTTACATAAAGGGCAAGTATCTGGGAAACAGGTACTTGCCCTTAATTTTTTGTGCATG
>OMXL01000023.1 GCA_900314985.1 uncultured Prevotellaceae bacterium | reverse complement strand
TAATTTCTGAATAATTTTTGATAATTTCTGTTTGAAAAAAACATGTAGGGCGCAAGCCAAAAATTAGTGAAATTAGTGAAATTCGTGGTTTGTTAAAAAAAATTGTTGTTTACAAAGAAGTAGAAGCGTATGAAGAACAAGGAGTTTTGGAAGACGTTGATACAGATCATCGTGACAGTGCTGACAGCACTGGGAACCACGCTGGGAGTGACCAGCTGTATGTAAAGGAAATGAGGGTAGGTCAGAAGTTTGACCTACCCTCATTCTTGTTGTTAGCGAACAATCACCTTATTGGGGTGCATTGTTGTAGATAGACTCCAACGTGTAGCTCTTGTCGTCGCTGGTAGCTGCCTTAATCATGGTCTTCACCATCTGCTCCTGACCATTGATGTATGAGCCGTCGCTGTGGCTGAAGATGCCGTGCTTCTCATTGCCACCGCCGATAGAGTTGTTGTCCCACATCATGACGGGAAGGTTGCAGAGATAGGCAGTGCGGCATACATACTCCAGATAGTAGTTGCGGAAGAGGTTGGAGCGCTCGCTGGTCTGTATGACGCAACCATACTCGCCAATATAGACGGGAATGTTGTTGGCGATGTATTTCTGTTGCAGCGTCTTGAGTGCATCCTCAACATAGTATTCTTCGTTGTCGCCAGATGATTTGCCTGATGCGGCGGTATGGCCCCATTCAGTATATCCATCTTTGTTTTCAGGCGTCAGCGTGAAGTTGCTGGGATCATAGAAGTGGGCGCTGACCATCAGTCGCTTAGCGGGGTCGTTAGGCAGCTGGAAATGGTTGGCTGTGAGACTGATGTTAGCAGCATATCCTGCTACGCCAATCCAGCGTGTGGCATTGTTGCCGCCAGTGGCACGGATGGCATCTACTGCAGCCTGATTGAACTGGTTGAGCAATGCAAACTCTCCGTCAGTTCCTACGCTCCAGTTATCTCCGGCATGTACCTCGTTCACGGTTTCGAAGATGAGCTTCTCGCCATAGTCTTTGAACTTGGTGGCTACCTGTGTCCAGATGCTTACAATCAGAGCCTGGTCGGCAGCAGCAATCTCTGGGTTGTTGGCAGCATTGCCGAGATTGGTCTCGTAGGAGTCGTGGTGACTGTTAATGATGACATAAAGATCAGCAGCCAATGCCTTGTCAACAGCACCGGCAACCTCGTTGAGGAAGTCGGCCTTGATGGTGCCATCGGCCTCCATGTGTACATCCCATGTAACAGGAATGCGAACGGTCTTGGCACCTGCGGCAGCAATGTTGTTAAACAACTCGGCACTGATGGCCTCTACACCATCCCAATAGCCCCAGCCTTCTGATATAGCGTCGCCGCTGGTCTCGAAATGGTTGCCGAGGTTCCAGCCCCAGCCGAGCTTCTGCATCAAAGCAGTGGTCTCGTTGCTGAGTGGGGTAGGCTCTGCCTTCGTGGTGAAGTTCACAGAGAGGGCAGGAGCCTGAGCCTGATTGTCTACCTTGCCAATGAAGGCACCCTGAGGAATGTCGAGCTTATAGTTCACGCCTCTCTGCAGGGTGGGCAGGGCGATAACAACATCCATCGTGGTGGTACTGCCGCTGACAGCTGTCAGCTTGGTGCCGTTGAGGGTGATGTCGACATTAGGATTGATGGTCACCATATTGTTGAAAGAGAGTTTAACTTCTTTCAGGGTGTGTGCGTCATACTCTGCACCTTCGCTGAGGCTATTGGTGCGGAGCAATATCTGAGAGGTGCGTGTAGAGGTACCTCCTGCATTGTCATCATCGCTACATGAAGCGAGGAACAATGCAGATGCCATAAGCACTACAGATGATAATGTGCTGAAAAATTTCATTTTCATAATTATATCGTTTATATTGATAATTACTGCAGAACAACTTTCTTACAGGTAATACCTGCACCGCAGATGACGAGACCGTTATTTGTGGTCAACTCTGTCAAGTCAGCAGCTGTGAGTACAGTCTTGATGCTGGTCTCAGAAGGATCTGGAGAAGCGTTACCATCAGAACCCCAGCCCTGAGTAGAGGGCAGAGCTGCCCATGAACCATTACCGAAACGGATGTTGATGTAGCCAGGAGTTGGGTCGACCTCGTAATAGAGCTTCAGCGTGGTTCCTGCTTTAACCTTACTCCAGTCGTAACCACCATAAGCAAGTGCAGTCATTGCAACAGGATCACTCCAGTTGATTGTGACAGAACCACTCCAGATAACCTCTTCCAAGATAGAAAGCGTAATCTTAGTCACGGTGAAGTATGCACCGCAGATGACGAGACCACCATTAGCAACCAGCTCGTCAATCATTTCCTGTGTCAGAGTAACTGAAATCTTGGTGTCTTCTGCTGTCAGCTCATACTTCTCAGGAGTACCAGGCAACGGTGACCATGAACCATTACCCAAACGAATCTGTGACCAACCCTGTGACATGTCAGGCGTCAGGTAAACTGTCAGAACCTGACCAGGCTTAACGGTTGACCAGTCATAACCGCCCCATGCCAATTCCTGCATGCCAGCGTTCCAGTTTCCGATATAGAAGTTACCTGTCCAGATAGTGGTCTCGGGAGCTTCGCTATACATCGAAATCTTGTCAGATTCTACACTCCAGTTAGCATGCTGAACGAGGGTAACCTTACCATCACCCATCTTCTCAGGAACAACGAAGGTAATCTGAGTAGCGCTCTTGGTGAAGTTGGTGAACTCGCCATCGATAGCAGGTAGAATCAGATGAGTAATGCGATTCAGGTTGGTACCCTTGATGGTGATGGTCTGGCCAGCCTTCACGTCCTTCGTAGGATTAGTGCTGGTGACAGCTGCCAGAGGAACGGTGATGTCGATAGCTGTTGTCAGGCCAGAAGCAGCGTTGAGAACAACAGAACCAGAGGTAGAGGTCTCAGGAACCTTCACCTTGATAGACTTGCCATCTTCAGCTACTGTAAAGTCGGTGACACCAGCTACTGACGGGAAGTCGATAGTGGTTATCAGGTCGAGGTTCTCACCAGTAATGGTAATCTCCTCACCGAAGTCAGGAGTAGCTTTCGATACTCCGGTAGCCTTGGCAACATCCACATTCAGGTTGGTGATGACGGTATTCTCAGCACCGTCAGAACCGTCGTTCCAAGCAACATCACCAGGCTTAGCCTCCATAGGAACCTGTACCTGAATCTCAGTGCGAGTATTCTTGACGAAGTTCTCGGCATTGACAGCTACGTGGTCAAAGAATACAACCTGACCGATGTTCCATACGAACTCACCCTTGATGGTAACAACGTCACCTGGGTGAACGGGGTTAGGAGCGATAGAAGTAACCTTAACCTCCTCGCTGAAGGTGATCTTTGACTTCGATGTGATAATCTGACCGTCAGTGGTCTTCAGGCGCAGCTGGCCTGGTACACACTGGTCGGGAATAACAACAGACAACTCCTCATCGCTGATACGGGTGAAGTCTGCACTGATAAAGGTCGTAGCGGCAGAGATTTTCTGGTTGCCCTCAGGGAAGAGCACCTCGCTGACCTTGTCAAACTCTGTACCTGTTACGCGCATGGTCTCGCCACGGGTGATGGGCATCGGACCGAAGGCCAGAATGTTCACACCGCTCTTGTTGTACTGATTGGTGTCAAGGTCGTCATTGCTACAGCTGGTGAACCCAACTGCAGTAACCAGTGCAGCCATGGCCAGTACTGATATTTTACGAACTATTTTCATAATTTTCTTAAAGTCTTAATTGGTAATCTTAATTCTTCACTTAGTACTCTACAGCACGAACATTGTCGATGCGGATAATGGGGTGACAGGTGGTGCCGCTCGTTACACCGCTCCAGAGGAACAGGGTCAGACCCGTGAAGTTGTCAACTGTCAACGGACCGCCAGCAGCAGTACCATCATTCTTGTACTTGAAGGTGTTGAGGGGTAGTGTTACTGTTACCCATTCGCCATTGGTATCATAAGAACCCGTAGCGCTCCAAGGAGTCCACAGACCACGTGGATAGTCGGTGCCGTTGAAGAACTTGTTGTTGGCGGTGGGAAGAGTTACCTGAGCGTCACCTGAGAAGATGCACTGCATAGAGAGGTTTGTCCAGGGGTTAGAAGCAGGAATGTTCACCTCGAACTTCAGTGCCATGTTGGCAAAGTTGGCGAAGCTTACGAGATCAGACAGACGTGCGTTGGGACCAGTGAATGTTCCGTCCCAGTCGCCTGGCCAGTATTCGAACGATAGATTACCGTCATTCCATGTGTCATCCTTAATATCACAGTCACCCAGCAACAGATAGCTGCCGTCCAGTGAATACTCGTCGCTGACAATCTGCTGAGCATGCCATCCGTGGTTGCCCAGGGTTGTAGACGCTGCACCAGCATCACCGGTACCCCAGTCGTTGAACAGCATACCGCGTGAATCGTGGTAGTTGAATTTAGCCTTCTTCTTACCATAGACAGAGCTGATCTCAATAGCACCCTCCTGCAGACCGGCAGGTACTGTGAAGGTGATATGGCTGATGTCAAACTCGTCGATAGGAATATTGGTACCACCAATGGTCAGCGTGAGTGGGGTGTTGGGGTCGTCAACGAAGTAGTTACCGTAGATGGTAGCCTGCTCGCCAGGCTTTGCCCACTCATTGCTCATGTTGTTGATAGAAGGAGCGGGAACGAGCACCTTGAAGTCGTACTCAGTAATCACACCATCCTTGTTGTGCATGAAAATCTTGTTGTAAACGACACCGGGGATCGTACCAGGAACGGTAACAATCAGGGTGTTGTCGGTAATCAGACTGGGAATAAGCTGAGCTTCCTGGTCGTTGAAGTACATCTTGACGATACTGCGCAGGTTGTTACCAACGATGCAGATACCGTTGTCCATATAGGCACCGGTCAATAGTGAGTCGGCGCTCTCAGCACCCAGCGGGCGTATATAGCTGATGGTAGGATTACCATCGCTGACCTCATACTTGTCTGGCTCGTCCTTACAACCAGTGAACACGGCAGTTGTCAGTGTCAGGGCGGTCAGCAGAAAAAGGCTGTTAAATAACTTTTTCATATCTTTATTGTTAATGATCAATAGTTAACTACTTCTGATTAATACTGATAGGTAGCACGTACATCAACATGTATGGGCTCATCCTTCAGACGTGGGTTGAAGGTCAAGTCCTCCATGGGGAACGGAATTGTGAAGCTATTCTCTGTGACGTTAGGAATAGGAGCGCCACCGTCTGAAGGAGAAGCATACATCGCTGTCTGGTCTTTACCATCTTTGTCCTTGTTGACAAGCTGCCACTGACCGGTCTTGAAGTACTCTTTAAACATTCCGTCCAGGTTCCAGTACTGGTTGCGGCGCTGTGACTTCAGCTCGTTGATAGCTTTGGTCGGGTTGTAGTATGCCAGACGGACAAAGTCGTACCAGCGGTCACCCTCGCAGGCCAGCTCCAGACGACGCTCCTTCCAGATCTTGTCGAAGGTCAGCGAAGTCTCAGCAGCAGCACTTGGAATAGCACGCTGATGAACGGCATTGTAGCACTTCAGCGCATCAGCGTCAGTGGTCTGACCCATCAGCACCTTGGCCTCTGCCAATACCAGGTATACGTCAGCCAGACGCAGCAGTGGGGTACACAGTGAGCTAGCCATACGGGCAGCAGAAGTGCCCAGAACGGTTACGTGGTCGGCATTGTTACCATAGAGGTGCTTCACAACGTTGCAACCTGTTGGTGAACGGTGCTCACCCCATGCAGCAGGGTTGTAGTCACTGTCGTATTCGAAGCGCATGTAGTCGAAGCCACCCTTGTCACGCCAGAGGTAGGGGACAACATCGCCAACAGTCATCATGGTAGCCTTACGGCGAGTGTCTACGTCAGGACGGGTAGAAGGATCGTCGAGGATGTTGTATCCGAAGGCATCCTGCAGGTCTACTGATGGACCATTCCATTCGCCCCAGACATCACCATATTCATCAATACCGGTCATACCAAGGTCTGACTGGAAGGTGTTCTGTGAGGTCCACTGTGAGCTAACCACCCAGCGCCATGCAATCATGTTCTCAGGAGACTTGTTGCCTTCCAGTTTGAAGACATCAGCATAGTTCTTCTCCAGTTCACGACCACTGTTCTCAATGACGTCCTTGGCATAGTCGGCAGCCTTCTGCAAATCAGCATTGTTCAGCGAACCAGTAACACCAGCCTTGGTCAGGTAAACCTTGGCCAACAGACCTTTTGCACAGTACTTGTCGAGGCGACCTTCGGCGCATTTCTCTGGGAGCAGCTCGATAGCCTTCTCCAGGGTCATGACGATATACTCATAGACGTCAGCCTTATAGACCTTGGGCTGCTCGTTGTAAGTATTGTCTTCAATCATGGCAACATTGTCGTGAACGATGGGCACATCACCAAAGGTGCGTACCAGATAGAAGTAGGCCATAGCCTTCCACAGCAGACATTCGCCCATGGTCTGGTTCTTGACGGCCTCTGATGCACTGCCGTCTTCAATGTAGTGGCGTACAATGTTGGCGTGACCATTGACAGCCCACAGCGAGTATGACATGTTACGCAAGTCTACGTCATTAGAGTTGAGTGAGAAGTTCTGATAAGGGCTGCCATCCCAGTAGTAGTTGCCAGAAAGTACCTCACCAACCTTGAAGAATCCGCGCTGGAAGTCATACCAGGGAGAGTTATAGAGGTAGTCTACGGCAGCAATGCACTCAGCATCAGTCTTGTAGTAGCCGCTTGCTACATAGCTGTCTTCTGTTGGACGGTCCAGGAAGTCCTCACAAGAGGTCAGTCCCAAACTCAGGACAGAGGCAGCCATAAATATTTTGATCTTATTGTTTTTCATAATGAATGTCTCCTATATATTTAGAATGATAAGTTCACACCGAAAGAACAAGTGAATGGTGAGGGATAACGACCATTGTCGAGACCGAATACATAACCATTGGCGTCAGTGGTTGAAGCACCGATTTCAGGATCGTAACCCTTATACTTCGTAATAGTCAGCACGTTCTGCAGGTTGCAGTAAACGCGGAGGTTCTCCAGGTAGAGCTTGCGTGTGATGCTCTTCGGGAAGGTATAGCCGAGAGAAACGTTCTTCAGACGGATATAGCTGCCATCCTCGATATAACGAGAAGAGATGTTCTGGTTGTACTTGTTACCGATGGCTACACGTGGTGTGCTGGTGCCAGGATTGGTCACATAAACGTTGGTGATATCATTATACCAAGCGTCTCCGCCAGTATAAACCTTATCAGGATCGATGGCTGCCAGATGAGCGCGGTCTTCAACGAGCTCATTGATCTGGTTGTTCCATGTGCTGGTCATAGAGGTCAGATTGATAGAAGTGTAGTTCATAACCTTGTTGCCAACAGAACCGTTGATGAAGATGGACAGGTCGAAGTCCTTATAGCGGAAGGTGTTGGTGAAACCAAAGGTGAACTTAGGCAGCGGAGAACCGATGTTGGTCTTATCGTTCTCGTCGATGATGCCGTCACCGTTCACATCCTTGAACTTCAGGTCGCCAGGCCATACCGTGTTGCTCTTGCTGTACTTGGTGGGGTCGGTCTGATGGTGCCAAGCAATGATGTTACCATCAGCGTCGGTCTCCTTGATGCAAGACTGTGTATACAGTGTGTTGACGGGTGAGTTCAGAATGTCGTCGAAGTCTGAGTAGACACCCTCTACTTCATATCCATAGAAGTCGTACATTGGACGACCGATTGTAGAAACTGCGACAACGTCGTCCCACTGACCGTAACCATTGATGGCAACAGAGGTAGTACCCTGCAGGGCCACCAGCTTGTTTCTGTTGAAAGAGAACTGGAGGTCGGTATCCCAGCTGAAGTTCTTGGTAACGACAGGAGTAGCTTTCAACTCAATCTCAAGACCCGTATTGCGCATGGTACCGTAGTTACCGTAAGGAGCTGTCAATGCAGATGACTCGTTACCCTGTGTACCTAAGTAAGAAGGTAACTGCATTCTCATCAACATATCCTTTGACTCTTTTCTGTACCAATCGATAGTCAGGTTCAAACGGTTGTTGAAGAAACCGAGGTCAAGACCTAAGTCAATCTGTGTCTGTGTCTCCCACTGTACAGACTCGTTGGGAAGACCAGTAGGACGGTATGACTGACCGAGTGCAGAAGGCATTACGCCGAGGGAAACACCCCACTTGTAACCACCAATATTTGAGTTACCAGTCTGACCCCAGCCTACACGGATTTTACCGTTAGAGAGCCACTTGAGATTCTTCATGAATGCTTCGTTGCTGAAGCGCCAGCTGGCTGCCAGAGAGTGGAAGCCTGCCCAACGGTTGTTGGGGCCGAAGTTAGAGCTACCATCGTAACGGAAAGTGTATGTTGCATAGTAGCGGTCGTCATAATTATAGGTTTCGCGCGTGAAGAATGAAGCCATAGAAGCAGAACCGAAGCCTGAGGTGAAGTCTCTGTCGGTCTTCTCTGCGAGAGAGGGGTTCTGCACGTCGTTACGTGGCAGGTTCTGACCAGTAATGCCTTGGAATTTCCAAGAAGACTCCCAGCACTCCTGACCGAGCATGGCGGTGAAGTGGTGCTTGCCGAAGTTGCCCGTATAAGTCAGATAGTTCTTCAACTGCCAGTATGTGTTGGTGTTGTTCTGCCAGTGATCCTGGTTAGCTGGTTTCTTCCAACCACCGAGGTCTACTGAAGGCTCCCAAGTCTCTGCGTTAGAGCTGGAAATGTCGTAACCCAGTTCTGCGTGCCATACCAGATTCTTGATAGGAGTAACCTCTGCGAAGATGTTACCTGTCAGCTTGCGGCGCTCCAAAGTGTACTCGTTCATGTTAGCCATGGCGATAGGGTTAGGATTCGTATAACCCTTGCGATCCTCTGAATAGTAGTTGCCGTAAACGTCGTAGATAGGCATATCGGGAAGCGTTGTCAGCGAGTAGCTGATGATACCTTCGGTACCGTCGGCACGCTGCAGCACATCTTTCGTGTTAGAGAATGTGGTAGACATACCGAGCTTCAGCCAAGACTTCAGCTGTGCATCGAGGTTAGCACGAACAGAGTAACGGGTGAACTTAGAACCGATGAGGGTACCTTCCTGGTTCATGAAGTTACCAGAAACATAGTACTGTACCTTGTCGGTACCACCCTGAGCACTGATCTGGTGCTGGTGCTGGAGAGCTGTCTGGAAGACGGCATCCTGCCAGTTGGTACCCTTACCAAGGATAGAGGGATCCATATAGTTCTTGTTGGCCTGGCTTGCCAGAATCCATCCTTCTCTGACATAATCCTGATAGTACTCAGCGTATTCGCGCAGGTTCATCATGTCAAGACGCTTTACCTGACGGTTGACGGCAAACATACCATCGTAGTTGAACTTGGCCTCGCCAGCCTTACCACGCTTGGTGGTAATCAGTACAACACCGTTAGCACCCTGGGCACCGTAGATAGCGGTGGCAGAGGCGTCCTTCAGAATCTCCATAGATACGATATCTGAGGGGTTGATGGTTGACAGGGGAGAAATGGTAGAAACCTTACCATTACCGAGACGGTCGCCCAGACCGAAGTCTGAACCAGACTGTCCACCGCCCTGAACGATAACGCCATCAATCACGTAGAGAGGCTCTTGGTTAGCATTGATAGAACCAATACCACGTACACGGATGGCTGATGAAGAACCAGGAGCACCAGAAGTGGTTACTGCGGTAACACCAGTGGCGTGTCCTTGCAAGGTCTGGTCGAGAGAAGTGATGACTGACCCCCTCAAAGCCTGTTCTCCGATAGATGATGAAGAACCTGACAGGTCACTCTTCTTCATGGTACCGTAACCAACGACTACCACTTCGTCGAGTACTTTCTTGTCTTCCTCAAGGGTAATGTTGTAGTGAGACTGTGCGCCAATCTTGATTTCCTTGGTGATGTAGCCGATGTAGCTCACCACGAGGGTCTGTCCCTGACTGGCATTCAGCGTGAAGTTACCATCGAAGTCGGTGGCGATACCGTTCGACGTACCTTTAATCACTACACTGGCACCGATAACAGGGCCCATGGCGTCTGATACGGTACCAGTAATCTTTTTCGTCTGCTGTACGGCTGTTGGCTCTGGCGAAGTGCTGTTGCCTGCATACAGTGAAGACGAATACCCTGACAAGACTACAGAACATAGTCCCGCCAGCAGCGCGTTCTTACTGAAAAATAGATTCATACGTAGTTTTATTAGTTAATATAGTTAAAATAGTAATATGCTCTTTAAAGCGGTTTTTTGTAGTTTTCAGTTGCAAAGATACATTAAAAGTTTTGAAACGGCTATGCTTTTTTTGCTCTTTTTTAATGCTTTTTTTGTTTTGTATCAGATATTGTCAAAATAGTATCATATATATTCAAGAAAATGTTATACCTTTGCAACAAAATACTACGAACCGATTCAAAATATGAAGAAAGTATCCTTATTGCTCTTGTGGATGATGCTGGGTGGTCTGCTGTCTGTTCAGGCACAGATACGTGGAAACAGCATCGAGGTGAAAGTGGTTCCTGACCATCAGGACTGGCGTTATGAGGTAGGGGAGACCGCTACCTTTAAGATTAGTGTGACGAAGTCTAATACCTTATTATATAATATAAAGGTAGACTATGCGGCAGGTCCGGAGATGTATCAGAACATCCAGCGAAAGGATGTCCTGCTGAAGGACGGTACGCTGACGCTGAAGGGTAAGATGACGAAACCGGGCTTCTATCGTGTGGACGTGACGGCTTATGTCGACGGCAAGGAGTATAAAGGTGCCTGCGGTGCTGCCTTCTCGCCAGAGAAGATCTATCCGACGACGGTGATGCCCAAGAATTTCAGCACGTACTGGCAGAAAGCTATCGAGCAGGCCCGCCAGACAGACCTGATGCCTACGAAACGCCTGTTGCCAGAGCGTTGTACCAAGGATGTCAATGTCTATGAGGTGTCGTTCCAGAATATGCAGTGGAACTGGCGTACCTATGGCATCCTCTGTGAACCCGTAAAGCCAGGCAAGTATCCTGCGCTGTTGCGTGTGCCAGGTGCTGGCGTGCGTCCCTATACTGGCGATGTGTGGACAGCTTCACAGGGTGTTATCACGTTGGAGATTGGCATTCATGGCATCCCAGTGACCATGGACCAGAAAGTGTATGACGATATCTTCAATGGTGCACTGATGAACTATTGGAACTATGGCAACGATAACCGTGACGAGAGCTATTACAAGCGCGTGGTGCTGGGTTGTATCCGTGCCATAGACTATATCGAGCAGTACACCTCATGGAATGGTAAACAACTGGGTGTGACTGGTAGCAGTCAGGGCGGTTTCCTGAGTCTCGCTACTGCTGGCTTGGATAAGCGTGTCACCTGCTATGCCCCCGTGCATGCCGCTATGTGCGACCATACTGCCTCGCTGAAGGGCGTTGCCTGCGGATGGCCTCACTACTTCTATTGGAACAAGGGTAAGGGACAGGAACAGCGGATTGAGACCAGTCGCTACTATGACGGTGTGAACTTCGCTCGACTGATTGACAACAACCAGAAGGGCTGGTTCTCGTTTGGCTATAACGACGACGTGGTACCACCGACTACCGCTTGGGCAACGTATAATACGGTGACGGGTCCGAAGGAGATTTCACCCTATCCAGCTACCTGGCACTTCTGGTTCCAGGAACAGTGGGACGAGTGGGAAGCGTGGCTGCTGAGCGCGCTTCGCGCTAGTGAATAGTGAATAGAGAATAGTGAAGAATTAAGAATTAAGCATTAAGCATTAGGAATGAAGAAGTATATATATATAATAGGTGTAGCCACGATGATGGCTGCCTGTGGACAGAAAGCTGTCGTAGAGAAGACACAGAGTGAAAAACTGATGGAGCGTCTGCAGACGTTGCAACAGAAAGGTTATATGTTTGGTCATCAGGACGATCCGTTCTATGGCTTGACATGGGAATACCAGACTGACTCAAGTGATGTGAAGAATACCGTTGGCGACTATCCCGCAGTGATGGGCTTCGAACTGGGTGGCATCGAGATGGGTGATGCTAAGAATCTGGACAGTGTGCCCTTCACCAAGATGCGAGAGGAGATTATCAAGCATCATGAGCGTGGTGGCATCATCACCATCAGCTGGCATCCGCGTAATCCGCTTACCACTATTGAGGGGGGTGGCAACGCTGGACAGAAGTTCCCTGAGGGTACGGCATGGGATACTACCGACTCTACCGTTGTAAAGAATCTCTTGGAGGGTGGCTCTAAGCACGAACTGTTCCAGACATGGATGCAGCGTGTGAGCGATTTCCTGGCTCAGCTGAAGACAGAGGACGGTCAGAAGATACCTGTCATCTTCCGTCCTTGGCACGAGAATACCGGTTCTTGGTTCTGGTGGGGCGAGAAACTCTGCACCGCTGAGGAGTACAAGGCACTGTGGAATATGTTGCAGGATAAGTTGAATGCCGATGGCTTCGACAACCTGCTGTGGGCTTATTCGCCTGGTATGGCACCTGATCTGACCAATGAGAAATACTTAGAGCGTTATCCTGGTGATGACCGTATTAGCTTAGTAGGTATTGATGGTTACCAGTGGGGCACCAAGGAGGATTTTGTCAGTCAGCTGGATCAGAACCTCGCCATGCTGACGAAGTTTGCTGCCGACCATGGCAAGGTGGCCGCACTGACAGAGTGTGGACTGAAGAACCTGACAGATCCTACATGGTGGACATCGACGCTGACTCCTGTGTTGGACAAGCATGCCATCAGCTACTTCCTTGTCTGGCGCAACTACAAGGAGGAGTGGTTCGGTCCCTCTCCATCACAGCCCGATGCACCGTATTTCAAGCAGTTATATGAGAAAGAGAATACTCTGTTCCTGAAAGAGATAAATAATTAACGACAACATAGACAACAATGACAACATTTGAAGAGAAAGTAAAGGCACTGCGTGCTCACCACGAGGCGCTGTTGACAAGAAAGAATGAGCCATTGGAGTGGGGTAACGGTATCTATGAGAAGTACAAATTCCCCATTCTGACTGCTGAACACACACCATTGGAGTGGAAGTATGACTTCAACGAGCAGGATAACCCCTACCTGATGCAGCGCATCATGATGAATGCCACGCTGAACTCTGGAGCCATGAAGTGGCAGGGCAAGTATATATTAGTGGTACGCGTAGAGGGTGCCGACCGTAAGTCGTTCTTTGCTGTGGCTGAGTCGCCCAACGGTATTGATAACTTCCGCTTCTGGGAGGAACCCATCACCATGCCTGACGATGTGATTCCTGCCACCAACGTTTACGATATGCGTCTTACCGCCCATGAGGATGGCTGGATCTATGGCGTTTTCTGCGCTGAGCGTCACGACGACTCACAGCCAGGTAATCTGAGTGCGGCAACAGCTACTGCAGGTATCGCCCGTACCAAGGACCTGAAGACCTGGTATCGTCTGCCCGACCTGAAAAGCAAGTCACAGCAGCGCAACGTGGTGCTGCATCCGGAGTTCGTGGATGGTAAATATGCTTTCTATACCCGTCCGCAGGATGGCTTTATCGACACTGGCTCTGGTGGCGGTATCGGCTGGGCACTGGTCGATGACATCACCAACGCAGAAATCAAGGAGGAGACGATTATCTACGAGCGCAAATACCACACCATTACTGAGGTAAAGAACGGTGAGGGTCCACACCCCATCAAGACTGCTAAGGGTTGGCTGCATCTGGCTCATGGTGTTCGTGCCACGGCTGATGGTCTGCGTTACGTGTTGTATATGTATATGACAGCTCTTGACGACCCGACGAAGGTGATTGCCCGTCCGGGTGGCTTCTTCCTCGTTCCTGAGGGTGACGAGTACTATGGTGACGTGATGAATGTAGCCTTTGCCAATGGTTGGATAGCCGATGAAGAAGATGGTGAGCACCAAGCTTCTGGCAAGGTGTTCATCTACTATGCTTCTGCCGATACCCGCATGCATGTGGCAACGTCGACGATCGACAAACTTGTGGACTACTGCATGAATACCCCAGAGGACGGCTACTATACTGCTGCCAGTGTGGAGACCATCAAGAAGCTGATTGCCAAGAATCGCACCAACAAATTGTAAATAGTAAATTGTCAAATAGTAAATCATTATGGCTAGTTTAAAAGAGAAAATAGGTTATGCCTTGGGTGATGCCGCTGCCGGTGGTATTACCTGGAAAGTGATGTCTATCGCCTTCCCCTTGTTCTTTACCAATGTATTTGGACTCACTGTGGCAGATACGGCAGCACTGATGCTGATAGCCCGTATGTTTGACGTAGTTACCGACCCCTTGATGGGCTCGCTGGCCGACCGTACACAGAGCCGTTGGGGTACCTATCGCCCTTGGCTCATCTATGGTGCCATTCCTTTTGGACTCATCTTTGCCTTGCTGCTCTATACACCCGACTTCGGACCTGTCGGTAAGCGCATCTGGGCCTATTCCTTCTATCTGATGATGATGGCCATCTACACTGCTGTCAACGTACCTTATGGCTCGTTGCTGGGTGTGATGACCGAAGATGACAATGAGAAGAACCAGTTCTCGTCGTTCCGTATGGTAGGTGCTTATGCCATGGGTTTCATCACTCTGTTTGCATTCCCTTATCTGCAGAAGTTCGTGGGTGGCTCCGACCAGCACCAGTATGCCGTGCTGGGTGTCTTCTTTGGTGTTCTTGCTGCCGCCGGTACACTGGCTTGTGGTCTGTTGACCAAAGAACGCCTGAAGCCTGTACGTGCTGAGAAGTTCTCGTTTAAACCTTTTGCCGACCTGTTCCGCAACAAGCCATGGATTCTCCTGACACTCGTTGGTGTTTGTACCAACTTCTTCAATGGCTTCCGCTATGCCGTGGCAGGTTATATGTTCGAATATATCATGCATGGTGAGGTAACCTTTATGGGTCTGATTATCAGCTATACCTCATTCATGATGTTCGGTGAGGCCACCTGTATGGTGTTTGGCGGCGTGTCACCCGTATTCACCAAATGGGTAGGTTCTAAGCGCATGGCATTCGTATGGGCTGGCGTCATCTGTCTGGTGACCTCGGTGCTCTTCTTCTTCATCCCTATGGATCCATCTTCTATCTGGCTGATGATTGCCGTGGTCATCCTGACCTCTATCGGTATCGGTATCTATTCGCCTCTGTTGTGGTCGATGTATGCTGATGTCGCTGACTATGCCACAGAGAAGAATGGTACCTCTTCAACCGGTCTTATCTTCTCGTCGGGTACCATGGCCATGAAGTTCGGAACTGCCATCTCTGGTTCACTGGTGGCCCTGCTGTTAGGTATGGCAGGCTTTATCTCTGGTACAGATGCTACGGGACAGACAGTGATTACTATCACTGACCTGCCCGCCGTACAGGAGATGATATGGGCACTATTCTCTCTCTTCCCCGCAGTTATTGTGGTGCTGATGATAGGATTGTTGTATCTTTATCCGATTAAGAAATGAACAATATCATACAGACAATGAAACAGGAAATGCAGGATGTGTTGCAAGACAACATCCTGCGTTTCTGGCTTGATAAGATGCAAGACCAGGAGCATGGCGGCTTCTATGGTCGCATCGATGGTAGTGGCGTGTTGCACCCAGAGGCAGAGAAGGGTGCCATCCTGAATGCCCGTATTCTGTGGTCATTCTCTGCTGCTTATCGCGTACTGGGAAACCAAGAATACTTAGACGCAGCCACGAGAGCAAAAGACTATATCATTGAGCATTTTATAGATAAGGAGTATGGCGGCGTCTATTGGAGTCTGGACTACAAGGGAGAACCACTTGATACCAAGAAACAGTTCTATGCCATCGGCTTTGCCATCTATGGACTGACGGAATATGCCCGTGCTACGGTTGACCGTGAGGCATTGGAATATGCGCTGGACCTCTATGACTGTATCGAAGAGCATGCTTTCGACCGTGAGCATAACGGCTATATCGAGGCCTGCACCAGAGAGTGGGGGGAGATTGCTGATATGCGCCTGTCGGAACTGGATGCCAACTATCCCAAGTCGCAGAATACCCATCTGCATATCATTGAGCCCTATACCAATCTGTTGCGCTGCCTGAAAGAACTGCGTGCTCAGGAGTCGTGCAACTATGTACCTGTGCTCGGTTCTGTGCTGCCTGTAGGTGTTACCGTACCTGTTGAACTGCTGGCCAGGGTAGAGGGCTCGGTGCGTAACCTGATTGAAATCTTTACTGACTATATCCTGAATCCAGAGACACACCATCTGGATCTCTTCTTTGAGATGGACTGGACGCGTGGTGCAGGACGTTTGGAGAGCTATGGCCATGACATTGAGTGCTCGTGGCTGATGCATGAGGCCGCACTGGTGTTAGGAGACCAGAAGGTGCTTGATAAGGTGGAAAAGATTATTGTTCAAGTTGCCAAAGCTTCTGAGAAAGGGCTCCGTCCTGACGGCAGCATGATCCATGAGGCTAACCTTGATACCGGGCATGTCGATGACGACTTGCATTGGTGGGTACAGGCAGAGAATGTAGTAGGTTGGTATGACATCTATCAGTATTACGGTGATGAGGACGCCCTGAAAAAAGCGGTCCGCTGTTGGCAATATATTAAAGAGAATCTCGTTGATACTATAAACGGTGAGTGGTTCTGGAGTCGTCATCCTGATGGTACGCTGAATACTGTCGACGACAAAGCTGGCTTCTGGAAATGTCCCTACCACAACAGCCGTATGTGTCTGGAGATTATTGAACGAAATGCATAATACAATGAAAAAACTACTGTCTATCGCTGTTCTGCTGCTGTGCGTGGTCCACGTATCAGCAGGTAATGACCGCCCACAATTTGGTGAGCGTCCTAAACTGGTCGTGGGAATCGTTGTCG
Organism: uncultured Prevotellaceae bacterium; assembly: GCA_900314985.1. GTDB lineage: Bacteria > Bacteroidota > Bacteroidia > Bacteroidales > Bacteroidaceae > Prevotella. Next base: position 21,111 of record OMXL01000023.1, on the reverse strand, counting down.
ACCAGATGCGATGGGATTATCTCTCCCGCTATTACGACAAGTTTGGCGAGGGAGGCTTCCGTAGGCTGATCACGCAGGGATATAGTTTCGACAACTGTCTGATAAACTATCTGCCTACGGTGACAGCCATCGGACATACGAGTGCCTATACGGGTACTACACCAGCCTTTCATGGTATCTGCGGCAACAACTTCTATATTGATGGCCGCGAGACGTATTGCACGTCTGACCAGTCGGTAGATCCCGTAGGTTCTGACAATCGCAAGGCTGGTTGTATGTCGCCCATCAACTTGTTGAGTACGACTATCGGTGACCAGTTGCGCCTGCACACCGACTTTAAGTCAAAGGTCATCGGTGTCAGCTATAAAGACCGTGCAGCCATCCTGCCTGCTGGTCATTCTGCTACTGCTGCCTACTGGTTAGATACCAAGAATCGCCAGTTTATCACCTCTACCTATTATATGAAGGAGCTTCCACGCTGGGCTAAGGACTATAATAAGCAGTTGGCAAAGAATGAGGAGTTCAAGCAGGTGGGTAAAGACGTCGGTCTCTATCCGCTGACAGGACATATCACCACCGATATGGCGATTGCTGCGCTGAAAGGTGAGCAGCTCGGACAGGGTGAAGAGACAGACATGCTCTGTGTGAGCTATTCTCAGACCGATGTCATTGGTCATAAGTGGGGTACACGCGGTGAGCATACTGATGAGGCCTATCTGGAACTGGACAAGGATCTGGCTCGTCTGTTTGCTGCCCTCGACGAACAGGTGGGACGTGGCAATTATCTGGCTTTCCTGACTGCCGACCACGCTGCTGCTCATAACTACAAGTTCATGCAAGACAACAAGTTAGCTGGTGGTCAGTGGCTCTCTGACGATGTCAAAGAGAAGTTGGAGAAGTATGTTGCTCAGAAGTTGGGCAACAGCAAGCCCGTACTGTCAGGACTCATCGACTACCGTTTCTTCCTCGACCATCAGGCCATTGCCCAGCAAGGTCTGGAGTTGCAGCGTGTCAAGGATGTTGTGATAGAGTTCCTGCGTCAGTATCCTAACATTGCCTTTGTCGTTGATTTTGAGAAGGCTGCCACAGCTCCTGTACCTCAGTTCTTGCGTGAGCGCATTATCTGTGGTTATAACTTCCACCGCTCAGGTGATATCATCGTCTGTGTGGAGCCAGGATATTACGAATATGCAGGCTGGTCATCGCCAGTAGGTACCACCCATGGTGAGTGGAATCCGTACGATGCACACATCCCTCTGCTCTTCTATGGATGGAAGGTACCACATGGTGCATCACCCAAGGAAGTTCACATCACAGATATCGCTCCAACAGTTTGTTTGTTGTTACATATTCAACAACCTAACGCCTGTATAGGTGAAAGTTTGCAATTTTAGGACATTTGCAATAAAATATTCTACAATAATGTGCTGATTGATTGAGATATATTTCATACCTTTGCAGGCGAGATTATACCAAAAAAGGGAAAACTAAATCAAGACTGCAATTATGAATATCGGTAAGCACATCGAAGAGATTCTCAGAAAGCAGGGTAGGTCAGCAGCATGGTTGGCCACACAGATACCTTGTGAGCGTACAAATGTATACAACATCTTCAAACGTAAGAGTTTGGATGTTCGACTGCTGATGAGAATTAGCGTTATATTGGATTATGACTTCTTTAAAGAACTCTCTGAAGAAGCGTTCCCAATGGCAAAATAATTGAGGCCGTTACCACTCAAAGGTAACGGCCTTTATTTTTTTTCGTTTTTTATTCAAATAATCTTTTTCTCATTTGTCGTTTCTCATTTTTTTTGTGTATCTTTGCAGCCGCTTTAGAAGTATACAATATTGTAATATATAATTTTTTATGAACTTTACTTTGTTAATCACCGTCTTGGTGACGGCTTTGACATTGGTGGTAGCGGCTTACGTAGTAGCCAAGCTGATAGGACCTCGGTCTTACGCGAAGGTGAAAGGTGAGCCGTATGAGAGTGGTATCCCCACACGTGGCAGCTCCTGGCTTCCCGTGTCTGTGGGCTTCTACCTCTTTGCCATCTTGTTCCTCATGTTTGATATAGAAACCGTATTTCTGTATCCATGGGCTGTAGTAGTGAAGGAGTTCGGCGCAGCAGCATTACTGAGCATTGGCTTCTTCTTGGTAGTTTTAGTATTAGGCTTGGCATACGCTTGGCGGAAAGGAGACTTGGAATGGAAGTAAGAAAGCCTCACATCAAGAGTATTCCCTACGAGGAGTGGAATGACAACGCCTCGTTGGAGAAGATTATTGACGAGCTCCATGAGGGTGGCGTCAATGTGATTACGGGCTCGCTCGACCAGTTGATCAACTGGGGACGTAGCAACTCACTCTGGTCGTTGACCTTCGCTACCTCTTGCTGTGGTATCGAGTTCATGGCCTGTGGTTGCGCTCGTTACGACTTCGCACGCTTTGGTTTCGAGGTGACACGTAACTCTCCCCGTCAGGCCGACCTGATTATGTGTGCTGGTACCATCACGCACAAGATGGCTCCAGCCTTGAAGCGTCTGTACGACGAGATGGCTGAGCCTAAGTATGTGATTGCCGTAGGTGGTTGCGCTATCAGCGGTGGTCCTTTCAAGTCGAGCTACCATGTCGTGAAGGGTATCGAAGAGATTGTTCCCGTCGATGTGTTCATTCCTGGTTGTCCCCCACGTCCAGAGGCTATCATGTATGGCATGATGCAGCTGCAGCGTAAGGTGAAGATTGAGAAATTCTTCGGTGGTGCCAACCATAAGCAGACTGCTGAGGAGGCTGCTCTGGGTGTATCTAACGAGGAGCTGACCTTCCGTTCAAAGCACAACGACCATCGTCGTGAACCGATTGTAGTAACGGAAGTACCCAAAGAGTTTACAGAAGAGCTAAAGACTGCTCAGGCAGAAGCTAAAGTAGAGGAGGAGAAGGCATGAAGTTAGAGTTTTTATCATTTGATTTCGACAAGTTCGCACAGGAGATGCAGAACTTGAAGGACAAGAAGGGCTTTGACTATCTTGTCACGATTGTTGGCGAGGACTTCGGAAGTGAAGAGGGCCTCGGCTGTGTATATATCCTTGAGAATACGAAGACTCACGAGCGTTGCTCTGTGAAGATGATTGCCAAGACACAGAAAGATACTCCTTATCTGCCTACCGTCAGCAACATCTGGCGCGTAGCTGACCTGTTGGAGCGTGAGGTGTACGACTTCTATGGCATCGTGTTCCTGGGTCATCCCGATATGCGTCGTCTGTTCCTTCGTTCAGACTTCAAGGGTCATCCCTTCCGTAAGGACTGGCAGTACAATGATAAGTACACCCTTGAGGACGATGTAGAACCCGACTACGGTCTGGAGTACTATCTCGACAAGGACGGCGTGCTGCAGTCTAAGCAGAACAAGCTGTTCACCAGCGATGACTACGTGATTAACATTGGTCCTCAGCACCCTGCTACTCACGGCGTGCTCCGTTTGCAGACCGTTCTTGACGGTGAGACCGTTAAGCGCATCTATCCTCACCTCGGCTATATCCACCGTGCTATTGAGAAGATGTGGGAGGGTATGACCTATCCTCAGACACTGGCGCTGACCGACCGTCTGAACTATCTGGGTGCCATGCAGCACCGCCATGCACTGGTAGGTGTTATTGAGGAAGCGCTGGAGGTTGAGTTGACAGACCGCATCAAGTACATCCGTACCATTATGGACGAGCTGCAGCGTCTCGACTCACACCTGCTCTACACCTCATGTGTTGCTCAGGACCTTGGCGCTCTCACCGGTATGCTCTATGGTATGCGCGACCGTGAGCACGTGCTCAACGTCATGGAGGAAACCACTGGTGGACGTCTGATTCAGAACTACTACCGCATTGGTGGTTTGCAGGATGATATCGATCCTAACTTCGTGAAGAATTGCAAGGACCTCGTGAAGTATCTGCGTCCTACCATTCAGGAGTATATGGATGTGTTTGGTGACAATGTCATCACGCACAACCGTCTGGAGAACTGTGGCCCGATGAGTCTCGAGGATTGTATCAACTACGCTGTGACTGGTCCTGCCGGTCGTGCTTCTGGTTGGAAGAACGACGTTCGTAAGAACCATCCATACGACATGTATGACAAGGTAGAGTGGGAGCAGTGCACACTGACTGGCTGTGACTCTATGGACCGTTACCTCGTTCACATCAACGAGATGTACCAGAGCTTGAACATCATCGAGCAGCTGATAGACAACATTCCTGAGGGCGACTTCTACGTAAAGCAGAAGCCTATCATCAAGGTTCCCGAGGGACAGTGGTACTACTCTGTTGAGGGTGTAGCTGGTGAGTTTGGTGTTTATCTCGACTCTCGTGGCGACAAGAGTCCATACCGCATGAAGATGCGTCCGATGGGCCTCTCGCTGGTAGGCGCTTTCGACCCCATGCTGCGTGGTCAGAAGGTTGCCGACCTCATCGCTACGTGTGCCGCTATTGATGTAGTAATTCCTGATATTGACAGATAATATTATGTTCGACTTTTCTATAGTAACACAATGGTTCGACCAACTGCTACAGCTCACGCTGGGCTGTCCTGAATGGTTGGCGATATTGATTGAGTGCGTGCTGGTCGGCACAGGTATCCTGCTGGGATATGCGCTGATAGCTATCGTACTGATATTTATGGAGCGTAAGGTCTGCGCCTACTTCCAGTGCCGTCTGGGCCCGATGCGAGTAGGTTATTGGGGCTTGCTGCAGGTGTTTGCCGACGTCTTCAAGATGCTCGTCAAGGAGATCTTCATCGTCGACAAGGCAGACAAGGTGCTCTACCTCGTTGCTCCGCTGCTGGTGATTATCGGTTCTGTGGGTGCCTTCTCGTTCCTGCCTTGGAACAATGGCGCTACCATCCTCGACTTCAACGTCGGTGTATTCCTGCTCACCGCCATCTCTTCTATTGGCGTAGTTGGTATCTTTCTGGCTGGTTGGGGTTCTAACAACAAGTACTCAGTGCTGTCTGCTATGCGTGGTGCTGTGCAGATGATCTCTTATGAGATGTCGCTGTGCCTCTGTCTGATTACCGCTGTCATCCTGACAGGTACCATGCAGATGTCTGGCATCGTTGAGGCACAGACAGGTCCTTGGAAGTGGCTTATCTTCCAGGGTCATATCCCTGCCATCATTGCCTTCTTCGTATTCCTCATCGCAGGTAATGCTGAGGCTAACCGTGGCCCGTTCGATATGGCTGAGGCTGAGAGTGAGTTGACCGCAGGTCACCATACCGAGTATTCAGGTATGGGCTTCGGCTTCTTCTACCTCGCAGAGTTCCTCAACCTCTTTATCATCGCAGGTATCGCTGCCACCGTATTCCTCGGTGGTTGGGCTCCTGTGAATATTGGCATCGCCGCTTTCGACCAGGTAATGAACTACATTCCTGGTATCGTATGGTTCATGGGTAAGGCCTTCTTCCTGGTATGGATTCTGATGTGGATTAAGTGGACGTTCCCCCGTTTGCGTATTGACCAGATCCTGAAGCTGGAATGGAAGTACCTGATGCCGCTGGCTCTCCTCAACCTCGTGATTATGACTGTTGTTGTGGCCCTGGGCCTCTATATTAAATAAGGTATAGCAATGGAAGATAATAAAACATATTTCGGAGAAATCGGGCATGGCCTGAAGACTTTGGCTATTGGTATGAAGACCACCTGGAAGGAATACTTCAAGGACTTCTTCACCAACAAGTCTACAGAGCAGTATCCCGAGAACCGCAAGACTACACTCCACGTGTCTAAGCGTCACCGTGGCCGCTTGGTATTCAAGCGCAACGACGATGGCAGCTACAAGTGTACCGCTTGCACATTGTGCGAAAAGTCCTGTCCCAACGGAACCATCAAGATTCTGAGCCACATGGCTGAGGACCCTGAGACAGGAAAGAAGAAGAAGGTGCTCGACGACTATCAGTACGACCTGGGCGACTGCATGTTCTGCCAGCTCTGTACCAACGCCTGCAACTTCGACGCCATCGAGTTTACGAATGATTTCGAGAACGCTGTGTTCGACCGCTCTAAGCTGGTGCTGCACCTCGACAAGGAGGTCTATGCTGGTGGCTCACTGCCCAACCTGACGGATGGTGGTGCTGAGTGGGAAGTCGGTAAGTTTAATACAAAAACGAAGTAACGCATTATGGCTAATACAATTATGTTTATCATTCTTGCGGTGGTTATCCTCGGCTCTGCGCTGTTGTGTGTCACCACTAAGAGAATCATGCGAGCCGCAACATTCATGTTGTTCGTGCTCTTTGGTGTAGCAGGCATCTATTTCCTGCTCGACTACACCTTCCTGGGTGCTGCTCAGATCTCCGTATATGCCGGCGGCGTTACGATGATCTATGTCTTTGCCATCCAGTTGGTTAGCAAGCGTACCCTGCAGGGTCTGGAGGAGCGTGTGAAGTCCAGTAAGATGATTGGTGGCGGCCTGGCAGCTTTGGCTGGCTTGGTCGTTGTCACGCTGATTCTGCTGAAGACTGGTTTCTACACGATTGCTCCAGCTAATGTGGAGGTTCCTATGAAAGAGATTGGTTCTGCCCTCGTTGGTGCTGGCAAGTATCAGTATGTGCTCGCTTTCGAGTTCATCTCACTGTTCCTGCTGGCCTGCATCATCGGTGGCTTGGTTGTTGCACGTAAAGAGAATAAGGAGGATTAAGCTATGGTACCTGTAGAATGTTATTTCGCACTCAGTGCATTGTTGTTCTTTATCGGTGTCTATGGCTTTGTGACTCGTCGCAACCTGATTGCTATGCTCATCTCTGTCGAGCTGGTACTCAATGCCGTTGATATCAACTTCGCCGCTGTCAACCGTCTGCTCTATCCCAATGGCATGGAGGGTATGTTTATGACGCTCTTCGTGATTGGTGTAGCAGCTGCTGAGTCGGCTGTGGCTATTGCTATTATCATCAATGTCTACCGCAACTTCCATAGCGATAGCGTTGACAGTATCAAGAACATGAAATGGTAAATGGTTATGGAAATATATAGTTATTCATTTCTGATCCTTCTGCTGCCTGCGCTGTCCTTCGTGATTCTTGCGCTGGCTGGCATGAAGATGTCGCATAAGACTGCTGGTCTTATCGGCACCACATCCTTAGGACTGGTTACCGTGCTCTCTTACCTGACGGCTTTCGCCTATTTTACGGCTGACCGTACAGCTGATGGCACCTTCGCCACTATCGTTCCTTATAACTTCACATGGCTGCCACTGGGCAATCTGCATTTCGATATGGGTATCCTCTTGGATCCTATCTCGGTGATGATGCTCATTGTCATCTCGACAGTCTCTCTGATGGTACATATCTACTCCTTCGGCTACATGCACGGTGAGAAGGGCTTCCAGCGTTACTACGCCTTCCTGAGCCTCTTCACCATGTCAATGCTCGGACTGGTTGTTGCCACCAACATCTTCCAGATGTACACCTTCTGGGAGCTGGTGGGTGTATCATCATACCTGCTGATTGGATTCTACTATCCGTTGAAGCCCGCCATTGCTGCCTCTAAGAAGGCATTCATCGTGACGCGCTTTGCCGATATGTTCTTCCTCATCGGTATCCTGCTGTTTGGCTACTACACCGATTCGTTCAGCTTCTCGTTTGCTGGCGACATCGTAATGGGCGAGGGTACTACTCCGTTCATTGCCGGCAATGCTGCCAAGGCTATGGCTGCTGGTGCTTTCATCCTGCCTACCGCTCTGGTACTGATGTTCATCGGTGGTGCCGGTAAGAGTGCCATGTTCCCCCTGCACATCTGGTTGCCCGATGCTATGGAGGGTCCAACACCTGTATCTGCACTGATCCACGCTGCTACCATGGTTGTAGCTGGTGTGTTCCAGATTGCCCGTATGTTCCCCCTCTGGGTTGAGTACGCTCAGCCTCAGATGAGCATCGTGGTCTGGGTCGGTGTCTTCACCGCTTTCTATGCTGCTGCTGTAGCTTGTGCTCAGAGCGACATCAAGCGTGTACTGGCCTTCTCTACCATTTCTCAGATTGCCTTCATGATGGTTGCTCTCGGTGTTAGCCTGCCTGGCCACCACGGAGTGCTCGACAACCACGCACAGCTCGGTTTCATGGCTGGTATGTTCCACCTGTTCACCCACGCTATGTTCAAGGCTTGTCTGTTCCTCGGTGCCGGTTGCATCATCCATGCCGTTCACTCTAACGAGATGGCTATGATGGGTGGCCTGCGTAAGTATATGCCTATCACCAACATTACCTTCCTCATCAGCTGTTTTGCTATCGCTGGTATTCCATTCTTCTCGGGCTTCAGCTCAAAGGATGAGATTATCACCGCTTGCTTTGCTTACAGTCCTGTGGTTGGTTGGATTATGACAGGTATCGCTGCCATGACCGCTTTCTATATGTTCCGCCTGTACTACGGTATTTTCTGGGGTACAGAGAATAAGGAGGCTCACGAGCATCATACTCCTCACGAGGCACCGCTCACAATGACCATTCCTCTCATTGTGCTGTGCGTTATCACCATGGGTGTTGGTATCTATTCTACCATTGCTGGTTTTGCTGGGTGGGGTGGCAGCTTCGGCCAGTTTGTCAGTGCCGAGGGTACCAACTACACCATCCACTTCGACACGCAGATTGCTGCTACCTCTACGGTCATTGCCATTCTGAGCATCTGTCTCGCCACCTATATCTATAAGGGTGAGAGCCAGCCCATCGCTGAGCGTCTGTACAAGACGTTCCCCAAGCTGCACCGTGCTGCTTACAAGCGCTTCTATCAGGATGAGATTTGGCAGTATGTCACCCATCGCATCATCTTCCGTTGCGTCTCTACGCCTATTGCTTGGTTCGACCGCCACATCGTTGACGGCACGTTCAACTTCATGGCTTGGGGTGCTAACGAGGCTGGTGAGAGCTTGCGTCCTTGGCAGAGTGGCGATGTCCGCCAGTATGCCGTTTGGTTCCTGACAGGTACTGTGGCATTAACATTAATCCTGCTCGCGATATAAATCGTAAATTGTAAATAGTCAAATTGTAAATTACATTTATGAGTATATTAACATTATTCGTAGTAATCCCCGCCCTGATGCTCCTCGGCCTTTGGCTGGCTAAGAGCCTCAATCAGGTGCGTGGCGTGATGGTGGCTGGTGCTTCGTGCTTGCTGGCCCTGTCCGTATGGCTGACCATCTATTTCGTTCAGCAGCGTGCAGCAGGTAATACCGATGTCATGCTGTTGACGGCTTCTACCCCATGGTTCGAGCCCCTCAATATTGCCTACTCTGTTGGTGTCGATGGTATCTCTGTCGTCATGCTGCTCCTGTCGAGCATCATCGTCTTCACCGGTACTTTTGCCTCTTGGCAGCTGAAGCCCTTGACCAAGGAGTATTTCCTCTGGTTCACCCTGCTTTCTACGGGTGTCTATGGCTTCTTCATCTGCACCGATATGTTCACCATGTTTATGTTCTACGAGGTAGCGCTGATTCCCATGTACCTGCTGATTGGTGTCTGGGGTTCAGGTAACAAAGAGTATGCTGCCATGAAGCTGACGCTGATGCTGATGGGTGGTTCTGCCCTGTTGATTATCGGCTTGCTGGGCATCTATTACTTCAGTGGTGCTACCACGATGAATGTCAACGAGATTGCTGCCATGCACAACATCCCCGTACACATCCAGAAGGTGTTCTTCCCCTTCATTTTCATCGGTTTCGGTGTGCTGGGCGCGCTGTTCCCCTTCCACACATGGTCTCCCGACGGTCATGCTTCTGCCCCCACGGCAGTGTCTATGCTCCATGCTGGTGTGCTGATGAAGCTGGGAGGCTACGGCTGCTTCCGTGTGGCTATGTATCTGTTGCCTGATGCTGCCAATGAGCTGGCTTGGATCTTCTTGATTCTCACCACCATCTCAGTGGTCTATGGTGCCTTCTCGGCCTGTGTACAGACCGACCTGAAGTATATCAATGCCTACTCGTCAGTGTCTCACTGCGGTCTGGTACTCTTCGCTCTGCTGATGATGACCAAGACCTCTTGCACTGGTGCTATCCTGCAGATGCTGTCTCACGGTCTGATGACGGCCCTCTTCTTCGCCTTGATTGGTATGATCTACGGTCGTACCCACACCCGTGACATCCGCTACCTGGATGGCCTGATGAAGATTATGCCTTTCCTCGCTGTAGGTTATGTCGTTGCTGGTTTGGCCAACCTCGGTCTTCCTGGCTTCTCAGGCTTCATTGCTGAGATGACCATCTTCGTTGGTTCTTTCGAGAATCCCGATACCTTCCACCGTGTGGCTACCATCATCGCTTGTACCTCTATCGTTGTGACCGCTGTCTACATCCTGCGTGTTGTTGGTAAGATCCTCTATGGCGAGGTGAAGAACCAGCACTTCCTGGAGTTGACAGATGCTACTTGGGACGAGCGCGTCGCCGTTATCTGCCTCATTGCTTGTGTGGCAGGTCTCGGTATGTTCCCCTTGTGGGCAAGCAATGTCATCAATGATGCCGTAGGTCCAATTTTGTCTAATATCATTAAATAAAGGAGGTGACAGATATGAATTACGGACAATTCCTAAATATGGTTCCCGAGTTTTATCTCGTTTGCATTCTCTTGGTTGTTTTCTTCATGGACTTCTTCTTCTCGCGTAAAAGTGGGAGAGACCATGAGGTTTTTGGAGGAGTGACCATCGGATTGATGCTCGTGCTGCCTGTACGCATCGCTTTCCTGTCAGAACCCACAGAAGCCTTCGGAGGCATGTATGTGGCCTCGCAGGCTGCCAACGTCATGAAGGTTATCCTGAGCATTGGTACGGTTATCGTTCTGATTATGGCCGAGCCGTGGTTGAAGAATGAGGCTCAGAAGCATCGTGGCGAGTTCTATATGCTGATGCTCTCTACACTGCTTGGTATGTTCATCATGGTCAGCAGTGGCAACTTCCTACTGTTCTTCCTGGGTCTGGAGACTGCCTCAGTGCCTATGGCCTGTCTGGTCGCCTTCGACAAGTTCAAGAAGAAGAGTGCAGAGGCTGCTGCCAAGTATATCCTTGTGGCTACGTTCTCCAGCGGCGTCATGCTCTATGGCATCTCGTTCATCTATGCTGCCACTGGCACGCTCTATTTCGATGACGTTGCAGAGGGCATCCTCGGTTGCAATCCCATTTACGAGGGCGTTACTCCGCTCACCATCATGGGCTTGGTATTCTTCTTCAGTGGTCTGGGCTTCAAGTTGTCGCTTGTGCCTTTCCACTTCTGGACAGCCGATACCTACGAAGGTGCTCCCACACCCGTTACTGGTTATCTGAGCGTCTGCTCTAAGGGTGCTGCAGCCTTCGCTGCTATGGTTATCCTCTGCAAGGCTTTTGCTCCACTGGTAGAGTACTGGGAGTACATGCTCTATGTGCTCATTGTGCTCTCTATCACCATAGCCAACCTCTTTGCCATCCGTCAGAGTGAACTCAAGCGCTTCATGGCCTTCAGCTCTATCTCACAGGCCGGCTACATCATGTTGGCAGTCATCGGTGCTTCGCAGGCTGGCATGGCTTCGCTCATGTACTATATCCTGGTATATGTCGTAGCCAACATGGCTGTCTTTACCGTTATTTCTACGGTTGAGCAGAACAACAATGGTGCTACCCAGATGTCAGCCTATGACGGTCTCTACCAGACCAATCCTAAGTTGGCCTTCCTGATGACCCTCGCTCTGTTCTCACTGGCTGGTATTCCTCCCTTCGCAGGTATGTTCTCGAAATTCTTCGTGTTCATGGCTGCTGCCGAGCAGGGTTCCTTCTGGGCTTACTTCGTCGTCTTCATCGCCTTGGTCAACACGGTAGTGTCACTCTACTACTACCTGCTCATTGTCAAGGCTATGTATATCAACAAAACGGAGACTCCGCTGCCTACCTTCAAGACCGATGGTAGCACCCGCTTTGCACTCGTCATCTGCACCGCAGGCATCGCCCTCTTCGGCGTTTGCTCTTGCATCTACAAGTGGCTCTTCGTTGCTTCAGCCATGTAAGCACCGAATATACAACTACTAATACAGCTGATACATTTCCGTATCAGCTGTATTTTTTTTATATCTCTTGTTGTATTTGTAATAGAAACATAAATAATGCTAACCAGTGTTAATTTATTAAGAATATATTAAGATTCTAATTTTTCTTCGTATATTTGTACACAGTTTTGACTACAGGCCAAGACTGTACATTATTATAATACAATAACTAACCTAATAAGGAAAAACGACATGAGATGTGTGAGATTTAAGACAGTTCGTTACTATGTACTAATGGCTGTCACCCTTCTTTTTGCACTACCAGTGGCTGCAGATGACGACATCATGATTACCCGAGATGGTGCCATGATACCTGTCAAAATTGAGACGATAAGCAGTTCGCAAGTTACTTTCATCGATCTTAAGCACAAAAAGCGTGGCAGGCTGAAAGCTCCAGCAGATTTTGTTTATATGATTCTCAAGGAGAAAGGTAACAACATCTTCTTTGACGAAGATGGTAACCAGACGACTTCGCCCGTCAAGAAGATTAATAAGAAGGACAATGTGCTTTTCCTGAATCGAGGAGAACTGTTAATAGTATATAACGTATCGGTAGGCAAGGACGAACTGTCCTACCAATTGAAGGACAAGAAGAAGGCTCCCTTTATAAAGGTGAAGAAGAGCGATGTCTTCATGATACGTAATTCCGATGGTACGACAACGTTGTACAATGACTCCTATCAGGAGCGCCAGCGCCAGCAGCGTCAAGCACAACAGGCAGCACCACAAGCAGCTGCCTCTATTTCTGCACCTGCTGCCGCTGCTGCTGTACCTGCTGCTGCCGCAGCTGCCGCTGGTCAGCAATTGTTGGCCAGTAATACGCAGGAGATAGGTTTCTCGCCCGCTCCCACGATGTCTGCCGTCGATATAGAAAAGGCTGTCAACGCCAAGAATCCCTATACGCTCTACCGCAAAGGCTCTATGGCAGAATACTGTTTCCAGTACAAAGGTAAGCAGACCCAGTATGCTGGTGGCCCTACGTATTATCAGCAAATAGTTACTGACGAGAAGATAGAGGGTGGCTTATTGGTTGCCCACATCCAGTGTGCCCTTTTCAACAAGAAGCACGAGCCCTCCAAAGGTATCTCAGCCCAGTTCAAGGAGACCATCTTTCCTGTTGAAATTGACACCGCAGGAACCTACCACCTGACACACAACTTGGCAAAAGACTTCTTTATCATCACCAAGCGTCGCGGTTTTGGCGTGTTGATTCCTGGTGATATGCAGCCTGGTACTCAGCTGAAGACCAGTTCGCTGTCTGACAATGCCAAGAACCTCTTGGGTGGCAGTGTCAAGGTGGAAACCGTCTATTCCGACTGGAAAGTTGAAGGGCAGGATCAGATTTCTACCCCTGCAGGAACCTTCGACTGTGTGAAACTGACAGGCCGCATCGCCCAGAAGCAAGGCAGTAACGGAAAGTTTACCTATGAGCAAATCAAGTGCTGGATGGCACGTGGCATAGGTATCGTGCAGTATGAGACAGTTACTGAGGGCAGCAGGTCGCCAGAGCCTTTTATCTTCTATCTCAATAAACTGGACTTAAAATAAAGACAACATAGCTAATAACTAATTAATATTCCTATTATTATGAAAAGACTACTATTTACCGCCGTTATGGCAACAGCGTTCTTCTTTGGAACCAGCGCACAGACAGTGATTAACAACGACTACAGCTCCCCCATTACTGGTGCTGATGGACAGGGCGTAAGTCAGAGTAGCGATGACGAGGCAGAAAGCTACAGTTATGGTGCTGTAGGATTCTATAGCTTCGACGGTTTCGAGAACTGGGGTATCGCTTATGGAGGTATCAATCCTAACGGAATTGGTCTCGACTTTGCCTTTCGTATGAATTTTAAGGAACATGGCAACTTCAATGTAGACGTTCTGCTGAACTACTCCGTAGGTCTCGTGTCAAATGGCAGCACGCAGGTAGCCCTCACCTTTGCCTTGGGTCCTTCGTTCAGAACACAGGACGAACTCAAAGGTGTCAATTCCAAGGGTAATTTGGAGTGGGAGAATGGAAAGTTCTTCTGTGACGGTGTTGTGAATCCCCGTCTGTCTGTTAAATTGGGTAAGCTGGCTCTCAGCGCCGGTTACTTCTACTGGGCACCGAAGTTCAAGTTCAGCAAGGACGATGGTGCAACAGGTGGCTTCAACTGCAGCCTCGGTCTCAGCTTCTAAGAAATACAGCTAATACAGTTGCAAGACAGCTGTAGTAGCACTCCGTATACAGCTAATACGCGTCCGTATTAGCTGTATATTTTTTCGTATCAGCTGTATAACTGACTTTACATTATTTAACTGAAAATATTGGATTCTGAGTAATCCACTCCTCTGTCTGATATATTTTGACAGATTGAAGAAAAATGGTATCATACCTTCCAAGGTTCGAAGGGTAGTGGATATGTAGTACTTACTTTCACTCAGAACGGTGATGGAGTATATAGGGAATACGATAATGGAAATTGGCAAGAAACCAAGATATTTACCTATACCTATAGCAACAATAAGCTGAACGTTAACTGGGGAGCAGGTAATTTGACACACCCTCATTTGCTGTAATCTGTGTGTTAGCGGTTAACTCTGGTAAATACAGGAGCACTGCCGTTGAGTACGGTGACGTAAACCTGCATTTGGCCAGCTGATGGTGCTTGTGGGGCGTTGCCACGGGGCAGGTCTTCAGCGTAGAAGAGGTATTCCGTGCCGCCAGGGATAGGACGTGAGGCAACGGTCTTGGCTTTGGCGTGTATCATAGGATAGTCGCCGACGGCAGCATCGAAGATGGCAGACTGTTCTGCGCTGACGGGCTGCTGTGTGCCAAAGTCCTTGAGGGGCGTGTATGTTCCCTTGAGGAAGCCACTGGCAATCAGGAACTGCTCCACCTCTTTGGGCATGGCATCGAGACGAGCGGCGCGTACACCGTAGCCAGCCAGCAACTCGGCTTTGGGTTGCTTCTCTGCCAGATCCTTGATGCTGGCCTCCAGTCCACCACTACCGAAAGTGCAGAAAGGAACTACTTTCTTGCCGCTGAGGTCTACTTGACTGAGCAGAGTGGCTACAGGAGGCGCATATGTGCCAAACCAGATGGGATAGCCAAGGAAGATGACATCATACTTTGAAAGGTCAGCCTTCAGCGGTTTGATATCAGGAGTCACACCCTCTTGGCGCTCCTTCATAGAACGGTTGATGGTGGCCTGGAAGTCGCCATCATATGGCTTTACAGCGACCACTTCTTCTAGGTCAGCACCCAGACGACTGGCAATCTCCTGAGCAACCTTCTTGGTGTTTGTCGTTTGCGAGTAGTACAGTACCAGTGCCTTCTTAGGCTCTTCTTTCTTCTGACCATACGATACGGTGGCCATCATCACTGCCGCAAAGGCCAGTGTCATTTTCATCATTCTCATGTTGTTTCAGTTTTGAAATGGTTGGTTTTTTATGTTAGTTAGCGTTTTAATTCTTCTTTCAAGTACTTAGGCGTATAGCCTTTTTTACTATTGGCAACCTCTTGAGGAGTACCGGTAGTAAGAACGGTGCCACCGCCACGACCACCCTCTGGTCCTATATCGATAATGTGGTCTGCCTGACGGATAACGTCAAGATTATGTTCAATGACGAGAACGGTGTTGCCACGCTCAACAAGATGGCGAAGTACCAGCATAAGAATGCGGATGTCCTCGAAATGTAGTCCTGTCGTTGGCTCATCAAGGATATAGAAGGTCTTGCCAGTGTCACGCTTCGACAGTTCGGTAGCCAGTTTGATGCGCTGGCTCTCACCACCAGAAAGCGTGGTGGAGGGCTGACCGAGTTTGATATATCCGAGACCCACATCCTGTATGGTCTTGATCTTCTGCAGGATGTTGGGCACGTTCTCGAAGAACTCGCAAGCCTGGTTGATGGTCATATCGAGCACATCAGCAATCGACTTGCCCTTGAAGCGTACCTCTAAGGTCTCACGGTTATAACGACGGCCGTGACATTCCTCGCAGGGCACTTGGATGTTGGGCAGGAAGTTCATCTCGATGGTCTTGTAGCCATTGCCGCCACACGTCTCGCAGCGACCGCCCTTCACATTGAACGAGAAGCGGCCGGGCTTGTAGCCACGAATCTGGGCTTCGGGCAGATTGACGAACAGCGAGCGGATGTCGGAGAAGACACCCGTATAGGTGGCAGGATTAGAACGTGGCGTACGACCAATAGGTGTCTGGTCGACATTAACCACCTTGTCTATATGCTCCAGACCCTCGATGCTGTCGTAGGGCAGTGGGGCCTGCAGCGAGCGATAGAAATGCTTGGAGAGGATGGGGTAGAGCGTCTCGTTGATGAGCGTAGACTTACCAGAGCCGCTGACGCCCGTCACAACGATAAGCTTGCCCAAAGGGAACTCGACATCGATGTTCTTGAGGTTGTTGCCGCGACAGCCAATCAAACGAAGACTTTCCCCCTTCCCCTCCCTGCGAGGGAGGGGCGTAGCTAGCTCCTGAGACTGATTACTCCCCTCCATATCAGGGAGGGGCTGGGGGGTGGGTCGCAGGTACTGCGCTGTCAGCGTATTGCTCTTCAGCATCTCGGCAGGAGTGCCTTGGAAGACCACTTCGCCACCTTTGCGACCAGCGCGTGGACCGATGTCGACAATCCAGTCGGCACTGAGCATCATGTCGCGGTCATGTTCGACGACGATAACCGTATTGCCTATGTCACGCAGTTCTTTCAAAGAACGGATAAGGCGGTCGTTGTCGCGCTGATGCAATCCGATGGACGGCTCGTCAAGGATGTAGAGCACGTTGACCAGCTGTGAACCAATCTGTGTAGCCAGTCGGATGCGCTGGCTCTCACCACCTGACAGACTGGCTGACTGGCGGTTGAGCGACAGATAGTCAAGACCGACATCCAATAGGAAACTCAGTCGCTTGCGTATCTCTTTCAATATCTCGTGAGCTATCTGTTGCTGCTGATGGTCGAGATGCTCCTCTACCTGGTCAAGCCATTGGCGCAGGTCGGTGAGGTCCATAGCTGCCAGTTCAGAGATGTTCTTGTCCCATACCTTATAAGATAATGCCTCGCGGTTCAGTCGCTGACCATGACACTCAGGACACTGGCACTCAGCCAGGAACTGCTCGGCCCACTTCTCAGAACCAAGCGACGGCTTACGGCGCGATGCAGGGCTGTCGTCGTCATCATCCATGGCAGAGCGCAGGTATTTGATGACGCCATCGTAGTCAACAAAATAGTCGCTGGAGGTGTGTACCAGCTCTTTATCGATACGGACGGGTTCGAGTGTACCATAGAGAATCTCGTTGAGGGCCTCCTCAGGAATCTCCTCGATGGGTGTCTTGATGTCGCATTCATAGTCGGCAAGAATGGCGCTGATTTGCCAGAATATCATCTGGTTCTTGTATTTTCCTAAGGGCACGATGCCACCATCGTGGATAGAATGCTTGCGGTTGGGAATGACCTTGTCGAGGTCTATCTCGTTGATGTAGCCCAGGCCCTTGCAGCGTGGACAAGCACCCTGTGGCGAGTTGAATGAGAAGGTGTTGGGTGCAGGGTCGCCATAAGAGATGCCTGTAGTAGGACACATCAGACGGCGAGAGAAGTGCTTAAGCCTCCCTCCATCTCCCTCCAAAGGGAGGGAGGGCTTGGTGACATCGAGAATCATGATAAGACCATCACCTTGCTTCATGGCGATGGAGACAGATTTCTTCAGGCGGTCGCTAGGCACGGAGTCCCCCCTCTCTTTGGAGGGGGATAGGGGGAGGCTCAAGCGGTCTATGACCACCTCGATGTCGTGGTTCTTATAGCGATCTACCTTCATGCCAGGCACGAGCTCCTTTACTTCGCCATCGATGCGGATGTGGAGATAACCCTTACGACGCATAGACTCGAAGAGCTCACGGTAGTGACCCTTACGACTCTTGACCAGCGGAGCCAGAATAAGTATCTTCTTGCCCGCATAGTCGTGCTGTATCATCTCAATAATCTTCTCTTCGGTGTATTTCACCATGGGCTCGCCCGTGACATAGCTGAACGCTTGTCCGGCACGGGCAAAGAGCAGACGCATATAGTCGTAAATCTCCGTAGTGGTACCTACGGTAGAGCGCGGATTCTTGTTGGTGGTCTTCTGTTCGATGCTGATTACTGGCGAGAGACCAGTAATCTTGTCGACATCAGGACGCTCCATGCCGCCCAGGAAGTTGCGAGCGTAGGCTGAGAAGGTCTCGATATAGCGGCGCTGTCCCTCAGCAAAGATGGTGTCGAAAGCCAACGACGACTTGCCGCTACCGCTAAGACCGGTAATGACCGTCAGCGAGTTGCGTGGTATCTCGACATCGATATTCTTCAGATTGTGGACACGAGCGCCAAAGACTTGGATTTTTTCCATGAGCAGGGATTACGGATTGGTGTTATCTACTGTGTTGAAGTTGCGCAACAGATTGACGTCGCGTCGGATATTATACTCCGTGCCGTCAGCACCAAGTGCCTTGACATATACATAATAGACACCATCCTTGACGGGATGACCGTTGTAGGTGCCGTCCCAACCACGCTCTTCTGTAGCCCAGTCTGTCCAGTCGTAGAGCTTCTGACCCTGACGGTTGAAGATGTAGGCATGGAACTCGACGATGCTCTTTGAGCTCTTCTTGGCCTGGAAGTAGTCGTTGATGCCATCACCGTTGGGTGAGAAGGCGTTAGGCATCTCCAGATGGCTGTCACTAATCGTGATTGTGATGCTCTTGGTATCTATGATATCGCCGTCGAGCACCACGTTCAGGGTAATCGTATTCTTGCCGGCTACTGTAAACGTATAGCTGGTGTTTTCTTCGTAGCGTGTGACATTGATGCCTGCTGATGTGTTTGTGATATGCCATTCAATGGATGCTGCAGGGTCGAGATTTGAAGGGTTTGATGTAAACAGTACTTCAAGGGGCGCCTCGGCGCTGAAGTTGTCTGTTTCCACCACCTCTACACCTTTCTTGTCTGTGTATGTTGCCTTTAGTTCGATGTCTGCAACGGCTGTCGTAGCTAACAGACAAAAGGCAAAAAGCGTTAATAATCTACTTTTTTTCATATTGAGATGCGAATATTTGTGCAAAATTACGGAAAAAAGTAGAACTATCGCATCTTTTTTTGTAATTTTGTAGCGCAAAAATGAAAAATAGTAGTTTATGAAACGAATATTAAGATATTTTTTCATGCTAACGGTGCTGTCGTTCATTGCTGAAACGGCCTTTTCTCAGGTGCAGAATTACAAGGAACTGCATAAGGTGAAGCGCAAAGAGACGATTTTCGGTATAGCTCGCGAGAACGGCTTGACCATTGATGAACTGATCAATGCTAATCCGGAAATGAAGATGCCTGGCTATGAGTTACGCAAAGGCGACTACATCAAGATACCCTATCCATCAAACCATCCAGTAGCGGCTACTGTCAACCAGCAACCTCAGATGCCTACCAAGCCTGTTGTGGTAGAACGCGATATGCGACAGCGTGAAATCAGGGTGGGTGTGATGCTGCCTCTGCACAACGATAATGGTGATGGCAAGCGCATGGTAGAATACTATCGTGGGGTCCTGATGGCCTGCGACAGCCTGCGTGTGAACGGCATCTCTACCGATGTCCGTGCATGGAACTTGGCTGAGAACGCTGATGTTCAGCAGGTGCTGAACGACCCCAAAGCTGCTGATTGCGACTTGATTATCGGTCCGCTATATACCAAACAACTGAAGGCACTGGGCGACTTTGCGCTGAGAAATGATATCCGCGTACTGATACCGTTTTCTATCAATGGCAACGATGTGTTTGACAATAGTAACCTCTTCCAGGTATTCCAGAATGGCAATCAGACGAACAATAGCTATGTGTTCCGTTTCTACCAGCGATTCAAGGATAGTCATGTGGTTATCATAGACTGTAACGACTCTACGAGTACGAAGGGTAGCTTTACCACCGTGCTGCGTCGTAAGCTGGAACAAGAGGGTGTACCTTATACTATTACCAATCTGAAGTCGAGCGAGGGAAAGTTCAAGCAGAGCTTCTCGACAACCAAGCATAATGTGGTGGTGCTGAATACCAGTCGCTCACAGGAGTTGAATGTGGCCTTTGCTAAGCTTAACGGTATGCTGATGACGGCACCGGCATTGCAAATCTCCATGTTTGGATACCCAGAATGGCTGATGTACAACCGCCAGCATTTGGACAACTTCTATAAGTTCGATACCTATATCCCATCGACTTATTATATGAGTCCGTTGTCGCATCGTGCTGAGCATTTCAAGAAGAAATACCGTTGGAACTTCCATCAGGATATGCAGCCCTATCATCAGCGCTATGCTGTGACAGGTTTCGATCAGGCATACTTCATGATCAAGGGTCTGCACATGTATGGCACCCACTTTACGGGAGCCTCTGGCATGGTAGGCTATACACCGCTGCAGACTCCGTTGCATTTTGAGCGCATTGGCAATGGCGGCATGCAGAATCGTGCTATTCTGTTTGTCCACTACACAAAAGATAACAAGATTGAAACCATCAACTTCTAGCGGACTTCGAGCGCTTCGCTAGTGAATAGTGAATAGAGAATAGTGAATAGAGAATAGTGAAAAGTATCAATTTGAAATATCTTTTACCTCTTGGCCTATTGGCTTTGCTCCCCTTTACTGCTGAGGCTCAGGTGGGTGACTATCGTACCGACGGCTTTGCTCCCCTTTACTGCTGAGGCTCAGGTGGGTGACTATCGTACCGACTTGGCCGTGGGCGGTAGTGCCGGTTATGTCATGAGTAATGTGGGCTTTGTACCCGATGTACCGCAGAGCCTGTTGCCAGGACTGACGGCAGGTTTGTCGGTGCGCTATACTTGCGAGAAATATTTTAGCAGCATCTGTTCCATTGTAGGTGAGGTGAATGTTACTCAGACAGGATGGAAAGAAAACATCCGTGATGCCAACGATAATCCGGTGTACTATGCCGATGACAAGGACAAACAGACACCACTGAGCTATGAGCGTCAGATTACCTATCTGCAGATACCTTTCATGGCTCGTCTGGGATGGGGACGTGAGCGCAAAGGCTTACAGGCTTTCTTTCAGGCT
>OMXL01000002.1 GCA_900314985.1 uncultured Prevotellaceae bacterium | reverse complement strand
TTCTGCATCCCCTTCGCGCCTGCAGGAAACGCCCGCGAACCTTTATTTACAGGGACTTTTAGCCTCCGAGGTGAAGGTGAAGGATAGTTTTTAAAAAGCTATTTTTCGGTCAGATTCGATCAATTAAACTGTTCCTGCAAAGCCTTGGTGTCTGTTATCGTCGCAAGGCGAAATAGCATGAAGGGTTAATTTCCTACAATTTCCCATAATTTCTTTCCTCAAATATTCTATAACTGCCCAAAAAGTTGTACCTTTGCAGCCGTGAGAAGAAAAACGCTCATTTTTCTGTCGCTTTTCGTCATCGTTTTCGTGGTGGCGGAAGTACCTCGGTTGCGCTTTACTGGAAGTACATTCGAGGGCGATTCTATTGTGACAGATAGTACGAAACAGCTTCTCTCGGACAGCGTGAAGAGTTCACTCCCCGATACAGCCTCGATGGACTCTTTGCAGTTGCTTATCTGGAAACGTAATAAAGCCATTGACGACTCGTTAGCAGCCGACTCTGCCAATCGTCAGCGCAAGAATGGTATTGATGCTCCGGTAACCTATTCTGCCACCGACTCCATGACTTATGAGGGTGCTACCGCTATTGCACACCTCTATGGTAAGTCGCATGTCACCTATCAGGATATGGATTTGGAGAGTGATCAGATCTACATGTCGCTTGATTCCAGTTTGGTGCATGCCACAGGTTCGCTTGATACGTTAGGACTGAAATTTGGTACTCCTGTGTTCAAGATGGGTAACGATACCTATGAGACAGATACCATGGCATTCAACTTCAAGACAAAGAAAGGTCTTATCAGTAATGCCTATACGCAGCAGGAAGATGGTTTTATGACTTCTGAATTGTCTAAGCGTAACGGTAAGGGTGATATGCATTTGTATCACGGCCGTTATACAACGTGTGACTTGCCCCATCCGGATTTCTATTTTGCCATGTCGCGAGCCAAGGTACGTCCAGGTAAGAATGTGGTGTTCGGTCCGACCTATCTGGTGGTTTGCGACGTGCCGCTGCCGTTCGCTATCCCTTATGGCTTCTTCCCCTTCACCAAGAGCTATTCGTCAGGTTTCATCATGCCAACCTATGGTGACGAGACCTCGCGAGGTTTCTATCTGCGTGATGGTGGTTATTACTTCGCTATCAGTGACAAGATGGATTTGAAACTGATAGGTGAGATATATACCAAGGGCTCATGGGGTTTGACGGCTACCAGCAACTACAAGCGCCGCTATCGCTATAATGGCTCTGTGCTGCTGAGCTATCAGAATTCTGTATCGGGCGATAAGAATATGCCAGACTACGCAAAGACTACGAGCTTTAAGGTGTTGTGGCAGCATTCTCAGGATGCCAAGGCGAATCCTTATAGAACATTACGTGCCAGTGTGAACTTTGCGACGAGTAGCTACGAGCGTAACAACCTGACATCTATGTATAATCCGCAGTCGCTGACGCAGTCGACACGTACCAGTTCTGTATCGTTTGGTACCAGATTCTCCAGTCTGGGCATGAGTTTGACAAGTTCGTTCAACCTCAACCAGAATATGCGTGACTCCAGCATTGCGTTGACATTGCCCGACCTGAACATCTCGGTGTCAAACTTCTATCCTTTTAAGCGCAAGAATGGTGTGGGAGAAGAGCGTTGGTATGAGAAGATCTCTATGCGCTATACGGGACAGTTTAAGAACGAAATCAATACGAAGGAAGATAAGCTGATGAAGTCGAGTCTGACGAAGGACTGGCGTAACGGTATGCAACATACCATACCTATCAGTGGTAACTTTACCTTCTTTAACTTCCTCAACGTCAATCCAACGTTCAACTTCACCGACCGTATGTATACGCAGAAGTACAACCGTTCGTGGGATACGGCCAACCAGAAGGAGGTGGTCGACACGTTGCAGGGCTTCTATAATGTGTACAACTGGAGTATGAGTTTGGGAATGTCGACCAAGTTGTATGGTTTCTTCATTCCGAACCGTAAACTCTTTGGTGATAAGATTGACCGCATCCGCCACGTCTTTACGCCAAGCATCTCTTTCAACTATGCGCCTGACTTCGGCTCGTCGCGCTATGGTTACGTGGATACCTATCAGAAGACGGATGCCAATGGCAATGTGTCGTTGGTCGAGTATAACCATTTCCAGGGAGCACTCTTCGGAACAGTCGGTAAGGGTAAGACGGGAAGCCTTTCTATGGACATCTCGAATAATGTGGAGATGAAGATCAAAAGTGATGATGACTCTACAGGCTTTAAGAAGATCAGTCTGATTGATGAGCTCGGAGCATCGATGTCGTATAACTTTGCGGCTGAGTCACGTCCGTGGAGTGACCTCTCTACCCGTCTGCGTCTGAAACTGTCGAAGAGCTATACGCTTAACATCAGTGCAGTATTTGCTACCTATGCCTACGAGGCTGACTCTGTGGGTGCCCGTCCTTATATTGGTGAACGTACCGAGTATAGCTATGGTCGTTTTGGCCGTTTCCAGGGTATGTCACAGAACCTCTCATACACCATTGACGATAAGAAGGTTGCCAACTTCTTCAAGTGGTTACGTGGTGAGAAGGTGGAGAAGAAGAAAGACAAGGGTAAGAATGGTAAGAGTGACGAAGACGACGAATACGATACGGGTCTTGATACCAATCTTGACAAGGACTTGGAGGCTGGCAAGCATGGCGCTAAGAAGGAGGATGCCGGTTTGGCAGAGACTGATGAGGATGGCTATATGAAATTCTCGCTGCCATGGTCGTTGAGCTTCGGCTATGGTATCACCATGCGTGAGAATACGGCGGGTGACTTCAACTACAATACCATGCGCTATCCGTATAAGTTCACGCAGAACCTGAACTTCAGCGGTAACATCCGTCTGGCTGATGGTTGGAATATCTCCTTCTCGTCTGGTTACGACTTTGAAAATAAGAAATTGTCAATGACTACAGCATCACTGTCGCGTGACCTGCACTGTTTTAATATGTCATGTCAGGTAGTGCTGTCGCCTTATACCAGCTATAACTTCTCGTTCCGTTGTAATGCAGCTACGCTGACTGATGCGCTGAAGTATGACAAGCGCTCCAGCTACTCTAATGCTGTACAATGGTATTAAGCGATGTCTCTTCTCCTACCACCCAGATGATGTCTCCTTCCACGAACCGACGGCTGGGATGTACGGGTGAGAGATTCTCCTTTCCTTCCTCGATGCCCACTACCATGCAACCGTAGAAACTGCGGATGCCGCTCTCTGCCATTGTCTTGCCCACAAAGGGACTGTCTGCAGTGATAATCAGTTGGCGTAGCTTCATCTCACGGTTTTCTACCTTCAGGTCTTCTTGGATGATTTCTGTCTCCAGTGCATGTGCGAAGTTGGCCATCTGTTCGTCACTGCCAATAACCTGCAGACGGTCGCAAGGATATAGCGTGTAGTCACCATCAGGGATGTTCATGCGGAAGCCACCGCGCAGAATGCTGCTGATGTGTACACCATACTTCTTACCCAGATTGAGCTCTTTCAGTGTGCTACCCATCCACAGCGAATTGTTAGGTACGTCAAACTCAGCAATATGGATATCGCGGTCTAGCAACTTACCCTCATAGAGTGGACGCTTCTTGCCGTGTACTTGCGCCTCAATGTCACGTGAACGCAGGTTGTTGATGAACAGACGTTCCATCAGGATGCTGCGGCGCTTGATGGTTCTTGATAGCACCATCAACGCTACGGCCACGATGCCTAACGTAATCATTACGGCATTGCTAAAGCGGCTGAGGTAGTTACAGATATAGAAGATGAAGGCTACGGCAATGACTACCCTGCCTAAGATGGTCGATAGTAGGGGCAGGTGGTTACGGTTGCTCTCAGCCCATAGCGTCTTCCACTCTTCCGAACGGTTCTTTTTCATCACCATAGCACGCAGGAAGGGGGAAATGATGAGTACCGTCAGCACACCCGTGATGGCGTTGGCATACCAATGGAGCGTCCATCCTGGCAGCAACTTGCGCATAATGGGTAGCACGAAAGTAAACATCATGGCAATCGTAGCCGATGACAGAATGCTATAGACCAACGTGTTCACAGCCATCTGTGTCAGCAGTCGCTTCCAAGCACTCTGTTGCTGGCTATTGGGGTGACTCATCGACAGGTGGTTCAGTGTGCGTATCAGGCGAGTTGGCAGACGACGCTCTAAAGCACCGTAGGCTGGTGTTGCCAGTCGTATCATATAAGGTGTCAGGAACGTGGTGATGACTGATACTGCTACCACGACGGGGTAGAGGAAGTCGCTGATTACGCCCAACGAGAGTCCTAATGAAGCGATAATGAATGAGAACTCACCAATCTGCGCCATGGAGAATCCACAACGCATGGCTGACTTCAGACTCTCGCCAGCCAGCATGAAGGAGAAGGAGCCGAAGAGCGCCTGACCGATGAGGATGGTAAGTACCAGTGTGATGATAGGCCATGCATAGCTCACTAAGATATGCGGATCTACCAACATACCCACCGATACGAAGAAGATGGCACCAAAGAGGTTCTTCACCGGTTCTACCAGCTTCTCTATCTTTTCTGCTTCGATGGTTTCTGCCAGGATGCTGCCCATGATGAAGGCACCAAAGGCTGACGAGAATCCTACCTTGGTAGAGAAGACCGCCATGGCACAACACAGACCAAGAGATACGATGAGCAATACCTCGCTATTGATGAGGCGTCGCACGGAACGTAGAAACAGTGGAATGGCAAAGATGCCCACGACGAGCCATAGCACGAGGAAGAAACCAATCCTGATAACTGATTCCAGCATCTGTCCACCATCAGGACTGTTCCCGCTGGCAATGGCACTCAGCATGACCATCATGACGATAGCCAGAATGTCTTCCAGGATGAGTACCGACATCACGAGGCCGGCAAACTGTTGCTGACGCAGTCCAAGGTCATCAAAGGCCTTATAGATAATGGTGGTCGAACTCATGGCCAACATACCACCTAAGAAGATGCAGTCCATCTTTGACCAGTCAAAGGCGTGTCCTACGAATACGCCTAACATTGACATGGAGAAGATGATTACCATGGTAGAGATGAACGGTGAGGCGCCCATCTTCAATATCTTCTTAAACGAGAAGTCCAGACCCAACGAGAATAACAAGAACATGACACCGATGTCGGCCCACAGGTGGATATTCTCCGTGTCGGCAACAGATGCCGTATACGGCATGTGGGGCGACACTAAGAATCCGGCAACGATATAACCCAGTACCAGTGGTTGCTTCAGTCGCTTAAAAATCAGCGTCACGATGCCCGCCACAATGAGCATCAGCGCCAAGTCTTGTATCATGGTGGGTAGTCCGGCCATTATCAATTATGCATTAAGCATTGTGCATTAAGCATTATAGTCTGCGGTAAGGGCACAGATTCTGACAATCAGCTGCTGGGCTTTCTCCATAGACTGAATGGGTACAAACTCATAGGGCCCATGGAAATTGATGCCTCCAGCAAAGATGTTGGGGCAGGGGAGACCCTTGAATGACAACTGTGCACCATCGGTACCGCCACGGATAGGTTTCACTTTCGGGGCGATGCTACACTCCTGCATGGCTTTCAGTACGAGGTCGATGACGTGCATCTGTGGGTCAATCTTCTCTTTCATGTTGTAGTACTGGTCGTTGACTACACACTCCACGGTGCCTTCGCCATAGCGCTCGTTCATCTGCTCAGCACAACGCAGGATGAAACGCTTACGGTCTTCAAACTTGTCGCGGTCGTGGTCGCGGATGATGTACGACAGACGAGCCTGCTCCACGCCAGCGGTGACGTTCAGCAGGTGGTAGAAACCCTGATAGCCCTCAGTGGTCTCTGGTGTCTCGTCAGCAGGTAACATAGCTGCAAACTCCATAGCCAGTCGGTTGGCATTGATCATCTTGTCTTTGGCATAGCCTGGATGTACGCTGATACCTTTGATGGTAACCTTTGCTGAGGCGGCATTGAAATTCTCGTATTCCAGTTCACCGACGTCACCGCCATCCATTGTGTAGGCCCACTGACAACCGAACTTCTCAACGTCGAAGTGGTGGGCACCCATGCCTATCTCCTCGTCAGGATTGAAGGCAATGCGTATCTTGCCATGTTTGATTTCTTTATGTTCCTGTAGATAGACCATTGCCTGTACTATCTCGGCGATGCCAGCCTTGTCGTCGGCACCCAACAGGGTGGTACCATCAGTAACAATCAGGTCTTCACCAACGTGCTGCAACAGTTCAGGGAACTTCTTGGGTGACATGACGATGCCCTCGCTGAGCAGAATGTCGCTGCCATCATAGCCTTTGACAATCTGGGGCTTGATGTTGGCACCGCTACAGTCGGGACTGGTGTCGTAGTGCGAGATGAAACCAATAGTAGGTATATCTCCTTTTGTATTAGCTTTAAGGGTGGCATAGAGGTAGCCTTTCTCGTCGAGTTCTACGTCGTCAAGTCCTTCGTGCTCTAACTCTTTTTTCAAATACTCAGCAAACAACAGTTGCTTATCTGTACTTGATACCGTCTGGCTGTCTTCAGCCGACTGTGTATCAAACTTGGTGTAGTTTAGGAATCTTTCAGTAATATCCATAAAAAATGCTTATCTTTGTTTTGAGTATGCAAAGATAAGCATTTTCTGTCAAATAGCGAAGCCTTAGCGACGGTATTTTATTTGATAACCACTTTTTTGCCGTTGACGATATAAATGCCGCGCTGCATATTGCTGACACGACGGCCTTGCAGGTCGTAGATGCTACTTCTGCCTTCTGCCATCTGTGCTTTTATTTCACGAATGTCAGTGTAGCTGCCTGTGACATCGTTGACAAGATGCTTCGAGCCGTCTTTCTGGTCAGAGATCTCAAAGAATTTGGTGGTAGTGACATTGTTGATATCTACAGTCTGTGGGGTGCCGCTGCCTGTGCTGAACACCAGGTTGACATAGTCATCGTTGCCATTGATGGTAAACTGCTTGCTATACCACTGCTTGCCGCCAATGGTCGTTGTTGCTGTTACCTTGTCGCCAGGCCAGTTCTTGTTGACAGGAGAGTGACTGTCATCACCACCCCACGACCAGAAATTGACGGCCGTCCAACTCACCTTGTCGGTGTTGACATAGATGTCGATGGTCTTCTTATCCACGGGAGCAGGCTCTGTATAGGTACGGGTAACGATGCCGCTGACGGTAGAACCAATCAACAATCCCACTTTCAGCGTCATGTTGCCTGTAACGTCTATCTTCGTACCACTGGCTACCTTCGTGCTGTTGGCTGTTGGTGTTGAACCGTCAGTAGTATATACCAGCTGAGCACCGCTATTATTGGTGACGGCCGTCAGTGTGGCTTTCTGAGTACCCTCATACTCTCCAGAGGCGAGGTCAACCCATGCTGTTTCCATAGATGTCGACAGCCAGTAGGCATAATGATGTCCTGACAACACCTTGACTACATTGCCGCTTGGGGTATATTGGTTGGCATCCTTGCCAACGACGCAGGTCAGCTGACCATTCTTGCCAACGGTACGTACGGCATAGTAGTTCTGGTTGGTGGCAATGTTGATAGCCTCACTCTCGTTATGGATTCCTACGGCATTGCGCACGTCAATCATGGCCTTGATAGCTTGCTTGCAGTCACGCCAGTGAGTCAGGAAGATACATGGTGTACCGTGCATAGCCAACAGATAGGCATTGGCTGCCAGTGTGTCCTTCTTCAGAGGGTCCTGCTCTGCATTGGAGCGCTTCTCGGTATCGTGGTTCTCCACAAAGGTAATGGCATAGCGTCGGTAGGCTCCGTTACTGACATTGCTGTTTACCAGCGGCCAGTTACCGTCGTTCTGCTGACCCAGTTTGCGCCAGTCACCACCATTGGCTGCATTGCGAACGGTATAACGGAACTGGAAGTCGAAGGCTGCACTGGTCTTTCCCGTACCCTCAATCCAGTTCTTGATGGTGTTGGTGCCATCCCAGCACTCACCGACAGAGAACTGTGGCTGAGCATCCTCATTATACATCTTAGTAAATGAGGCGTTGTAGCCCTTCACCATGTCGTAGCGGAATCCAACATAGCCAAGGTCGTTGAGCAGCATCTTCAGATAGGCCTTGACATTCGTCTGCACATTAGCACTCTTGTGGTCGAGGTCGCGCATGCCGTCCCAACCTTCACCAGTGTCGTTGTTCGACGAGAGCGAGTAGCCGTTCTGTGTGGCCCACGTCTTAGTGGCACCTTTGTCGTCGTTGGCACAGATGTCAGTTGACTGCAACTGGTAAGTAACACCATTGTAGGTCTCCTGAGGGAAATCCACCCAGTTAGATACATTCTTGCGGTGGTTGATAACCACGTCAGCAATGGTGCCGATGCCTTTCTGCTTGAAGGTACTAATCAGTGAGCGCAGCTCAGCCTCAGTACCAAACGAGCTGTTGTAGTGGCCAGGGAACCAGTAGAGGTCATCGTAACCCATCGAGGTACCGCCACAGTCGGCACTTTGTGGCAACCATACCAAGGTAAAATACTGAGACAGCTCGTCGGCCTGCCTCTCTAACTTAACCCACTGTGACTGCGAGAAGGAATCCCAATAGAATCCCTGCAACATGACACCATCATACTGGCTGGGCCATCCCTGGGCTGACAGGGACAGCGTTACCAGCGTACAAACTATGAGCGAAAAAAGTTTCTTAATCATAATAGTTCGGTTAGTATTTCTTCTGCAAAGGTAAGAAGAAATCCTTTACCTTGTTTTCTTCGCTTGTAGAATATATTGCAAACGACTATGCAAACGTTTGCACGGATGGCCTTTTTCTCCGCCAAAAGGAAATGGAGAGGAAGAGGACAAAGAATAGCGCAGTGATAAGTGAGATGGGCAATGAGGCACTGCGTGGCTCAGAGGCTACAGGACCAAACTGGCGCTGATATTGTAGGAGACGGTCAATGTAGGCGTCAACCACATCCCACCGTTCAGCATCTACCTCTGCCTGCATGCGGACAAAGACTTCCTGCATATAGCGGCGATGTTCTGTAGGAATCTGCTGGGGCAGTTCGCTGCCAGCAGCGTACCAATGGGCTTGCTGACCGTCGCAATAGGGGAAGATACACAACGTCTGCCATCCGCCATAGTGGAAGACGTAGTCGAAGAATAGTTGCTCAGTAGTAAGACTGTCGCTGCTTCCCACGGGATTCTTGCTGAGGAAAGCTTGCAGCGAGATGATGCGTTCGTCAGTGTCACATACCAGCAGCTGACAAAAACGGGCGGCTGTCGCCTGAGGAACTACCGCATTGGCGGCACGGTTACTCAGCACGACAGTCGCAAGTAATAAGATAAGGAGAAGGCGCTTCATCAGATAGACTCAATGAATTTGACGACGGCATCGCGGTCAGCCTTCTTCAGATGATAGAATTTCTCAGTGGCTCTGTAAGCATCCGACTGCTTAGAGTAGCCATGCCACATGATCGCTTCCACAACGGTGCGGGCACGACAGTCGTGCAGGCGGTCGTCAGCACCAGTGAGGCGACGGCTCAGTCCGCGTCCCCAGAGTGGGGTAGTACGGCACCAGCCAGTGCGTATATCGTTCATCATAAACAGGCGGTGCTGTACCATATCCGTATAGGGCCAGATGGTCTGTCCAGGATAGCGTGGCAATAGCTGGTTGGCATCCTTTCCGATGCTCTTTGCATAAGCCTTGATAGAGGCATCTATCCACATGTCGTCGCTGCCTGTAGTCCATGACGGACGATGACACTGGGCACAACCAATCTGGCTGAATAGCTCCTTACCGCGTTGTACGTCGCTGCTGTTGAGGTTACGAGCGGCAGGCACTGCCAAACCACGATGCCATACCATGAACTGATAGTACTGTTTGTCGTTCATCTCAGGAGCGAACTTATGCCACTGGTTGTCAAACTGATTAGTCGATGGATCCAGCAGGTTGCGCACCGCATCGGCAATCTTCGCCTCGCTACCATCAGCATAATAAGGTGACGAAGGGTCTGCCTTGATGCTGGCAATGACATCGGGGTCTTCTGACATAGCCTGAGCCCATGCAGAGGTGGTGTAGAGCCAGTTACGGTCAGAACGGCTTACGTTGGTGATGTTCCAGATGGCGTTAGAACCTGCGCCGTCTTGCAGTGAGCCACGCGTCATGGCATAGGTAAAGCGCTTCAGCGGTCCGTGGTCGCCATGGTGCTTGCCTGTATCGTTATATTTGGCAGAATAGTAGGCGGCAGGTTTGAAGGTCTTGGCGTCATTGTCCCACATAGCAGGGTTGAGCGTCACAAAGCGCGACTCCGATTTCCACTGTGCCTCGATATCCTCATCGCTGATGGCATCGAGTAGGGCAGTACCATAGATACCGATGGTTGACTCTAAGCGTACATCGTAGTTCGATGGCTTAGGATTGGTATTGAAAGCCTCTTGCGGGATGCGTACCTCAGGATAGATGAGCGAGTAGCCGCCCTCGTCTTCAAACTGCATAGGCAGACCGCTCTCCATGGCTGTCACGGTCTTCCACTCAATACTAATCAGACTCTCATCGATAGGAGCCTTGAAGGGTGCGGCAGCCTGTGTCTGTGGCATACCCGTCACCTCAGAGATATAGCTATTGTTGTCTGGGTGATAGATAACTAGCAGGTAGCCGTTGCCAATCTGGTTGGCACGGTATTCCGTCTGTCGCTTGCCATGACCATAGCTGGGGTGGCAGGCGATACAACTGTTGCGTACCCAAGCAGGACCGAGACCTTTGCGAGGTTCCTGCTCGAAGGTGTAGAGATGCTCGAAGAAGTCCTCGCCCGTGTTAAAGTCACTCTCCATGCCAGCTATATTTACTACAGCAGGAGTAGCAGCCGAGTAGCTGGCTTTCTCGGTAGTACCCAGCTGTCCACCAGGATACCACTCTTCGGCAGTGAAGTTGCCAGTGGCCTTTCCAAATACATCCTCAGAGGGTGTCAACTCACCCAATAATGGGTTTTCTTCAATAGTGTCGCTACTATCAGAGCAGCCTGTCAGCCCCCAAGAGAGTGCTAACAGGCCACAGAGAGAGTACTTTTGTAGGTAGTTTCTCATATATTTCTAATTAATTATTACTCAGAGGTAGACTCCCAGTTACTCTGGTCGTCGAAGTTCTTGCCAGATACGATGCTACAGTATTTGACAAAGGGTGCTGGCATGCCTGTAATGTTGTTGATGGCTGATGTGTATGCATTCTCAACAGCGGAATTGACAGCAGCCTGATTCACATTGGCAAAGAAACTGTGGAAGCTCTTGCTGGCAGCGTTGCCATTGGTGGAGCCCAGCCATACGTTACGGATAGAACGGATGTTGTCGGCAAAGTCGGTGATAGAGTTGTAGCTATAGGGTGACTCTACGTAGGCGATGTCACCATTGGCAAAGGGATTGGCAATCTTGGCAGTACCTACCTCATTGCAGATGCCGAAGCAGCTACCCTCGTCGTCAGACAACAGCTGGGCAATAGCGTCGGTGAGGTTGGGGAAGGTGCTCTTGCTGTCCTTGCCAGCCAGTTTCAGGTTGTCGCCGAAAGAGAGCCCCTTCTCAGTCTGGTACTCCAGGCCAGCGGCTTTGACAACGGCCAGACGACTGGCGTTCTTGGCGGTCTCACCCTCCCAGGCTACCTGCAGTTGGAAGGTGCGCTCCTTCAGCAGTGTGCAGATGCGCTGTGCATAGGCCAGCTCTGATGCGCCGCTGATGTTCTCGAAACCCTTGTAGGTGTCGTTGCCTTGGAACTCGGCCACCTTGCGGGGCTGTCCGTTGCGGAACAGCAGGAACTCCAGGGCGTGGAAGCCCAGAATGGTGGCATCCTCAATCTCCTCGTCGCTGAAGTCGGTGCGGCCAGAAGCCAGATAGGTCAGCAGCAGTGAGCGGTTCAGCGGCCATGAGTCGATGGTGGGGTCTACGTCGAAGTCAGAAGCAGCGCCACCCAGGAATGCCTCGCTGCGCTCCCAGTACTTGCGGGCCTCCTTGAAGTCGGCGCAGGCACTGTTGATCTGTTGCTGGGTGATGGTGGCTGTGGTCAGCCCGTGGAGGGTCTTTTCCAGTGCCTCCGTCTCGTCAGCCAACTGGGTGTAGGTAGGTACGATGACGTTGCTGACAACGTTCTCCAGTACCTTATATAGGTAGTCGCTCTGTACGTCGCTGAGCTTAGCCTTGCCGATGACAGCGTTCGCCTTGCCCAGCTCCTTGCCCAGCTCCTCGCAGGCGTCCATAGCCGTATTGCCAAAGGTGTTCACCTTGTAGTTGGCCTCCAGGGTGTTTGCAGGATAGGAGTCGTCGTCGACGATGGGGTTGGTCTTGACGATGTCAAATGTGTTAGTGGTGTTGTTGTTGTCA
Source organism: uncultured Prevotellaceae bacterium (assembly GCA_900314985.1). Classification (GTDB taxonomy): domain Bacteria; phylum Bacteroidota; class Bacteroidia; order Bacteroidales; family Bacteroidaceae; genus Prevotella. The sequence goes on along the minus strand of OMXL01000002.1, from coordinate 110,079 downwards.
TCGTCGCTTTCGCTGCATGATGACAGGCTCAGGGCGCCCAGAAGGACAGCCACGGGGAGAACAAAATACTTTTTCATTGTGCTAAATATTTATGTGGTTAATTAACTCTCAACTCTGTTATTTCTAACCACGAATTTCACGAATTTTACTAATTTTTAGCTGCGCACTGCATGTTTTTTTAAAAACAGAAATTATCAGAAATTATTCAGAAATTAATTCGTTTAATTCGTTTAATTTGTGGTTTTAAAATATCTCGTTGTTTATTGTTCACTCTTAACTACTTAAAGAATCCCTCGTACGCAATGCCGATGTTGACGGACGGCTCGTTGTTATACTGGCTGTCCAGGAAGCGATGGCTGTACTCTGCCTTGACGACAATCTCCTTGATGGGCTTGTAGTTGATGCCGGCGGCAATGCGCTGCACCTTGGTAAAGCCGTAGTGCGTATCCTTCGTGTCAGAGGCATAGGGGTTGTAACTCTCGTAGCGGCCGAAGACATAGAACTTCTGATGGTCGTCGCGCAGCGAGGCTATCTGTGAGAAGATGTATAGGCCGAGTGCTTGAAGGGCGACTTAGAGTTCTTGCGGTTGTACATGTATTTCAGCTGTTCGGCACTGCCCAGATAGCCGTAGTCAGCCTGTCCGCGAACAATCCAGTTGTGGGCGTTGTAGGTGAAGTCGATGCTGCCGATGGCTACGCGTCCCTTGTACTTGGTGCTGATGCCGTCCTTCTCGGCAGGGTAGGTGTTGCCGATGCTGTGACCATAGTAGCCGCTCAAGCCGATGCGCAGGCCAGGCACGCTGTAGTTGTCGATGCGCACGGCAGTAGCATACTTGTTGGCTACGTCGAACTCCATGGGCGACTTGTGCCCCTTCTTAATCCAGCCTACATTGGTGAAGTTGTCTGCGTTGAGACCAGCCAGCAGCTGTGCCTCGTAGCGGAACTTGCCATAGCGGCCCCAGAAGGAGATACCCGTCTGGTGCCAGGTAGAGGGCATGATGGTGTTTTCGCCTTCAGGACGATAGACGGTAAAGAAGTTGGTGGGCTCGTGGTGGGCATTGTTCAGACCTACAGGTACCACGATATGTCCTACACGCAGGTTGGCCCAGGGCGCAAAGGTCTTCTGCAGCCAGAACTGCTCCAGCTCTACCTCGCCGCCCTTCTCGGTCTCCTGTTCCCACTCGCCGCCTTCTTCGTCTTCTTTCTCGTAGGCGATGCCCGTGCCGCCGTGCTCAAACTCTATCTCGGTGCCAAACGTCCAGCCTTTGCCAAAGTCGTAGCCCAGGTAGATGACGGCATGGGGTATGTCGAAACGGCCGTGAGAGGGGTCGTCCTTGTGTTCTTCGGGTTGACTGTAGCGACTGACGTGGTCGCTGTAGTAGTTACGAGAGTAGTTCACTTCGCCATAACCGCCTACGCTGAGACGGCTCTGTGCGCTGGCAGTCACAGCACAGCAGGCGATGAGTACAGATATAATACTTTTCATTTCTTTTCCTTTTACCTTGCTTGTCAATTTTCCGAGTGCAAAGGTAAAAAGTTCTTAACAGTTGCACAATACCTAAAAATAATGATATTCATGTTTTGTTTGCATCGCTGACGAAAAAAAATGCTTTTCAAAAAAATGCTTTCACCTTTCACAACCTATGCGAGAATGCCCATAAATAGGCGGTTCGCAGGCGTTCCTGCGCACGGAAGGGCGGGCCCGACGTTTCACATTGCTTTCACAGACGTCTCACGCACTGAGCCGTTCACAGGATAGCTCATCCCAGTCGCGAGATAGCTGTTCCCGTTCGCGTATTAGCTGTAGCCGTCACTGGGATAAGCTAATACGGAGATGAGACAGTTGTTCTTGCGATGAAACGGTGAGCATTTTCCCGCAAATGCTCACCGTTTTCTGAAAAGCGCTCACCGTTTTTCCACGAGACAGCTTATCTCATACATGAGACAAGCTGTCTCATCACCATACCAGCTCCTCTCGCGCGCGACGCAGCCCCGCGCCCATACCTTATCCTGTGTGTGAAAGCAATGTGAAAGCTTTGTGAAACGTCAAATCGCCGCAACACCTTTGTACACAAGGGTTGTGAAAGGTGAAAGCTTTTTTTGAAAAACGCCCAGCGCATGCGCGCGCGAGGCAAAAAGAAGGCGGGCACCGTAGAGTAGGGTGCCCGCTATAGAAATTATAGGGTTGGGAAGGATGTTTTGTTTTTCATTGCCTGACAAAGATACGGAAAGCTCTTTTCCCCCACTTAACCCTTAACATTGATTTCTGGAAACATTTTTTCAACCCATTCGTCTGGAGCTACTTGGTCAAGTTCGTCTTCCTTTATAGCTCGCTCTAGGTCAAACTCTTCATCATTGAATGGGTATGGTTTACCAATCATATACCCTTCGTCCTCAAGCTCCTCAGCTATTTCTGGCGTGCAATAGCGTTCAGTTTGCTCTTTTGCTTGAGTGAATTTTTCTGCGAAAGTCTCATTTGCCTTAGGGGTAATAACAGCATAAAGCTGTTGGAGCACAGCCATGTCTTTTTCTTTCTCCACCTTCTCAACAATGTAGCTGCGTAGGTGAGGAATCATGGCATTGGAATGTGATTTGAGTAACGGCTCTTTAACTTTCATGTAGATACGTTCTTTATTATTCTGCTTGCAAAGATACGATTAAGCGAGCACAAAACAAAGTTTTTTTGCTTTTTTAACCTTGCATTAGTGAGGCAAAACAGAAGGCGGGCACCGCCATGCTGTGATGACGATGCCCGCTGTGTGTTGTGTTTTCTATAGTTAGATGAAAGGAGTGTTTTTTAGTTCTTTGTAATTGTACAATACATCTTATCAGAAGTTGTACGGCTGGGGTAGAGCTTGATGGTGTAGTTACCTGCCTCTGCAATGCTTAAGTTGTCTCCACCTTCTGACAGATCATCGACTGAACCACCAAGGTTAATGTCCCAACTGCCATTCGTGGTGAACTTAAACTGATCAGCATTGAGATTTGTAGTAATCTCCCAGCAGTCATCGGCCATATTGTAGGTCATCACTGTATAACTCGGAGCATCCCAACCACCTGCAGTTGCAGGACCAACGAGACCCCATGTCAACTTGGTAGCTGTCAGAGAACCTGCAGCAATGTCAGCAACGAGCTTGTAATAGCCTGCCTCTGTACAGTTGATGTTTCCACCACTACCAGCATTGCCAGTGAAGATGGCATCATAGCTGGTAAAGCTGTCGTAGTTGTACTCGCCATGATCCCAGTCTCGTGCCTTTGTAAACTTAAACTCACCATCCATATAGGCAAAGCCTTCGTACTTTCCATCACTATTTGGAGAACGGAGTGCTGGAGCCAGTGATGGCGTCCATCCCCATTCAGGCATGCCTGGAGCAGATGTGTTGAATTTCTGAGCATTGCCTGGGACATAGATGTATTCTTCATATTTAATTGAAGTTACCTCATAGGTCCCTTCCAGCAAATCAGCCTTGATGGTGTAGAACTTAGCACCTTCGACAGCAGCAAACTTAATATTGCCACCAGCATTGTTGTAAGAGAAGCTGCCTTTATTGGCAATTTCGTCTACGTTAGGAAGGGCAGAGAGGGCGATATCCCAATTGTCGATAGTTCCATCTGTTTTGAAGGCTGATGCGGGGATAAGTTTTACTTCATAGGGGTCAACTCCAGCAACAGCTGCTATTGTAACTGAGAACACAGGATTCTCATATACATCACCACCGTTGTTTACCATATGGAAGCCATCCACGCGTGTACATGTCCATCCGTCAACGTTACCCACTACATAGTAGCCAGCAGGATCGATGAACGGAGCCTCAGGGGTAATGGTAATTGCTACATTCTTGCTGACGTTCTGAATGCTCTGACCGGCAATATTAGTCAGACAGGTGATGTCCATGAACAATGCACGGGCAACAGGACGTGCACCGCAGAGGCTAACTACAGCATCCTGTAAATCGGCAGTGAGCACCTTACCTTCGCTGTCTGCTGCAAGCTCTTTGCGTGCCCCTTCGGCATCAGCATAAAGCTCAATTGTATAGGCGTTTTCTGCCTCGTCGCTGACAACGACTGATGGAGTAAACAGTTGTATGCTTTCCTCAGCGCCAGCCAGATCAATGTTACCGGCTGAAGTTACTGACATCTCTACAGTTTTAACGTCCTCCTGAGGGTTGCTTATAGGAGATGCCCAGTCCTTATAATCTTCTGTACACGATGCCATGGCGGCCATCAGTGTCAGTCCAAATAAAATCTTTTTCATCATAATTGTTACTTTTTTGTTGTAATTTACTGCTTGATGAATCGGATGAATCCAGTAATATCATTGAAGAGGATTAGGTAGTCGCCTGTCTCCTCAATAGAGAGGTTATCTCCATTGCTCACACCAAAGACGAACATTCCATCGCCATCCTTGACGAAGCTGCCACCCTTGTTGAATTCCCATGAACCAGCCTGCTTAACCTTTACTTCCGCACCAGCATCGAAATGCTGTACAATGTACCAGTCGTGATTCTCCCAGCCTGTAGAGCATGGAGTCATATCGGTATCGCCCCAGTCGTTGAATGAGCCTGCAATAGCCATTCCTGTATAAACAGTAACTGCACCGTCCATTGGTTCAATTTTGAGTGCTGAAGAAGCATCGCCACCGTCAGCAACCTTAGCCAGGTCTGCTGTATTCAATGTAATCTTGTATAGACCAGCAGCAGGAACGCTAATGTTGGCTGAACCACCGTCATTCTTTACAAATGCACCGAATGCATCACCCTGTCCAATCTGGGTAGCCCAGCCATCATCCATAGAGCCACGGAGCTTGAAGCCGTTACCAGACAGGTAGCCAATCCACTGAATCTTACCCTGACCAGTCTTCTTGTCATACTCCTCACCTTCGATGGGCTGCATTGGGAAGACGCACTTACCATAGTCGCCACCCCAAGAACCATCGGCAATATCTCCGCCGATGAGCCACCAGAGCTCGATAGGAGCATCAGAGAGCTCTACATAGTAAGGCTTAACGTTAATAGCAACAATGTTAGAGTAAATCACCTTGTTAGCATAGTCAGATGCTAAGCGAGCATAGATAGTAGTGGTGGCGGGCACCTTGCTGGGGTCACTCCACTTCGCAATCTTCTGCAGGCCTTTAGCCAGTTCTGCAGCATTTACGGAACCTTTACATCCGTTGTAGACCTGGTCGAGAATGACATAGTCGGCAACAGTAGCGCCAGTCTCGTCGGCCTCAGCCTCAGCTACTGATACGGTGAAACTCTGGTTCAGTGAGAATTCCATCTGGTATTGTGCTGCTACAGGGAAACCGCCATAGTTAGGCTGTGACCAGGTGAAAGGCAGCTCAGTGGAAGAAACCAGATCAGTATTAGCCTGTGCATAGGCTGGTGTGTTGAGCTGGAAAGTCTCAGGAATGGTCAACGTTGGATTTGAATCGTTGTCATCCGAGCAAGCAGCAAACAAGCATACACCGCACAGAAGCATTAGTGTTGACTTGAATATCTTTTTCATATCGATTACATTTTACCTTTATAAATAAATACTTATCTTAGTAACCTTCATTCTGCACGAAGTCGTAAGCGGGCAACTGTGAGGCAGGAATTGCAAAGATGTTACGGAATGCGTCGAAGTTGCGGCCTTGATAGGTGCCACCCTTCCACTGCCAGATGTAGTCGGTGGTGCCACCAAACTTGCCGAAGCGAATCAGGTCGACACGGCGACGGCCCTCGAAGTAGAACTCACGTGACCACTCGTCGAGAATGTCATTGAGAGAGTATCCAGAGCGCTGAACGGCGTTAGCGCGTCCACGGACAGCATTGATAGCATTGATGCCTTCAGTAGTAGCTGTACCACCATTCAGACGGGCTGTTGCTTCTGCATAGGTCAGATAAGCCTCAGCGGTACGGAACAGGAAGAAGTCTGTATCCATAAAGGTAGCGTCATGGCCTGCAGAACCGTCAGTCTTGAAGTTGACGAACTTAGCCACTGCATAACCATTCTTAAAGGTAGCACGATCCAAGTTGTTGATTTCGCGTCCAACACCATCGAAGATAGCACGGTCGTCACCAGCAGCAATAGTCATGTTATATGCTGGCACCTGAGGAGCATCTAGGTTGGGGAAGAACTTCTGAATCAGGGTCGGACGGGTGCGGTTGCCACCCCACTGTTGAGCAGAAACACCATTGATGGCTTCTGCGTCATTGGGATTAGCGTGCATGTCGCTATCGAATGAACCTGCAGAGAGGAACAGTGAAGTACCCCAAGAGGTAGTCTTCAGACCATCCTGCAGAATGGGGAAGATAGCCTCGTAGGCAGCATCTGTCTCACCGTTGTCGCCCATGAAAAGCATCTGGTAAGCACTCCAACCGCCGACACTTGTCGTGTTCAGCTTGTAAGGAGAATCCATGACCTTCTTGGCATATTCAGCAGCCTTGGCCCACTGGGCTGTACCAGTGTAAACCTCTGCATTCAGATAGATACGTGACAGTAACAGCCATGCAGCAGCCTTATCTACTCGGCCGTAGCCAGCATCGCTTGACTTCTTGGGCTTAGCCTCAGAAAGGTTGGGCTCTACATTCTCGGTAAGCTCATTGATAAGCCAATCGTACATTTCCTGACGGCTAAGAATGGTAGGATTATCAAGAGTCTCTGTGAATGGTACACGTCCAAAAGCATCCATCAGCAGATAGTAGTGCAGAGCACGCAGGAAACGAACCTCTGCAGTCATTGTGGCATTATAGTCAGAAGCCACGTCTAGATACTGGTTACAATAGGTGATACTAGTAGTGAGACGGGCGAAATAGCCGTTCAGCATGGGATGTGACTCGTCATAGGTATTGAAACAAGACTGTTCGATACCGTCGTCGCCCCATCCGCAGATAGCTTCGTCAGTAGTCAGCTCATTGGCATTCCACATCTGGCGGATATATCCAGATGTACCACCATCGATACCGTCGATGTCGCAATCGCCATTGGCACCACCATTACCTGCCATAGCTATCGTCGCATAACACTTGTTGAACAATCCCTCTGCACTGAACTCTGTATCCATGTTAGGATCCAGCGGAGTAACATCCAGATCCTTTGTGCATGATGTCATGCCCAGCGCCAAAGCGAGAGCAGCTGTGGGCAATGTGTATTTGAATATATTCTTCATGACTTTATGTTCTTATAATTAGAAATTCAGATTCAGACCAACAACGACTGAGAAGGGACGTGGATACATGTTACTGTCGAAGCCATTTCCGACTTCAGGATCCAGACCGTCGTACTTGGTGATAGTGAACACATTCGAAGCAGCAATAGACAGACGGCCGCTGAGACCATGATAGCTTGCTGACTTGAACAGGTCGCTGAATGAGTAACCCAGTGTGATGTTGTCACACTTCAGGAACGAAGCATTGTGCACATAGAAGTCAGACAACTGAGAAGTAATCTGATAGGTCTGCCAGTTGCGGTTGACAGCCTCGTATGTGTAGTTGTTCATATAGAGCAGTGAGCTCTTCCATACTTCAGTAGAATTGACATTGGCCATGCCTTGCTCGTTGTTGTTGTATACGTAATTGCCGAGGCTGGCACGCAGTGAGAAGCTGAAGTCGAAGTTCTTGTATTCTACGCGAGATGCAAGACCCATGGTCACAGGAGCAGCAGGGCTCTTATAGAAATACTTGTCAGCCTGAGTGATCTGGCCATCGCCGTTGCGGTCTACTACTGCATTCTCGATAGGCTTGCCATTGCTGTCGTAAGCCTGCTGGAATACGTAGAATGAGTTGATGGGATGACCAACCTGCTGATACTGCAAATAACGGTCGACACCAATCTTGATGTTAGTGTTGGGAACTGGTGAACCATCTTCAGAAACACCACTCAAGTCAGTAATCTCGTTCTTGTTATAGGTGATGTTGTAGTCCAGTTTCCAGAACCAGTCCTTGGTCTGAACGGGTTTCCAGCTAATGGTTGCCTCGATACCTTTGTTCTCCAAAGAACCGATGTTCTGCCAAGCCTGATTACGATAAGCTGACAAAGCCTTGGTAGGAGCATAGTTCAGCAAGTCGGTGGTCTTACGATAGTAGACATCGATAGTACCAGACAGACGCTGGTTGAAAATACCCCAGTCAAAACCAATGTTATAGCTTGTGGTCTTCTCCCACTTCAGATTTGGAGTGTAGTTATCTGGACGATAGAGTGTACCATCGCCTGCAACGGGATAGTAGCTATCTGTACCAGTGTTCATAGAATAGGTAGGAATCCAGCTGTAGTCGGGGATAGCACCAGCCTGCTGTGGCATCTGACCCCAGCTAAGACGGAGCTTAAGTTCTGACAGTGCCTCGACAGACTTCAGGAATGGTTCTTCGTTGATCTTCCATGCAAGAGCTACAGAAGGTGATGTTGACCAATGCTCCTTGAAACGTGATGAACCGTCATGACGTATAGTAGCTGTAATCATATAGCGGTCAAGCAGTGAGTAGTTGGCACGTCCGAAGAAAGATACCAGATAGCTGTCGGTACGGAAGTGGTAGGGCGTATGAGGACGCTCGTTGACTGCATTTCCAAGAGGACTGGTTGAAGGATCAGTCCATTTGGGACTTGTGCTAGGATATGTTCCTACATAGTCGTTCTTCTGGTCACGCCAGAAATGCTGCCACTCATAACCACCCATGATGTCGAAGTGGTGAACCTTGGCAAAGTCCTTATAATACTGAGCATAGGCAGAGAGCTGATGGTTACGCTTCAGGATGGTTTCATCACCGTTGCTACCATAGTACCAAGAACCAGTATACCAACGCTCGTTGTTTGTCGTTTCAATACCTTTTGAGATATCGGCACCGAGTGTGAGGTGCAGACGGAGATCTTCGAAACCATGAACCTTGTAATCGATGTCGGCGCTACCGATGAATGAACGGCTGCGTGCATGCTGGTCACGTCCGTATAACAGAGACAGAGGATTAGCGATGTTTGCGGTACTGTTGTAGCCATAAGGCCAGCTGGTGTCGCCATCATAGTTGGCAACAGCAGGCCACTGGAAATAACCTCCGAAGTTGCTGAGTGTCTTGTCATAGTCGTTGCCGAGCATCTGTTTGTGATACTCAGAAGTGAAGGCGTGAGGATCCTGTGTGGGGTCGTAATATACAGCAGCTCCAACAGCACCACCGTCAGCATACTGAGTCTCAGCATACATGCCCTTGGCATTCAGATTCATCGTCAGATGATCATTGAAGAATGAGGGATTCAGGTTCAGAGAAGCGGTAACACGCTTGAAGTCTGAGGTCTTCAGAGTACCCTGCTGGTCAGTATAACCTACTGATACACGATATGGTAGGTTCTTAACAGCACCGGCAACCGTAACATTGTGGTCGTGGCTGATGGCAGTGCGGAAAATCTCGTCCTGCCAATCAGTGTTTGCTGTACCTAAGGCACTGACTGGAATGCTTCCCTCACCGTACATGTTTTTGATAAATGCGCGATACTCATCACCATTCATCACCTCAAGGGTCTTCTTGTTCTTGCTGATGGTCATACTACCAGAATAAGAAACCTGAGGTGCCTGAGCACCCTTACGGCCCTTCTTGGTGGTAATGATGATAACACCGTTAGAACCACGGCTACCATAGATAGCAGTAGCAGAAGCATCCTTCAGAACGTTGAAAGACTCAATGTCGGCAGGGTTAATCATGGAAAGAGGGTTAGAAAGACCCTTCACACCTTCATTGTCCATTGCCAAACCGTCGATGACAATCAGAGGGTCGTTAGAGGCATTCAGTGACGAGCCACCACGGATACGAATCATGGCACCACTGCCAGGAGCACCGTCGTTACTGGTAATGTTGACACCAGCAACCTTACCTGCTAACATGTCTTGTGGATTGACTACCATGCCCTTGTTCTTGCTGTCAGGACGCATTGCGGTAACAGAACCGGTTAAGTCACTCTTCTTAACCTGACCATAACCGATGACTACCACTTCATTCAGAACAGCAGCGTCTTCCTGCAGTGTGATCTCCAGGTTGGCAGCAGCTTTCACGGTAGCTTCTTGGTAACCAACATACGTTACGGTGATGTCAGCACCTTGATTAGCCTTCAGTGCGAAGTTACCGTCGAAGTCGGTAACGGTAGCCGTCTGTGTACCTACTACGCGTACGGTAGCACCGATGACGGGCTCGCCCTGAGCATCCTTCACATGGCCTTTTACGTCAATCTGCGCAAAGGCTCCTACCGAAAGGAAGAGTCCTAACATGAGAACCAACATCCTAAACGGATTTCGAATGTTTACTTGCTTCATCATTTGTTTATTAAGTTAGTATATAAGAAATGTCTTAATTCGGTAGTAGTGTATAGGCATAATGATTGCCTTTCCGGTGCAAAGTTAAGATTTGTTTCAATTCGTTCATACTAATTTTGGGTTAAATTCGTTATTATTCATGTGCAATCGTTTGCACGGCTAATTGGTCATAAAAGAACAGTAATAGAAAACAAGGTATTCAACTTTTAGATAACTTTGCACAGTGATCTCGTATCACTAGGCATACACTACTAACTAAATATGAAAGAAACAGCATCTCTGACAATGAAGGATATAGCCCGCGAGCTGGGAGTCTCGGTGGCCACGGTATCGCGTGCCCTGAAGGATTCACCACGTATCTCGCAGGAGCGTCGTACGCTGATTCAGGAGTATGCCCGTGAGCATAACTTCACACCTAACGTCATTGCGGAATCGTTGCGCTTTGCGCGCGTGCAACCGATGAAAGTAATAGGTGTTATCATACCGGAGTTTACGCACTTCTATTTCTCGTCTGTATTGGCGGGCATAGAGGAGGAGGCGTCGAGTCGTGGCTACCGCATCTTGGTGGCACATAGTGGCGAGAGCTATGAGCGTGAGGTGAACATCTGTCGTTCGTTCTATGAGAATAAGGTGTGTGGCATCATTGTCTCGCAGGCTAAGGATACTCACCGCTATGAGCACTTCCAGAGGTTGTTGGACAACGGTTTGCCATTGGTGTTCTATGATAGAATATGTACGGGCGTGAATGCCAGTCGTGTGGTCGTTGACGACTATATGGGTGCTTTCAATGCGGTGAGCTACCTGATAGAGACGGGTTGCACACGCATTGCCTTCTATGGTTCGTCAATGAGTATGGAGATCTCCAAGAATCGCTTCAACGGTTATAAGGATGCCTTGCGGAAGCATCAGCTGGAGTTTGATCCAGACCTGACCTATATCTGTGACAACCGTGCTGATGCAGAGGCCATCACTCCTGATGTGCTAAAAAAGGATCCTCCTCCCAATGGTTTCTTTGCCATCAATGACGATACAGCTATTGGCATCCTTTATACTGCTAAGCGTATGGGCTTCCGCGTGCCAGACGATGTCGCCATCTGTGGCTTTACCAATGGTCAGCGTGCAGTAGCCTGTGACCCGATGCTGACAACTGTGGAACAGCGCGGACATCTGGTAGGCGAGGAGGCTGCCGACATCCTGATAGATCAGGTGGAGGGACACATCCCCGTCGACAAAGTCGTCAAGCGTGTTGTAAGAACGCGACTGGTAGTTAGAGGTACGACGAAATAAAAGACAACGGGGGTATTTGTTAAAGACAACTTGGACAACTAAGGACAACTTGGACAACTAAAATAAATAAAAATACGATAGCAATTATAATGATAAACATTGCAACATTAAAACATCATATATACGACGTTATGGGGGCTTTGCATGAAGTCCACAAGGAATTGGGAGCAGGACTGAACGAATACTGTTATCAAGAAGGGTTTCAACTGCAGCTGATAGAACAAGGTATTCCATTTCAGCGTGAGCAATCTTTTCATCCTAAATACCACGGGCGTGAAATGGATGCTGTTTATCGTGTAGATTTTCTTTGTAAAGGAGATATTGTTGTTGAGTGTAAGTCGGTAATGGAGCTTGTCAATAATCATAGAGCTCAACTGTTTAATTATATGCGATTGTTGCAATGTCCTTGTGGGATCTTGGTTAATTTCGCTCCTCAGTTTGCTGTTATTGAACGATACTTCTATGACGATGAAGAAATGAAAATACTTGGTGTAAACGGTCAAACCATCCATATTGTATAGACAATAGCTTATAATAATGATTCAAGTTGTCACCAGTTGTCCTTAGTTGTCCAAGTTGTCTTTAAAAATTTAATATGTTGTCTTAAAATAATAATAGAATAAAGTTGTAGTATATGAAACAAAAACCGAATTTACCGTTTTGGAGCCTGTGGAATCTGAGCTTTGGATTCTTTGGCGTGCAGATAGCCTATGCCTTGCAGTCGGCAAACATCTCGCGCATCTTTGCTACGTTAGGTGCTGACCCGCACAACCTGAGCTATTTCTGGATACTGCCCCCATTGATGGGTATTCTGGTACAGCCTATCGTGGGTACACTGAGCGACAAGACCTGGACACGCTGGGGCCGTCGTATACCTTATTTATTTATAGGAGCCGCCGTAGCTGTGGCCGTGATGTGTCTGTTGCCTAATTCTGGCTCGTTTGGATTGACGATCAGTGCAGCCATGCTCTTCGGACTTGTTGCACTGATGTTCCTCGATACAAGTATCAATATGGCGATGCAACCTTTCAAGATGCTGGTGGGTGACATGGTCAACGAAGAGCAGAAGGCCAAGGCTTACAGCATTCAGTCTTTTCTGTGTAATGCCGGTAGTGTGGTGGGCTTCCTGTTCCCCTTTGTACTGACATGGGTAGGCATCAAGAACGTGGCTGAGAAGGGTGTCATTCCCGATAGCGTCATCTGGTCATTCTATCTGGGTGCTGCTATCCTGATAGCCTGCGTCATCTATACCACCATGAAGGTGAAGGAGTGGAATCCACAGGAGTATGCTGAGTATAATGGCAGCCTCACCCCCGACCCCTCTCCAAAGGGCGAGGGGAGTACGGATTCCGGTAATTGGCTGGCGTTGCTGAAGAATGCTCCCTCAACGTTCTGGAAGGTTGGTCTGGTACAGTTCTTCTGCTGGGCAGCATTCCTCTATATGTGGAACTACACCACAGGAGCCATTGCCGAGGTGGTATGGGACACTACTGACCCTGTCAGCGAACCATTCCAGGAGGCTGGTAACTGGGTAGGCGTGCTGTTTGCCGTTCAGGCTATGGGCTCTGTGGTATGGGCTGCTGTATTGCCTCAGTTTAAGAATACCAAGCTAGCCTACGCCATCAGTCTTGTCATCGGTGGCATTGGCTTTATGATGGTGCCCTTCCTGCACGACCAGTATCTGCAGTTCATTCCGTTCCTACTGATTGGTTGCGCCTGGGCTGCTATGTTGGCTATGCCGTTTACCTTTGTTACCAATGCCCTGCAGGGTTACGGTCACATGGGTGCTTACTTAGGACTCTTCAATGGTACCATCTGTATTCCACAGATTGTCGCAGCTCTCTGTGGCGGTATCGTCCTTTCGTTGGTAGGTCATCACCAGTCTACCATGATGATTGTGTCTGCTGTTCTGCTGGTTATCGGTGCCCTCTGCGTAACAGTGATTAAAGTGAAAAAATAAAACATACCAAATACTACTATGAAAATACTATTTAATGTAGAATACCAGACGACCTTCGGTGAGGACCTGGTACTGAATATTCGCTCTGCAGAGGACGATACCAAGGTGTCGCAGCACAAGATGACGACACTTGACGGCAATCACTGGTTTGTGGAGATTAATAAGGTGGCCAAGCCAGGCACCTATATCGACTATTATTACAGCATGATGCGTGGTGACGAAGAGATGCGCCACGAGTGGCTCGTTCAGCCTCATCGTCTGGAGTTTGCCGCTCAGAAGGGAATGCGCTATACGGTGTATGACCACTGGATTGACATCCCTGAAGATGCCTATATGTATAGCTCGGCACTGACAGACTGTATCATGGTTAACCAGCGCGAGCTGAGCACCACAACAGAGTACCAGCGCACGGTACGCCTGAAGGTGCGTGCCCCACAGCTCCGTATTGGTGAGCAGTTAGGTATTGTCGGTAGCGGTGATGCTCTTGGTAATTGGGATGCCAACAAGGCACTGCCTATGTTCGAACACGAGTATCATGAGTGGGTAGTCAGTCTGGATGCTGCCACACTGCCTCAGACCATCGAGTTTAAATTTGTCTTGCTGGGTATAGACCAGCCTCTTTGGGAGGAGTGTGGAAACCGCACCGTTGTCCTGCCTGATATCAAAGACAATGAGGTGGTTATCTACGAACTGTCTCAGTCTTATTTCTCCGTATATCCGTGGAAGGGTGCTGGTACTGTGATACCTATTTTCTCACTGCGTAGTGAGGGCTCCTTTGGCGTGGGCGACTTCGGTGATTTGAAGAAGATGGTTGACTGGGTTGACAAGACCAACCAGCGCATTCTGCAGGTACTGCCTATCAACGATACCAACATGACGGGTTCTTGGCAGGATAGCTATCCCTACAATGCTATCAGCATCTATGCCTTGCATCCACAGTACACTGACTTCCGTCAGTTGCCCGAGATTAAGGATGCCGCTAAGCGCGCTGAGTTCGAGGCACTGCGCCAAGAGCTGAACGCCCTGCCACAGATTGACTACGAACGCATGTTCAAAGCTAAGATGGATTATCTGCATGTCCTGTTTGAGCAGGAGTGGAAGAGTGTCAAGGCTACCAAGGATTATAAGCAGTTCTACCAGGACAACAAGGAATGGTTGCTGCCCTATGCCCAGTTCTGCGTCAATCGCGACAAGTACGGCACGGCAGAGTTCAACAAGTGGCCTAAAGAATGTTCAACATTCAACGTTCAACGTTCAACGGGTCAAGACTTCTGGTACTTCGTACAGTATAACCTCGACAAGCAGATGCATGCTGCCCATGAGTATGCCCGTGAACATCGTGTCATCCTGAAGGGTGATATCCCCATTGGTATCTCACGTGACGGTGTGGAAGCATGGGTTGAGCCTAAATACTTCAACCTCAACGGTCAGGCTGGAGCACCGCCCGATCCATTCTCTGCCGATGGTCAGAACTGGGGCTTCCCAACCTATAACTGGGACGAGATGCTGAAAGACGGTTGTCAGTGGTGGGTACGCCGCTTCCGTAAGATGGCGCAGTTCTTCGATGCCTACCGTATCGACCATGTGCTGGGTTTCTTCCGCATTTGGGAAATTCCTATGCCTGCGAAATCTGGTTTGGAAGGTCAGTTCGCACCCGCTTTGGGACTGAGCCGTGCAGAGATTGAGGGCTACGGCATCTATGGTCATGATGACCTCTTCCTTGTTGACCATAAGCGCAGCGACCGCTGGCATCCACGTATTGCCGTGCAGTATCAGGAACCTTATCAGAAGTTGAACGATGGAGAGAAGTATAACTTCAACCGCCTGTATAATGACTATTTCTATCGTCGCAATAACCAGTTCTGGTATCAGGAGGCCATGAAGAAGCTGCCTCGTCTGACGCAGGCTACCCGTATGCTCTGCTGTGCGGAAGACCTGGGTATGGTGCCCGACTGTGTGCCCTGGGTAATGAATGAGTTGCGTATCCTCTCGCTGGAAATCCAGTCGATGCCTAAAGACGATAAGGTACGTTTCGGTCATCTGTCACGTAATCCATACCGTTCAGTATGTACCATTTCTACCCACGACATGCCAACACTGCGTCAGTGGTGGGATGAAGACGAGGAACGTACACAGGACTACTTCAACAGCATGCTCTATCGTGGCGGTGCTGCTCCACATCCACTGCCAGGCTGGCTGGCAAAGGATATTGTGAGTCGTCATCTGACCTCACCGTCTATGCTCTGTCTGCTATCATTGCAAGACTGGCTGTCTGTTGATGAGAAGTTGCGCTTGCCCGACCAGAATGCGGAACGCATCAATATTCCTGCTAATCCCCGCCATTATTGGCGCTATCGCATGCATCTTACCATTGAGCAGCTGCTCAAGGAGGATGACTTCAATGAGACTATCAAGACATTAATTACACAAAGTGGACGTAAGTAATGCATAATTCATAATGCATAATTCATAATTATAGTATTGATGAGAAAGAATAATTATAAACGTTTCGGTGTTGTTTTATTATGCATTATGCATTATGCATTATGCATTAACGCTGCAAGCGTATTGTCACCCAATGGTAATATTGTGCTGAACTTCACGGTAGAGAATGGCCGCCCCACCTATTCTATGTCGTATAAAGGTAAGGAAGTGGTACGCCCCTCGCATCTCGGTCTGGAACTAGCTAAGGACAAGCACGCCTCAATGGGCATGGACGAGCGCGACCTGATGAGTGGCTTCTCGCTGGACAAAGAAGAGACCAGCACATTTGACGAGACGTGGCAACCTGTATGGGGTGAGACCCGCGATATTCGCAACCACTATAATGAGTATGTGGCAACGCTGTCGCAGCAGTGGCGCACGGCACCTCCTAAGGCAAATGGCAATATTCGTTTGCAGCCCCGCCTGCATCGTCGTACGATACTCATCCGTTTCCGTGTCTATGACGATGGTATCGGTTTCCGCTATGAGTTCCCGCAGCAGCCTGAATTGAACTACTTCCTAATCAAAGAGGAACGTAGCGAGTTTGCCATGGCGGGCGACCATAAAGCATGGTGGCTGCCTGGTGACTACGACACGCAGGAGCAAGAGACGCAGGAGTCTAAGCTTTCTGAGATTCGCAGCCAAATGAAGGAAGCCATCAACTGGGGCAATAGTTCTGTGGCCGTGTTCTCACCGACTGGTGTGCAGACCTCTTTGCAGATGAAGAGCGACGACGGCTTGTACATCAATATCCATGAGGCAGCCTGTGCCGACTATGCCACGATGCATCTGGAATTGGTGGATGATGAGACCGATGCAATGACCACCAAGTTGGAGGGTAATAGCAATGCCTATACACCCAATCCTACTGCTTCTAATTATGAATTGCCACAGCCTTTCACCTTCGTCAGTCATCTGACACCTGATGCTACAGGTCTGAAGGGTGCCATGCAGACACCCTGTGAGACGCCTTGGCGCACGGTAATGGTTTCTGACGATGCCCGTGACATGCTGTCAAGCAACCTGATACTCAACCTCAATGAGCCTTGCGCGCTGGATGATACGTCATGGATTCATCCTACCAAATACTGTGGTGTATGGTGGGAGATGATAGTTGGTCGTGGCAGCTGGCACTATACCAACGACTTCCCCAGCATCCAGCTCGACAAAATCGACTGGAACAAGGTGAAGCCAAACGGTACTCACAAGGCCAACAACGAGAATGTGAAGCGCTATATCGACTTCGCTGCCAAGAACGGTCTCGACGAAGTACTCGTCGAGGGTTGGAATGTCGGCTGGGAAGACTGGGCAAACATGTGGAAGCGCGATGTCTTCGACTTCGTCACTCCTTATCCTGACTTTGATATCAAGATGCTCAACGACTATGCACACTCCAAGGGCGTCAAACTGTTGATGCACCACGAGACATCGTCAAGCACACAGAACTACGAACGTCACATGGAGAAGGCCTTCCAGCTGATGAATAAATATGGCTACGATGCTGTGAAGACAGGCTATGTGGGCGACATTATTCCCCGTGGCGACCACCACTATTCACAGTCAATGAACAACCACTACCTCTATGTGGTTAAGGAGGCTGCCAAGCATCATATTATGGTCAACGCCCATGAGGCTACACGTCCTACGGGTCTCTGCCGTACCTATCCTAATATGGTGGGCAACGAGTCGGCTCGTGGCACTGAGTATGAAGCCTTTGGCGGTTCACGCCCTGACCATACCTGCATCCTGCCATTTACTCGTTTGCAGGGCGGCCCAATGGACTATACGCCAGGTATCTTTGTCACCAAACTCTCTGAATGGAGCGACAACCCCTCGTGGGCACGTATCACGCTGGCTGGTTCGCTGGCTCTCTATCTGACCATGTATTCTCCGCTGCAGATGGCTGCCGACCTGCCCGAGAACTATGAGAAGTTCGACGATGCTTTCCAGTTCATCCGTGATGTAGCATGCGACTGGGACAACAGCATCTACTTGGAGGCTGAGCCTGCCGACTATATCACCGTTGCCCGCAAGGCCAAGGGTACTGACAACTGGTTTGTTGGTGGTAAGTGCGACGAGAACGGTCACAAGAGCACGATTAAACTTGACTTCCTCGACAAGGGCAAGAAGTACGATTGTACCATCTATGCCGATGCCAAGGATGCCCACTACGAGAAGAATCCGCAGGCCTATACCATCACCAAGCGTGTGGTGAAGGCTGGCGATGTATTGAAAGTCACTGAAGCCCCTGGTGGTGGCTTCGCCGTATCATTAATTGCCAAGTAAATGAAGAAGACAGCTCTTACAACCCTGCTCATGATGACGCTGGCAACAAGCATACAGGCTCAGGACTTTTGTTTTGATGAGATGACCTATTCACCAGAGCAAACCACCTTTAAGCTGTTTGCACCCAACAATGCCAAGTGCTATGTCAAGGTAGGCAAGAAGAAGGTCAAGATGACCAAGATGGGCGACTGCCTGTGGACAGCCACCGTCAAGGGTGACCAGAAAGGACAGCCCTATGTGTTTAATGCTGGTCATGGTGATACTCCTGGCGTCTTTGCCAAGGCTGTAGGTACCAATGGCAGAGAAGGTTATGTACTCGACTTGCGTGACACTGACCCGAAGGGGTGGGAGAAAGACAAGCGTCCAGTATGTCTGTCGCCTGCCGATCTCATCGTCTATGAGATGCACCATCGCGACTTCTCCATAGCTCACAAGGGTGCCAAATATCCGGGTAAGTTTCTAGCACTGACAGAAGGGTGGGCACTCAGTCATCTGAAGACGCTGGGTGTGAATGCCATTCATATCCTGCCCAGCTATGACTATGGTTCTGTCGATGAGACACGTCTTGAGCAGCCACAGTATAACTGGGGCTATGACCCTGTCAACTACAATGTGCCTGAGGGCGGCTATTCTACTGATCCTGCTGACCCTGCTGCTCGCATTCGTGAATTTAAGCAGATGGTGCAGGCCCTTCACAAGGCCGGCATCCGTGTCATCCTTGACGTAGTGTATAACCATACTTACGACATCGACCACTCTAACTTCCAGAAGACGTATCCCGACTATTACTATAGAACCCACCCCCAGCCCCTCCCCAAGGGAGTGGAGTCTAAATACTCTAATGGCTCTGGCTGTGGCAATGAGACGGCATCGGATAAACCGATGATGCGTAAGTTCATGATGGAGTCGGTGAAATACTGGATTAACGAGTATCACATCGATGGCTTCCGTTTCGACCTGATGGGCTGTCACGACATTGAGACGATGAACCAGATACGCCAGATGGTTAACGAGATAGATCCTACCATATTTATATATGGTGAGGGCTGGAGTGCAGGAAGTTGTGCACTGCCTAACGACCAGCTCGGCATGAAGGCCAACATCCCGCAGATGCCAGGCATTGCTGCTTTCTCTGATGAGATACGCGATGCCCTGCGTGGCCCGTTCTCTGACGATACCAAACCCGGTTGGCTGGGTGGTGCTCCTGACTGCGAAGAGAGCCTGAAGTTTGGCATTGTGGGCTGCATCCGTCATCCGCAGGTGGATATGTCGAAGGTGAACTACTCGAAAGCACCGTGGGCAGTGGAACCTATACAGATGATGTCGTATGTCTCTTGTCACGACGATATGTGCTTGGTGGATAGACTGAAGGCCAGCATCCCTTCTTTGAAATCGTCTAATGGTAAATTGTCTAATTGTCAGATGGACGAGTTGATCCGCCTTGACCTGTTGGCACAGACGGCTGTCTTTACCTCACAGGGTGTGCCCTTTATGCTTAGCGGCGAGGAACTGCTGCGCAACAAGAAAGGAGTACATAACAGCTTTGAGTCGCCCGACAGCATCAACCAGCTCGACTGGCAGAACAAGTTGCGCTATCCACAGGTGTTTGAATACTACAAGAATCTCATCCAGCTGCGTAAGCATTTCCCACACTTCCGTTTGGGCAGTGCTGAGCAGGTGCGCCAGAAGGTACAGTTCCTGGATGCTCCGAAGGGTGTGGTGGCTTACCGCATTGAAGAGGCTGTAGGTTGCATCGTTACTCGCGTCATCGTGGTGCTCAATGCCACTCGTCAGGAACAGCTGATAGAAATCCCTGAAGCTAACTATGCTGTGGTATGTGCCAATGGAGTTATCGACTTGAATGGTATTGACACCTTCCGTGGTAATCAAGTGTCGGTTGCTCCACAGTCGGCTATGATTATTCATGATTGATTTTCGGTGAGAACCCCAAGCACGAAAAAAGGGACTTTGAATAAGTCCCTTTATCGTGATCCGCTTGGGGCTCGTCATCGAGCTTGCTCGCTTTGACCTTCAGGTCAAAGAACCCTTGGGTGAGAACCCCAAGCACGAAAAAAGGGACTTTGAATAAGTCCCTTTATCGTGATCCGCTTGGGGCTCGAACCCAAGACCCCAACATTAAAAGTGTTGTGCTCTACCAACTGAGCTAGCGGATCAACCTTATTTGCTGAAAAGCGGGTGCAAAGGTACTGCTTTTAATTGAGAATTGAGAATTGAGAATTGAGAATTAATGAGTAATTAACGTAAATTAACGATTTTCACTCTCAATTGCTTTCTGATAACACTCACGACAGAGAGGCTCGTACTCCTGTGTCTCGCCTAACAGTACACGTTTGTCGTTGGCGACGGTACGGTGGCTGACGTATGCCAGTGAGCCACACTTAACACAGATGGCATGCACCTTGGTGACATCGTCGGCAATGGCGCAGAGGGCAGGCATAGGACCGAAAGGAACACCCTTGTAGTCCATATCAAGACCCGCAATGATGACACGTACACCACGGTTGGCCAACTCGTTGCAGACACTGACCAGTCCTTCGTCGAAGAATTGTGCCTCGTCGATGCCTACGACATCGATGTCGCTCGACAGCAGCAGAATGCTGGCTGATGAGTCGAGTGGGGTAGAGGGAATGGCATTATGGTCGTGGCTTACCACCTCTTCGTCGCTATAGCGCGTATCGATAGCGGGCTTGAAGATTTCCACTTTCTGCTTGGCAAACTGTGCACGACGCAGACGACGAATCAGCTCTTCGGTCTTGCCGGAGAACATAGAACCACACACTACTTCTATTCTACCTGGGCGGCGTGTCTCACCCGACGTTGGATATGTAATCATGGTGCAAAAATACGAAAATCTTTGAACTTTGAACTTTGAACTTTGAACTTTTTTGCTCAACATAGTGTTAATTAAACCTAATGGCTAAATATAAAGTTCAAAGTTCAAAGTTCAATGTTTAAATAAATAACTACCTTTGCAACCATTATGGGAATA
Source organism: uncultured Prevotellaceae bacterium (assembly GCA_900314985.1). Lineage (GTDB taxonomy): Bacteria > Bacteroidota > Bacteroidia > Bacteroidales > Bacteroidaceae > Prevotella. The sequence goes on along the minus strand of OMXL01000002.1, from coordinate 88,780 downwards.
TTATATATTGTACCCACGCCCGTAGGAAACATGGAGGACATGACACTTCGGGCTATCCGCATACTGAAGGAGGCAGATGTGGTGCTGGCGGAAGATACCCGTACGTCGGGCATCCTGTTGAAGCATTTTGATATCAAGCAACACCTGCTGTCGCACCATAAGTTCAACGAGCATGGCACCAGTGCATCGGTCATTGAGCGCTTGCAGGCTGGTCAGACCGTTGCCCTCATCAGCGATGCTGGTACGCCAGGTATCTCTGATCCAGGCTTCTTCTTGGTTCGTGAGGCCGTGAAGGCTGGCATAGAGGTGCAGACGTTGCCTGGAGCTACGGCCTTCGTTCCTGCTTTGGTGTCGAGTGGCCTGCCTTGCGACCGTTTCTGTTTTGAGGGCTTCCTGCCTCAGAAGAAGGGACGCCAGACCAAGTTGCAGAGCCTTGTCGATGAGGAGCGAACGATGGTATTCTATGAGTCACCCTACCGTGTGCTGAAGACCCTGCAGCAGTTCAGCGAGGTCTTTGGCCCTGAGCGTCAAGTCAGCTGTTGCCGTGAAATCTCTAAGGTTCATGAGGAGAGCGTGCGCGGTACGTTGCAAGAGGTGATAGCGCATTTCCAGGAGCATGAGCCACGCGGCGAGTTCGTCATCGTGTTGGCTGGAAAGCCATAACATCGAAACTTCGAAACATCGTAATAAAGTAATAACGAAATAACGACAAAAATGAAAAGAATAATGATAGCAGCCGTCTGCATTGTAGCTTTGACGGCATGTAAGCAGAAAGAGAATAATGCTGCCGAGTTGGCCTTCCAACAGCAGCGCGACTCGTTGACACGCATCATTGAGCAGAAAGACAATGAGATTGATGACATGATGGCAACGATGAACGATATCCAAGAAGGTTTCCGCGCCATCAATGAGGCTGAAGAGCGTGTCACCATTGCCAAGGACGGTGAGGGTGCCACGTCGGCTGAGCGTATCCGTGAGAATATGGAGTTTATCCAGGGACAGATGCAGCAGAACCGTGAGTTGATCAGTAAGCTGCGCAACCAGCTGCGCCAGAGCTCTGTGAAGACTGACCAGATGCGTCGTACGCTGGAGAACCTCACCCAGCAGTTGGAAGAGAAGGATAACCAGTTGCGCCAGCTGCAGGCTGAGTTGGAGGCTAAGGACTTACAGATTGGTGAACTGAACCAGCAGGTTAACACCCTGTCAGGCAATGTCAGCCACTTGCAGGAGGAAAGCAGTCAGAAGACGCAGACCATCACTTCTCAGGATAAGCAGCTGAATACCGCATGGTTTGTCTATGGCACCAAGAAAGAGTTGAAGGAACAGCATATCATAGAGGATGGTAAGGTGTTGCGCTCTAACTTCAATCGTGAGTATTTCACAAAGATTGATATCCGCATTGACAAGGAGATTCGCCTGTATAGCCGTTCTGCCAATATACTGACGGCTCACCCGCAGTCGAGCTACACCTTGCAACAGGATGCCAACAAGCAATATATCTTGCGCATCACCAATCCCCAGTTGTTCTGGTCGACCAGCAAATATCTGGTGGTGTTAGTGAAATAGAAGAAACAAATAAGCGGGCTTCGTTGAGGCCCGCTTATTTGTTTTGTGCTCTGCTGAGGGGGAACCTCAGCACGCACTATTTGTTCATGTGCTTCTTTCCGTTCTTGATGACCAGTCCTTTGTAGCCGTTGTTGACACGCTGACCAGCCAGGTTGTAGTAGCTTTCAACTTTCACCTTTGAACTTTCAACTTGTTCGATACCGGTTGGGTCTGAGCCTTCCTGTACTGCCTTGGTGACGTTCAACTCTTTGATGAGGTTGTTGTTTAGTACGTTGGTTCCATAGATGGCTGTAACGTCGAAGAACTTCCCGTCAAGCTGGGTGCTAGACTTCAGTCCTGTAGATACACCAAGGTTTCCTGCCCAGATGCGAGCAGTATTGTCGGTGTTATCACTATAAGCCCAATAGCCATTCTCTCTCTTCACTTTTACGCCCTTAACGATAACCAGGTCGTTGTAGTCTGCGGCAGACAGCTCGTCGAAGGCTACCTCTCGAGGCTGTGCCTCGCTACCGGCAATGACCGTCAGACCGCTGGTATCTGTCTCACCTTCCATGCCTACTAATTGTGGAACCTCGTTCTTGATAGTGTTCTTCAAATAGAGTTTTCCGTTGACAATGTCATTGTTCTTTACCGACATGGATACGTCGTTGACCATGATTGCTCCAGACTGGTCGCGCAGATAGGTGGTCTGCTGGTTGTTCTTGGTATAGGTGAACAGTACTTGAGCATCCTCTAACTTCAGCAGAGCCTTCTCGCCTTCTCCCAGCTGTTTGAACTCATTAATGGTATAAGAAGGCATGTCAACAACTGTTACGTTGCAAGTGGCCTCAATATTGTTGCTGCTGGTGGCTGTGATGACGCAGGTACCAGTTGAGATGCCCTTCAAAAATCCATGCTCGTCGACAGTGGCCACACCATCGTCACTGCTCTTCCACGTCAGTGTGTACTCTGCATATTGTGGGGTAGGTGTCTCTGTGATTTGCTGAGCCATGCCTGCGCCAATGGTAATCTCGTTATCGATAGTCAGTGCTGTCAGATTGTACGTGCTGACGGTAAATGTGATATCCCTTGAAGCAGTCTGTTGAATGTTAAACAGTCCGTATTGGTTATTCTTTCCTGCCCATGTCTTCAGATTGGCAGGCGATGTGCCGTTGGTAAGCTCGTGTACTCTTTTTGTACCAGGGAAGGGATCAGAGTTTGAGGCTGATGATTTTGCACCATCTGCTCGGAGTATTTCGTAGTAGTTGTGCGATGGTCTGGCATTTACCTGATTGTTTTGCCACATCGCTTCATTGGTAAAGTCTACGCGATGTACCAGCATGCCATCTCCCGGCAGATAGGCATCCCACTTAAACTTGTTCCTCTGTCGATTCTCTAACAGGAAGAACTCCTTAGCCACTGGTGTATTCAGACGATAGCCTTTCTGATTGTTTGCTAAAGGCTCCAGTGTGTAGTCACCAGTCTCACTAATCACTTCTGGCTCGTCAGTGAATCCTACAGAGTAGCGCTCGTAGAGTGAGTAGCCTACGGGTGAACGTCCATTGTTAAAGTAGCTGCCGCTAGCCATCAGCGACCAGTCACCTGGATCGTTGCTCTGACCTCCTGAACCCTCGTAGTCAGTATCATAGAAGTCTGGCAAACCCAAAACGTGGCTGAACTCATGGCAGATGGTACCGATACCGTCAATATATACCGTTGAAGGCTGGCTGGTCCATCCGTAAAGCTCTACTGAACTGGCATAATCCCACAGTTTGACTCCGTCACGAACCACATATTGGTTGTTCTGAATAATACATGAACGGTGTGGCCAGAAAAGTCTACTGTCGTTACCTGAATAGTTGGAACCGTTACCTGCAATCAGGAAGTAGATCATGTCTACAAATCCGTTGCCATCGCGGTCGTACTGGCTATAGTCGATGTCATCGTTTGCTGCATTAATGGCAGCATTAAGGATTTTATCAGTTTTGTTATTTCCATCGTACTGACTATAGTTGACCGTGTAGGGACCATAGACGTCGAATTCGGGGTTGAAATTGCCACCAGAGTTGTCGGAGAAGTAGTCACGAACACTACCGGTATAGACCTCGTTGTCATAGCCCGTGTAGTTCTCTTGGTTCATCATGTCGTAGGCAATCGTGGCGTAGTCCTCGCGTGAGAACGACTTGTCGTTGAACTGTACGAGGATGACCAAACCTTTGAAGTTGTTATAGTCATACTGAGCTGCTCTCTGACTGGCTGCTCTGTGCTTAGCCAATGTCTCTCGCTGTTGCTGCTCCACTCTTTTCTTCGTTGCAGTAACTTCTTCCGACATCTCTGGAGCCTGATACTTCTTGATGTTCTGCAAGAAAGTCACCTCGTTGGCTTTACGCTTCGTGGCGTCGTGAGCCACCATGCTGGTAGCTTTCAGTTCACCATTCTTCTTCTCGGCATACACATAGTATCCCTGTTGATTCTTTACTACACTATAGCCATCTGCAGTGGTGTTGAAGTGCATCCACTCATCACCATGCAACTTGATGGTCACTGTCGTGCCATCGGGCTGTGTTACCTGAATAGGCTTTTTGTGGGCAGGTACTGCCATGCTACTGGCTGTTCCCAGCAGCATCGTCATCATCAGTATAGATAGTCTTTTCTTCATAATTTTTAATAATTTCGTTTGCAAAATTACTCATATTTCTTCAGATAACCACATGTTTTTCAGAAAATCTCAGACGAATTACCCAAAAATGCAACAAGTGTTGAAAAAGTATCGCAATATAGGTGCGTAAGACAGCTGTATTTGCACTACAGCTACAGCTGTCTTGCGTCTGTATTAGCTGTACACGAAAACGGCTTAGCTGTGTATCGAACGGCCATCGGGAAAAGACCTAACAACCTAACATGGCGCTTGTAATTAATTGGCTTATAGGTAGTTGTAAATGCGATTAAATTTGCAGACCTACCATCAGACCTACCATCAGACCTATCATGATCCCTACCATCGAATTTATTTGTATTTGCCTGACTTCGCCTTACACCAAAACCTGGAAAACCCTGATCTGTACTGCTATGCTCTACGAGCAATCGTTCTAAGGTATCGTTCAAGTCCTGTACAAGCAAGCTCGTCAGTCCTTGTCCAATACCTCAGAACAGCCTACGGCTTAGCAGTACAGCTCAGAAAAACCAAGAAAACAACAAATATTCATTAAGGAATACTACTTTCAATTGTCTTATCACGGTGTTCCTCTTGAACACAAACACTTCATGGATTTCCTTTGTAAAGTGGAATTCGTCAAGAAGGCAGCATGAATGTATGTTAGGTCTATGGTAGGTCTATGGTAGGTCTAGAAATTAGACCTACCATCGCTAAAGCCCTTTGTACAAAGGCGTTTCAGAAGATTATGGTAGGTTGTTAGGTCTGTCAAAAATAACACCAAACAATTGAAGAAAAAACAATCGGGAGAGCCACATGGCCCTCCCGATTAGTTGTAGTGTATGTAATCCTATGGTTTTAATTCGTTAAACATCGCGATTTCGCTGTCATAGCGACTTACGATGTCATTAAACTGTGGATGAGTACGTTGCATAATGAGTGCGACGTAATCTGTTCCTCCGTCGTCATTTTTTACTTCAACAGCTTTTATGTAATAGCGCTGTTGTTGTTCGTAACCATTAAACCAACGTAGGAATAACCTTGCTCTTTGTGCTTGTTTGTTGTTGGCTGTACTACACATATAAAGCATTATCTCTGGATTCTTATTAAAGAACTCCTCGATAATACATATTATCGTCTGTGGAATTTTCTTGTCACCATGAGACTTTTGTTGCTCAGGGTTTGCTAAGTTAAACCAATATGCTACAAAGAAAGGATTTGAGTCCAGTTCGAAGTCTACATGGTATTCTATACCAGTATCAGTGACGAATACATAGTCATTTCCTTCGCAATATACATCATAAGGAGAGTTCCTGTTGATGGCATCGGTATCGAGTCGATTCATGACTATACCCATTCCAAATCATAATAACCAGATTCTGAGGCGGCCTTTTTGCTAAGCTGGCGACTTTCCCATTCCTCATTAACTCTACGCTGGAATGCTGCCTTACGATCCTTAGCCTGCTGTAGCCAAGCAAGGACTTCTTCTTTACTTCTTGCCTTTATTGTTGTCTTTGTATCCATTGTTATAATCTTTGATATGCTTCACGCTGCAAAGATACGAAGTCTTTTGCAAACTTCCAAACAATTGAAGAAAAAAGAATCGGGAGAGCCATCACGGCCCTCCCGATTCAATAGTTATCGAAAGTAAAATTGAGTTACTTGTTGATCATCTTACGACCATCCTTAACGATGAGACCCTTGAAGTCCTTGTTAACACGCTGACCAGCGAGGTTGAACATAGGAGTATTAGAAGTCTTCACAGTCTTAGTGGTAACGTTGATGCCAGTACTCTTACCCTGAGTAACGGTAATGGTCAGCTGAGCACCCTCCTGATACAGTACGATGGTAGCCTCGCGACCCTCAACGCCAGCGGGCAGCGCATCAGCCTGAGCAACCAGATCGAAGGTGAAGGTGTCTTCATAGTCTTCGTTAGCCCAGCCAAGCTGCAGCCATTCGGGAATCTCGTTGCCAGCAACTGTCTCATCCAGCCAGAGACGAGTCTTGTAACCAATCTCTTCTGCAGCAGCATCACTGTAGCTTAACATAGGATGAACATTGATCTTGGCCTGACCACCAGCCTCAGGAATTACCATATTAGTGTCATCGGTTGTATAGAGGTATCCATAGGTAGCATCCAACAGACCAACAAACAGAGCAGTCTTCCATGAAGTGTAAGCATACATAGAACCTTCCTCACCAGTCTTCTCAAACCAAGTACATGTCTTTGCATTGTCCAATGGAGCATCCTGTGAGCCAAGTGTACCAGTGAAGGTGCCATTGTCCCAACCCTCAATCACGATAAGGAACTGATCGTCAAGGAAGATGTGGTCAAGATCTTCGCTCAGACCGTCTTCGTCAGTTCTGTAGAGAGGAATCTCAACACCGGTAAGACCTACATTGAAGTCAGCATTAATGTTCTCTGAAGTAGCATCACCCTCAGCAATTACCTCGCCCAGTGTTGGCTTAGTAGATCCAGCAGCAAAACTACACTTAACAATCTTGATATGCAGGTTGAAGTCATCCTGAGCAGAGAAGTTTACCATAGGCAGTGTTACACCAGTGATATACAGAGGTGTAGCAGGCTTCTCGTGGTAGATGTAAATCTTGCTCATTGAATTTGATGCCTTTTCAGGAGTAGCCCAGTTGGTGTAGAATGTCAAGTTACCATCAGGATCCTGACGAGTCATGGTAGCAGGTGCTTCATTGTTCAGCATAAATTCATATGCTCCACCACCACCGTAGAGGTAAGAATTTGTGTAATGAGGTGTACCATCGCTTTCCTTATACTTTCCAATACCAAAGGTGAAAGGTTCTGATGACTTTGAACCATTGGCACCAATCAAGGTGATATTCTCTGCAGCGTCATTGCCTTTGAGGAACAAGCTGAAGTCTTTGTCTGTTCCAGATGCGAGAACTGTACCTTCCTCCTCTGCAGTAGCATCGTATGCCGTCCAATTCCAAGCAGTAGCAACATCAGTGGTGCGGTTTACAAATGAAGTGTTTGCATAAGCACCAGTGATAGCCAGGTTGCTATTGTATGAATATCCGTTCAGACCCAGACCTGCGAACAGTACAAGGCTTGAGGGCTCAAAGCTTACTTCGGGAGCAACCTCCTGGCCAGGAATAGTGTACTGGATATTTGAGAAACCATCATAGGTGGCTACCCAGTCAGCATAGTTGTATGTCTCAGCAGGATAAATGCTATAGATGATGTTGTATTTTCCAGTGATGTTACCCTGATCATCCAGAGTGAGTCTGATGTAACCATCAGAGGAGTTTGCATCCTCCAGGAAAAGATAGTAAGTGCCTGTAGGAGCGTTTTCGTCAGGGAATGAAGCAATCAGCTGAGGTGCGATGACAATCTGACCATCTACCAGAGTGTAAGGTACAACAATGCCACCAAAACCAAAGATGTCGGGAATAACATCCTGAATCAAGGTAACAGATGCATCAGTTGTAGAAGTTCCTGTATATACACTCCACTCTGTAGCCTCACTAGTGCTACGTTGTGTACCATAACCTTTGTACTGTTCCTGTACTTCACCAGCACGAGCTGACTTGAAAGCTCTCTTAACGGGCTTCAATGACTTCAATTCTTTTGCAGAAAGCTGTCTGAACTGCTTGAAAGTCTTGTCCATAGCAGGAGCAACACCAAACTTGGCACCAGCAACCTGATACTTCTTAGCTTGAGACAGTTGTTCTACTTGCTTCTTAGCAACGGGTTTGCTGTTGAATTGCTTCTTGGAAACCTGTGCATTTGCGGAAACAGCTATAACAGCTGCTGCGGCAAAAAGTAAAAACTTCTTCATAATCGTTTCTTTTAGTTAATACTATGAGTAATTTTAATTCAATTTAAATGCTGTTCCACCGTCGATGGGATTGAACTGACCACCAGTAGGCAGGAAGTAGTCATCAGGAGTTATCTGGTAAGTACCATTCAACAGAGCAGCAAAGTCGCGGCAAAGCTGTTCGATGTTTGTGGCCTTCTTCTTGATGCTCTCCATGTTCTTGTCAATCTTGTCCTCTGCTGTTGCAGTGATAGTTATCTGACCATAAGCAGGACGGGTCATCGTCATAGCAAGACCTGCGGTGTTAGTCTTCGTCTGGGCTGTGTTGGTATAGAAAGTAAGTACCAGTCCAACAACAGGATTGCTACCTGAAGATTTTCCGATGCCAATGCTCTCTAACGACCAGCTTGCATTATGCTTCTTCAACTCGGCATCAATCTGGGTGAAGAGAGAGGCCTGCTCGGCAGAGAACTGTGCAGCGTCCATCTTCCAGATATTAGCGTGATTGACGATATAGGCATCCCAACGAGCCATTACTTTGACAGTACCGTCTTCGTTCTTCAGGCAGGTCTTATCATCAGCGAGTTTGAACTCGTGGAACTTGTATTTACCCATGCTGTCAGTCTTCTCAATACGGAAACCTTCAGGAGTGAAAACGCAAGCCAGAGAGTCAACCTTGACAGACTTGGCCTTGTTGAGGTCGTCTGTGTAGAGGAAACGACCATTGCGCAATCCCTGGAAGTAGAGAGTATCCTCATCTGCATTGACAACATAGTAGTCATTGATACTAGTTCCACCAATGGTATTCTTCAGTGCTTCTGTTGCAGCAATGTAGTCTGCCCATGAGCGATCGCACTTGACGAGGCGTACCTCTGCTGAGTGACGCTCGCCACGAAGAATAACCTCGTCGTCGCTTTTTGACATAACTACAAAGTTGTGGTCGCCGTGCATACCTTCACCGTCCTTTTTAATAACGCCAGGTGCATCACCGTAGCTGACGGGGTCAACAAATGGGGTGAGCACGTCGTTCCAGACGTTGAAAGCAAGTACCAAACCGTCTTCCATCAGCATCTCATAGACGCTGCTGGCCTCGGTGTACTTGCCTGCATTGCCATCACGCAGAAAACGGTGGTTACCAGCAAGGGTCACCTTGTTGCTATCCTCAAAACGGGCAAAAAGGTTGAAACCCTCAAACTGGGCAATATCTGTGCCGCAGAAGTATTGCATGACCCATCCGTTGGGAGCAGCAACTAACTTGTTTTTCAGATCCTGTGCATTATGCTCAATGCGCAGGGCGGCAGACTCTTCGAAATAGTCCTCATCCTCGAACTTACATGAGCTCAGCACAAAGGCAGGCAGCATGGCGAGGAACATCAATCGATATAATTGTGTCTTCTTCATCATTGTTCAACATCATTTAAGTTCAAAGATTTTCAGGTCGTTCTTCAAGAAGTCGTTCATCTTGTTCTGACGATCACGTACCTCTGCACGCAGTGTGAACGTGTCCAGACCCCAACGCTCCTGATGCCATTTCGTGGCGATAGAGATCTTCTTCAACATGGCGTTGATGCCAGCAACAGTTTCGCTGCTTGCTGTTGGTGCCCAGTTGAGGAATTCATCAAATGAGGTGAAGCTCTTCAGCTCATTGTATTTGTATTTGTTTACGTAGGCTGTATAGTCCTTGTTGATGACCTGCTCAGTGCTACGGTGTACGTCAATAACTACGCGGTCAGTGGGATCATAGGTACCAGTCTCGCTGTTGTACTCTGTCTCTGAGTAGAGCTTGAAGTTGTTCCAGTGAGCAGTAGCCTTATTCTTGTCGATGCCAAGGTTGTTGATAAGCTCCAGCACTTCTTCCTTGTCGCCAGGACGCAGACCAGGTGCACAAGCGCTGATGATACGCATCATCCAACGGTAGTCGTTATCTGTAATGATGCAAGACAGCGTCTCAACGAAGTCCTCGTAGGTAGCTGAAGAGGCATAGTGGGTAACATAACCCATCTGGTGAGAAGCTACAGAGTCGCGCTCATGCCAGTCGATGGGGTCGTAAGTACCAGAGGTAACCTGACCGAAGGTAACAGGGTAGGTCTTTGTCTGGTGCATAATGTGAGAGAACTCGTGGTGCATAGTGTGGAAATACTTCTCGTTGAGTACTTCCATGTCTGCATCGTCATAGTTCATGTTCTCAGAGTATCCCTTCATCTCGTTGATGTTGTAAAGCGTAATCTTTACACCACCTGATGCCAAACCAAGAACCTCTGTACCGGTATTGGGGCTGTAGCCTGATGAACCAATGAAGTGGAAGATACGGGGACCGTACTGCTTCATGAAGTCGTCACCAGCGTACTTGGTATATACATCGTAGAACAGGTACTTGATGAACTGTGCCAACAACTGAGAACGCTTGTACTCAGCAGGAGCGAGTTGGAAGCTGTAGTCTGACGATGGCAGGTTAAATTTATACTGTATCTCTACGTTGTATGGTTTGCCGAAGTTATCGTAAAGCCACTGGTCAAACTCATAGGTTGACTGAGTGGGGTCTACTGCTGGCTTGCTGGTGTCGAAGATAGACTCGGTCAAATCGTCTTCTTTGCCGCAGGAGGTAACAGCCAACATGATGGCTGCCACACTCATTATGTATAATATCTTTTTCATCTTTGTTTGCCTTTCTTTGATTATTTGACGAGAATGGGCGCAGTTGTCATAGGACTGCTCTGGTCAACCTGAGTAGCACGGTCTGTGCTGGGATATCCGGCAGTGATAACGTTGTTAGGAATCTGCAGAACACGACGTGGATCGTTCCATCTCAGGTAGTCGTGAGTGATGTCTCTGTCCTGCGGACCACGATAAGCGTGGTGTACGGTAATGCCATAACGCTTGATGTCGAACCAGCGCAGACCCTCAAACATGGTCTCGATACGGCGGAAGTGCAGGATACAGTGCAACAGGTAGAGCTCGTCGCCTGTCAGAACCTTAAACTCAGATGACATCTTGTCGGGGTTAATCTCTTCTACATAGTCACTTGTAGTAGGATCGCCGCCATAGAACTTGTTAATCTGAGACTGTGTCAGTTCAGCTGATACATTCTTTGATGTAGTCCAAGTGTTCAGGTCGGCAAGAGCTGCTGCAGTCTGACCGAGGTAGAGCTCAGCCTCAGCACGGCAGAGCAGGGTTTCCTCAGCAGTAAACGGCTGGTAGATGATATGTACCCAACCAATACCGGCAATCTTGTCGTCATACTCGAAGTACTCGTAAATACGGAACAGCCAAGAACCATCATCGTTCTCACCATAGCGGTAGATCTTACCCTCGTAGGCTGGAAGTCGGTTGCTCCAGTTGGGACCACCTCCGTATACAGCGTTCTTAGAAGACTTAACCTTCTCTGCCTTGTTTCCATCGTTGATTACAAAACGGATAGCAGAGAGCAGACGGTCCTGGTGTGAGTAGGTGCTCTGAAGCAGGAAGTTGCAGGGAGCAGTCTCATCGTTGTATGAGTTCAGCATTGCATCAATGGTGTTGGTGCTGATGGCATTCCACTTACGCATCATAGAAGCGGCATTGCTTCCGAGGGCTGCGTTAGCGTGCTCGATGACCTTGTCATACTGACGCTTGTAGAGGTAGAAACGAGCAGCAAAAGCATGAGCAGCGTTGTGGTTGAAGTGGTATGCAGGAACCTTATACTTAGAGTCATCGATCAAGTCGATACCTTCCAGCAAGTCCTTCTCAATCAAGTCGTATGTCTCTTTTACGCTATGACGGAATTCGCTGTCGCCATAATTAACGTTGACAGTAACCTCAGGATTTGTAACGTAGGGGATACCTGCATCCTGACTGCTCTTAGTGTCATCCTTGTATGCTTCAGAGAATACGTTGAGCAGTACAAAGTGTAAGTAAGCACGCAATACGTGAGCTTCACCCCATGAGTGTGCCAGTTCAGGATCTTTAGCAGGATTGCTGCTCATTTCCTTCATGGCTGCAATAGCATGGTTGGCGGTGGCAATACCGAAATAGTACTGCTCCCAAACCTGATAAGGGGTGTCGTCTTCACCTGTACCATAGTTGTTGATGTCTTCCCATCTGTAGGCCTCCTCATGGAAGTCTGAATATGGTGCACGGTGGATACCGGGTTTTACAACGTTGTTGTCTACAAAGTTGTCACCACTCAACTCACAGATAACTGCGGGTACAGACTTTGGGTAGCCTGATACAAGCAGTAGCTGTACTTTCTTCGGTGTATCAATCTCGGTACGGTTGTCGGGCACTTCGTCGAGCTTGTCCTCACACGAAGCAAACAGCAGACCCAGCGCCATCATCGACAATCCGAAAATATATTTCTTCATAGTTGTAATCTCTTATCTTTTATCTCTTAATTTTCTTCTATTAGAATCCCAAACGTACGGTAGCGGTCAACTGCTTGGTGATAGGTGCTGCGACACCACCAGCGTTAATGAATTCTGGATCCTGACCATTCAACTTCTTGTCGGCATAAAGCAGACAGATGTTTGTTGCGGCCAGCTTGATAGAGGCGCTGTTCAGCAGATTGGTCTTTTTTAGCAGACCCTGTGGGAAGGTGTAGGTCAAGGCGATTTCCTTCAGACGAACGAAGTTACCCTTTGCTACACGTGCCTCAGAGTAATTGTAGGCATTGTAAGCCGTGCGCAGTGCATAAGAACCGTAACGGTCAACCTGGTTGCGTGAAGCAATGACAGGGATGTCGGTTACATTCTCGTCGCCTGACATCATCCAGCGGTTCTTGAACTCACGAGGCAGTGCTGACAGATCACTGTATGCATAAGAGAATACGGGGTCGAGACGTACGACGTTACCGCCAGAGTAGGTGATGAATACGTCAAGGTTCAACTTACCCAGCTTCTGACTTGTAAACGTGAAGGTGTTGTTGAATGAACCATACCAGGTGGGGTCTGAGGGTCCTTCGTAGACAAGGAAATCCTCAAGGTTTGTTGTCTCCTGGAAGTTGACATCACCAACAGTCTTTTCGCCTTTCTCATTAATAACCATTGGAAGACCTTCCTCGTTCAGACCTGCAAACTTGTAGCTGAAGATAGAACGTACGGGATAACCCTCGAGAGCATAACCCTGACCACTTACGAGGTCAACGGCACGGCTGGAGGTCTCCAGTGTGGTAATCTTGTTCTTAGCCAATGAATAGATAAAGTCACTGGTCCACTTGAATGTTGGTGTCTGAACATTAACAGTTGACAGACCTACTTCAACACCATGTGACTCCATGTCAGCTACGTTAGCCATCTTCTGAATCTGACCACCGGCACCCTGTGTGAAGACGGCACCAATCAGGTCGTAGTTGTTTCGCCAGTACATATCGAAGTTGATGGCGATACGGTCGCGCAGGAAGCCCAAGTCAACACCTACGTTGAATTCGTGCTTCTTCTCGTATGTCAGCTCGTTGTTGGCGAGGTCAGAGATATAAATCTGTGACTCGGCAGCAGAGGTGAAGGGACGCCAAGTATTCTTTGTCTTGTAGATAGCCATGGCGTTGGTTACGTATGAGGGACCTGTATCAGCAGTCAGTGAGTATGATGCACGTAACTTGAACTGTGACAGCCAGTTGACGTTTCTCATGAATGGCTCATTGGTTACATCATAAGAACCTGAAATGTTCCAAGTAGGCAACCAGCGGCTTGAACGGCTCTTACCCAAACGGTTAGTACCCTCATAACGGAATGTACCGTTGATGGTGTAGCGCTGGTCGTAGCTGTAAACACCCTGTGCATAATATGCCAATGTGTTAGTCTGAGTGAATGACTCGCTGAAGTAGTCTGTGTTCTCCTCGTTGCGCTGCTTCAGCCAGAGGTATGGGGTATATACGATACCACCGTTGTTGAACTGGTAGCCCCAGCCTGTCCAAGTGGTAGCGGTACGACGTACTGTTGACAACTCAGCACCGAACAGTGTGTTGATAACGTGCTTCTCGTTGTATACATCACGATACTCGGCCATGAAGCGGTAGTTGTTAGAGCGCATCTTGTCGCTGTACTCATACTTGATACCACCTTCAGGAAGTACTGACTCAGGAATAGCCAACTCATTGTCTGGGTCGGTATACAGCAATGGGTTGCTGTAGCGGACGGTAGAGTTGTCGTCCTGGGCATCAGTACCAGCACGGTAGGCATTTGCCTGGTTTGAATCGTCCATCACATTGTGCTGGCGACGGGTTGTTGACATACGTGTTGAAATCAATCCTGTCAGTGTGACAGTCTTAATGGGCTTGTATTCCAACTCAGCGCGGAACATCAACTCGTTGACGTCGATGTCGTTGTAGTTGCTCTCCAACTCATGGAAGATGTTGAAGGGTGAATAGAAGCGGGTATAGCTGATGTTAGGATCCAGACAGCGGCTAGTATTCATAGCGAAGCTGAATGGGTTGATATCGAAGTCACGCTTTACCTCACCAGTTACTACGTCAACACTCTGGTTCAGTGAACCAGGAGCTTCCTGCTGACGGTGGCTGCCCTGAGCGGCCAGCTTAACTGTCAGGTTCTTCAAAATATCATAAGAGGTGTTTCCGTTGAAAGTGTAACGGCGTACCTTTGATGCACTGATATACTGACCAGGGTCATTCATCAATGACATTGAGAAATAGCTCTGGGAGCGGTCGGTACCACCGGCAATGCTGACAGAGTGGTTCTGCTGTACGCTGTTTGAGAACAACAGGTCAAACCAGTCGGTGTTACGCATTTCTGCTTCCTGCAAATAACGGTTACGGGCAGCCTCAGTATTCTCCAGTCCGAAGGTTCCGGTTACGGGATCGTACTTACGCAACTGCTGGTACATATAGCCATATACACCAGTATCCTCAGAGTTTACCATATTCTCCAGAGACAACCAACCCTTATTGGCCATTTCTTTGTAGACACCCATGATCTCTTGAGAGTTCATGATGTTATAGTCGCGGTAGCTGGGCTTCAGACGAGTGGTGAACTCACCAGTGTAGTTAACAGAAGCACGGCCTTTTGAACCTTTCTTGGTGGTGATGACAATCACACCAGCCATAGCACGTGCACCATAGATAGAGGTTGCAGAACCGTCCTTCAGTACAGTGAATGACTCGATATCGTCAGAGTTTAAACCTGCTACAGCACTAGAAATCAGTGTTTTAGCGTCACCAGAAGCCAACTCGTCGGCAGTTACGTCAACGTTGTCTTCATAAATCACACCATCAATCACCCACAGGGGCTTGGAGTTACCATAGATTGACGTGGCACCACGGACACGAATCTTTGGTGAAGCACCGAACGTTCCTGATACGTTTGTTACCTGAACACCTGCTACACGGCCTTCCAGTGAACGGCTTACATCGGCCATACCAGACAGCTTGGCTTTTTCTGCGTCAATTTTTGACGAGGCACCGGTGAACAAGCGCTTGTCTTGCTTCATCATACCTACGGCAACAACCTCTTGCAGTTGGGTGGCGTCTGGTTGCAGTGTGATTTTCATGCCATTCTTGGCCTTCACTGTTTGTGTAATCATACCGACATAGCTTATCACAAGCTTCTTGCCTTCCTGCACGTTAATGCTGAAGTTACCATCAAGGTCGGTCTTTGTTCCTAATTTTGAGCCTTGAATCATTACAGTGGCACCGATACAGGGCTCACCACTGTCTTCAAAGACAGTACCTGTAATCTTCTGCTGGGCAATCGCCATGCCTAGACTCATGAAGAGACAGGTGAGAAACATAGTCAGTCTTTTCTTCATAAATTATCAATACTATTGTTTTTAAATGTTGTTCTTTTTATATGTACGTGTACATTATATATTATAGACTCATGGGCACAATGGAGACCACTTTACACACCATGGATATCTATTAATAGCGTGCAAAGGTAATAATTTTGCTTTGTTTTAGCAAATATTATTTAAAAAAATATGCAGTTTCCCCTCATTTTTTAACGATTTCGCAATTTTTTGTTCCATTTTGTTCTATTTTGTTTTAAAGAAGTGCTCATTTCGTCAATTCGTGGGCTGTTGTTATTCTGTTTTTCGGTAAGGCTGTCGTTTGTTGAAAGTTTTATCGCTTATTTTTGAAGAAATCTTGCATCAGTTGGCGACACTCGTCTTCGAGTACACCACCTGTGACAGTACATTTGGGATGCAAAGCGTGTGGGGCATAGTCGGTATAGCCACGCTTCTCGTCGCGACAGCCATAGACAATACGGGGTATCTGGCTCCAGCCCAAGGCTCCGGCACACATGGTGCAGGGCTCTACGGTCACGTAGAGCGTGCAGTCGGTGAGGTACTTGCCGCCCAGTTCATTGGCTGCTGCTGTGATGGCCTGCATCTCGGCGTGGGCTGTGACGTCGTGGAGTGTCTCTGTCAAGTTGTGGGCACGGGCGATAATACGGTCTTGGCAAACTACCACGGCACCAATGGGAATCTCGCCCTCGTCAAAGGCCTGCTGGGCCTCGTCCAGCGCCTTGCGCATATACTGCTCGTCTTTATTTTGTTGTTCCATGGTGCAAAGTTACAAAATAATTTTGTATCTTTGCATCGTGAACTGGGAAATCATACATATTGACGAGACAGACTCAACGAATAACTGGTTGGCAAAGAATTGCACAGGGGGACAGTCCCCGTGTGCAGTAGTGGCAGAGTATCAGTCGGCGGGTCGTGGCTGTGGCACTAATATGTGGGAATCGGAGCAAGGAAAGAACTTGCTATTTTCGGCGATGCTGCATCCGAAGAGTCTTCCTGCTAATAAGCAATTCCATATCTCAATGGCCATCTCGCTGGCTATCATTGATGCGGTAGGGCAGTTGGTGGGTGACCTAAGTATCAAGTGGCCCAATGACATTTATTGGCGTAATGGTAAACTGGCGGGAGTCCTTATTGAGAATCGCCTGCAAGGTAATATGATTAAGGATAGTATTATTGGAGTGGGACTGAACGTAAACCAACGTGAGTTTAAAAGCAAAGCTCCTAATCCTGTGTCGCTATGGCAGATTACAGGGCAGGAAACAAATCGTGAACAGTTACTGAAGAACATTCTTCTGGCATTAGACAAGTATCTGGATGATGAGAATCTGGGAGAAATGTACCGTTCACAGCTCTATCGCCGCAAAGGCTTTCATCCTTATATTGACAAGGATGGTGCCTTCATGGCTGAGATTATCAATGTGGAAGATGATGGGCATCTGTTGCTCATCGATGATAGCGGGCAGCAACGCCGCTATGCATTTAAGGAAGTAACATTTATCATATAGAATTATGGCAAGATTTAAGAGAATTCTCCTGAAGCTCTCGGGTGAGAGTCTGATGGGTAAGCAGGGCTATGGTATTGACCCTGAGCGCTTGAGTGACTATGCTCAACAGATTAAAGAAGTAAGTGAGATGGGCGTGCAGATTGGCATTGTCATCGGTGGTGGTAACATCTTCCGTGGATTGTCAGGCTCACAGAAGGGTTTCGACCGTGTGAAGGGTGATCAGATGGGTATGTGCGCTACCGTTATCAACTCGCTGGCACTGAGTTCGGCGCTGGGGGCTATCGGTGTGAAGAACAAGGTGCTGACAGCTATCCGCATGGAGCCTATCGGTGAGTTCTATACCAAGTGGAAGGCCATCGAGGCCATGGAGGCAGGCTATGTCTGCATCTTCTCAGCTGGTACGGGTTCTCCTTACTTTACTACTGATACCGGCTCTAGTCTGCGTGGCATCGAGATTGAGGCTGACGTAATGCTGAAGGGTACTCGTGTAGATGGCATCTATACTGCCGATCCAGAGAAAGACCCCACTGCGACCAAGTTCGACGCTATTACATATAAAGAGGTACTCGCGCGAGGCTTGAAGGTGATGGACCTGACTGCTATCTGCATGTGCCAGGACAACAACCTGCCCATCTACGTGTTCAATATGGACGTAGTAGGTAATCTAAAGAAAGTAATGGACGGTGAGGAAATAGGTACGTTAGTACATAATTAGCTATTAGCTTTCCTCAACGAAGTCAACGTATTCGCCATCAGAGTCGTCGAAGATCTTCTTGCTTTCGCGCTCTTGATGGCGATTATCTATGATGGTCTCGCCAGTAGCGGTGGTCGTCTGGCGGGGCTGATCATAGTAGTTCGCATCACTATTGTCTCTGGTATTAGTGGTTTGTTGGCGCTGACTGTACTGCTGGCGCTGGCGGCCCGTCTCTTCGCGATATTGACGAGCTTTGCGCTCTGACTCACGCATGGTTGCAACACGTATCTTCCTATACATACGATAGAGGTAACTGCCCACCAATAACAGAATGAGCACAACCAGGAAGAAAATGAAAGCAAAGAATCCTAATAGGCCTTTTAGCATAGTGACGGATGGTTAGTTTAATATATAGGTATTTATTGCTGACAGTATGACATACCACGCAATGATTGCTGCCAGTCCGAAGATGCCCATGAATAATAGCATGGGTATGCACGTTAGCAGGAAGATGTATTTAATCTCGTTCCCTTTCCAGCCCCACGTTTTGAACTTTAGGGCAAACATCGGAATCTCGCTCACCAGCAAGTAGCTGCTGATAAGAACACCGGCAATGATACACCACTCCATACCTTCGAAGTAGATCATGTTGCCATGAAGTCCACCAATCAATGCTCCCCAAAACAGTGCGTTAGCAGGTGTGGGCAGTCCAATGAATCCCAGTGCCTGACGCTCGTCGAGGTTGAACTTGGCCAGACGCAGAGCCGAGAATGCAGCCATGATAAATGCCATGAATGGCATTAATTGAGAATGGAGAATGGAGAATTGAGAGAGGTAGCTGAAGATGATGGCGGAGGGCGCAAAGCCGAAGGTGATGTCATCGGCCAGTGAATCAAGTTCCTTGCCAATGGGCGATGAGACATGTAGCAGACGAGCTACCATGCCATCGAAGAAGTCGAACACAGCTCCAATAACTATAAAGAGCAGTGCCATACGGTAGTCGCCCTGGAAAGCCCAATAGGTAGCTATGCAGCCCGAAATCAAGTTCAGGCAGGTGATGGTATTAGGAATATGCTTCTTAAACATTGAACATTAAATGCTGAACGTTGAACATTACGCCAATTTGGCGATAACGGTTTGGTCGCCAGTGGTAGGCTGATTCATGGTAACGGTAGCCTTGGCATCTAGCGGCAGGAAGACATCCACGCGCGAACCCAACTTGATGAAGCCCATGTGCTCGTCAATATAGCACTCTTCACCCTCCTTGGCATAGGTTACAATGCGGCGCGCCATAGCTCCGGCAATCTGACGAACCAGAATGTCCTGACCATCAGGCGTCGTTATCATGATGTCGGCATGCTCATTCTCCTCGCTGGCCTTTGGCAGCCAAGCCTTGTGGTAGTTGCCATTGAAATGCTTGACAAACTTTACCTTGCCATCAACAGGGAACCAGTTGGCATGCACATTCAGCGGACTCATGAAGATACTAATCATGAGACGTTTGTCGTGGAAATAGGTGTTCTCCTCAGCTTCCTCTACGACCACAATCTTTCCGTCGGCAGGAGCTACCACCAACTTGTCAGTGTCGCCATTGAAATAGCGGATAGGGCAACGGTAGAAATTGAGAGCCATCAGCCATGCTGCACCAAAGATGACGACGAATATCCAAAAGGGAATTGTGGTGTCAAGAGCGTACCATAAGCCTGTACCAATAATGGCTATTGCTAGCATGCTGAGCGTGAGCTCATTTGTGCCTTCACGATGTATTCGTATTTTCTTAAGTTTCTTAATTCTTTCTCCCATGAGGTAGTTAATAGTATTTTTCAATATGCAAAGGTACGAAAAAAAGTGAAAAGTGAAAAGTGAAAAGTGAATAATTTTAGTATGACCCCTTAATAATTATGAATTTTTTTGGTATTCTCACCTTTTCGGCGTATCTTTGCCCATAAATTCTTCAACCTAAAGGTCGAAGTGTGGCACGCAATATGGAAGATTTCATTCACTTACACGTACATACATATTATTCTATCTTGGACGGCCAGTCGAGCATCAAGCGACTGGTAGACAAGGCTGTTGCCAATGGTATGAAGGGCATGGCCATCACCGACCATGGCGACATGTTTGGCATCAAGGAGTTTCACGACTATGTGGGCGGCATCAACAAAGGTCGCAAGAAGGAAGGACTGGACCCCTTCATCCCCATCTTCGGTTGTGAGATGTATGTGTCGCGTCATGGCTCCAAGTCACTTCGTCGTGGCAAGGAAGATCAGGGTGGCTACCACCTGATAGTGCTGGCCAAGAACTATCAGGGCTACAAGAACCTCATCAAGTTGGTCAGCAACTCGTGGGTAGATGGCTACTATATGCGTCCTCGTACCGACCGCGAAGACTTGGAGAAATACCATGAGGGTCTGATGGTCTGTTCGGCTTGTATTGCCGGTGAGGTACCTGCCAAGATTCTGAAGGGCGACATCGCCGGAGCCCGTGAGGCCATAGAATGGTATCATAACCTCTTTGGTGACGACTACTATCTGGAGTTGCAGCGCCATGAGGTGAAAGACCCCAGCATCCGAGCTAATCGCGAGACCTATCCCTTGCAGCAGAAAGCCAATAAGGTGTTGATAGAGCTGGCTCGTGAGTATGGCATCAAACTCGTCTGTACCAACGATGCCCACTTCGTAGACCAGGAGAATGCTGAGGCGCATGACCACCTGCTCTGCCTGTCGACTGGTAAAGAACTCGACGATCCTACCCGCATGCTCTACTCCAAGCAGGAGTGGTTTAAGACCCGCGAGGAGATGAACGACATCTTCTCAGATGTTCCCGAGGCGCTGTCGAATACGCTGGAACTGCTGGAGAAGACCGAGATATACAGTCTGGACCACGACCCCATCATGCCATTCTTCCCCATACCCGAGTCGTTTGGTACGGAGGATGAGTGGCGCAAGAAGTTTACTGAGGAAGACCTGTTTAAGGAGTTTACCAGCGATGAGAATGGAGAAAACCCGTTGCCACAGGAGGATGGTGAGAAGAAAATCAAGAAGCTCGGTGGCTACGACAAGTTATACCGCATCAAGTTTGAGGCAGACTATTTGGCTAAGTTAGCCTATGAGGGTGCTGCGCAGCGCTACGGTACGCCACTGCCCAAGGAGGTCGACGACCGTGTGCGCTTTGAGTTGCACATCATGAAGACGATGGGTTTCCCGGGCTACTTCCTCATTGTGCAGGACTTCATCAACTCTGCCCGCGACGAGTTGGGTGTGATGGTGGGACCTGGACGTGGTTCGGCGGCAGGCTCTGTAGTGGCTTACTGCTTAGGTATCACGAAGATAGACCCGCTGAAGTACGACCTGCTGTTTGAGCGTTTCTTGAATCCAGACCGTATCTCACTGCCTGATATTGATACCGACTTCGATGACGATGGTCGCGGTAAGGTGCTGAAGTGGGTGATGGACAAATATGGTCACGAGAACTGTGCACATATCATCACCTATGCCACCATGGCTACGAAGAACTCCATCAAGGATGTGGCCCGTGTGGAGAAGGTGCCCATTGCCGTGTCGAATGCGCTCTGTAAGGCCATTCCCGACCGCTTGCCCGATGTAGATGGCAAGACGCCGAAGATGAATCTGCCTAATGCCATCAGGGCTGTCAAGGAGTTACAGGAGGCTGAGGCTTCTGCCGACGAGTCGCTGCGCAACACCATCAAGTATGCCAAGATGTTGGAGGGTACGGTGCGTGGTACGGGTATCCATGCCTGTGGCTTTATTATCTGTCGTGACCCGATCAGTGACTGGGTGCCCGTCTCTACTGCCGACGACCCCGACTTCAAGGATACCAAGACCAACTGCACCCAGTATGACGGCCACGTGATTGAGTCTACCGGACTCATCAAGATGGACTTCCTGGGACTGAAGACGCTGTCTGAGCAGAAGGAGGCCTGTGCCATTATCAAACAGACACGTGGCATCGATATTGACCTGGACCATATCCCCATCGACGACCCCAAGACCTACGAGCTCTATCAGCAGGGCCGTACCATTGGTACCTTCCAGTTTGAGTCGGCAGGTATGCAGAAATATCTCCGCGAGCTTCATCCCACCGTGTTTGAAGACCTCATCGCCATGAACGCCCTCTATCGTCCAGGCCCTATGGACTACATTCCTTCGTTCATCGCCCGTAAGAATGGCCGCGAAGAGATTAAGTACGATATTCCCTGCATGGAGAAATACCTCAAGGATACCTATGGTATCACCGTCTATCAGGAGCAGGTGATGTTGCTGTCCCGTCAGTTGGCCGACTTCACCCGTGGTGAGAGCGATGCGCTGCGTAAGGCTATGGGTAAGAAGAAAAAGGATATTGTCGACGCCATGAAGCCTAAATTCATTGAGGGCGGTAAAAAGAATGGCCACGACCCCAAGGTGTTGGATAAGATCTGGGCAGACTGGGAGAAGTTCGCATCCTATGCGTTCAACAAGTCGCACGCTGCCTGCTACTCGTGGGTAGCCTATCAGACCGCTTACCTCAAGGCCAACTATCCTGCCGAGTTCATGGCTGCCATTATGTCACGCCGTCGTGACCAGATAACAGAAATCACGAAACTGATGGACGAGTGCAAGGCTATGGGTATTGCCACGCTGGGTCCTGATGTTAACGAGTCGTATCAGAAGTTTGGTGTCAACAAGAAAGGAGAGATACGTTTCGGACTGGCTGCCATCAAGGGATTAGGCGATGGTGTGGCACAAGCCATTATTGAGGAACGAGAAGCAAACGGACCTTACAAGGATATCTTCGACTTCGTACAGCGCATCAACTTCTCTCAGGTGAACCGCAGGGCTTTTGAGGCCTTAGCACTGAGTGGAGGTTTCGATAGCTTCGGTATTCGCCGAGAAGACTTCTTTGCTCTAAATGCTAAGGGTGAGAGTTTTGTCGAAATCGTGATGCGCTATGGACAACTTTACCAGACAGAGCAGCAACAAGCGCAGGCTTCACTGTTCGGAGATTTTGGCGCTCTGGAGATACAGACGCCTACGTTGCCTAAGAGTGAAGAACGATGGAGTGATATTGAGCGTCTGAACAAGGAAAGGGAGTTGGTGGGTATCTACCTGTCGGCACATCCTTTGGACGAATATAAGATTGTTCTCGACAACCTGTGTAATACCCGATGTGACGAATTGGCAGATGTCAACAGCTTGTCCAATCGTGAAGATGTCACACTCGGAGGAATTGTCACCGCTGTACGTACTGGATTTACGAAGACGGGTAAACCGTTTGGTATTGTGACCCTGGAGGATTTCGTGGGTTCTGGTGAACTGCCACTGTTTGGCGAAACGTGGGGCGACAAGTCGGGATTCTTCACCGTTGGTGCGTCGGTATATATCACTGGCAAGGTAAGACCGCGCTTCTCGTATAATCCCGATGGCCCGAAGGATTTGGGCATTACAGGTGTTGAGTTCTTGCAGACCATCAAGGAACGTGCCATTGACCGTATCACCATCTCGCTGACATCTGAATTGCTGAACGACCAGGTGGTGACAGAGTTGGGTGAACTGATTGCTGCCAACCCAGGTAAGACCAATCTCTTCTTCCAGTTGCACGACCTTAGTGGCAAGAACCATGTGCTTCTCAAGAGTACCTCTACAATGGTTGACGTGAAGAGTGAACTGATACAATATATTGAACAGTCACCAGCGCTGGATTATAAGATTAATTAAACCTGAGCCCCCTAAGTTAGGGGGCAACAGGGGTCTGAACAATGGCATAGATTTTGCAAGTAAGTAATAAATAATATTGTATAACCCTGGGGTGATGACGCTTGTTCAGACCCCCAACCCCCTAACTTAGGGGGCAAATGATTTAAAAATTATGGAAGTAACAATCACAAACGAGAATTTCGAGAGCCTGAAGAATGGCGAACAGCCATTAGTAGTTGATTTCTGGGCAACATGGTGCGGTCCCTGCCGTATGATAGCTCCTGTTGTCGCTGAGTTGGCTGAGGCCTATGATGGCAAGGTCACTGTCGGCAAGTGCGATGTTGAAGAGTGCGAAGACCTGGCTGCTGAGTTTGGTATCCGCAATATTCCTACTATCCTCTTCTTTAAGGGCGGTCAGGTTGTGGACAAGCTGATTGGTGCACAGCCCAAAGCTAAGATTGATGAGAAGATTCAGTCCTTGCTGTAATCTGCAGCATGGGCTATAAAGACCTTTTCATCGACTTTGACGATACACTGTACGACACCCGTGGTAATGCTGTCATTGCGTTAAAGGAGACCTTCGAGGCGTTCCATCTGGAGCATTACTTCAGTGACCCACAAGTCTTTTACGATGCCTATTGGCTTGCGAACGTTGATTTGTGGAGTCACTATTCGAAAGGTGACATCACGCGTGACTACCTTATTGTGGAACGGTTTCGCCGTCCGCTGAGTGTTGGCAATGACATCGAAGTCACTGAACAGCTATGTCTGGAGGTTAGCGACGTCTTCCTTAACTACTGTTCCAACAAGCCTGGAGTGGTGAAGGGTGCCCATGAGTTGATGGACTACCTGAAACGGAAAGGCTACCGCATGCACATGACCAGCAATGGTTTTCATGAGGTGCAGTATAAGAAGTTGGAAGCGTGTGGACTGAAGGACTATTTTGACACCATCATCCTGAGTGAGGATGCTGGTGTCAATAAACCGTCGCCGCTTTATTTTGATTATGCTCTTAAGGTGTCTGGGGCAGAAAAGGCCTCTACGCTGATGATAGGCGATAATCTGCAGACGGATATCCACGGTGCCCTCAATGCCGGTATTGATGCCTTGCTTTTCAATCGTTGGGGCGTCAATGCTGATGAGGTAAATCCTCGTCCGACCTTTGTGGTAGATTGTCTGCTTAAGATAAAAGAGCTATTGTAATAAAGAAAGATTGGCATTTCTTTGGCGTTTCAATTTTATTTATTACCTTTGCATCCGTAATCACTTGAAAACGTGATGCCTGTGGAGGTGTGCTTAACCGCACTTAATTGGGAACAGGGGTGAGAATCTCCGACTGTCCCGCAGCTGTGAACTCCATTATGGCCTGGAGGAACAAAAGCCATTGTCCGTTTGGATGAGAAGGCTCCTTGGGGTGGAGAATAGTCAGAAGACCAGCCTTCATCAGAAGAATGCTGAAAGCCCTCGATGTAAGGGCATGAGGCGATAATGATAGTTGATATGATAAAACGTCATTTGGTGTTGATGTGTATCCTCTTCCCGTTTGTTGCGGTCTTTGCGCAACAACCGTCGCGTCTTGACTCTTTACAAGAATTAAGCGAGGTAGAGGTATATGGCAAGCGGCCACTGGCTACTGCCCAGACGTTGCGTGGAACTGATTTGCAGGCGCTTTCCACCACGTCGGTAGCTGATGCACTGAAGTATTTCTCTGGCGTACAAATAAAAGACTATGGTGGACTTGGTGGTTTGAAGACCATCAATGTGCGTTCGATGGGTGCCCAGCATGTGGGTGTCTATGTGGACGGAATCCGCATCACCAATGCACAGAATGGTACGGTAGACCTCGGTAAGTTCTCGTTGTCGTCCATGGAGAGTGTGTCGCTCTATAACGCGAACAAACTGGATAACTGTCAGTCGGCCAGCGAGTATGCGTCAGGAGCCACCGTCTATCTTCGCACACGACGTCCTACTCACGACTCCTTGTCAGTACAGCTGCGTAGGGCATCGTTCTCTACCTACATGGCAAAGGCCAACGCCCAGTTTGCAAGGCACGGCTGGAGTGGATTCATCGATGGTGAGTGGTGTAAGTCAGAAGGTGACTATCCATTCCGCTATCAGTCAGCATACGAGGATACCATTGGCCGTCGCGCCAATAGTGATATCCGCTACGGGCGCATTGAGGGTGCACTCTTTAAAGGCGGTTTCTCGTCACACCTATATTATTATGACTCTGAGCGTGGCTGTCCTGGCGGCATCGTCCGTCGACTGAGTGACAAATACACCAATGTGGGGCGTGAGTGGGATCGTGACTTCTTTATACAGGCCAGTTATCAGCAGGAATTTCTGAGACACCACCGCGTGAAGGTTAATGCCAAGTACACCAATGAATATCTGCGTTATTGCACGGACTATCCTGAGAACCAGAATACTGCCCGCGTGGATAACCACTATCGACAGGAGGATGTCTATGGTGCCTTGTGCTATGGTTACATGCCGTGGTCATGGTTGTCGCTGTCGACGAGTTACGATGTCCGCTATAGTAAGTTGCGCGCAGACTTGAAACGCTTTGAGAATGTGTTCCGCTTAGACCAAAAGGAGGTTTTTGCTGCGCAGATGAATTGGCACGGGATACAGGCTGCCGTCTCAATGTTACACCAGCACTTACATGACTTTACCATCGTACATGCGGGGGCTGCCGACCCACTGGACCGTTGGACACCAGCCGTCTCACTGGCTTATACGTTAAAAGGACTGACGTTGCGAGTCTGGTATAAGAAGATATTCCGTGCTCCTACGCTTAATGACCTCTACTATACGCAAGTCGGTAATCGTAATCTGCAGCCGGAATATACCAAACAGTGGAACATAGGATCGGAATATCACTGGAATAATAGGCAATGGTCATTAAATCTTCAGGCCGACATCTATCAGAACAAGATAGAAAACCGCATTGTCTGTCTGCCCATGAAGGGTACCTATACATGGACCATGATGAACTACGGCTATACCTTCTGTCAGGGACTGAACGCCACGGCCTCAGCCCACTATCGTGTCGGCGACTGGCAATTGTCACTGCTTGGGTCTTTGACCTGGCAGCGTGACGTAAACCGCACCGATCCTGACGACGAGGATACTTACGACAAGCCTATCTGCTATTCGCCGCGCCTGTCGCACACACTTACGGCTATTACCGCCTGGCGACAGCTGTCGCTCACGGTTAGTCATATGTATGTGGGTGAGCGCATGTGGAGCTATGCTGACCCAGAGGATGTGCTGACACCTTATCATAATATAGACGCAAAGTTGTCTTATACCGCCACTGTCGGCAAGACCTCGGTGGGGGCATGTCTGGAAGTCGTTGATCTGCTCGATGAACAGTATGAGCATATCCCCCGCTATCCGATGCCTGGACGTAACTATAAACTGACATTTGTTTTTGGAATATAATCACTAAAAGATGAGAAAATATCTACTATTAACCCTGTCTCTCCTATTGGCTGTCAATGCTAAAGCTCAGGAGAAACTGATTCTGCTGAATGAAGGCATGTGGCAGGCTGATAATGGGCGTGTGACCTATTTCGAAGACGACCATGTGGTGAGCAACCAGTGGTTTCGTGATAAAAATGGTATGAAGATAGGTGATACCCCCAACGATATCATCCAGATAAACGACAACCTCATCGCCATCGCCGTGAACTGGTCGAATATCGTGCAGTTTATCAGACCCGATGGCACGGCAGTGGCTGCCACCGAGGATATTCCCAACAATCGCAAGTTGTGTTCCGACGGACAGTATGTCTATGTCACCAGCTACGGTCATGAGTGCTTGACTACCAGTGGCTACAAATATTTCGATAAGGGCTATGTGGCCAAGATTGATATATCTAATTTTAAGGTGGTAGCAGCCTCAGAGGTGGGCTATGAACCAGAGGGTATCGCTCTTTATAAGGGTCGCCTGTTTGTTGCCAATACGGGAGGCTATGCAGCTCAGGAAGCCCACGACTATGAGACCACAGTGAGTATTCTGAATGCTCAGACCATGCAGGTAGAGAAAGTGATTGATACCCACGTGCCTAATCTCTATGGTAAGATGTCGCAGTGTGGGCGCTATCTCTGCATCAACTCGCCAGGCGACTACTACGAATTGCCTGCGGCCGGTCTTGTCTTCGACTGTCAGAAGGCTCTTGACGGCGATGCCAACTGCTTTGTCAAGTTCGACGCTCCTGTAACCTATAACTGCACCACTCGCGACGGTAAGTTCTGGGCGGTGGGTTCCTCTTTCTCTTATCTGACAGGTGGCTACGAATCCTATTTTCTGACTATCGACCCAGCGACTGTCATGGATACGCAGGGTAGTAGTGGTATCAGTCGGTCACTGCCAGGTACGTTGCTGACAGACTTCCAGAATATGGATCAGCCCTACGGCATCTATGTCAATCCTTATACGGGGTATATCTATGGTACTGATGCCAGTATGTTCGAAAATGCTGGCTATCTCTACCAATGGTCGCCCGAGGGGCAGTTGCTGGGTAAATATAAGGTATATGTCAACCCAGGTCATTTCCTTGCTCTTCCGCCTGATGGACACTTTACGGGTGTGGAACGGCGTCGCGCATCCCATTCTGTGAAAGAGCATACTTGCTATGATTTGCAAGGCCGTCACATAGAGGCTCCACAGCGAGTTGGCATCTATGTGAATAAGGGACGTAAATACGTGAATAGATAATATATATAGCTACAACCTTTTAAATAAAGTTATTATGAAAAAGTATTTACTTACTATTATGGCGTTGTTGCTGATGACAGCAACTGCATTTGCCACCCAAGTAGAGGTGACGATGAATGCTAAGAGTAAGCTCATCAAGTCGTTGGTCAACATGACGACTAGTGAGTCTGTTCAGGTGGGTGAACCTGTTAGTGACAAGTACACCTTCGATGCTGCCGACGGCTCTTATCTGCTGACGGCAACAGCTGCTGATGGTGAGACGGTGAGTGGAACTATCCAACTTGACATCGATGCTAACCACACCACCTTTGCTATCTTCTCACCTGAGATTAACGTCAAGAACACAGACTGGGTGTATGGTACAGACTATACCTTCAATCTGAGGGTGACTACCAAGGAGGGTGCTGTGGTAAACACCACCATGGGTGAGTATACCTCTGGCAAGAAGATGTTCTTAGTGTTCAGTGGCAATACCTATTATCTGGACATGATTCCTTCAGATGCACGTCAGGAAGAGGGCTATCTTGTAGCCTCTTATACTGGTACGGTAACCAATAATCCGACAGTGCAGGCTGAGGCTCCTATGGGCTATGTTTATAATGTCACCGTTCCTGCTGATGCTACATTCTTCCTTGGCACGAAGACGGCTCACTTTGTCAAGTTTAAGGAGGTTGCTGCGCAGAATGTTGCTACTGAAGGCAGTAATAAGGTGTATACCTTCAAACTCGCTGATAAGCAACAGTATAACTACCGTGTCAGTCAGCCAGGTAAGTACACACAGGCAGGTGTCTTTACAATGAGCAGTGACGAAACCAAGCGTCCTGTGCTGGTATTCACGGATGCAGATCTCACTGCTAAGGATCCGAAGTTCATCGACCATGATGTGACATCTAATGGCAACTATAATGTGGGCGATCTTTTCCTTAACATTAATGCAGCAGGTCATCTGAAGTTGGCCAATGTGGGTGATACTTACGATATCTTGCCGATGCGTAACTGGCAGTTGACCAACTCTATCACTGCCAACTATTTCATAGACCCTGACTACCACTTCACAGTAGTAAATCTAAATGGTCAGGAGGACAACTCGGTCGTTAAGGTAGAGAACGAACTGCTGACTGCTGTTGGTACTGGTACGGCCATTGTACTTGTTACTTACGACGCCATACATGTCAACAACTACAGTGGCGCTACAAAGAACGATTTCGTAGGTGGCGCTGACTGGGGAGCTATCTGGCCTGAGAATACTGGCGCATTTGTTGTAACTGTTGGTGAGCAGGCTACAGACATCAAACCTAATATTATTATTAATAAGGACTACTTGACGACTGTTACTCCTTGGGGCGGTGGCGATCCGATAGATACTAAGCTCTCTATGGAGAATGTCGATGCGGAGTTTGACGTACTTTATTATCTTGATAGCGAGGATGGTTTTGACTACACCTTTACTCCTGAGGGAGTAGCTGCTGTTACCTTGGCTCGTCCTGTACTGGGTACTAATGCCGCATCTTATACAGGTTTCTCGGCAGAGGGCGTTACCATGAATGCTGATGATAGCTATACAGTACACCTCACCATGGGTCGCAATATCGTATGTCTGACTGATGCTGCAGGAAAGAGCATCTATCAGGTTATTACTGCTAAGCCCTGTCATCGTGAGATCAAGGTGGCTGGTGAGGTTGTTTCCAGTGTCAAACCTGGTGACGAGGTGACTGTTCAGTATTCTGGCCTTTACCATCCTGCTAACAAACTGGCAGGCATCCACAACTTTAATGCCTTCCTGTCTTATAAGAAGGCTCCCGAGGGTATCACCGTAAAGAATGGAAAGGGTAATCAGTACACGATGGCTGCAACAGCTACTGCACAGGCCGTCACTTTTACCGTTCCTGAGGACTGGAAAACTTCAACCATCGAACTCACTGATGGCGTGTTGGGCATTGGCGGCTTCGGCGATCCCGTAGGTAACCATCGTGCTACATCTAAGGACACGGGTCGTGCTCCTAACTTTACTGCCATCTCTCAGACTGCCGTCTTTGGTCGTGTACCAGCTGTTAAGCTGGCTGTTGATATGCCATTGGTTGCTGCCGACTTTGAAAACCTCGAGATTGGCGCTGAAGGTCACATGAGCGTTTCTACTGAGGAGGATGACGAGCGTACTGAGTTCACCAGCGGTGACTTTGAGTTTGCTACTGGCTGCATGAGTGACTACTATACTTGGTGGAACTTTGGCTATGCTAACCGTACTGAGAGTAAGTATGAAAGTCTCGACGACCAGTGGAATAACGTCGTTGGTGGTGGCTATAATAACTCTGCTAACTACGGTGTAGCTTATGTAAACACTGGTTACTTTGGTCCTTGCTACATTACTGTTCAGAACCACGATGGTGGCGTTGTTGTTCCTGGTTTCTATGTCACCAACTCTTCTTACGCTTACAACTCGATGAATGGTGGCGATAGCTTTGCCAAGAAGTTCGGCAAGGGCGACTGGTTCAAACTGACCGTTACAGGTTACGATGCTGCTGGCGAGGTGACAGGTGCGAAGGACTTCTATCTGGCCGACCTGCGTGACCCAAGTAAGGCATATATTATCAACGACTGGCGTTATGTGGACCTCTCTGGTCTGGGTAAGGTCAGCAAACTTGGCTTCGAACTCTCAAGCACAGATAATGGCGAATGGGGTATGAATACACCTGCTTACTTCTGCTTCGATAACTTCGGTGCAGAGGGTGAGGAAGTACTGCCTGAGAAGAACGTAGAGTTGGCTCTGGACGTAGCAACCTTCGAGGAGATTGAGATTGGTGTTGAAGGTCACATGAGCGTTTCTACTGAGGAAGATGACGAGCGTACTGAGTTCACCAGCGGCGACTTCGAGTTTGCTACTGGTTGCATGAGTGATTACGATTACTGGTATTTCTTCGGTTATGCTAACCGTACTGATACTAAGTTTGAGTCTCTCGACGACCAGTGGAACAACGTCGTTGGTGGTGGCTATGATAACTCTATTAACTATGGTGTAGCTTATGTTGCCGCATTCAATGGTCCTACCTATGTAACCGTGCTGAACCACGATGGTGGCGCCGTTGTTCCTGGTTTCTATATCACCAACTCTTCTTACGCTTACAACTCGCTGACTGGTGGTGATAGCTTTGCCAAGAAGTTCGGCAAGGGCGACTGGTTCAAACTGACCATTACGGGTTACGATGCTGTTGGCGAGGTGACAGGTACGAAGGACTTCTATCTGGCTGACCTGCGCGACCCCAGCAAGGCATACATCATCAACGACTGGCGTTATGTGGACCTCTCTGGTCTGGGTAAGGTCAGCAAGCTTGGCTTCGAACTCTCAAGTACCGATAATGGTGACTATGGCATGAATACGCCTGCCTACTTCTGCTTCGACAACTTCGGTGCAGAGGGTGAGGAAGTACTGCCTGAGAAGAACGTAGACTTCCCGCTTGAGGTGGCTGACTTCGAGAATCTCGAACTGGCTGCTGAGAGTCACATGAGCGTTTCTACTGAGGAGGATGACGAGCGTACTGAGTTCACCAGCGGTGACTTCGAGTTTGCTACTGGTTGCATGAGTGACTATGATTATTGGTACTTCTTTGGTTACGCTAATCGTACAAAGACGACATTTGAGACACTCGATGATCAATGGAATAATGTAGTTGGTGGTGGCTATGACAATTCTGCCAACTATGGTGTAGCTTATGCAGCAGCTTTCAATGGTCCTACCTATGTAACTGTTAAGAACCACGATGGTGGTATCGTTGTTCCTGGTTTCTATATCACTAACTCTTCTTACGCTTACAACTCGCTGACAGGCGGTGATGCTTATGCCAAGAAGTTCGGTAAGGGCGACTGGTTCAAGCTGACCATTACTGGTTACGATGCTGCTGGCGAGGTGACAGGTACGAAGGATTATTATCTGGCCGACCTGCGCGACCCCAGCAAGGCATACATCATCAACGACTGGCGCTATGTGGACCTCTCTGGTCTGGGCAAGGTTAGTAAGCTCGGCTTCGAACTCTCAAGTACCGATAACGGTGACTATGGCATGAATACGCCTGCCTACTTCTGCTTCGACAACTTCGGTGCAGAGGGTGAGGAAGTACTGCCTGAGAAGAACGTTGAACTGGCTCTGGATGTTGCTACCTTCGAGGATATCGAGATTGGTGCTGAAGGTCACATGAGTGTCAGCACTGAGGAAGACGATGAGCGCACTGAGTTCGTCAGCGGTGACTTTGAATTTGCTACCGGCTGTATGCACGATTGGGCCTCTTGGTGGTTCTTCGGTTATGCTAACAGCACAGCAACGAAGTATGAGAGCCTTGACGACCAGTGGAACAATATCGTTGGTGGTGGCTATGATAGCTCTGCCAACTATGGTGTCGCTTATGTATCGTCTTACTATGGTCCATGTAATGTGACCGTGCTCAACCATGAAGAAGGTATTGTAGTTCCTGGCTTCTACATCACCAACTCTGCTTATGCTTACACCTCAATGATGGGTGGCGACGCTTATGCTAAGAAGTTTGGTAAGGATGACTGGTTCAAGCTGACCATCACGGGTTACGATGCTGAAGGTAACGAGACCGGTACGAAGGACTACTACTTGGCTGACCTGCGTGACGAGGCTAAGGCTTATATCATCAACGATTGGCGCTATGTAGACCTCTCTGGTCTGGGCAAGGTCTGCAAGCTCGGCTTCGCCCTCTCAAGCACCGATAATGGCGATTGGGGTATGAATACGCCAGCTTACTTCTGCTTCGACAACTTCGGTGCTGAAGGTACAGAGGTTCTGCCTGAGAAGAATGTAGACATTGAAACGGCTATCAGCAACATCTCTGTCGCTAAGCAGCCTGCAAGCTATTACAACCTGAAGGGTGAGAACATGTCTATACTGCAGAAGGGTGTGAATATTGTTCGTATGCCTGATGGCTCTGTTCGCAAAATCGTTGTGAAGTAAATGCGTAATACCTTACTATCTATACTATTTACCGTTGTTGTCGCCTTGGCTTCATGCCAGGGTGGCAACAACACTTCTTTGTCGTCAGCTACTGGCGACACCATTGCGTTGAAGTACTCGTCGTTGCTCACCATCGTGGAGTACGACGGCTATACCGTTGCAGAAATCAGCAACCCATGGAAGCCAGGAAAGTTGTTGCACCGCTATTATTTAGTGGAAAGAGAAAAGGGGAAAGAGGAAAGAGAAATGTCTTTCGCTGACGGTACTGTCATCGAGGTCCCCATTCAGCGTGCTGCTGTCTTTACTACGGTTCATTGTGCCTTGCTCACAGAGTTGGGACTGGGCAGTCATATCGTGGGTGTCGCCGATGCCAAGTATATTAAGGTACCTTATATACAAGAGCAAATCAAGGCAGGACGTGTCATTGACTGTGGTAATGGTTTGAACCCTGTCGTTGAGAAGATCATGGATGTCAAGCCCGATGTCATCATGTTGTCACCATTTGAGAATAGTGGCGGCTATGGCAAGACGGAGGAGATAGGCATTCCACTCATTGAGTGTGCTGAGTATATGGAGACATCTCCATTGGCACGTGCCGAATGGATGCGCTTCTATGGTCTTCTTTTTGGTGTCAGTGACCAGGCTGACCAACTCTTCCAGCAGGTTGACAGTAGCTATAACGCTCTTAAGCAGCAAGCAGCAAAGGCTGGTGAGGGCCGTTCTGTACTCGTTGACAAGATAACGGGTTCTGTGTGGTATATGCCTGGTGGTCGTAGCACCATCGGACAGATGTTGCTGGATGCTGGTGCCCGTTATCCATGGGCAACAGACAGTCAGAGCGGTTCGCTGTCACTGCCTTTCGAGACTGTACTTGAGAGGGCAGGGGATAGTGATGTCTGGATACTTCGTTACTCCAGCGACCATGATTTGAGCTATAATGAGTTGCTCTCTGAATATCACGGCTACCGTCAGCTGAAGGCATTCCGTCAGCATGAGGTCTATGGATGCAATGTAGAGCTGTCTATGTTTTATGAAGATACGCCCTTCCATCCTGACCGTTTGCTCTGCGACTTCCTGCAAATTTTGCATCCTGATATAATAGGATTGCCTCCGTTGCGTTATTATAAAAAACTGAAGGAGTAACGGTTATTGTGAAACGTGGTGTAATTCTCTGTTGCCTGTTGGCATTGTTGATGGTCGTGCTGTTGGCCGTCAACCTGGCTGTCGGGTCGGTATCCATACCGCTCGGCGATGTTGTCAGCATCGTCACAGGTCACGAGGCTGCACGTCCTTCTTGGCAGTATATCATTATGGAGAGTCGTCTGCCACAGGCCATCACTGCGATGCTCTGTGGCGGATCGCTCGCTGTCAGCGGCTTGATGTTGCAGACGGCGTTCAAGAATCCATTGGCAGGTCCCAGCATCTTTGGCATTAATAGTGGTGCAGGCGTGGGTGTGGCGCTTGTCATGCTTGGCTTAGGAGGTTCTCTCTCCGTAGGTTCTGTCAGCATCAGTGGTTTTATGGCCGTACTTGCTGCCGCCTTTATGGGTGCCATGATGGTGATGGGACTTATCTTCTTGTTCAGTACGATGGTGCACAACAATGTCATGCTGCTCATTGTTGGTATCATGATAGGCTACATTGCCAATAGTGTGGTGGCATTGCTCAACTTCTTCGCTACCGACGAGGGTGTCAAGTCCTATATGGTGTGGGGCATGGGCTCTTTTGGTGGTGTGCCGATGAGTCAGATACCCCTGTTCGCTTCGTTGTGCGTGCTTGGACTTGTGGGCGCTTTATTGTTGGTAAAGCCGCTCAATGCCTTGCTCCTTGGCGAACAGTATGCGGAGAACCTTGGTGTCAATACCCGTAGGGTACGCAACTGGCTCATCATCGTTACGGGTCTGCTCACTGCTATTACCACCGCTTATTGCGGTCCCATTATGTTTATTGGTTTGGCAGTGCCCCATATCGCCCATCTCCTGTTCCGACAGGCTGACCATCGTGTCCTGATGCCAGGCACCATCCTTTGCGGTGCTGTCATTGCCCTCGTCTGCAATGCCATCTGTTTCCTGCCAGGTGAGACGGGTGTCATTCCTTTGAATGCCGTCACGCCTGTGATGGGTGCTCCAGTCATCATTTATATCATTGCCAGACGCAATTAGGCTATTTTTCTTGGGTGAACGCTCCTGGTTTGAGAATTATTTCGTACCTTTGCACCCATGAAACTGTATTCAGACCAGGCATTAGCAAAGATTCTTGATAAGGAGATCTTCCATCTTATTGGTGATGTGGCCGATGAGATGGGAGTAGAGTGCTATGTTGTTGGCGGCTATGTGCGCGACATTTTCTTGGAGCGTCCATCAAACGATATCGACGTCGTTGTGGTGGGCAGCGGTATTGCTGTTGCTGAGGCGCTGAAGAGGCGGCTCGGCAAGAAAGCACATCTCAGCGTCTTTAAGAATTTCGGTACTGCGCAAGTGAAGTTTCGCGATACGGAGGTGGAGTTTGTGGGTGCTCGCAAAGAGAGCTATAGCCACGACTCACGTAAGCCCATCGTGGAGAATGGTACGTTGGAAGACGACCAGAATCGTCGCGACTTCACCATCAATGCAATGGCTATTTGTTTGAATAGCAAGCGCTTTGGCGAACTGGTAGATCCCTTTAATGGTATCGCCGACTTAGAAGATGGCATCATCGCTACACCGCTCGATCCGGAGATTACCTTCTCTGATGATCCGTTGCGCATGATGCGCTGCATCCGTTTTGCTACCCAACTGAATTTCCAGATAGAGGAGGAGACCTTTAATGCCCTCATTCGCATGGCCGACCGCATCAAGATTGTCAGTGGTGAGCGCATCGAGGTAGAACTCAATAAAATAATGATGGCGCAGCATCCCAGCATTGGCTTTGAATACTTGCAACGCTCTGGTCTGCTGCAGATTATACTTCCGGAAGTCGCTGCTCTTGACATTGTAGAAAAGAAAGACGGACGAGCCCATAAGAACAATTTCTACCACACGCTGGAGGTACTGGAAAATGTGTGCCTCCCCCAACCCCTCCAAAAGGAGGGGAGTTCTGGGACTGTCGAATCACCTCTCCCTTTGGAGGGGCAGGGAGGAGGCCTCTGGCTCCGTTGGGGCGCTTTGCTCCACGACATTGGTAAGACGAAGTCGAAGCGCTGGGAGCCTGGTATTGGCTGGACCTTCCACAACCATAATCTGATAGGTGCTAAACAGGTACCCAACATCTTCCGTCGCCTGAAGTTGCCGATGGGTGCCGAGATGAAGTACGTCCAAAAGATGGTCGACCTGCACATGCGTCCACAGGTGATTGCCGATAGCGAGGTGACCGACTCTGCCGTGCGCCGTCTATTGAACGATGCTGGCGACGACATCGATGACTTGATGACGCTCTGTGAGGCTGACATCACCTCGAAGAACGAGGTCAAGAAAAAGATGTTCCAGGAGAACTTCCGCATGGTTCGTGAGAAGCTTGCCGATCTGAAGGTTAAAGACTACAAACGCCTGCTTCAACCCGTTATCGACGGCAACGAGATTATGGAAATGTTTCATTTGCAGCCCTCTCGTGAGGTGGGCGTACTGAAGCAATATCTCAAGGATGCCGTATTGGATAACAAGGTGGAGAACGAGCGTGAACCACTGATGCAGCTGCTATTGGAGAAGGCTGCACAGATGGGACTGAAAACAAACTAAACTTTGTTAAATATCATGTATAATCCTATATCAATGATATAGGTACGGAATATTTTTGTTACTTTTGCATCCTGAAAACTAAACGACTGTGTTTGAGTTTTCTACACGTAGCATTATTCGAATAATATTAAAATAGGTATGAAGATGAAGAAAATTTTAATGCTTGCAGCAGTTGCTGCAACGCTTGTTTCGTGTGGTGGTGGCGGTGGCCGCCCGACATTTGGCGACAATGAGTTCCCCGTGACTACTGCTGGTACGTCGAGTGCTGACATGCAGAGCACGTACCCTGCCGCCATTAAAGGTGTGCAGGACGTAGAGATTCGTCCGAAAGCTCAGGGCTTTCTCACTCAGATTAATGTCAAAGAAGGCCAGACGGTAAGTGCCGGTCAGGTGTTGTTTGTGATTGATAATGAGACCTATCAGGCTCAGGTACGTCAGGCTCAGGCTGCTGTCAATGCCGCTCAGCAGCAGTGCAATACTGCTAAGCTGACCTACGAGAATAGCAAGCAGTTGCATGAAAAAAGAGTGATTGGCGACTACGAGTTGAAAACCTCTCAGAATACGTATGAGTCTGCTCAGGCTCAGTTGGCTCAGGCTCAGGCTGTACTGGCTTCTGCTCAGGAGGCATTAAGCTACTGCTATGTCAAGTCACCTGCAGCAGGTGTCGTAGGTACACTGCCTTTCAAGAAAGGTGCGCTGGTAAGTGGTTCTAATGTCTTGACTACCGTTTCAAACATTTCGTCTATGGAGGCTTACTTTTCTGTGACGGAGAAAGAGGCTATGGTCATCTCTCAGCAGGGATTGTCTTCACTGCCTCCTGTCAAGTTGCAATTGGCAGATGGTAGCATCTATAGCAGTGAAGGTACCATCACTAAGATGAGTGGTGTTATCGATGCTGCTACGGGTTCTGTTCAGCTGATTGCTTCGTTTGCTAACCCTGAGAAGTTGCTGAAGAGCGGAGCTACTGGCACGATTATCATCCCACGCGTCAGCTCTAATGTGGTTATTATTCCGCTGAGTTGTGTCTCTGAGGTGCAGAACAAGAAGTTCGTTTATACCCTTGGCAAAGATAACAAGGTGAAGTACACCGAAATCCAGGTTGACCCGCACAACGACGGCAACAACTATGTCGTTACTGGTGGTCTGAAGGCTGGTGACAAGTATGTGACCAATGGTATCACCAAGTTGAACGACGGCATGGAGATTGTACCCATTACCCCTGAGCGCTATCAGCAGAAGATCTCCGAGCAGGCAAAGGCTATGAGTGCTGGTGACATCGTAGGTGCAATGAAGAAATAAATTGTAAATTGTCAAATAGTAAATTGTCAAATAGTAAATTGTAAATTGTCAAATAGTAAATTAATATGACTTTTACGAATTTTATCAAACGCCCGGTATTGTCAACGGTGATTTCTATCCTCATCGTCCTGCTGGGTTTCATCGGCCTGGTATCGCTGCCTATTGAGCAG
Source organism: uncultured Prevotellaceae bacterium (assembly GCA_900314985.1). Lineage (GTDB taxonomy): Bacteria > Bacteroidota > Bacteroidia > Bacteroidales > Bacteroidaceae > Prevotella. The sequence continues at coordinate 50,291 of OMXL01000002.1, read as the reverse complement.
TACCCTAACATCGCACCACCTACGGTGGCGGTGTGGACTAGCTATCCTGGTGCCGATGCAGAGACCGTAAAGAACTCGGTCATCACACCGTTGGAAGAGAGTATCAATGGTGTGGAAGGTATGGACTATATCTCGTCTACCGCTGGTGCCGGTTCTGCACAGATCAGTGTGCTGTTCCGCCAGGGTATGAACCCCGATATGTGTGCCGTTAACGTACAGAACCGCGTACAGCAGGCTCAGGCTCTGTTGCCTGCCGAGGTAACGCGTATTGGTGTGACGGTGCAGAAGCGTCAGACTTCTCAGGTTATCATGTTCTCGCTGACCTCTGACGGTCGCTACGATGACGAGTTTCTGACGAACTATAACAACATTAACATCATCCCGGCCATCAAGCGTATTCAGGGTGTTGGTGATGTGCAGTCACCAGGTCTGAAGACCTACTCTATGCGTATCTGGCTGAAGCCGGACGTGATGAAGCAGTACAACCTGATGCCAAGCGACATCAGTGCTGTGTTGGCTGAGCAGAACATCGAGGCCGCTCCTGGTTCTTTCGGCGAACAGTCTAATGTGGCTTACGAGTATTCTATGCGCTATACCGGTCGTCTGAAGACTGCTGAAGAGTTTGGCAATATCATCATCTCTAGCGATGCCAACGGACAGACGCTGAAACTGAAGGATGTCGCCAAGATTGAACTCGGTGGTCAGCAGTACTCGGTATCGATGAAGAACAACAACCTGCCGTCTGTACTGGGTATGGTACAGCAGATTGCTGGTTCTAACGCTAATGAAATTGCCAAGCAGGTGAAGGCCGAACTGGAAGAGCAGGCTAAGCTCTTCCCGCCGGGCATGATTTATAAGATTAACTATGACGTGACAGAGTTCCTGTATGCCTCTATCGAGGAGGTAGTCTTCACGCTGGTGTTCACCCTTATCCTAGTGTTCATCGTAATTTACGTGTTCCTGCAGGACTGGCGCTCTACGCTTATACCGCTGATTGCTGTGCCTGTGTCGCTGATTGGTACCTTCTTCTTCCTCAGCGTGATGGGCTTCTCTATCAACCTGCTGACGCTGTCCGCTCTGCTGCTGGCTATTGCCATTGTGGTGGACGATGCCGTCGTAGTCGTTGAGGCTGTCCATGCTAAGTTGGATCAGGGCTATAAGTCGGCATTGACAGCATCTATCGACGCCATGAACGAGATTTCTGGTGCTATCATCTCTATTACGTTGGTGATGGCTTCCGTGTTCGTTCCCGTATCGTTCATCGGTGGTACGACGGGTTCGTTCTATCGTGAGTTTGGTGTGACGATGGCTGTCAGCATCTTCATCTCGGCACTGAACGCCTTGACACTGTCACCTGCTCTGTGTGCTATCTTCCTGAAGCCGCACGATGCCGAGGGACATGCCAAGAAGATGTCGCTCGTTGACCGCTTCCATACGTCCTTCAATACTTCCTACGAGAAACTTTTAGGAAGCTATAAGGGTAGGGTAGAGAAACTGGTGCGTAAGCCGCTTGCTGTGCTTTCTACCGTTATTCTCGGTATTGTGGCAATGGTAGTACTGATGTTTACCACCAAGACAGGTCTGGTACCTGACGAGGATACAGGAACACTATTCTGTACTATCTCCATGCCTCCTGCTACCTCAGTAGAGCGTACCAAGCAGGTTGTTAGTCAAGTGGATAGTATTCTGGCTGCAGACCCTGCTATCCAGAACCGTGAGCAGATTCAGGGTTATAACTTCATTGCCGGTTCTGGTTCAGACCAGGCAACGTTCATTATCAAACTGAAGCCCTTCTCTGAACGCCAGCATGGATTCTTCTGGAAGCTCAGCGGACTGTGGCAGGGCGACGGTATCTACCGCTTCTTCCTTGACCCACAGAGCGCAACGGGTGTCGTTGCTCAGATATTTATCAAGACAGCCCATATCAAGGATGCACAGATTCTGGCCTTCGCACCGCCTATGATTCCTGGATTCTCTGCCAATAGTGGTGTATCGCTGGTGATGCAGGACCGTACGGGTGGTTCGCTGGACAAGTTCTTTGGCATCGTCAAGGACTATCTGGCCGAGTTGAACAAGCGTCCTGAATTCCAGACAGCCCAGACCTCTTACAACCCGAACTATCCGCAGTACATGCTGTACATGGATGTAGCCAAGTGTAAGCAGGCAGGTGTGTCACCCTCTACCGTTCTCTCAACGTTGCAGGGATACTATGGTGGTATGTATGCTTCCAACTTCAACGCTTATGGTAAGTTATACCGTGTGATGATACAGGGCTCACCTGAGACTCGTATGACACCTGAGTCGTTGAACAGTATCTATGTACGCACCCCAGGAGGTATGTCGCCTGTTCAGGAGTTCTGTCGTCTGGAACGTGTCTACGGCCCCAGCAACATCAACCGTTTCAATCTGTTTACGTCTATCAACGTGACGGCAACAGTGGCCGACGGCTATTCTACTGGTGAGGCCATCAAGGCCGCTCAGGATGTAGCTGCCGAGATGCTGCCGCAGGGCTACACCTATGACTATCAGGGTCTGACACGTGAGGAGGCTAAGGCTACCAACTCTACGGCGCTCATCTTCTTGCTGTGCTTTATCTTCATCTACCTGATCTTGTCAGCACAGTATGAATCGTACATCCTGCCGTTGTCGGTCGTACTCTCTGTACCTTTCGGCTTGGCTGGTTGTTTCCTCTTCACGATACTCTTTGGCCACGCCAACGATATCTATATGCAGATCTCATTGATTATGCTGATTGGTTTGTTGGCTAAGAACGCCATCCTTATCGTACAGTTCGCCTTGGAGCGCCGTCGTCTGGGTATGGCCATCTCATGGGCTGCCGTGCTGGGTGCCGCTGCCCGTCTGCGTCCTATCTTGATGACCTCTCTGGCTATGGTTGTCGGTCTGTTGCCTATGATGTTCGCCTCTGGCGTCGGCAAGAATGGTAACCAGACGCTGGGTGCTGCTGCCGTTGGTGGTATGTTGATAGGTACCTTGTTGCAGGTACTGGTAGTGCCCGGTCTCTTCGTTATCTTCCAGAGCTTGCAGGAGAAGTTCTCTCCGATGAAGTTCGAGGATGAGGAGCAGGCCGATATGGCTACCGAGATTTCGCAATATGCTCACAAACCAGTGGATTACGAATTGGAGAAATAAAAGGACTCACCCCTAACCCCTCCCTGCGAGGGAGGGGAATGAAATGAATCATTAATGAAAAGAAATATGAATATAATATCAAGGAACAAAGTAACTACTCCCCTCCATACAGGGAGGGGCCTGGGGGTGGGTCTGCTATTGTGCTTGCTCCTCAGCAGTTGCGGACTATATAATAAGTACGAGCGCCCTGACAATGTAGAGACACAGGGACTTATCCGCGACGTGCTGTCTGACCGTGACACGCTGGCTGTACAGGATACTGCCTCGTTTGGTAACCTGCCTTGGCGCAGCGTATTCACCGACCCACAGTTGCAGGCACTCATCGAGCAGGGCTTGCAGAAGAATGCCAACCTGCAGAATGCTGTGCTCAATGTACAGATGTACGAGACCATGCTGAAGGCCTCTAAGCTGGCCTTCCTGCCTGCCATCCAGATTGGTTCTTCCAGTCCGATGGGTTCTATCTCTACGCTCTACACTGATCCGTCAGTAACGACTAAGTCATACTCTATTCCTGTGGCTGCCAGCTGGACTGTAGATCTCTTCGGCAACATCCTGTCGCAGAAGCGTTCTACCCAGATGAAGCTGTTGGGCATGAAAGACTACCAGATGGCAGTCCGTGCACAGATTGTCAGCGGCATCGCCAATGCCTACTACACCTTGCTGATGCTCGACAAGCAGTTGGCTATCGTTACCGAGATGGGCGATATGGCTAAGGAGACGTGGGAGATGATGCAGCAGCAGTTCACACTCGGTCGTGTTCGCTCTACCAGCGTACAGAGTGCTGAGGCTGCCTATCTGTCCACACAGACGCAGGCCAACGACTTCCGTCGTCAGATTCGCTCTACCGAGAATGCCCTCTGTCTGCTCATCGGACAGGCTGGTCAGCAGATTTCCCGTTCTACTTTGGAGGCCCAGTCGCTGCCTGCAGAGTTTGCTACCGGTGTCGGTGTTGCTCTGTTGCAGAACCGTCCCGACGTGCATAATGCCGAGATGCAGCTCGCTGCCTGCTTCCATGACATCCAGACTGCTCGTTCACAGTTCTATCCCTCTGTCACTATCGGTGCCTCAGCAGCCTTCACCAACAGCAATGGCGCGCTGACTCCAGGCAAGTGGCTCACTACCTTGTTTGGCAACCTCACTCAGCCCATCTTTATGCGTGGTGCCCTGACTGCCAATCTGAAGGTGTCTAAGTTGAAGTATGAGCAGGCTTTCAATACCTGGCAGAACAGCATTCTGCAGGCAGGTAACGAGGTGTCTAACGCTCTGGTCAACTACAATGGCTACGATGCTAACTCGAAGTTGGAAGCCCAGCGTGTAGAGGTGCTCACCAAGAATGTAGAAGACACCCGCGCACTCTACGAGAGCAAGGGCTCCAGCTACTTAGAGGTGCTCACCGCCCAGACCCAGCTGCTCTCTGCCCAGCTCTCTAAGGTCACCGACGACTTCAACAAGATGCAGGCAGTGGTTAGCCTCTATACTGCATTAGGTGGAGGAGGCAAATAAGTAATTGAGAATTGAGAATTGAAAATTGAGAATTATTTATGGCTAGTGAAATATCCCCAAAAGCTGAGGTAAGCCCAAAGGCTAAAATCGGCGACAACGTAAAGATATTCCCCTTCGCCTATATCGAAGACGATGTAGAGATAGGCGATGGCTGTGTCATCTTCCCCTTTGTCAGCATCTGCTCTGGCACGCGCATGGGTAAGAGAAATAAGGTGCATCAGGGTGCTGTCATCGGTGCCCTGCCACAGGACTTCGAGTTCCGTGGCGAGAAGTCGGAGTGTATCATCGGTGATGGTAATGTCATCCGCGAGAATGTCGTCATCAACCGTGCCACACATACTGGTGGCCAGACCGTTCTTGGCAACGAGAACGTGCTGATGGAAGGTGCCCACATCTCACACGACACCAAGGTAGGCAACGGCTGCGTCTTCGGCTATGGTACGAAGATTGCCGGCGACTGCATCATCGAAGACCACGTCATCTTCTCCTCCAGCGTCATCGAGAATGCCAAGACGCGTGTTGGTATGGGTTCGATGATTCAGGCAGGTACCACCTTCTCGCAGGATATCCCACCTTATGTTATTGCCACCCGTAAGGGCCAGTATGGTGGCGTCAACTTCACCGTTGGTCGCCAGCATGGTGTCGACGAGAAGGTGCTCAAGCACATTGCCAACGCCTACCGTCTGGTATTCAATGGTGGTGGCTCTCTGCTCGATGCCATCCTGCAGATTGAGGAGCAGGTGCCCTCTGGTCCACAGATTGACCATATCGTCGAGTTCCTGAAGACCACACAGGCAGGCATCCTTTCTAAGAAAGTCTATTAATTAGGAATACGATGGCTATGAAGAAGAAAATGATGAATTCGTTGATGACCGCTATGAGACAATTGGTATTCTCCGTTGTTCTCTGCGGTGTAGGTGTGTGCACTTCGTGCTCCTCGGATGATGATGATAAGGCACCAAAAGAGCAAACACCCGGTACTGATGTGAAACGCGACCGTGCACGCTATACCGTTCTTATCTATGGTAATGCGGGTGGACGTATGGATATGGTTATCGAGAATACTTGGGACAAACTCAAGCCGATGCTTGACGACAGTACCAATGTCCGTGTGCTGGTGATGTATAAGTACGGAAAAGAGAGCGAGAAATTCAGCGGCAGGTATGGTAAGCCCAACGATCTGGTACTGTTTGAACTGACCAACAAGACGGACCTTACCCAGCTACACGAGACTTCCGCTATCCAAGCCCCTGAGTATCGTCTTTATGATTCCCTGTGTCTGTCGGATATCCTTAGAAATCTCAAGAACGATGCTCCTGCAGACAACTATATCCTTGTATTGTGGGGGCATGGGGCAGGCTATGACATTGTCAACGACCGTCCTGACAATATGATTACCAGAGGTGTCCTCTACGATGAGACCTTGGAGGGCAAGGGCATGAACATGTATCAGTTTGCTGACGCTTTGGCGACTTCCAGCAACTTGCATTTCCAGTGCCTGATGTTCCATAATTGTCTGATGGGCAATATCGAGACACTCACCGAGGTGCAGCAGTATGCCGACTACTTCTTTGTCTCCTCGCACGTCTTGCTGTCTTTCGGTGACCCTGTGGTTTCCTTGGTTGACAAACTGAAAAAGTCGACAAGCTACGACTTTGAAAATACGGCCAAGGATATGTTTGTGGATCTGAAATGCCTCTATGACGAAAGGAAAGGCATCCCCCAAGAGGCCTGGCCCGATATGGATGCGAACAATCTCGATTTCAAAATCATCCGTTCTGACGATCTGATAGATGTGAACAACTATATCACCCTCTTTGTAGACCGCCTGTTGGAGATTTATCCGAAACTCTCTGAGGAGCAAAAGAAACAGGCTATGACAGCTTGCGCCTATTCATATAGCTATGACAGCTATACATATCTGATAGACTTGAAGCAGTACATAAAGACTGTGGCAGCAGCCATCAACGATCCGGAACTGTCGGACTATGCCAACACAGCCATAAGCTATATGGATGAATCCGTCATTCAGCGATGGGATGGCGCCAGACCTTCGTCGAAGCTGAAGGAGTTCTACCTATCAGTGATGCTTCCGTATCATGATCTCCTTCATTACCCCACAAAGGGTACATTTACGGTGGCAGAGAGCTATTTCCCTTCGGCCTTCAATCGCCGTACTGGCTGGGCTCTGTGGATGGACGCCAATATGTTTTTCCCCACCCAGTGGATGTATAACCAATTCGATGAAATGGCAAGCAAGGACATGACGTGGGAGATGCTTAAGGCAATCATTGACCAGAGAAATCAGCAAGAATAAAGCGTTTCGTACTGATAGCAGGTCGAAATCAATCAGTAGCTGGCAGTACAAGGTATGCCTGCTGCAATAACACGGTCGCGGATGGCGTCAAGCTGTTCGCGACTGGCTTTTTCTAATCCTTGGGCAGGCGTCTCACGGTCGATGGTGTATACCATCACCTGCTGAGGCTTGATTTGCTTGACGACTTCCAGCCAAGGACTCACAAATTCCTCACCAGTGTTGTCGACATTGAACTTTGAACTTTGAACTTTGAACTTTGAACTTTGAACTTTGAACGTTGAACTTTGAACTTTGAACTTTGAACTTTGAACATTGAGAGTTCCTCGCATAAACATCGTCTGGATGATGATGTGACCATGGAAGCTTTTCATGTGTTCGATGATTTGCTGGACATCGTAGTGGCCGGTGGGGCGATCTACCTTATTAATATAGGTGGGGTCCACGGTGTCGAGCTTCAGAATGTTGTCGTCGACACGCATCAGGGCATCGTGCACCTCTGGACGGTGAATCATGGTGGAGTTGCTGAGTACGCAGACCTTGGCATTGGGACAGTACTGGTCGCGCAGACGGATGGTATCGTCGATGATCTCAGCAAAGTGGGGATGGCCGGTGGGCTCGCCATTGCCGGCAAAGGTCAGCACGTCGGGCAACTGCCCTTCGGCCACCATCTTCTGCAGCTGCTCTTCCAACTTCTGTGCCACCAGCTGGCGCGACGGACGGGGAAGGGTGGGGCGGTGGTCGCTATTGAATCCACACTCGCAGTAGATGCAGTCGAAGGTGCATACCTTGCCGTCGGCAGGTTGCAGGTTGATGCCCAGCGAGATGCCGAGTCGGCGGCTATGGATAGGCCCGAAAATGGGCGATGGATAGATAACTGTACTCATAGTGAGTGCAAAAGTACAAAATTCGTTGAACATTGAACATTGAACATTGAACATTTTATTTGCGAAGTGTTAAATAAGATTAATGTCAAATCATAAACTTCAAACTTCAAACTTCAAAGTTCAAATAAAGTAGTAACTTTGCACGAAATTAGGTGTATTACGTCTAAAAAGATATGAGTAAAAAACGTAAGAAGGCCCGCAGCCGCAGAGGTTTGCAGGTTGTTACTCTGTGTATAAGCACGACCATGGTACTTATTCTGTTAGGCATGGTGGTGTTCTTCGTGCTGTCTGCACGTAACTTGTCGGCTCACATGAAGGAGAACCTGACGGTGACCCTCATGCTGAAAGACTCAGTGTCGGTGAACGATGCCCATCTGTTCTGTCGCGAACTGTACCACCGTCCCTATTCCCACGATATCGACTATATCAGCAAGGAACAGGCACAGCGTGAGCAGGTGAAGGAGTTGGGCAGCGACCCCTCGGAATTCTTGGGCTTCAACCCGTTCCCCGCCACGTTGGAGATTCGTCTGAATGCAGACTATGCCTGCCGCGACTCGCTGAAGTGGATTGCCAAGGAGTTGAAGAAGGACAAGCGCGTGAGCGACCTGGCCTATATGGAAGACCTGATGGATCAGGTGAATGTGAACATCAGTCGTGTGAGCATCATCTTGCTGGTGCTGGCCCTGCTGCTGACCTTTGTGTCGTTCTCGCTGATTAGCAATACGGTGCGCCTGAGCATCTATGCCAACCGCTTCGTCATACACACCATGAAGCTGGTGGGAGCCTCGTGGGGCTTCATCCGCAAGCCGTTCCTCCGACAGGCGGTGCTGGTGGGCGTCATCGCTGCCGTGCTGGCCAACTGTGTGCTGGGATTGGGCGTGTATGGTCTCTACCTGACGCAACCCGGTGTCCTCGACATTGTGACATGGGACGTGCTGACGCTGACGGGAGCCTCGGTGCTGGTATTCGGCATCGTAATCACGGCGCTCTGTGCCTTCCTGGCGGTGAATAAGTTCCTGAAGATGAAGGCGCAAGAACTGTACAAAATTTAGCGGCCTGCGGCCTAGTGAATAGTGAAAAGTAAATAGTGAATAGTGAATAGTGAAGAATTTGCTACCGCTGAAAAGTGAATAGAGAAGAGTAGATTATTTATGGATAAAAGAGATTTTGCATTCGATAAAGTGAACTACATACTGCTGGCAGTAGGCATGGCAGTAGTGGTGTTGGGCTTCCTGCTGATGAGTGGCAGTGGCTCGACAGAGACGGCTTACGACCCTGACATCTTCAGTGCCCGCCGCATCAAGGTGGCTCCGCTGGTGTGCCTGGCAGGTTTCGTGTCAATGATTTATGCGGTGGTACGCCGCCCTAAAGGAGAAAATAAATAGTAAATAGTAAATTGTCAAATAGTAAATTGTCAAATAGTAAATTAACTAGATGAGTTGGTTTGAAGCATTGATATTAGGAATCATTCAGGGACTGACAGAGTATCTGCCCGTCAGCAGTAGCGGTCATCTGGCTATTGGTCAGGCCTTGTTTGGTATGGAGAATGGTGAGGAGAATCTGATGTTTACCGTTGCTGTGCATGTAGCTACCGTACTGTCTACGCTCGTTATCCTGTGGAGCGAGATAGACTGGATAGTCCGTGGACTGTTTAAGTGTGAACTGAATAAGGAGACAAAATATGCACTGAACATCATCGTGTCGATGATTCCCGTCGGCATTGTGGGTGTGTTCTTTAAAGACTATGTCGAGGAGATTTTCGGCTCAGGACTGTTAGTGGTAGGCTTCTGCCTGCTCATCACCGCCTCGCTGCTCATCTTCTCGTACTATGCCAAGCCCCGTCAGAAGGAGCATATCTCTATGAAGGATGCCTTCATCATCGGACTGGCACAGGCCGTTGCCGTACTGCCTGGCGTGTCACGCTCTGGCAGCACCATCGCTACCGGTCTGCTGTTGGGCAACAAGAAGGAGTCGCTGGCACAGTTCTCATTCCTGATGGTGATACCACCTATCTTGGGTGAGGCCCTGCTCGACGTGCTGAAGATGACGAAGGGCGAGAATGTGATGGGTTCTATCGAGGCCCTGCCCCTGGCTGTCGGCTTCGTGTCGGCCTTTATCTTCGGTTGTCTGGCCTGCAAGTGGATGATTAACATCGTCAAGAAGGGCAAGCTGGTCTACTTCGGCATCTATTGCGCCATTGTGGGTGTTGTAACCATTATCTGTTCACTGCTGGGATAAATCGTCAAATAGTAAATCGTCAAATAGTAAATCGTCAAATAGTAAAATTGTCAAGGTGAATTTCACAGCAGGCGAATACATCTATATCAACAAACCCTACCGCATGACGTCGTTCGGTGCGCTGGCCTTCGTGCGCACGCGCGTATCAAAAAAGGTAGGCGTCAAACGTGTGAAGATAGGTCATGCCGGTACCCTCGACCCGCTGGCCACAGGCGTGCTGATACTGTGTACGGGCAAGAAGACCAAAGAGATAGAGAGTCTGCAGCTGCACGACAAAGAATATACTGCCACCTTGCAGTTGGGTGCTACGACGCCTAGCTACGATATGGAACACGAAGTGGATGCCACCTATCCAACGGAGCACATCACCCGTGAACTGATAGAGCAGGCCCTGAAGGGTTTTGTCGGCGACATCCAACAGGTGCCACCCGAATATTCAGCCTGTAAGATTGGCGGCGACCGTGCCTACGACCTGATGCGTAAGGGTAAGGAGGTGGCGCTGGCTGCCAAGACGGTGCACATCGACGAGATAGAGCTGACCGACTTCAACGCCGAGACCATGCAGATGAGCATCCGCGTAGTGTGTGGCAAAGGTACCTACATTCGCTCGCTGGCCCGCGACATCGGCAGGGCACTACAGAGCGGAGCCTATCTGACGGCGCTGTGCCGTACCCGTCTGGGCGCCATCCGCATGGAGGACTGCATCACCATCGACGACTTCCCCCAGTGGCTGGAACAGCAAGAGGTCGAAACATCGAATCCTCTAAATACTGAAACATCGAAATAACGAAACATCAAGATAAAATGAAGTTATCACAATTCAAATTCAAGTTGCCTGAGGACCAGATAGCCCTGGAGCCTCCCCATCGCGTCTTTGAGAACGAAGACGGTAGTGTGGAGAAAGTGTATCATCGCGACGAGTGCCGCCTGATGGTGGTACACCGTAAGAGTCAGACCGTTGACATGTTCCAAAAAGATGCTGACGGTAATGATACTACCGACTACCTGACCTTCAAGAATGTCATCGACTACTTCGACGAGGGCGACGTCTTTGTGTTCAACGATACAAAGGTGTTTCCTGCCCGTCTCTTTGGTACTAAGGAGAAAACCGATGCGAAGATTGAGGTGTTCCTGCTGCGTGAGCTCAACGAGGAGCTGCGCCTGTGGGATGTGCTGGTAGAGCCAGCCCGTAAGATTCGTATCGGTAACAAGCTGTTCTTCGACGAAGAGGGTCCTATGGTGGCTGAGGTCATCGACAACACCACCAGCCGTGGCCGTACGCTACGTTTCCTCTATGACTGTCCGCACGATGAGTTCAAGCAGGAACTGTTTGCCTTGGGCTCAGCGCCGCTGCCACGCTACATCGTCGACAAGCGTCCTGCTACAGCTGACGATATGGAGAACTTCCAGACTATCTATGCCAAGCATGAGGGTGCCGTCACCGCTCCTGCCTCTGGTCTGCACTTCAGCCGTGAGTTGATGAAGCGCATGGAGATTCGTGGCATCGACTTCTCGTTCGTCACCGTACACTGTGGTCTGGGTTGCTTCGATCCTATCGAGGTGGAAGACCTCACCAAGCACAAGATGAGCTCTGAGCAGATGATTGTATCACCCGAAGCCTGTGCTACCGTCAACAAGGCCAAGGAAGAGGGTCACCACGTCTGTGCAGTGGGCATCAGCACCGTGCGTGCCACAGAGACTGCGGTAGGTACCGACGGAATGCTGAAGGAGTTCAACGGATGGACCAACAAGTTCATCTTCCCACCGTATGACTTCGGACTGGCTGACGCCATGATTACCAACTTCTACCATTCTGAGTCGACCATGGTGATGGCTACTGCCGCCTTTGGTGGCTACGACCTCGTCATGAAGGCCTACGACATGGCTGTACAGAACGGCTATAAGTTCGGATGCTATGGCGACGCGATGCTCATCGTAGATGACTAAGCGGCCGGAGGCCTAGTGAATAGTGAAAAGTGAATAGTGAAAAATTTGCTTCTGCATAAGGTGTTTTTGGGTTTGGGTTCCAACCTTGGCGACAAGGTGTGGAACCTCCAAGAAGCCATTCGCCTCATTGGTGAGCAGATTGGCACGGTGACGCGCCAGTCGTCGTTCATCGAGACAGAGCCGTGGGGCTTTGAGTCGGACAACACGTTCCTCAATGCCGCCATCTGTTGCGAGACGGAGAAGACACCCCGCGAGGTGTTGCTGCTGACACAGCAGATAGAGCGCGACTTAGGCAGGAGAAAGAAAAGTGTGGCTGGCAGTTATGCCGACCGACCTATTGACATCGACATCCTGCTCTATGACGACCTGACCGTCGATGAGCCTGATCTGAAAATCCCACATCCGTTGATGCATGAGCGCGACTTCGTGATGATACCGCTAAAGGAAATTCAAACGACAACTCCAACAACTAGAACAACATAATCAAAACAAATAAAACAAACTGCTTATGAACAAACGAATCGTGACGCTTATCGCTGTCCTAATGGCGATTAGTGTCTTCGCTGCTGACAAGAGCGAGAACCCCTACAAGAAATATACGGAGAAGCTGCCGTTCCAGATGCCTGAGATAACGGCACCCGTCATCCCTGACTACGAGGTCAATCTGAAGGACTTCGGTGCAGTGGGCGATGGTATCACCCTGAATACCGAGGCCTTTGCCAAAGCCATCGATGCACTGGTGAAGAAGGGCGGCGGTAAGCTGGTGGTGCCACAGGGCGTGTGGCATACTGGCCCTATCGTGCTGAAGAGCCATATCGAACTGAACCTGAAGGCAGGTGCCGTCATCCTGTTTGCTGCCGACGAGTCGCTGTATCCGCTGGTCGAGACCTCTTTTGAGGGCTTGGATACCCGTCGCTGTCAGTCGCCACTGAGTGCCAACGGTGCCACGAACATCGCCATTACGGGCAAGGGTGTCATTGATGGCAACGGCCAGTACTGGCGTCCCGTGAAGAAAGGAAAGGTGACGGAGGCTCACTGGAAAGAACTGTTAGCTATCCCCGGCAGTCAGGAGATGAAGCCCGGCTATTGGGTACCCTCAGCAGGCTATGCCCAAGGTGAGAAGGGTGCCAACATGAATGTACCCAATGCCAAGACCGATGCTGAGTGGAACGCCATCAAGCGCTTTGTGCGCCCCGTCATGGTGTCGCTGGTGAAGTGTAAGAATGTCCGTCTGAAGGGTGTCATCTTTCAGAACTCTCCAGCATGGAACCTGCATCCGCTGATGTGTGAGAACGTCATCGTCGAGGATGTGCTGGTGCGTAACCCCAGCTACGCCCAGAATGGCGATGCCCTCGATCTGGAGTCGTGTAAGAATGCGCTGATTATCAACTCTCGCTTCGATGCTGGCGACGATGGCATCTGCATCAAGAGTGGTAAGGATGCTGACGGTCGCCGTCGTGGCATTCCCTGCGAGAATGTCGTCGTCAAGGGTTGTACGGTATTTGCCGGACATGGCGGCTTCGTCGTGGGCTCGGAGATGAGTGGCGGCGTAAGGAATATCCTCGTCGATAACTGTCAGTTCTTAGGTACTGACGTGGGTCTGCGCTTTAAGTCGACCCGTGGCCGTGGTGGTATCGTAGAGAACATCTTTATCAAGAACATCTCGATGACCGATATCAAGACCGATGCCATCACCTTTAATATGTATTATGGTGGAAAGTCGGTGGCTGAGATGTTGGCAGACGGTGACAATCCAGACAATGTTACCAAGAAGCCTGTCGATGAGACAACGCCCATCTTCCGTAATATCGATATCCGTAACATTGTGTGCAACGGTGCCGGACGCGCTATGGAGTTCAACGGACTGCCCGAGATGCCTATCGACGGCATTACGCTGCAGAACATTACCATCCTCGCCAAGAAGGATGCCGTCTTCACCAACTGCCAGAATATTAAGAAAAAGAACGTGATGATTACGGTACAATAAGAAACAAAAAAGCCCTGCAGTGTGCAGGGCTTTAATTTTGTTCGTTCCGTATTACTTACGCAGTCCGAGAGACTTGATAAGATTACGATAACGGTTGATGTCCTTGTTGTAAAGATACTTAAGGAGCTTACGACGACGACCTACCAGCTTGGTCAGTGAACGAGCGGTGCCGAAGTCCTTGTGGTTCTTCTTCAGGTGCTCGGTGAGGTGCTGAATACGATAGGTGAACAGTGCTACCTGGCTCTCTACAGAACCGGTGTCCTTAGTGTCCTTGCCATACTGGCCGAAAATCTCAGCCTTCTTAGCTTGATCTAAATACATTGTTTTTTGATGATTAAATAATGTTTGCCATAACATCCTTCGGAGGCTAACCGCCTTAATCACAACGATTTTACCTCGTCGAATGCATCGGATTTTCCGAATAGCGGCTGCAAAGGTACAACTTTTTTGCAAAACCAGCAAATATTTCGCCAAAAATGTGTACCTTTGCAGCCGAAATATAAAATTACTATATGCAGGATATCAGAAACATTGCGATTATCGCACACGTAGACCACGGCAAAACGACGCTCGTGGACAAGATGATGTTGGCAGGCAATCTGTTCCGTGAGGGACAGGATCTCAGCAATCAGGTGTTGGACGCTAACGACTTGGAGCGTGAGCGTGGCATCACTATTCTCTCAAAGAATGTGAGCATCAATTGGAAAGGAACAAAGATTAATATCATAGACACCCCGGGACACTCTGACTTCGGTGGTGAAGTAGAGCGTGTGCTCAATATGGCAGACGGTTGTCTGTTGCTCGTCGACGCCTTCGAGGGTCCGATGCCTCAGACACGCTTCGTCCTGCAGAAAGCCCTGCAGATTGGTCTGAAGCCCATCGTGGTTGTCAACAAGGTGGACAAACCAAACTGTCGTCCTGAAGAGGTCTATGAGATGGTATTCGACCTGATGTTCTCACTGGGCGCTACTGAAGACCAGTTGGACTTCCCCGTAGTCTATGGCTCTGCCAAGAACGGTTGGATGGGTGAGGACTATAACAAACCCACCACAGATATCACCTATCTGTTGGACAAGATTCTGGAGGTTATCCCTGCTCCCACACAGTTGGAGGGCACCCCACAGATGCTGATTACATCGCTCGACTACAGCTCTTATACCGGTCGTATCGCCGTAGGTCGCGTACACCGTGGCACACTGAAAGACGGTCAGCAGGTCACCATCGCTCACCGTGACGGTTCGATGGAGAAGACCAAGATCAAGGAGTTGCACACTTTTGACGGCATGGGTCATAGCCGCATCGATCAGGTGGAATGTGGTGATATCTGTGCTGTCATCGGTCTGGAGAAGTTTGAGATTGGTGACACCATCTGCGATATCGAGAATCCCGAGGCACTGCCACCTATCGCTATCGACGAGCCTACCATGTCGATGCTCTTCATGATCAACGACTCACCATTCTTTGGTAAAGAGGGTAAGTTTGTAACCTCTCGCCATATCAACGACCGTCTGGAGAAGGAGTTGGAGAAGAACCTCGCCCTGCGCGTAGAACCCTTCGAGGACTCTACCGACCGTTGGATTGTCTCAGGTCGTGGTGTGCTGCACCTCTCCGTACTCATCGAGACCATGCGTCGTGAGGGCTATGAGTTGCAGGTCGGTCAGCCGCAGGTAATCTATAAGGAGATTGATGGTCAGAAGTGTGAGCCTATCGAAGAACTCACCATCAACGTTCCTGAGGAGTTCGCTTCAAAGATGATTGACATGGTGACCCGCCGTAAGGGCGAGATGACCAGCATGGAGTCGCAGGGTGAGCGTACCAATATCGAGTTTAACATCCCCTCACGCGGTATCATTGGCCTGCGTACCAATGTGCTGACCGCTTCGCAGGGTGAGGCCATTATGGCACACCGCTTCAAGGAGTACCAGCCTTACAAGGGTGAGATTGAGCGCCGCGTGAATGGTTCGATGATTGCCCTGGAGACGGGTAACGCCTTCGCCTATGCTATTGATAAGTTGCAGGACCGTGGTAAGTTCTTCATCGATCCAGGTGAGGACGTCTATATGGGACAGGTGGTCGGTGAGCATGTGCACGACAATGACCTCGTCATCAACGTCTGCAAGGCCAAGCAGCTGACCAACGTCCGCGCTTCTGGTACCGATGACAAGGCACGCATCATTCCTAAGGTAGTGATGTCACTGGAAGAGTGCTTAGAGTATATCAAGGAAGACGAACTCGTGGAGGTTACTCCCAAGTCGATGCGTATGCGCAAAATCATCCTTGACCATGACCAGCGCAAGAAGGCCAACAAGCAATAAAAGAAAAGCCTCGCCAATCGGCGGGGCTTTATTCTTACAACGATTCCACGAACGTCTTCGTCACTTGGAACGAGTGGTCGGCAACGGTGTCCCAGAAGTTGTGGTACTGCGAGGCGTCGGTGTCGTGTAGCGGCATATCGCTGATGACACGGAACGAGATAAACGGCACCTTGTTGATGTAACAGGTCTGTGCGATGGCACACGACTCCATGTCGACAGCCTTGGCATCAGGGAAGTGGCCGATGATGTCGCGCATCTTGTCTTTAGAGTCTACAAACCAGTCGCCAGTGACGATGAGTCCTGGGTGTATCTTTACTCCGCAGTCCAAAGCGTTTGCTTTTGCCAGAAGATGTGGGTCGGCCTGATAGCGGGCGGGGAGACCCTGTACCTGTCCGTAGACCGTCGTGTCATCGATGGCTTTGCCACAGTAGACATCATGGTAGCAGAGTTCTGCACTGACCACAACATCCTGGATATTGATGTCGTCGCCGTTACCACCGGCACAGCCACTGCTGATGATGCAGTCGGGGTGAAACTCATTGATCATTCGCTGAGCACCTAAGGCTGCGTTGACTTTGCCGATGCCACATTTCTCTACTCGTACGTTTCCGTCGCTGAATAACTGTCGCAACTGATGTAGCTCCTTGTCCATTGCTACGATAATTCCTATTTTCATACCTTTTTCAACTTTTATGTTGGCAAAGGTACGAAAAAATTGAGAATTGAGAATTGAGAATTGAGAAAAAATAGTAACTTTGCAAGCAAAATGAGAGAAAGTATGAAAAATTGGAAGCTGTGGCTGCCCGACGTGGTGGTCGTCTTGTTATTCGTAGTGATTTCGTTTGCCTATTTCTTCCCTGCTGACATCGAGGGACGTGTGCTCTATCGCCACGACTCGTCGGCAGGACGTGGAGCAGGACAAGAAGCAACGGAATATCTGCAGCGTACGGGAGAGCGTACCCGTTGGACGAATGCCTTGTTTGGAGGTATGCCGACCTACCAGATGTCGCCCACATACCCCAGTACGACCCTGCTGTCGAAGGTGGAGACCGTCTATCACCTCGGACTGCCCGAGAATGTGTGGTATGTCTTCGTGTACCTGTTGGGCTTCTATATCTTGCTGCGTGCCTTTGACTTCCGTGTCTATCTGGCAGCTTTGGGTGCCGTGATATGGGCGTTCAGCAGCTACTTCTTTATCATTATTGCCGCAGGACATATCTGGAAGGTGATGGCGCTGGCCTACCTGCCGCCAATGATTGCCGGTGTGGTGCTGGCCTATCGGGGTAAATACCTGTGGGGCATGCTGGTTACGGCGATTTTTGCAGCGCTGGAAGTGCTGGCCAACCACGTACAGATGACCTACTACTATCTGTTCATCATCTTGGCCATGGTTATTGCCTTCTGTATCGAAGGAATACTCAAGAAACAATACCAGCATCTCGTAAAGGCTACAGCTGCATGTCTGGCGGGTGGTGCCATCGGTGTCTGTATCAACATATCGAATCTCTACCATACGTGGGAGTATGGTCAGGAGTCCATGCGTGGCAAGAGTGAGCTGGTAAAGGCAAACAGTGCCAATCAGACCAGCAGTGGTCTGGACCGCGACTATATCACCCAGTGGAGCTATGGCATCGACGAGACATGGACGTTGCTGGTGCCGAATGCTAAAGGTGGCGCCAGTGTGCCGCTGTCGCAGAGCAAGACGGCCATGAAGCATGCTGACGAATACTATGTGGGTATCTATCAGCAGCTGGGCCAGTATTGGGGCAACCAGCCCATGACGGCAGGACCGGTGTATGTCGGTGCCTTCGTGCTGATGCTCTTTGTGCTGGGACTGTTTATTGTGAAGGGTCCGCTGAAGTGGGCACTGCTGGCAGTGACCATCCTGTCGATACTCCTCTCGTGGGGTCGTAACTTCATGCCGTTTACAGACTTCTTCCTCGACTACATACCGATGTATGCGAAGTTCCGAACGGTGGCCTCTATTCTGGTTATCGCTGAGTTTACCATTCCTTTGCTGGCCATGTTGGCGCTGAAGAAACTCGTTGAAGAACCCGAGCTCATGAAGACCAAGCGCAAATGGCTGGTTACGTCCTTCGTGCTGACGGGTGGTGTAGCTTTGCTCTTTGCCCTGATGCCTACATTCTTCTTCCCCGATTTCATTAGCTATAACGAGATGCAGGCCATGCGCCAGCTGCCTGCCGACCAGCTGACACCACTGCTGAATAATCTGACAGAGATGCGTGTGGCAGTATTTACGGAAGATTGTTGGCGTTCGTTCTGGATTATTGTCATCGGTACGGCCTGCCTGTTGCTCTACCAGTATCGCAAGCTACGTGCTGAGTGGACGGTGGCCCTCATTCTGGTGCTCTGTCTTGTTGATATGTGGCAGGTCAACAAGCGCTACCTCAACGACGAGATGTTCGTGTCGAAGACCGTTCGTGAAGAGCCGATGCCGAAGTCAACAGCCATTGATCATATCCTGCAGGACAAGTCGCTCGACTACCGTGTGCTGAACTTGGCTACATCGACGTTCAACGAGAATGAGACCAGCTACTACCTGAAGAGCATTGGTGGTTACCATGCCGCTAAGTTGCGCCGCTATCAGGAACTCATCGATGCCCATATCTCACCCGAGATGAACCGCGTCTTCAAGGCAGTCAGTGAGGCTGGCGGCGATATGACGCAGGTCAATGGTGATAGTATCTATCCCGTGCTCAACATGCTGAATACCAAATACTTCATCTTGCCTTTGCAGGGTGGACAGACGGTGCCCCTCGCCAATCCTTATACCTATGGCAATGCGTGGTTTGTCGACCGTGTTCACTATGTTGACAATGCCAACGAGGAACTCGATATGGTGGGACGTTTGCCATTGCGCCATGAGGCAGTGGCTGACAAGAAGTTTGAGGAACAGCTGGGACAGAGCGT
Source organism: uncultured Prevotellaceae bacterium (assembly GCA_900314985.1). GTDB lineage: Bacteria > Bacteroidota > Bacteroidia > Bacteroidales > Bacteroidaceae > Prevotella. Next base: position 31,019 of record OMXL01000002.1, on the reverse strand, counting down.
CGCACAAGATACGCTGAGTCGCGTAACCATCAAGGCCTATGAACCCAACCAGTTGACCTATGAGGTGAACTCTGGTAAGGGCGGTATCGTGGTATTCTCTGAAATCTATTATCCTGGATGGACGGCAACCGTTGATGGCGAGGAACAGCCACTCGGACGTGTCAACTACGTGCTGCGTGCCCTACAGGTAAAGCCTGGCAAGCACGAAGTCGTTCTCAGCTTCTTCCCCAAGAGCATTGACCGCACGGAGACCATCGCTTATCTGGCCTACGGTCTGCTGGTACTTATTCTATTGGCGTTGGTATGGATAGCTTATCAGCGTCGTCGTCAGCAGCATCAGTAGGATTGAGGCGGAAACGGACATAGGCTTGGTGACCGTACCAGGTAACCACACCAAAACAGCCTAATGCCAAGAGGAACGAGACGTTGATGCTGGGTACACCCAACAGAGTGATGCCGCTACTGGCGATGATAGCCTGAAGGGTGGGGAATAGAGAACCACCAAGAATGGCCATAATCTGACCGGCACTACCGACCTTGATGTGGTCGCCCAAGCCTTCCATGGAGATACCAAAGATGGTGGGGAACATGAGCGACATGCAACCGCTGACAATAATCAGGCAGTAGAGGCCGTTGCGGTCGGTAAACAGAATGGTTCCCACGATGCCTACCATGGCGGCAACACCTGCAAAGGCAAGCATTCTGCTGGCACTGAACCAGCGCATCAGCCATGTCGAGCAGATACGTCCGATGGTAAAGAACAACAGCGACAGGAAGGTAAACTTTTGTACCTCTTGCATGCAGGCTTGCTCCGTCATACCTTCTGCGGTAAAGATGCGGATGCCATACTGGAAGATGAAGGTCCAGCACATCAACTCAGCACCGACATAGCAGAACTGTGCCACCACGCCATCGCGGTAGTTCTTGTTGGCTACCAGCAGTTTGATGCGGTCGCGCAGATTGCGGGATACACGGATAGTGGCAGGCTCTGGAATCTTGACAACCATCACTAAGGCCATGATGGCCACCACGATAATACCCATCACAATGTATGGCTGTATCATCACGCCTAAGTCGTGGTCTTTGATGGCCTCAAACTGCTGTATGGGCATCGCCATACGCTGCTGGGCATCGATAGGACTCAGTCTTGAGAAGACCTCTCTGGCCAACACCCAGCCACCCAAGGTGCCTAGGGCATTGAAGGTCTGCGAGGCATTGACACGCAGAATGCCGTGATGTCTGTCGCCCAGACAGTAAACATAAGGATTACAGCTGGTCTGCAAGAACGACAGTCCGCAGGTCATCACGAAATAGGCCGACAGGAAGGGGTAGTAGTCGCCTATCCAACGAGACGGGACAAAGGCCACCGTACCGATAGCAAAAAGGATAAGACCTGCCACGATGCCCCATTTATAACTGTATTTCTGAATGAGCAAAGCGGCGGGGATAGCCACACAGAAGTATCCCAAGTGGTAGACGAAAGAGACCAGCGAGGCCTCGCCGGCAGTGATGCGGAAAACCTTAGAGAAGCTGCCGACCATGGGTGTCGTCACATTGCTGGCAACGCCCCACAGGGCAAAACAGATGGTAATCAGCCACCATGCGGTCAGTTGTGACTTGTCGTCAATATGTAGAAAACTGTGCTCTTGCGTTTTAGTGTCCATAGCTTATTGAATGAGTTTTATGGAGGCAAAGGTACAAATTATTATTTGTTTTTAATAATCTATAGTCTCTTTTTTGCATAGTTAATATAAAATATGTATCTTTGCAGCGTAATAGATAGCCTAAAGAATGAAAAAAGACTGGAAATTCTGGCATTGGGATCATGTGGGAGTCTGTCTGACGACAGCGTTGCTGGCAGCAATCATCGGATTGGTGTCTTTAAATCTCTCTATGTTCAATCCCGTAGAACAGGCTTTTGAGAATTTCCACATGACGGATGTCTATTACGAAATGAGCCGTAGCGAAAATATTGAGATGAACAACGACATCGTGCTGGTTGACATGGTGGAGTTGCGTGACCGAGGCGAAATCGGACAGGTCATCCGCCAGATTGATGCTTGTAGGCCACGTGTGCTGTCTGTCGACCTGCTCTTCTATAAAGAAGGCGACGATGTGTTGGCCAATGCTATCCTGATGGGTGCTATCGATGAGGCCAAGACGCCTATCGTCTTCTCAAGCAAACTGGTGGATTACGACAAGGAGAAGAATAGCTTTGATGGGCTTGTCACGTCGTTCTTTGCACCCATGGGTGACTACAACTTCGCTTACGGTAATGTGTTGCAAGATTATGAGGGTGGCATCATCCGTGAGTATACGCTGTCACAGAAGTACCAAGAGAAGACAATGTATTCGCTGGCCTACCAGACAGCCTGTATGTACACAGGTGAAAAGCCCCATGAACAGGAGATGAACGAACGAATGATTGTCTATGGCGATACGGACTTCCCCGTGGTCAACTACAAGAATATCCGAGAGTATGCCGACCTGCTGAAGGACAAGATTGTCTTGCTGGGAACCTATTCCGACGAGGAGGATGCCCACTTTACGCCTTTAGGAAAGATGCCTGGCATGAAACTGCAGGCATACTCCATGCTGTCGTATATCCAGAATCGCAACATCCAGGATCTGCCAATCTGGTTTAGCATCCTGTTGGCATTCATCGTGTGCTATTTCTCCTCGTGGATTAACTACTGGGTGCCACGCCTGTGGCCGAAGGTTGATAGCTATATTATCAGCTGTTACTACTTCTTGATGGCAGCCCTGTTGGTGTGGGCAGCATTCTTGAGCTTTATGTACCTGAAATGTAATATCAATCTGTTATATCCATTGGCAGGTATCGCGCTCATCGAGACGGCCCGCCCCATCTACGAGGATAGTGCCCGCATCCTTTACAACAAGTGCCATTGGAGAATTTTCAAACATTCAATATATTTAGAAGAAGAGGAATAAACAATAAAGAGGAAGGAGATGATGACTATGAAAAGAGTATATGTTATGCTGTTGATGGCCGTGATGACGGTCATGGCAGCGGCACAGACCGCTCAAGAACTGCTCAACGAGGGTAATGCCAAATATGAGGCAGGACAGATGGAGGCTGCTATCGAACTCTATACACAGGCAGCCAACAAGGGACTCGCTGAGGCTCAGTTCCAGTTGGGTAAGATGTACTATTTGGGTGAGAGCGGGTCGAAAGACTATAGCTCAGCATCTATGTGGTTCAAGCGTGCTGCCCGTCAGCGCCATGCCAAGGCAGAATACGGACTGGCTACGTGTTATATGAATGGCGACGGCCTGCCCGTCAACTACGACCAGGCACTGATGTATATGAAGGCATCGGCCTTGCGTGGCTATGCGCCTGCACAGCGCAAATTGGCAGAGCTCTATTCGAAAGGTGTCCTCGTAGAGGCCGATAGCGTGGAGGCCAAACGTTGGCGTGATATGTCTGATGGCAAGGATGTGGCGCTCGTACCTGAAATCGAACGCCCCACCAAGATTATTGCCAAGGCTCCTGCTGAAGCTCCCGCCGCTCCAGTAGCCAGCGCGCCTGCTGCTCCTGCTGTTCCTGCTGTCCCAGCTGCCGCCCCTGTAGCCGCCGCTTCTGCTGCTCCAACGGAAATCCCTGCGGATGCTGTTCCTGTGGCAGAACAGCCTATTGGCTATTCCGCAACCATCCTTCCGCCTGCTGAGCGTCCTGATAGTTTGGTGAAACTGATGGATTTCGTCAAGCGCTCGCGTGTTGAGCAACTTGACTCCCTCGACCAGGCACTGATGGATAGTCTCACCACGTCGGGTATACTCAACAAAACAATGATAGCCACCATCGACTCGATGATGATTGCCGACAGTCTGGAGGTGATTCGTCTGGAGAAACTGCGCCAGCTGAAGTTGCAGGTAGCACAGCAGGCCCAGCGCAAGAAGTCGCTGGTGGTACTGCCTAAGGAGTCAGAAATCCAGCGTAACCTGCCACCTACCGTCTCTACCCACTGGGATGTACCCCTTGAGGCGCTGACGCTCAAGCAGGATGGTTCCGAGGTGCCCACACCACAGGCCAATGCTGCTGCCGCTCCAGCCGCTGCGCCTGCTGCGCCAGCCGCTCCAGCCGCGGGTGCTGACGTGGCTGCTGCCACTCCCGCCTTGGCTGCCACTGCTCCCGCTGCATCAGCGGGCAATACCCAGGAACAGATAGAGGAGGAGATGAGTATGACGAATGGTGCGCCAGTGGTTCGCATTCTCTATCCTGAAGACCAGTCATTGTTCCATACGGATGTTATCAAGGTGAAATACCAGCTGCTGGCACAGGGATTGGAGAGCTCTACCAAGATTTCCGTGATGGTTGACGGTGTTCGTCAGCCCGACTCACGTGCCGTCAAACAGGCAGACATGATTGAGGTCGATGTGCCCAATCGCGACTGTACCATTATGCTCTTTGCACAGAACGAGAAGGGTAACAGTATTCCTGCTGCTATTCGTCTGATCCGTGAGAACATTACAGAGGTTGACCTGCCTCGTCTCTTCGCCGTCGTTGTCGGAGTAGGGGACTACAAAGACGAGAAACTGCTGCCGTTGAAGATGACCGTCAAGGATGCCAACGACTTTGCCAATGTGCTGCGTTCCAAGAAGGGTCATCCCTTTACTGATGTGGAGGTGAAGCTGCTCTGCGATCAGGAGGCTACGCGTGGCGATATCTTCGAGGCTATGGAATGGATGGGTCAGGAGGCACGTCCTAACGACCTGTGTATGTTCTTCTTCGCTGGTCATGGCTATCGTGACGAGCGCGACCGCTTTTTCTTTATGCCTTATGGCGGTAACACCAAGCGCACCTACGAGTGCTTCAGCGCTACTGACTTCAAGGATGCTGCCGAGAAGATCAACTGTAAGTTCGTCGTCTTTGCAGATGCCTGTTATTCGGCAGGTCTGTTGGAGGGCAACCGTTCCGCTGCCGCAGAACACTTTGTCGAACAGTTGCGTCGCTCCAAGAATGGTATGGTGTTCTATGCTTCCAGTTCTGGCGACACCAAATCCAAGGAAGACCCCACCTGGGGAAATGGTGCCTTTACCAAGGCTTTGGTGGAGGCCTTCAATGGTGCCGCTCGTAAGGAGGGCGACTTAGGTCTGTCAACACGAAGCCTCGATGCCTATCTCTATGATGCAGTGCGTCGCACTACCGACTTTAAGCAGACACCGGTATTTATGAATCCTAGTGGTATCGAACATTTTAATATCTTTACCTATGATGAAGAGAAATAGACTATTCATCCTGCTGCTGGCACTTATGCCGCTGACGCTGGTAGCACAGTCATATACGGTGTATTCCGTGGTGGGCACGGCCCGCTGGCATAACGGCAAGACCATGGTACCGCTGAAACCTCGTAAGGTGGTCTCTAACCAGACCAAGTTGCAGATTGGCGCAGAGAGTGCCGTGACGGTTATCGACGAGAAGAATGCTAAGATGTACTCTTTTACTTCTCCTGGTACCAACACCGTCGCTGACCTCATCAAGGACCTTCATGACAATTCGAAGAGCCTCTCTAAGCAGTATCTTAGCTACGTCGTCAAACAACTGTTCTCTGACGATAGCGAGAAGATGTCGCACCCCAATACCTATATGCAGGCTACGGCTACGGCCTACCGCTCCTCGTCTAACGACTCGCTGCTCATCAACCAGTTGGGAGAACTGCTGGAGGTGAGTAGCGCTCCCGCCGACAAGTCTGTGGAGAGTATGCTCATCGACCCTGCGACCTCTGTCGATACCGACTACGATATCGAGTTCGACCTCATCGACTGTAGTACGGGCGAACCCCTCGGCGAACATATCGCCCCCAACACCAGCTGCTATCTGCGTGTGTCTAATCAGACGTCGGAGCTGCTGTATATGAATCTGCTGGACATCGACCGCCAAGGCAACAAATACCTGGTGCTGCCCATGGATGCTGCTGCTACATGTGCACACCTTCTGGTACCAGCCATGAGTACGGTGTCGTTTAAGACTGAGCCATTCATCTTTGGCGACGAACCTTCTGAAGAGACACTCCTGCTGATGGCAGTACGTGAACCAGTCGATTTCAGCATTGTGATGGACAATATCAAGACAGGTGGAAAGAGTACCATGCGTGTGGGACTCAATCGCCGCTTTTATCAGGTAAGGTGATGGAGTTCCGTACACAGGTAGCCATCCAAGAGCCTCCATTTCGTATAGAGCCCTGCGAAGAAATTCTCTTTGTGGGCTCTTGTTTTGCCGATGCCATCGGACAGCGCTTCCGTGAGGAGGCCTTCCCTGTCACCGTCAATCCCTATGGCGTCATGTACAATCCCGCCAGCATTCTTCACACTGTTGAAAAGTGGAAAGTGGAAAGAGAAAAGTGGAAAGAGCATACACCTAACATGGCTTTCCTGACGCTTGGCACCAACCATGTCTATCGTCTCAAGGAGACTGGCGAGATTGTTGACAACTGCGAGAAGCGTCCTGCGGCCCTGTTCCAAGAGGAGCAGCTCTCTGTGGACCAGTGTGCCGACAACCTCCGACAGTCCATCGACCTGCTTCGCAGTGTCAACCCCGACATCCACGTCGTCCTGACGGTCAGCCCCATCCGCTACCGTAAATACGGCTACCACGAGAGCCAGCTCTCCAAGGCCACCCTGCTCTTAGCCATCGAGCAGCTTGTGGCCACTACTCCCGCTGGTTCTTTGACCGATGGTCAAAGTGTGGCGTTGCGAATTCCAGCGGGCTCCGTCACCTATTTCCCCGCCTACGAGCTCATCCTCGACGAGTTGCGCGACTATCGCTTCTATGCCGCCGACATGCTACATCCGTCAGCACAGGCTGTGGAATATATCTGGGAGCGACTGGTCGATAGCTATTTCTCGCCAGCTGCCAAGGACTATCTCGCCGAATGGCGTCCGCTCAAACAGGCACTGGCACACAAACCCTTCAACCCTGACTCTGCTGAGTATAGGGCTTTCCATGAACAGACATTATCAAAACTCGCAGAGTTTAAAAAGAAATATCCTCATTTAGCATTATGAATTACACAATAGAAAAAATCACTACGCTCATAGGAGCACGTCGCATTGGTACTGCCGATGCACAGATTGGATGGCTGCTGACTGACAGCCGCTCCCTTTGTTTTCCTGAAGAAACACTGTTTTTTGCCCTGAAGACGGCACGCAACGACGGCCATCGCTATATTGCCGACCTCTACCGCCGTGGCGTCCGCAACTTCGTGGTTTCCGCTGATGCCGCCCCCCTTTGGGAGAGGTTGGAGGGGGCTTGCAACTTCCTCGTCGTCCCTTCACCATTGGAGGCTCTTCAGCGCCTGGCCGAGCGCCATCGTGACGAATTTAACATCCCCATCGTCGGCATCACCGGCTCTAACGGTAAGACGATGGTCAAAGAGTGGCTCTACCAGTTGCTGTCGCCATCGATGACGGTGACCCGTTCTCCCAAGAGTTATAACTCGCAGATTGGTGTGCCGCTGTCGGTGTGGCTGCTCAACGAACAGACGGAGGTAGGACTCTTTGAGGCTGGTATCAGTCAGCCCGACGAGATGGAGTCGCTGGCAGACATCATCCAGCCCACCATCGGTCTGTTGACCTCTCTGGGCACCGCCCATCAGGAGAATTTCCGCTCCATGGAGGAGAAATGCATGGAGAAGATGCAACTGTTCCAGCATGTCAAGGTGCTGGCCTACAATAGCGACGACGATATCATCAGCCGTTGCATCCGTCGTTCCGGTTTCAAGGGCGAGAAGATTGGCTGGAGTCGCGAGAACCAGTCGGCACCGCTCTATATCGAGGCCGTAACCACTACTTCCGACGATTCATCGTCGGGCACCTCCGTCACCTACATATATAAAGGTACGCGCGCAACCTACCTGCTGCCTTTCTTCGATGAGGCCTCTCTTCAGTGCTCTTTTGCCTGTGCTGCTGTGGCGCTTCATCTGGGTGTTACCCCCGAACAACTGGCGGAGCGTATGGCTCGTCTGGAACCTGTCGCTATGCGCCTGGAGGTGAAGGAGGGTCAGCATGGTTGTCTGCTGATCAACGACTCCTACAACAACGACATCAACTCTCTGGACATCGCCCTCGACTTCATGGCACGCCGTGAGGGTAAGCAGCGCACGCTCATTCTCAGCGATATTTTTCAGAGTGGTATGGCCGATGCCGAACTCTATGCCGAGGTCAATGCACTCTGCGTGAAGCGTGGTGTCAACAAATTGATTGCCATTGGTCCCCGCATCACTGCTCAACGTTCAACGTTCAACGTTCAACATTCAACGTTCTTCACTACCACTGACGAGTTCCTGCAGAGCGATGCTTTCCGCCAGTTGCACGACGAGGTCATCCTCATCAAGGGAGCACGCGCCTTTGGTTTCGACCGCATCACCGAACAGCTGGAGCAGAAAGTTCACGAGACCATCCTGGAGGTCAACCTCAATGCGGTGGTCGACAATCTGAACTACTACCGCTCTTTCCTGAAGCCCGAAACCAAGCTGGTATGTATGGTCAAGGCCGACGCCTATGGTGCTGGTGCTGTGGAGGTTGCCAAGACGCTGCAAGACCATCGCGTCGACTTTCTAGCAGTAGCTGTTGCCGATGAGGGCGTCACACTGCGTCGTAACGGCATCACACAGAATATCATGATTATGAACCCTGAGATGACGGCCTTCAAGACCATGTTCGACTACGACCTCGAACCCGAGGTGTATTCGTTCCGTCTGATGGATGCCCTCATCCATGCTGCTGAGCAACAGGGTATTACGGGTTGGCCCGTACATATCAAGCTCGATACTGGTATGCACCGTCTCGGCTTTGACCCCGAGAAAGACATCGACGAGGTTATCCGTCGTCTGAAGGGTCAGAATGCCATCATTCCACGCTCTGTCTTCAGCCATTTCGTAGGCTCTGACAGTGACGACTTTGACAACTTCTCTGCCATGCAGTTTGAGATATTTGACAAGGCCAGCAAGAAGCTGCAGAGCGTCTTCTCGCACAAGATTCTGCGCCACATGGACAATAGTGCCGCCATCGAGCATTTCCCTGAGCGTCAGATGGATATGTGTCGCCTCGGTCTCGGTCTCTATGGCGTTGATCCTCGCGATAACCGTATGTTGTCAACGGTGTCAACGCTGAAGACCACCATCCTTCAGCTTCGTCAAGTTCCCAAGGAGGAAACGGTGGGTTATAGCCGCAAGGGTGTCCTGACGCGCGACAGCATTATTGCAGCCATTCCTATCGGATATGCTGATGGTCTGAACCGTCATTTGGGACGTGGCGCCTGCTACTGTCTGGTGAATGGTCGGAAGGCACCCTATGTCGGCAATATCTGTATGGATGTCGCCATGATAGATGTCACAGATATTCCCAATGTCCATGAAGGCGATAGTGTTGAGATTTTTGGTGAACATCTGCCCGTTACCGTACTGAGTGATGTGTTGGAGACCATCCCTTACGAGGTTCTTACGGGTGTCAGCAATCGTGTCAAGAAGGTTTATTTCCAAGACTAGTAAACGTTTGCATAAAGATTTTTCACTATTCACTTTTCACTTTTCACTTTTTATTTGTACCTTTGCAGACACTACGCTTAAAAACAGATAAAACAAGTCTTCATGGAACAAGTTTTCAGCTATATCATTAGCTTAGGAGCCAGTGTGATGATGCCGATACTCTTTACGATTATCGGCCTCTGCATTGGTTTGTCGTTTGGTCGCTCACTCAAGTCGGGACTGTATGTCGGTGTGGGTTTTGTGGGCTTAGGTATTGTCACAGCCCTGCTCACGACCAACTTTGGCGGACCCCTGAGTGCTATCAGTGAATTGTACCACCTGCAACTCAAGGTGTTTGATATGGGATGGCCTGCTGCCGCTGCCGTAGCGTATAATACGGCCGTGGGTGCACTCATTATCCCTATCTGTCTGGGTGTCAACTTCCTGTTGGTGCTGACCAAGTGTACACGCACCGTCAATATCGACCTGTGGAACTACTGGCACTTCGCCTTCATTGGTGCTGTGGCCTACTTCGTCATGGACCAGTCACTGGCGTGGGGCTATTTCGCGGCCATCGTCTGCTATGTCATTACGCTGGTCATGGCCGACCTCACCGCCGACAAGTTCCAGGAGTACTATCCTGAGTGGCAGGGCATCTCGATTCCTCAGCCCTTCTGTCAGAGTTTTGTACCCTTCGCCCTGGTTATTGGCAAGGCACTCGACAAGATACCAGGTTTCGACCGTTTGAATATCGATGCCGATGGACTGAAGAAGAAGTTTGGCGTATTGGGCGAACCGCTGGTGTTGGGTGTCATTGTGGGTGCGCTGATTGGTGCGCTGGCACAGTTAGACATTAAGAAGATTCTGTTCTTGGGTGTCACTATGGGTGCTGTCATGGAACTCATCCCCCGCATTACGAGTCTGTTCATCGAGGGCTTGAAACCCATCGCGGAGAAAACACAAGAGGTGGTAAAGCGCAAGTTCAATGGCAAGAAGGTGTATATCGGCATGTCACCGGCAGTGGTTATCGGTCATCCTACAACGCTCGTGGTGTCACTGTTGCTCATCCCTGTAGCACTCGGCCTTGCCGTTGTGCTCCCAGGCAACCAGTTCCTGCCGTTAGCCTCGCTGGCCGGTATGTTCTACCTGTTCCCAGTGGTGCTGCCCTTCACAAAGGGTAATGTCGTCAAGACTTTCATCATTGGTCTCGTAGCCCTTGCCGTTGGCCTCTATTTCGTTACTGATATGGCTCCCGCCTTCACACAGGCTGCCCATACCGTCTTTGAGCAGACGGGCGACAAGGCTGCTGACATCCCTGCAGGCTTCGAGGGTGGTGCCCTCGACTTTGCCTCGTCTCTCTTTGGCTGGGTCATCTACAAGTGTGTGGCATACCTGAAGTGGATTGGTGCCGCCATCCTCTCCCTCGTCACCATTGGCATGGTGGTGTGGAACCGCATGCGCATCGTCCGTGAAGAAAAGAAATCGCAAGGAGAATAATCAAGAAAGAAATTCGCATAATTAGAATAATTAAATCCAGAAATTGGGATAAATAATATTTCTATGACAAGACAAGAATACAAAGATATATACGAGGTGGTCGGTGCAGCTATGGAGGTGCATGCGACCTTAGGTCGTGGCATGGCTGAAGCCATCTATCAGGAGTCACTTGTCGTAGAAATGCAAAAACGTGGGATGGATGTTGAACGTGAGAAGGAACTAAGATTGTCTTATAAAGACGTACTATTAGAAAAACGTTATTTTGCAGACTTGTTCTATCATAACGTTATCATTGAGCTGAAGTCGGTAGAGGAAATTAGTTCCGATCATAGGGCCCAGCTCTTTAATTATATGCGCATCACAGGTAAACATCGAGGCATTTTACTGAATTTTGGCGAGAAGAGACTTCGTGCCGAACGCTATCTGTATCTGCCAGAGGATGATGACTTCGTACTTCTGTCGCAAGATAATTATCGGGACTATATCGAAGATAGTGATTAAATATATTATTCTCATTTCTGGATTAAATTATTCCAATTATTCCAATTTCTTTCTTAACTACACAGCGAATTAATTTAAAACGAAACAATATGAAAAAGACATTTCTATTATTACTGCTTGCGGGTAGCATCACCAATGGCTTCGCCCAGCAGAAGGTGAACTTCCAGACCGCCTGCCATCCAGAAGACGTGAAGCACTACGACACCAAGACCCTTCGTGAGCGTTTCGTCATGGAGAAAGTCATGGTCGCCGACGAAATCAACCTCACCTATTCCCACTACGACCGCTTCATCTTTGGTGGCGCTATGCCAGTCACAAAGACGCTGAAGCTGGAGAACTTCCGTGAGCTGGGCCTTGACGTAGACCCGGGCATCAAGGACAAGTATTTCCTCTACAATCGCGAGATAGGTATCGTCAACTGTGGTGAGGGCGACGGCGTCGTCATTGTCGACGGCAAGGAGTATGCCCTCTCTCCCAAGGAGGCATTGTACATTGGTCGTGGCCATATCGCCAAGGACAAAGATGTCAACAAGGAGGTGCTGTTCCGCTCGAAGAATGCCGCCAAGCCTGCCAAGTTCTACCTCAACTCAGCGACAGCCCACCAGCACTATAAGACCCAGTGGATTACTCTCGACGGTCGTAAGGGTTCGCTGAAAGCAGCCGTCTGGGGACCTGTCGGCTCTCTGGAGGAGTGTAACAACCGCACTGTCTATAAGCTCATCGTCAACGACGTGTTAGAGGAGGGCCCCTGTCAGTTGCAACTCGGTCTAACCCAGCTCAACCCCGGTGCCGCATGGAACACCATGCCCCCTCACACCCACGGTCGCCGCATCGAGGCCTACTACTATTTCAATCTCCCTCAGGAGCAGACCATCGCCCACATCATGGGTGAACCGCAGGAGAGTAGGGTAGTATGGCTCCACAACGAGCAGGCTATCATGTCTCCCGAGTGGTCTATACATGCTGCTGCCGGCACCTACTACTATACCTTCATCTGGGGTATGGCTGGTGAGAACCTGTACTACAATGACAAAGACAACATTCCCGTTATCGACATCAAATAACTAGCATATTATGACACCGATTTCAACTACTAAAATGTCCAACTTCCGTTGGGTCATCTGTGCGTTGCTCTTTCTGGCAACCACTGTCAACTACATGGACCGTCAGGTCTTGTCTCTCACATGGAAAGACTTTATTGCTGCCGACTTCCACTGGACAGATGCTGACTACGGTCTTATTACAGGTCTCTTCTCGGCCTTCTATGCCATCGCCAACATCTTTTCTGGTAAGTTCATCGATTGGATGGGTACCAAGAAGGGCTACCTCATCGCCATCTTCGTCTGGTCTACCGGTGCTGTCATGCATGCAGGCTGTGGCTGGGCAACGATGAATATCGAGGGCTATGCCGACATCACTGCCCTGCGTGCCGTTCAGGCAGGTAGCGATGCTGCTGTCGCCATTGCCACCATCTCCGTATGGCTGTTCCTGTCGTGCCGCATGATTCTCGCCGTTGGTGAGGCTGGCAACTTCCCCGCAGCCATCAAGGCCACTGCTGAGTATTTCCCCGCTAAGGACCGTGCCTTTGCCACCTCCATCTTCAATAGCGGTGCCTCTGTTGGTGCCCTCGCTGCTCCTGCCACTATCCCCCTGTTGGCTCGTGCCTGGGGTTGGGAGATGGCTTTCGTCGTTATTGGTGTCTTGGGCTACGTCTGGATGGGACTGTGGATGTGGGCTTATGAGAAGCCTCGCCAGAACAAGTATGTCAACCAGGCTGAGCTGAACTATATCGAGCAGGATGTCGACCTCGCTACCGTACAGAACCGTGAGGAGCAGAAGGAAGAGGCTGCTATCCCCTTCCTCAAGTGCTTCACCTTCCGTCAGACGTGGGCCTTCCTCGTGGGTAAGTTCATGACCGACGGCGTCTGGTGGTTCTTCCTCTTCTGGGCACCCGCCTATTTCTCTGACCAGTACGGCTATACCTCTGACTCTGCCATGGGTATCGCACTCATCTTCACCCTCTATGCGATCGTTACCATTCTGAGTATTGGTGGTGGTTACCTGCCTAAAATCTTTGTTGAGAAGCGCGGCATGAATCCCTATCTGGGTCGCATGCGTGCCATGCTCATCTTCGCCTGCTTCCCCGTGTTAGGCCTTTTCGCACAGCCCCTTGGTGCCTATAGCGCTTGGTGGCCTGCCGTGCTCATTGGCTTGCTGGGTGCAGGTCATCAGGCATGGTCTGCCAACCTCTTCTCTACCATTGGCGACATGTTCCCCAAGTCTACTATCGGTACCATCGTAGGTCTCGGCACCGCCATTGGGGGTCTCGGCTCTATGGCCATCAATATGGGCTCAGGTGTCTTCTTCACCTGGGCAGCAGAGCAGGGCGCCCACTTCCAGGTCATGGGCTTCGAAGGCAAGCCCGCCGCCTATATGGTCGTCTTCTCCTTCTGTGCCGTCGCCTACCTCATCGGCTGGTGCATCATGAAGGCCCTCGTGCCAAAGTACAAGCCCGTCATTGCTGAAGAGTAAGAGAAAAATATAGTGATTTAGAGTGCCCAACGGTTCCCCCGTTGGGCCTTTTTTGACTCAGATTACTGAGCCCTTTCCCTCGCATATTATCCGTGACAGCTCATTCAGCGCCAGACATTGGTCACGACGAATGGTTAGGTGCTCGTTGTGGTGTTCCCACGGAGCAATCAACAACAGCTGACCGCGGGCACAGGCTTCCATACGTTTACCACCAGGCTTTGCCAAATCTGTAAAGCCGTTTTCTTGAAGAACAATGATGGGCAGTCCTTCCTCAAAGGCCGCACGCATCACCTGCTTCTCACCCTTGGAGATGCAGGGCGATACCAACACTGCGCCACTTCTAGCCTGTTCGAGCCACTCGTTCTGCTTCTCTGCTATCTGTTCATCGGTGAGGCGGCGTGAGCATTGCACCTGCAGTCTTATGGGACGCTCCAGCAGGAAACGGTTGCCAATAGCTGAGACCTGCTGACTGCCAACTGTCAGGCCACGCTGCACGCGGAACAGGTCTGGCTGTTCGCGTTTCATCAACAGGCGGCGTGGGTTGTCGTGCAGGTAGTCCAGCCAGCGTTGCAACTGGCCTTCGCGTAGCAGCAATTTGTCGTTGAAGCCGCGGGCAAAGAGGAACCCGTGGGTGCGGTCTTCCTTCTGCGTTGCCCGTCCTGTTTGTTGCGACTCTGGTTCTGTTTGTTGCGACTCAGTCGCAACATACGTAACAGACGAAACACCTAGAACCAGCTCCCTATAACTACGGTTGCAGCCAGTCTTAAAGCCACGGATAATGCGGCTCAGGTCTTTCTCCATCTTCTCCTTGATGAAGATAATGCCGTGCAGGTGGTCAGGCATCATTTGGAGAGCTATGATTTCCACCTGTGGGTAGTACTTCGGTATGCCCAACCACTCCTCTGCGACGCGCTGCCCCAGTTCGCTCAGTTCTACCCTTGGGGCCTCGGTGCTATCTGCTGGTGCATCGCTACGGCCCACCACCGTACCAAACAGCGGGTGGCGCCCTTCAACTACCATCGTCACCATATACATCATGCGCTCTGTGTAGTCGTGCCCTACACAGCGTCTTAGCATTGACGGTTTCTTCTCACCCGCAAATGCCTTCTGGCTCTCATAAACTTCGCGCTTCATATGGCAAAGATACGAAATAATATATTACCAGACAAAGAAACGAACGAAAAAGTGCACATTGGTTCTGTGCACTCACCTATTGTACTTCATACTTCATGCAGGGAAAGTATTCAGTATTATCACCTTTTTCCATTTCTACAACGAGTGAAAGGGGGCCTGCTGTAGGGGTAATAGTCATAGAAAGTGTACCGTCTGATAGCCTCTGCCACTCTTTGTACCACTGATTGTTGTTAATCAAAAACCAATTTTCGCCATGCAGCGGACGGAAATGAAAGGTATATGACTGACCGGCACTGAGATGCTTGTTCATGGGGAAGGATATGATGGAGAAGCGTTCCTCTATATGACTATAGATGAACGGAAGTTCCTTGATGCCTCCCTCCCTAATATATTTCAGCAACTGATGACCATTGACGCCTACATTCCGCCAATTCTCTTCATTCAGGTTCTTCACTTCCTTTACCTCTGGCAGGCTAAGCGGATAATATTCCTCTAGATTTTTCCAGTCAGCCTCTGTTGGTTGTTCTATGTCATACTTCACTACATTGTTCCAGGAATTGCGTCCCTCTACTTGGAGCGAGATGGCTACTTCACCTGGCTCTTTAGGCATAAAAGCGATAGAATATACATTGTCGCCTTCTTTTTTCCATGCTGCTGCCCTGCTAATGTTTTTATTGTTCCAGATAGAAAAAACACGTCCAGACTTCATCTTGATGCGGAAATTATAAAACTTCCCTATACGTAGCGTCTTGCTATGAGGAAAATCAATTAGTTCTATATCTCCCTCGCATCCGGAGAATACTTGTGGAAGCGCCAAGTTTTGCGTTCTGGCCATCTGGTACAGTTCCCTGCTGTCCAATCCAAGGTCTAACCAAAGCGCATTGACACGTGGCATCAAGCGGAATTCCTTTCGCGAAACAGGCTTGGACAGAAATTGATAGGATTCATCATCTGGGTAGTGGCTCAAAATCATCCATTCGGGGGTTACATTAAACCACAGCCAGCAATTCTTATTACGAACGAACTTACCATTAATAGTACTGCCAGCTCCCCAAGTAGGGTCAAGCAAGATGCCATGCTTGGAATCTGTATAGGCATACAACCACACATGCCCTATTTTTGCGATTTTACCATAGCGGTCTTTTGAGCTTCCAGTGATAATATCAACCTGCACATCAACAGCCTTGGCCAAATGATAGAAGAGTTCACAGTAAGCCTGACAAACTCCTCGGCGTTTTTCAATACACTGGTCAGCATCATAGATGTTATACGACGTATCGTAATCTATATTTTCACAAAGCCATTGATAAATGGCTTTAATTTTCTCATAGTTACCATTGGAACCTTCCGTGATTTTTTTTGCAAAGTTCGAGAAATCGTACTTCGTTTTATGGATAATGACTCCATTTTCGCTTATGGGAGGCTGAAAAGAGAAGTCCCTCCTGGCCTGGGCAAAACTCTGGCTGACACAGAAGCAAAGTCCTGCCATAACAATGAGAAATGCCAAATTCTTTTTCATCTATATTTTTCCTTAGTAATCTTGAGTTATATAGGTTCCCACCCTCGTCAGCACCGCTCTCAAGCGGGGCTTCGGTATGAGAACACTGCAAATATAGTCATTATTCTTGAAACGACAAAATTTTGTGGAAAAAGATTTTCTTATACTGCGGCCTCTATGTGTTAACGAAAGAAACACCTTGTATTTATATGCAGTTTTTGTTTTGCAGACCTGAAAATTTCGCGATAGAGACTGACAGACTGACAAAACCCCGATGTACAGGGCGTTTGCAGTCTTTTTGGAGACTGTCAAGACTGACAGGAGACTGACAGCATTTATGCCCAATTAATAGCTGTATTTTTGTGCGTATTAGCCATACTTTTGCGCGTATTAGCTATAGAAACAATAAATTCTCTAGAGAATTTTAGTCGTATACAGCTGATAAACGGAAAATTCTCTAGAGAATTTTCGGAATTTTCTAGATAATGCGCAAAGCATTGACTATTAACGACTTATTATTGTGATGATACAGATATGATACAGAGAGGACTGTCAGTCTTGTCAGTCTCTAAACAGACTGTAACAGACTGCGAGCCCTTTGTAGATAGGGGTTTTGTCAGTCTGTCAGTCTTCAGCACGTTTTTTACCACCTTTGTGACATAGAAGATGTCATAAAGAAGAGAGGAAACCCTGGCGGCGCAAAGCCTCCAGAAGGCCTGCCGACATGGCTTCGTTGTCTTTCTTCGTGTAGCGGAGGTCGGTGAAGATCTGGGCGAGTGTCTCTTTGTGGTTAATCTCACAGAAGTGGCGGTTCTCCTCCAGGTTCTCCTTGGGTTGGTAGTAGGTGTCGATGTCGGCACGGCTGTAGTCGTGGTAGGTCTCGCTATGAACGAAGCTCTGCAGGGGCAGGCGGTCGGAGAGGGGAGGCTCTTCGGCAGGCCAACCGACGGTGAGGGTGGCGACGGGCATGACGAGGCGAGGCAACTGGAGGATGTCGATAATCTGCTGGGGCTGATAGACGGTGGTGCCGAGGTAGCAGTAGCCCAGTCCTTCTTCGTCCATCAGGTTGCAGAGCGTCTGTGTGTAGAGCAGTGCATCGATGGCTGCATTCTGGAAGGAGAGGAAGTTGTCGTAGCCTGGCTGAGCGTTGCGCTCTTCACACCAGCGGGTGGTGCGATGGAAATCGGCACAGATGGTGAGCACCACGGGAGCCTGTGTCACCATGGGTTGGTTGAAGTGGGCTGGAGCCAGGCGCTGCTTCATCTCACGGTCGCGGGTAACGACGACGCTGTAGAGCTGCAGGTTGCCCATGGTCTGTGTGCGACTGGCCTCAGAGAGGAGGCGGTTGAGGAGCGTTTCGGTCACTTCGCGCTCGCTATATTGGCGGATGGTTCGCCGTGTCAATAGATTTTTCATGGTGCAAAAATACAAAGAAATAACCAAAATGGAAAACATTTTGGTAAATTTAATAGTGAAAGTTGTCCAAAAATGGAAACTTCTTTGTAACTTTGAACTACGTTCGAAGCTACTTTCGTTCAGAAAATCAAAAGAAAATTTTGATTTTCGCTCACTTATTCGTAACTTTGCAAGCGATAAACGTTTATTGATTACTATGACAGAAATGAAAGTGACGCTGGTGGAGCGTCTGACCCACCGTATGGCAGCCGCCAGCCAGCACACGGAAACCCCGTTGACAGAACAGCAGGTCCAGCAGTTGTTGGAAAAGATGCTGGGTGCGCTGACTGCCGACGAACAGCAGTTGGTGACTGCAGCGGCCGATGCTGCTGTCAAGGATGCTGCCATGAACCAGCGCCCTGAGGTGACGGAAATCCGTCCGAAGGAGTTGGAGTGTGACGTGGTGCGCTTCCAGAATAATAAGGATAAGTGGGTGGCGCTGGTTGGTCTGCTCAACGGCTATCCCTATGAAATCTTTACGGGTCTGCAAGACGACGAGGAGGGAATTCTCCTGCCGAAGTCGGTCACTAAGGGTAAGATTATCAAGCAGGTCAATGCCGACGGTACGAAGCGCTATGACTTCCAGTTTGAGAATACCCGTGGCTACAAGATTACCGTAGAGGGCTTGTCGGAGAAGTTCAATCCGGAATACTGGAACTATGCCAAGCTTATCAGTGGTGTGTTGCGCTACCGCATGCCTATCGAACATGTCATCAAGCTCGTCTCGTCGCTGCAGCTGCAGTCGGAGAGCATCAATACATGGAAGAACGGCGTGGAGCGTGCCCTGAAGAAGTATCTGGGTGATGGAACAGAAGTTGTCGAGAATGACGATAACGCAGAGTAGCATCCAGTTGCACGACCTGCGCTTCTATGCCTACCATGGTGTGATGGAGCAGGAACGGCGTGTGGGCGGTGAATACTTGGTATCGCTCCATGTAGAGGCAGACCTGAGTCGCGCAGTAGCCAGTGACGACGTCGCTGATACGGTGAACTACGCAGCACTCTATGAGGTGGTGGCCCGCGAGATGGCACAGCCCTCCAAACTCTTGGAGCATGTGGCAGGAAGAATAGCACAGTGCGTGCTGCAGACATTCCCCATGGTTGATGCCCTCAGCATTCGCATCACGAAGTGTAACCCGCCGATGGGGGCTGACTGTAAGGGAGCGAGTGTGGAAATATGCGCGCTGCGCGCTAGTGAATAGAGAATAGAGAATAGTGAAAAGATTATACGTATATATATTAATGATGTGTGTGGCAGTGAGCGTTGTTGCTGCCAACAAACGGTTTACGCTGGTCATTGATGCCGGACACGGTGGCAATGACGCTGGCGCAGTGGGCAAGATTACCAAGGAGAAGACTATCAACCTGAATGTGGCGCTGGCCTTCGGTAAACTGGTGGAACAGAACTGTCCTGACGTGAAGGTGATATACACCCGCAAGACGGACGTGTTTATTCCTCTGCATACGCGTGCCGACATTGCCAACAAGAACAAGGCCGACCTGTTTATCTCCATCCATACCAACGCACTGCCCAAGGGACATATCTCGCGCGGTTTGGAGACCTATACGTTAGGTATGCACCGTGCTGCCGACAACCTTGCCGTGGCTAAGCGTGAGAACGAGGTAATCCTCTATGAGAAGGACTATAAGCAGCGCTACCAGGGCTTCGACCCCAACTCGTCAGAGAGCTATATCATGTTTGAATTCATGCAAGACCATAATATGGCACAGAGCGTAGAACTGGCCAAGTTTGTGCAGCGTCGCACCTGTGCGGCTGCCGGTCGACAGAACAAGGGCGTCAAGCAGGCAGGATTCCTGGTGCTGCGAGAGACGTCGATGCCCAGCTGTCTGATAGAGCTCGGCTTTATCTCTACCCCCGACGAGGAGCAGTATCTGAACTCCGCTACTGGTGTCAGCGAGTTGGGGCGTGGCATCTATCAGGCCTTTGTAGACTACAAGCGCAAGTACGACACCAATGTGAGTGTGCCCTACAAGGCAGAACCGCAAGAGGAGGTGAAGATTCCTTCGGTGGTACCAGAGGCTGTGAAGCAAGAGACCAAACAGGAAGAGAAGAAGGAGAGCAAGAAGGATAAGCGCAAAAAGAAGGAGGCAGAAGAGAAGGTGGACACCGTTGTCGCTGAAAAGCCCGCCGAGCCCATCGAGCCCATTAAGCCCACTGAGCCTACTAAGCCCATCGAACCCGCTGAACCTGCCAAGCCCGCTAAGCCCGCTGAACCCGCTAAGCCTGCGGTTGCTGTAGCATCTTCCTCTGCGCCCGTCTTCAAGGTGCAGATCTTGGCTAGCAGTTCTAAGCTGACACCCTCGTCGCCCCAGCTGAAAGGGCAGGAGGGTACCGACTGCTACGAAGAGGGCGGCCTGTATAAGTTTACCGTAGGCGCCTCGACCGACTATAACGAAATCTATCAGTTGCGCAAGTCGCTGCTCGAGAAGTTCCCACAGGCATTCATCATCGCCTTCAAGGACGGACAGAAGACCGATGTGCGCCAGGCGATAGCGGAATTTAAGAAGAATAAGCTAAAAAAGTAAAGAAACGACAGATATGAAATTTACGAAGGAAATAAAGATTGGACTGGTTGCGGTACTGGGTATCGTTGTGCTGTTCGTTGGACTGCAGTTTCTGAAAGGCCTGAGTGTCTTCTCTAGTGACAATACGATGTATGTGGCATTCACCGATGCTACAGGACTGGCGGTGTCGTCGCCCGTCTATGCCAATGGCTACCGTGTGGGCGTGGTGAAGGCCCTCGATTACGACTACGACCCTCACGGAAAGATTGTTGCCGAGGTGGGTCTGAACAAGGAGATGCGTGTGCCCGTCGGTTCACGTGCTGAGTTGGCCAGCGACCTGCTGGGCAATATCAAGATTAACCTGGTGTTGGCTGACGATCCGCTGCACATGATTGCCGTCGGCGATACCATTAGTGGTGGTATGGAGGTCGGAATCATGAGCAAGGTGGGCGAGATCATGCCCCTCATCTTGGACATTGCTCCGAAGCTGGATAGCATTATGACCAGTCTTAACACGCTGTTGGCCGACCCCGCCCTGCGCAACACGCTGCATAACGTGGAAGGCATGACGGGCAATCTGAATGCCACCAGTCAGGAGCTGAAACTGCTGTCGGCTTCGCTGAACCGCGAGGTGCCTACCACGCTGACCAAGGTCAATGGCGTGCTGGATAACACCCAGCAGCTGACGCACAACCTGTCGCAGATAGATGTGGAGGCCATGAATGGTAAGGTGAACCAGACACTGGCCAATGTGGAGCAGATGACACAGCGACTGAACAGCAACGAAGGTACGCTGGGCCTGCTGATGCGCGACAAGTCGCTCTATAATAACCTGAACGCCACGGCTGCCAGTGCCGACTCTCTGCTGACAGACCTGAAGGCACACCCGAAGCGATATGTGCACTTCTCTATCTTTGGCAAAAAGGACAAGTAAAAAGTTTGCAATTTTTAATTTGTCTAAATAAGACAGCTAGAAGAAATTCTTTCTACTGAAACGTTAGAAGTACTTGATATATCACGCGTTTGGAACGCTTTAGAAATAATGCATGTACATCACTTGAATGGTGTGCATGCATTTGTTAAAACGTTGAAAACCAATTAGATGTATTTTTGCAAGGCTTCGGATAGATAAAAAGTATTAAAAAGAGGTTAACGCACGAAATATGAGCGAATTACGCATTCTTTTCTTGGAAGGTATAAAAAACGCGGATTTGTTTGTTTGAAAAAAAATTGCGACCTTTGCAATCGAAAACAATAACCAGAGACAAACAAATACGTCTTTTTGTGAAATAAAATAACAGTAACGCCGCATGGTAAATAATCCAAAGGCGCTTTGGGACAACTGCCTTAGCCTGATTAAGGATAACGTCACAGAGCAGCAATATAAAGCATGGTTCGAGCCCATCGTATTCGAGAAATACGATGAGGATTTTCAGACCTTGCTCGTACAGGTACCAAGTATGTACGTGTACGAATATTTGGAGCAGTACTATGTGAACTTGCTGAGCAAGGTGCTGACCCGTTGCTTCGGCCAGAATGTACAGCTGAAGTATCGTGTCGTTACCGATAAGCAGCACGGCATCAACACCGTTGTGGAGGGTGAGGAGCCTACTAGTGTGGAGCCTGCTCCCGCTACGACCCGTGGCAACAAGTCGCCCACGACGCTGGACGCAGTCAGTCACGATCTGAATCCGCAGCTGGATATCCACAAGACCTTCCATAACTATATCGAGGGTGACAGCAATAAGTTGCCACGTACCGTGGGTCTGTCAATTGCAGAACATCCGGGTAAGACAACGTTTAACCCCTTCTTCGTCTATGGACCGTCAGGTTGTGGTAAGACGCACCTGATCAATGCCATTGGTGTGCGCTGCAAGGAGATGTACCACCATAAGCGTGTGCTGTATGTGTCGGCACGTCTTTTCCAGGTGCAGTTTACCGATGCCAGTCGCAAGAATACGGTCAACGACTTCATCAACTTCTATCAGAGCATCGATGTGCTGATAGTCGACGACGTACAGGAGTGGGCCACTGCCGAGAAGACCGTCGCTACGTTCTTCCACATCTTTGACCACCTGTCACGTCTGGGCAAGCAGATTATCCTGGCCAGCGATCGTCCCCCAGTAGATTTAGGATGGTTGCCCGACCGTATGCTGACACGCTTCTCGTCAGGTCTGATTGCCGAGTTGGAGAAGCCCAACGTGCAGTTGTGCGTCGACATCCTCAATGCCAAGTGTCGTCGTGACGGTCTGACCATTCCTGCCGATGTCATTGCGTTTATCGCTGAGACGGCCAATGGTAGCGTGCGCGACTTGGAGGGCGTCATCAATTCGCTGCTGACCTATTCTATTGTTTACAATACGAATGTAGATATGATGCTGGCAGAGCGTGTCGTCAAGCGCGCTGTGAAGATTGACAACAAGCCGCTGACCGTGGACGATATCCTGGAGAAGGTCTGCAACCACTATCATGTGCAGCAGCAGAACGTCTTCAGCAAGAGCCGCAAGCGCGACTATGTGATGGTTCGCCAGATATCGATGTACTTCGCTCAGAAATATACCAAGATGCCTGCATCGCGCATCGGACAGCTGATTGGTGGCCGCGACCACTCTACCGTTATCCATAGCTGTTCTACGGTTGAGCAGCGCCTGAAGGTAGACAAAGCGTTCTCTGCCGAACTCTCAAGTATCGAAAATTCCTTTAAACTTAAGAAATAAAAAACTTCCAACCATCAGGCTGGAAGTTTTTTGTTATCTTACATCAGACATCTTACATCAGACATCTTACATCTTACAGATTGTCCTTCTCGATATCCTTGAAGTACTTGTAGGTAGCCACCTTCAACTCGTCGGTAGCAGGCTCGTCAGCCACGATAATGCCGTGCTGATGCATCTGCAGGGCAGAGATGGTCCACTCATGGGTTACAGCACCCTCGACGGCAGCCTTCAAAGCGCGAGCCTTGTGGTGGCCGTTGACCAGAATCATCACCTCCTTGGCGTCCATCACAGTACCTACACCAACGGTCAGCGCCAGCTTGGGCACCTTGTTGACGTCGTTGTCGAAGAAGCGGCTGTTGGCAATGATGGTGTCGGTGGTCAGCGTCTTCACACGTGTACGGCTGGTCAGTGAGCTGTAGGGCTCGTTGAAGGCGATGTGGCCGTCAGGACCGATACCGCCAATGAACAGGTCGATGCCACCGGCCTCACGAATCATCTCCTCGTAGTGGGCACACTCGGCAGCCAGGTCCTTGGCGTTGCCGTTGAGAATATGGATGTTCTCCTTGGGGCAGTCGATGTGGTTAAACAGGTTGCGAGCCATGAAAGAGTGGTAGCTCTCAGGGTGCTCCTCAGGCAGGTTAACATACTCGTCCATGTTGAACGTCAGCACGTTCTTGAACGACACGCGGCCTTCCTTGTTAGCCTTTACTAAGCAGGCATACATTCCCTCAGGTGAAGAACCTGTAGGCAGACCTAATACGAATGGTTTCTCCTTGGTGGGCTTGAAAGCGTTGATGCGCTCAATGACGTGTTCAGCAGCCCATTGTGACATCTTCTGATAGTCGGGCTCAATAATTACTCTCATAATAAATAATACTTGTTAATAGGTTTGTATAATATTAATCTGGCTACAAAGGTAACAATAAATGACATTATGACGAATAAAAATAACAAAAAAATTTTGTTTTTTATGTTTTTTCTGCTAACTTTGCACTTAGAATGGTAACCCCCTAAAGCGAAAACGATATGAAAAAGATTTTTATGGCCTTAGTTTGTGGAATGTTTCTGATGGTTCCGCAACAGTCTCATGCTCAGTTCTTTAAGCAGTTAGGTAAACTTGCTGAAGGTGTTGGTAAAGACATCGGTAAGGCTGCCGAACAGACAGGAAAAGAGATGTGGGATGGTATTACCAATGGCCCATTCAAAGTTACTGTGGACAAAACCACATGTACCATCGAGAGTATGAGTTGTACGCTGCAGACGGCTGCTCGCAAAGATGCTGACCTGCTGTTTGCTGCCACCTTTGAGAACGAGAAGGACGACGATGTCACCATCGAGTTTACCAATATCAGAGCGGTGGATACTGAGGGTAATTCTTACGAATGTACGATAGCCCCCAAGGCCAATGTCGAACTGATCAGTGGTATCGCTGTGAAGGCTACCATCACGGTGAAGAACGTACCCCAGAACGTGAGAAATTTTGCACTTGTCCGCATGGGTACAGAAAAGCAGGGAAAGGCTGAATGGCGCACCGTCAGCTTCTAAGAACTTTGTAGAATTTCATTTTACTGCCGTCACCATTTTGTGGTGGCGGCATATTTTTTGGCAAAAAAGAAACAAGTTTCTTTGTATTGTGCTTGACTTTTCGTAACTTTGTACGAATTCTCAGCTTTTCTTTAGATAAAGGCAGTCTGGGGATTTGAGGAAAATCCGGGTTACGAATTGGCAACCGTACTCAATTCCACATTCTGCTATAAACTGCATCAAAGAACACCTGACGCTGAGCCTGCAACCATTTATGACTCATCATCGAGTGCAAAGGTAATCATTTCTTTGGATACAACAAAATGTTATGCTACTTTTTTATGAGTTTTGTATTATTCATAGATGTATAAGGCATTCGATAGAATAAAGCGATCAGATGGTACATAATACCCTTCCGTCCACTTCATCCCTCTGCCGATGCAAAGGTAGCACGGGCTTTATACGAAACGGGCGATACTTGCATGGAAAATCTTCCTCTCCACAGGCTCCGAGCGTATTTTCCCACACAAGCCCCGCCCGTTTCAAGCCCATGCTCTTTCAAAGCATCAGCAGAGGGGATGAGCGACGGACGGAATAGCACATCATAAAAAACAGAAAGACGGAGACACTGATTGATTTCAGTTTTCCGTCTTTCTGCTTCTACTGCCATTGAGAAGGGGAATCACTCTAGCTGGAATATCACTTGTCCGTTATCCGATAGGCTGGATGATAGCATTTTTCCAATAGTTCTTCCAGGTCCCGCTCACGATAAAGTACCTTGCCACCCAACAGGATATAAGGTATGATGCCATCGTTACGATACTCCTGCAATGTCCGTCGACTGACCTTCAAAATCTCCGAAACCTCTCTATCCGTCAGGTATCGTTCTCCATCGAGCATTGGACGATAATTGCCGGTAACCTTCTTGTAAAGCGCAAGTACCTCTTTCATGCTATCCAGCACATTCTTCACTCCCACATTATGCGGCATGATCAGTTCGTTCATAGGCACATCGCTTTAAGTTCATACACTGAGATTTCTTCCTGTCCTCTACTACAGAGAGAATCTTCTTTACGTCCTCGGGCTTGTAGTAAACCTTGTGGTTGATTTGGGAGAAGGCCAAGGTCCCGTTGTCACGGAGCGTCTGTAATGTTCTCGGACTGATGTTCAGTATCTGGCACACGTCCTGATTGTCAAGCCAATCGTCCAACTTTTTGTCGTTGCCTCTGCTGACCATCCCCTTCATCTGTGCGACGAAGCTGTTGAAGCTTGTCAGCAGCTCCTCGTAGGTGCTGCGTTCAATTGATATAACTTCCATTGTCTGTATAATTTTTGTGTTGATTTATTAATTTGGCGACAAAGGTAACACATCTGGACGAGACTGGTCGTATGAGAAAATTATATTTTAAAATTTAACATTTGAGAAGTTCCGACAAGATTATAAACGCCATCCTCAACCTGATGCCAGCAGGTGTCCTTATATAAATAATGTGGGGGGAACTATTTCTCATATGGTCTTTGATTTTGAAACAGGAAATGGTCAGATGACAACTATGATTGATGGTAATGGAATGTGGATTTTTTTGCTGAAGACACCACTGCCAATGCCTCACAAGTTCCTTTTGTCCTCATACTGTTTTGGATAGTGTTAAAAAATGAATTAAAATTTTCACAGGCTCCCTGTCTGAATGCTTTGATATACCTTTGTGCCCAGTTTTCCGATTGTTACAAATCGAAATAAGGTTGGCAGTAGCCATCCGACAGCCACAAAGATAAACAAAAGACTAAAATAGACGAATTATGTCACAGCAAAAAAACGTCCGAAAGGACAGCCGCCTACAAAGGCAGATTGAAGAACTCCAGAAGCGCATGGACGCTGTGGAGGACATCCTTGATAATGCCAAGGAAGTATTATCAGTGGAAGAGGCAGCCCGCTTCATGGACATAGCCCGCAGTTCACTCTACAAAATGACATCCGACAGGAGTATCCCTTTCTATCGGCCAAACGGCAAGATGATCTACTTCGAGAAAGCGGACATTCTGGAATGAATAAGGAAGAACCGCGTAATGTCTGTCATGTACTATGAGGACAAAGAACAGGAACCAGTATCCCGTTCAGGTGAACAGCAGAGTAAGTATTCAAAACATAGCTGAGTAAATTGAAAATAACATAAACATGAAAAAAGAAACATTCTATTGTCTCGTCCTGTCTGAGAGTCAGGCGAGATTCCTTGCAACAAGCAAGTACGGCATCGACCGCATGAAAGCCCTGATGTCACTCGTTGAACTGGCATCTACTGAGAACCGCACATATGAGAAGAAGGGCTTTTCCGCTAACCTTAATGTTGGCCAACTTGTCATGTCCGAGGTTGAACTATCCCGTCTGTGGAAGTGTGATCGCAAAACTGTTTCCCGAGTTCTCGACACAATGAACGAGTTGGGTATTGTCTCAACTACGCAGAACAACCGCACCAGCATTCATACCCTGCTGTGCATCTCTGCCTTGTATATCAACGGGCAGATGGTTGTCAATCCCTATTATATTCCGATGAAGGATCGTTTCCAAGAAGGTAATTCCGCACCCGTCAATGTACCTGTTAATGCCGATGGCAATGCAGGCGACACTGCAGAGGAACCCGCACCGTCAGGAAAGAAGTCTGCTGATGTGCAGGATGGGAATATCCCCAACCAACAGCGACTTGTGACTCCGCACTCTATGTCCCAGCAACCTTCACGTCAAGGACAAGCGTCCATGAAGGCGCAAGAGCCAACAAGCAACGGAACTGACCAGTCTGATAACCAACTGCCTCCAGCTCCACAATACCACAGCATTAGGCACAAGGTGATAGACGAACTTAACGAGATGCCCAAGTAAAGCGAAACCGTCAGTTCATGCGTAGCAGACACTGTGCCGAAAGCATTGTGGAATGTCGTACACAACGAAACGTTCCATATTGCAAGAAGTTCCAATGTCGTACAAAAAGGGCGCACCCTTTTGTACTTCCGTTTGGATTCTTGAACGCTCGCAAGCTCGCATTGGGCTGACCACAAAAAATAGAAAACGATTGAACGTAAATTTGGAAACATGAAACTGAATAACAAGATTGAAAAGGTCGCCAATCGCGACCGCCACGTTGACTTCCGTGTCAACGATGAAGAGTATGCCATAGGGCTGAAGAATGCAGAAGCCTGTGGCTTGTCTGTAAGTGAGTATAGCCGTAAGCGCTTTATCGGTAATGAACCGAAGCTGCATCTTACTGAACGTGAGATTGAGGCATACAAGAGCCTCTCTGATGCTCGTGGTGACTTGGTCCATATCCGCAGTGCCTTGAAGGGTAAGACGCAGGAGCAGATCAGGAATTACTTCAACGACCCTGATTTCATGCGCGAGTGGATCCTGGCCATCAACAACATCATTGAACAGTGGGACACTATTCTTGAGCAGATGAAGGACTAAAACTTACACAGCCATGATTGCTAAAGCGGATAACATCACACACGGCAGTAATGCCGTCAGATACTCAGCCGACAAGGAACTGGCTGAGATTGTGAAGGTTGGTCACCTGCCTGAAGGACTCACCACCTCGTCGATATGGTCGAGGATGATGCTCCATCAGGCTCAATTCAAGGAGAAGTTGCAGGGACATCGCCGCATCAAGAATACCTCGATACGAATAGAATTGTCCCCAGCCAAGGAAGAGACGAAAGGGTGGACGATGGCAGACTGGCAGAAACTCGCAGATGACTTCATCCGCGAGTTCGATGCCGTCTGTCTCAAGCGCCCGGACAGGCAAGACGACGACCCGCATACTCACCTTGCCAACAGTCAGTACGTCGTATCACTTCACCACGACAGCAAGAGCCAAATACTCCACCTTCATATCAATGCCAACCGTATCGACATGGACGGCAACGTAAACAACGAGTACATGATTGGCAAGCGGGCCACAATGGCTGCGAACATAATCAACGAGCAGCGTGGGTGGGTTCAATCGATGGCCAAGCGAGAATGGAACATCGACGAGATAACCAATGCCTGTATCGAGGCACTGAAGGAAATGGACTCTTTCGACTTCAATACCTACGAGGCGAAGCTGAAAGCAAAGGGCTATGGGGTCAACGTCATACGTGACAGTATTGGCAAGGTTCGTGGATACTCCCTCAAAAAAGGAAACTCCACATACAAGTCCACCCTATTGGGCCACAAACGAAGTCTCACTCCGTCGAGGCTAAGAGCGACTTGGGAGAAACTGCATCAGGACAAGAGCATTCATGCTCAGACAATGGTTCCGAAGAAGCCACAACCTATAACCCGTCCTTTCGCATCTGTTACAGCAAAAGTTACGCAGCCGAAGCAACAGTCATCGCCCAAACAGATGCCGTTGCGTCCCACAATGTCAGAGTCAACGAAACAGCAGCCTGTCATGGTTCACCACGACATCGAATGGAACGGCAGGAACTATGCTGTTGACATCACTGAAAAGGCTGACGATGTACTGATGAAAGAGATGGCTCTGCCTGATGATGTGCTCTGGTCAACCCTCACCGACGTCCAGCATACGGCTCTGCTGCTGTTTGCGAACTATGTAGATGCAGCTACGGAGATTTCGGAGTCTTGTGGTGGTGGAGGAAATGCACCAGAATCCGGCTGGGGAAGAAAGGAAGATGAGGACGATATTGCATGGGCTCACCGCTGTGCTCAGAAGGCCTTCGGCATGCACAAACGCCGCTCGCGTGGTATTCACTGGTAAATATATAAAGTTGAAAAAATGAAGAATAGATTTGTAAAATCTGGCCTCGATCTGGAGGCCAAAATGAATGAGCTCGACCAAAAGGTTGAAAAGAAGGAAGAGTTTAAGAATGAGTTGGCGACGCTTGACGAGATGCTCGACAAGGTTGGCGCGGAACTCCTGACGGTAAAGGATGGCTTGCGGCTGATAGAGAACGGCAAGCATGAGTTGAAAACCACCTGTGACACCATTGCAGGTTTCGTCGGTGAGACCGAGCGTATGGTGAAGGCCTTTCACGCTGGTCTTGAAGAGATGATGACCGCGACGTATCAGAACGAATGGACGCAGGAGTCGAAGGAGAGCCTGAACAGGATCCTGGCGCTCTACTCTAACCTTGTGAAGAACTATCTCGACGGCTTTTGCAATGATGAGAAGAAGGCTCAGGAGGACTTCCTGGCGGAGCTTCGCAACGTGTTCACTCAATCTGAGAACACGGAGCAAAGGATGCTCAACAACTTCTGCAACGACCTGTCGAACGTATTGTCGCGCAATGGGATATGGTTTACCGAAAGGGTGTCCTATTGGCTGTTTGCCCTGTTCTGTACCAGTTCTGCCATCTCAATCGTAATGATTGTCCTGCTCATAACGGGTAACGTGCATCTGGGATAGAGATTGGTACATCTATCGCTAACGAGAGCCGGGGCGGTGAGCCTCGGCTCTCGAAGTTGATAGAAATCAGAACGTATAGCCGTTCACGCTGTCCCAGTCGGGATCGGCGGTGAGGCGGAAGGTGCCGTCGGAGGTCTGGCCGCTGCCGCCACTACCGAAAAAACTGCCTGTGTAGCGGGTAATCTGGTTGCGGGTGACGGGGACGTTCTCGAAAATGCGCTCCTTCACGGTGTTGTCGTTGGCATCGAGGGCGGTGACGGTGAGCTTCGTCAACACGTCATCCTCGGTGTGCGGCAGGGTGAAGATGTCGAAGGTGGTCACGCCGTCGGCGACGGTACGGATTTCGGTCTGCTTCGAGTTTACGCAGCCGTAGCCTTCTTTTGGGCTAAAGGTCGAGGAACCGCCAACGTAGTAGAATTTGAACTTTGTCACCGTGGACGGAATTTCTTCGTCGGTCAGCACTAAGCGGAACATGGCGACAGCACGGGTCAGCGTGAGGTCATACGATTGCTTGGAATCTGTCACGACCAGGTCGCCATAATAATAAAAGGTGTCCGTCACTTTGTTGTTGGGGAACGTCACCTTTTCCGTCGAGGTAATCGTGGCAGAGCCTTCACCATTGTGGGCGATGACCACAAGTTGGTATGTCCCGGCAGCGAGTGTCAGGGCGACGGTGCCGTAGCTGGCATCTCCTTCTTTCTGCGCTACCGTCTTTACCTTTGTGCCGTCGGCGTCGAAGATGGCGATATTC